>NZ_CP120361.1:2073000-2766000 GCF_029457495.1 Chelativorans sp. AA-79
GGCCTTTCCCAGACATTCGCACACGCTTCCTGCCAACCTCGTGTCAGGAGAGCGGAAGCCCGTCAGGCGGGGTATTCGTCGTGCCGGTGAATCCAGTCGAGCGGTGTCTTCTCGTTGCGGCCTACCGGCGTCATATCGAGATACATGAGCGCGCCCAGCACTTCCTCGCCGCCGCGGGCGAAGGTGGAATAGGTATGGAAGACCGTGCCGTCCGCATCCCTGTAGAAGACGCTGAGACCCGGCAGGTCCGAAATGCCGGGATCGATGACCTCGTAGTTGTAGACGGCCTCGCCCTTCTCCAACTGCTCCCTGGTGAAGGAGACGTTGAAGTCGTAGTTGAAATCCGTCCTGCCCGAGGAGACCCAGGGGAAGGCCCAGCCCATACGCTTGCGATAGGCCTCGATCTTGTCGATGGGCGCGCGGGAGATGGCAACGTAGGTCACATCCTTGTGCAGGAAATGTTGGCGCGCGCCGTCGACGTGGTCCGCCTCGAAAGAGCAGCCGGCGCAGCCCGCCTCCCATTCGGGCGGGAACATGAAATGCTGGACAATGAGCTGGCTGCGGCCTTCGAACAGCTCGGCGAGGGTTCTTTCGCCGTCCGGCGCATCGAAAACGTAGTTCTTCTCGATTTTCACCCAGGGGAGGGCGCGACGCGCCTCCCCGATTTCGTCACGCAGCCGGGAGGCCTGTTTCTCCTTGGCGAGAAGCGTCTTGCGGGCCTCGATCCATTCTGCGCGCGATACGGTCCGGTGCTGCATTTTCCTTCTCCTCTCGTTGATACGATCGCTGGCGATCCCCCGGAGGACGGATGCGGGAACGGCTTTCCGACATTTTGTCCGGGAGAAGCTCAGTGCCTTTTCAAAGGAGCTCTTCGGCCAGATCGTCGATGGCGCGGACCTCCACCGTGCTGCCGGAAGCGAGCATCGGCAGGCGGGAGGCGAGCGACAGCGCTTCCTCCCGGTCCTTCGCCTGAACGAGGAAGAAGCCGAGCAACTGTTCCTTGGTTTCCGCGAACGGGCCGTCGGTGCTGACCACCTTGCCACCCTGCGAGCGCAGGACGGTGGCCTGCGAGGCCCATTCGAGCCCGTGGGAGGCGACGAAATGGCCGTGCTGCTTCAGGAACTCGTCATATTCCATTCCCTCGCGGACGCATTGCAGCGCATCCTCCATGGGGCGGGCCTTCATCTCCACCTCGTCGGCGTGGATCAGAAACAGAAACCGCATCGGATTTTTCCTCCTTGCTCGGATCCGGCGCCCCGAGGACGAACGCCAAAGCCGCGATCCGACAAAAACGAGATCGTCAGTGGTCGCCGGGTTTTCCCGCGGCCCGAACTTCGATGCGGCCATAGGCGCCGGGTGGTACCCTGGAGGCGAGCGCGATGGCCTCCTCCCGATCCCGCGCCTCGACCAAAAGGAAGCCCAGCAACTGCTCCTTGGACTCGGAA
Organism: Chelativorans sp. AA-79; assembly: GCF_029457495.1. NCBI lineage: Bacteria > Pseudomonadati > Pseudomonadota > Alphaproteobacteria > Hyphomicrobiales > Phyllobacteriaceae > Chelativorans > Chelativorans sp. AA-79. The sequence goes on from NZ_CP120361.1 coordinate 2,074,446, forward strand.
AAAGGCCCGTCCGTCGTGACTGTCTTTCCGCTGCGCGTGACGACATTGGTGGCGAGGGAGGGCGATTCCAATGCATGGGCGACAATCAGATGTCCCTGCCGTTCGAGCAGGTCGTCATAGTCGATGGAGTCCTGAACGAGCCGATCGAAATCCTCCTTGGGCAATGCCCGCAGCGCGGCTTCATCGGCATAGACCAGGCATATATAGCGCATATTCGCCTCCCTTCTCCTGGAACGATACGCCCCAAGGACGCCGGTCCATGGGCCCCGCCGACATTTTTCCCGATCCGGACGAGGAAAAATCTCAGGCGGATTTCGCCTTCGCCTTCCCCTCCGCGATCAGGCGGTCGATGTGCTGGCGGATGTGGGCGGCCTCCGCGGGGGTGCGTGCGAGGGAGATCGCCTTGTCGAAGGCGATGTGGGCCTCCCGGTCGCGGCCGAGCTCCATCAGAAGGGCGCCGCGCACGCCGTGGAAATAGAAATAGCCCGACAGCCGGTCCTTCAGCGGATCGACAAGCAGGAGGGCGGCTTCGGCTCCCTGCAGCTTGAAGACGGCGACGGCGCGGTTCAGCCGGACGATGGGGGAGGGCTGGAGGCGCTCCAGCATCTGGTAGAGAAGGTTGATCTCCTGCCAATCCGTGTCCTCCGGCTTCGCCGCGCGTGCGTGAAGCGCGGCGATCGCGGCCTGGACCTGATACGGGCCGGGCTTGCGGTGGCGCATCGCCTTGTCGACGAGCGCCAGGCCTTCCGTGATCTTGTCGCGGTTCCAGAGACCGCGGTCCTGGTCTTCGAGGAGAACGATATTGCCCTCGGCATCGAGACGGGCTGCCGTGCGGGCGTGCTGGAGGAGCATGAGGGCCAACAGACCCATGATCTCGGGCTCCGCCGGGAAGAGACGGAGGAGCAGGCGCGCGAGCCTGATCGCCTCCTCACAGAGCGGCTCGCGAACATGCACTTCGCCCCCGCTTGCCGAATAGCCCTCGTTGAAGATCAGGTAGATCATGGCCGCCACCGCCGCCAGCCGCTCCGCACGATCGACCGCGTCGGGTGCCGCGAAGGGCACGTCAGCCTCCGACACGCGGCGCTTGGCGCGGGTGATGCGCTGCTCCATCGCCTTTTCGTTGACGAGGAAGGCGTTGGCGATCTCGCGTACGGAAAGGCCAGAGACGATGCGCAGGGCGAGCGCCACCTGCTGGGTGGCGGGCAGGTCCGGATGGCAGCAGATGAACATCAACCGCAGGATGTCGTCACGGTAATGGGAATCGTCGAGCCTTTCGGCCATGTCCGCCTCGGCATCGCCGAGGTCGGAGATGAGCTCATCGGGGGGAAGCGCGGTGTTGCGGCTGTCGCGGCGCACGCTGTCCAGCGCCGCATTGCGGCCGACGAAGATGAGCCAGGCGGCGGGGTCGCGCGGCGGCCCCTTCACCGGCCAGGTCTTCATGGCGCGCAGGCAGGCTTCCTGAAAGGCTTCCTCGGCCCGGTCGAGATCGCGGAAATAGCGCAGGAGCGCGCCCATCGCCTGCGGGCGGGCGCCCGTCAATGCGGTCTCTATCCAGGCTAGGTCGGTCATGATGCTACTTTCACCTCCTCGGGGAGCACGCCTTTTTCAAAGATCTGGACGGGGCGGATCTCGAAGGTGCAGCTTTCGCCCTCCTTCATGCGCTTGGCGAAGTCGACCACCTCGTCCAGATTCTCGCAGTCGACGAGATAGAAGCCCAGCAACTGCTCCTTGGTCTCGGCGAAGGGACCGTCGAGCACCAGCTGCTCGTTGCCGGAGGCGCGCAGCGTGGTGGCGCCTGTCGTGGGCACGAGCCGAATGGCGGGGCCCATCTTGCCGCGCTCGATGAATTCCTTCTGGACGCGCTTGCGCTTGGCGAGGACGGCTTCGTCCTCGGCCTTGCTCCAGGACATCACCACATCCTCGTCGTGGTAGCAGAGAATGGCATAAAGCATGCGGGTTCACCTCGTTCGGTTGGAAGACGGCCGAGCATGCCTCAATCCGACAGAGGCGGCGAGGATTTTCGCAAAGACGTGGGGAGGGTGCTTTCTCCCTTGCGCGCGGTGTGAAACCGGCTATGTCTCGGCCTCGTCATGAAAACGCTCACCATCAGGCAGCCAGACGACTGGCATCTCCATCTGCGCGACGGGGCGGTGCTTGCGGCCGTGGCGCCGCATTCGGCCGGTCATTTTTCCCGCGCGATCATCATGCCGAACCTCGTGCCGCCGGTCGTCACGACCCGGGACGCGGCAGACTATCGCGAGCGCATTCTGGCGGCGCTGCCGCAGGGAAGCGGGTTCGAGCCGCTGATGACGCTTTACCTCACCGAATCGACGCAAGCCGATGATGTGGAATCAGGTTTCCGCAACGGGCTCGTGACGGCGGTGAAGCTCTATCCGGCGGGAGCGACCACCAATTCCCAGAGCGGCGTGCGCAATATCGAGACGGTCTATCCCGTGCTGGAGCGCATGGCGGCGATCGGCATGCCGCTCTGCGTGCATGGCGAGGTGACCGATCCGGCGATCGATATTTTCGACCGGGAGGCGGTGTTCATCGAACGGGTGCTCGCGCCGCTGCGCAAGCGGCTGCCGGAACTCCGTATCGTCATGGAACATGTGACCACGAAGGACGGTATCGATTTCGCGCGGTCGCAGGACGAGAATGTTGGTGCGACGATCACCACGCATCATCTCATCATCAACCGCAATGCGATTCTCGCCGGCGGCATCCGCCCGCATTATTACTGCCTGCCGGTGGCCAAGCGCGAGACGCACCGGCTGGCGCTGCGCGCCGCCGCGACGTCGGGCGAGGGGCGTTTCTTCCTCGGCACCGATTCGGCGCCGCATCTCGATCCGCTCAAGGAATGCGCCTGCGGCTGCGCCGGCATCTTCAACGCGCCGAATACAATGGCCTGCCTGGCGCATGTGTTCGAGGAGGAAGGCGCGCTCGACCGGCTGGAGGCTTTCACCTCGCTCAACGGCCCTGCCTTCTACCGCCTACCGCCCAACGAGAAGCGCATCACGCTGAGGCGGTATGACAAGCCGGTGGAGATGGAGCGGAAGGTGAGTGTGGGCGAGGAGGCCGTCACCGTCTTCGATCCGATGTTCCCCATCCAATGGAAAGTGGAGGATTAAACTTTTTAGGAGCGAAGAAGCCACAAGAATGGTGAGATCACCCCTCACTTGCGATTTCTAACACTTAGCTTCCGCTTCGCTCCAGCTAAGATGTTGAAATCGCTTTCTCTCCCACAAGGGGAGAGATAACGCGGCGTCGCCGTTGCGCCAATCACCGGCGCGGGTGATTGTTGGGACGGGGGCCGCAGCGCAAGTGAGGGGTATATTGACCTGTTGAAGACGGTCCGAAGGAACCAAGCCCGCCCATGTTCGCCAACAGTTTTCCCGACAAGACCCTGATCGCCGAGACGGCGGCCAAGATGCTGCTCGAGATCGAGGCGGTGCATATCCGCGCCGACCAGCCCTTCACCTTCACCTCAGGCATCAAGAGCCCGGTCTATATAGACTGCCGCAAGCTCATCTCGTATCCGCGCATCCGATCGGCGGTCATCGATTTCGGGGCCTCCGTGGTCCTGCGGCAGGCAGGCTTCGAGCAGTTCGATGCAGTGGCCGGCGGCGAGACGGCGGGCATCCCGTTTGCGGCGTGGCTTTCGGAGCGGCTCGGCCTGCCGATGCTCTATGTGCGCAAGAAGCCCAAGGGCTTCGGGCGCAATGCGCAGATCGAGGGCGACCTCGCCGAAGGCGCGCGCGTGCTCCTGGTGGAGGATCTCACCACCGACGGCGGCAGCAAGATCAAGTTCGCGGAGGCGATCCGCAACGCGGGCGCGACGGTGAGCGACACCTTCGCGGTGTTCTATTACGATATCTTCCCCGATACGCCGGACCGGCTTGCGGCCGCCGGCATGCGGCTTCACTATCTCACCACCTGGTGGGACATCCTGGCCGTCTGCCGCAAGGAGAACCGCTTCGGGGCGGAAGCGCTCGACCAGGCGGAAGCGTTTCTCAAGGAGCCGCTCAAGTGGTCGGCCGACCATGGGGGCATCTCCGCGTTGCCGCGCGCGGAGAGTTGACGTTCACGTAAGAGGCGGACTAGGTTCTTCCGGTCGCCTTTACGGCCTGGAGGAACGGACATGTCGCTTGCGGGCAAGACGCTATTCATCTCCGGCGGGAGCCGGGGCATCGGGCTTGCAATCGCGCTGAGAGCGGCGCGCGACGGCGCGAACGTCACCATCGCCGCCAAGACCGACACGCCGCATCCCAAGCTGCCGGGGACGATTCACACGGCGGCCGAACAGATCGAGGCGGCGGGCGGCAAGGCGCTCGCTGTGGTCTGCGACATCCGCGACGAGGCCAGCGTGGAGGCCGCGGTGGCGGCGACGGCGGAGGCCTTCGGCGGCATCGATATCTGCGTCAACAATGCCAGCGCCATCCAGCTCACGGGCACGCTCCAGACCGAGATGAAGCGCTTCGACCTGATGCATCAGGTGAACACGCGGGGCACCTTTCTCGTGTCGAAAACCTGCATCCCGCATCTGAGACAGGCCGAGAACCCGCATATCCTGAACCTCGCCCCGCCGCTCGACATGAACCCGAAATGGTTCAAGAAACACGTGGCCTACACGATGGCGAAGTTCGGAATGTCCATGTGCACGCTGGGCATGAGCGCGGAGTTCGCGGAGGAGGGGATCGCGGTCAATTCCCTATGGCCGCTGACGGCGATCGACACGGCCGCGGTGCGCAACCTCCTGGGCGGGGAGGCGGTGGCGGGCCTGAGCCGCTCGCCGGAGATCGTCGCCGATGCGGCCCATGAGATCGTGACCCGGCCGGCGCGCGATTGCACCGGCAACTTCTTCATCGACGAACTCGTGCTGCGGGAGGCGGGCGTGACCGACTTCGGCAAATATGCGCCCGGCCCGAATGCGGCACTCGCGGCCGACTTCTTCGTGCCGGACGAGGTCTTCGGGAAAACTCCGACGAAGGTCAGGCCCTTGTGGTAGACGCGCGATCTGCATTGTTCACATTCGTTACACTTGGGAACAATTTCGTTAGATCTGCGTTCGCATTGCTTGGGAGACCAAGTGGGAGTGCTCTCCATGCACGCACTGAACATCATTACGCTCATTCTCATCATCGTCGGCGGACTGAACTGGCTGCTCGTCGGCCTGTTCCAGTTCGACCTGGTGGCAGCGATCTTCGGCGGCCAGGAGGCGGTGGTCTCCAGGGTGATCTACATCCTGGTCGGCCTCTCCGCCGTCTGGCAGCTGATACCGCTGTTCAAGTCCTTCGGTGAGGATGAGGCGCTGGCTCAGCGCCACTGAGCGAAAGAATGCGCCGGCGGGCGGGGACGCCCGCCGGTCCCATGCGTGTCAGGCGTCGCGCGTGGCGCCGATCCTCAGGCTGCGGCTCGGTTCCCGGCCGAAGCCGCTGATCTCCAGCCTGTCTTCGTAGACCTCGAGGACCGCATAGGCATTGTGGGCGGGCGTCTCGACCATTCCCTGAAAATTGACGAAGTGGGTTCCAGCCACCTCGCCGTAGTTTCCGGCATGGTTGTGGCCGTTGAAGAAAGCCACCACGTGGTCATGGCCGGTCAGGAGCTCGACGATGCGCTCGGAGTCCCAGAGATTGTGCATGTTGTCCGGGTAGACCGGATAGTGGCTGAGCACGATCACCTTTTCGCCCGCGTTTTTCGCCTCTTCTATTGTCCGCCCGAGCCAGGCGAACTGTTCGTCGCTCAGCGAGCCGTTCCAGCTATGGGCATTCTCCGCGCCTGTTTCCTTGAGCTTCGCCAGGCGCTCTGCGGCGATCTCGAGGCGCGGATCGCCCGCAGGCGGCGCAAAGAGGCTCACATCATTGCCATCGATCACGATGAAGCGGTACCCGCCGCCGGAGAAGTCGTAATAGGCCCGGGGCATGCCGACGGTGCGGACCACGGAACGCAGATAGTCCTGGCCGACCTCATAGTCGTGGTTGCCGAGCACGAAGAAGTGGTCGTGCCGGAGCGTGTCGTAGATCGGCAGGATGTCGCCGAAGCTGTCCCAGTTCCGGTCGATGATATCGCCCAGCGTGGCGACGAACTGGAGGTCCTGACCATTGAAGGTGCCGATCGCCTCGCTCAGCTTCCAGAGGCTGTTCGCGTAGTAGCGCGATCCGCCCGGCTTGGGCGGGAAGGGGGCATATTGCGGGTCTGCGATGATCCCGAACCGGAAGGCGGGAGCGCCTTCCGCCTTCGCGGGTGACGCGGCGAAGCCGCCGAACGGGGTGAAAAGGCCAGCCGCCGCGGCGGCCTTGATGAGGGTGCGGCGCGTGGGCATCTCCGATTCTCCTCGTCAGAATGGGATGCCGGCTTCTACCGGCGAGCCGTGACATGCGGGTGACGCGCATGTGAAGCGCAGATGAAATCCGCCAAGGCGGCGGCGGATCAGTGCAGCGGCCAGACGATCATCAGTGTCGGCACGGCCACGAGGATCACGAGCAGGGAAAGGGGCAGGCCGAGGCGGGGGTAATCGGAGAACTGATAGCCGCCGGGACCCATCACCAGCGTGTTGCACTGGTGCCCGATCGGCGTGAGGAAATCGCAGCCCGCGCCGATGGCCACGGCCATCAGGAAGGCTTCCGGCTTGTAGCCGAGCGTGGTGGCGAAGCCGGCTGCGATGGGCGCCATGACGAGCACCGCGGCGGCATTGTTGAGGAAGGGCGTGACCGCCATGGCGGCCACCATGATGAGCGCCAGCGCGCCATAGCTCGGCAGGAGCGTACCGAGCTGGGCGAGGTAGGCGGCGATGACGTCGGTGGCGCCCGTGGTGCGCAACGATTCGCTGACGGGGATGAGCGTGGCCAGCATCACGAGAATCGGACCGTCCATTGCCGAATAGACGTTGCGCGCGGGGATGACCCGGAACAGAATCATCATGACGGCGGCGGCAAAGAAGGCGACGGTAACGGGGACAGCACCCATGGCCGTGGCCGCCATCGCCGCCGCGAGGATGATGATCGGCACCACGCCGCGCCGCACGCTGCCCAGGAGCAGGGGCCGCTCGGCAAGCGGCAGCAGGCCGAAATCACGCAGGAATTCCGGCAGGGATTTCTGGCTGCCCTGAAGCACGACCACGTCGCCCAGGCGCAGCGTGACGGTGCCCACGCGCTGGTTGAGCCGCTCGCCCTGGCGGCTCACCGCCAACAGGTTCACATTGAAGCGGTCGTGAAGCAGGAGGGCCTGCGCCGACCAGCCGATGAGGCTCGAATTCTCGCCCACCACGGCCTCGATGGCGGTGATTTCGAAGCCGGGCTCGCCGCCATCCGCCACCCCCCTGTCGCTGGACAGCCTGAGCTTCGCCTGGGCGACGAGGCGGTCGAGCGCCTCGTGCTCGCCTTCCATCAGCAGGATGTCGCCCTCGCGCAATGTCGCATCCGGCAAGGGTGCGATCCGCACGCCGTCGGCACGCAGCACATTCGTGATCGCGACGTCGCCCGCCGATATCTTCAGAAGATCCCCCAGGGTCCTGTTCATCACCGTGGAGTCCTTCGCCACCCGGGCCTCGGCCACGTAATTCTTGATGACGATGGCCTGCTGCAGGGAGGTGTCCTTGCGTTCGCGATGCGGCAGGAGCCAGTAGAAGAGGATGAGGAAGACGGAGCCCGCAAGGGTGAGCGTGAGGCCCACGGGCGTGAAATCGAACATGGTGAAGGGCTCACCCGTGAGGTCCCCGCGCAGGCGCGACACCAGGATGTTGGGCGAGGTGCCGATCTGCGTCATCAGCCCGCCCAGGAGCGAGGCGAAGGCCATGGGCATGAGGAAGGTGGAGGCGGAGACGCGGGAGCGGCGCGCGAACTGGAACGCCACCGGGATCATGATCGCCACGGCGCCGATATTCTTCACGAAGGCGGACATGAAGGCGACGGTGAGGACGAGCAGGGCCACCTGCGCACGCACCGTGGTGACCTTGGGCGCATAGCGATGAATCGTCAGTTCCAGGATGCCGCTGCGGGCGACGCCTGCGCTGACCAGAAGCGCGCTGCCGACGATGATGACGATATCGTCGCTGAAGCCCCTGAACGCCTGGTCCAAGGGGACGACCCCGACGGCCATAGCCGCGAGAAGGGCGAGCGCGCCGATGAGATCGTAACGGAACCGGCCCCAGACGAAGGCAGCCATGGCCAGGGCAATCACGGTGAAAGAGAGGATTTGCGGCAGGGTGAACATCAGGAGCTTCGTTGATGAGGCCATCAGCAACGTAGCATGTGCCATTTCGTTGCCGCACCGGCAAATGCGTTTCGAAAAAAATCACCACGCCGGCAATCGCGCCGCGATGCAGGCACGCAATCGCCCGGGGCGATCCGCCGCCCCGGGCGCTGGAGAAGGTGCAGGCGTGTTTTGGGTGGAGGACGCAGCTATCCGGCGGCTTTGAGCACGCCGCGCCGGATCTGGTCTTCCTCGATGGATTCGAAGAGTGCGCGGAAATTGCCTTCGCCGAAACCTTCGTCGCCCTTTCGCTGGATGAACTCGAAGAAGATGGGGCCGATCACGGTCTTGGAGAAGATCTGCAGCAGGATCTTCGTCATGCCGCCGTTCACCACGCCTTCGCCGTCGATCAGAATCCCGTGCTTCTTCATGCGCTCGATCGGCTCCTGGTGGCCGTTCACGCGATCGAACGATTTTTCGTAATAGATGTCCGGCGGGCCCGGCATGAATTTGAGCCCGTTGTCCGCCAGCCGGTCTGTGGCATCGTAGATCCCCTCGGTGCCGACCGCGATGTGCTGGATGCCTTCGCCCTTGTACTTCTTCAGGTATTCGACGATCTGGCTGGTCTCGTCCTTGGATTCGTTGAGGGGGATGCGGATCTTCCCGCAGGGCGAGGTGATGGCGCGGCTCACGAGGCCGGTGATGCGCCCGTCGATGTCGAAATAATGGATCTGCCTGAAGCCGAAGAGCTCGCGGTAGAAGGCCCACCACTTGTCCATATTGCCGCGATAGACGTTGTGGGTGAGGTGGTCGAGAAAGTAGAAGCCGACGCCCTCCGGCCTCGGATTGCGTTCACCGAGCCATTCGAACTCGGCATCGTAGGCCGAGCCTTTGGCGCCATATGTCCCGACGAAGTAGATGAGCGAGCCGCCGATGCCGACAATGGCGGGCACGTCGAGCGTCTTGTCGTCACCGCTGTAGGGCTCGGCGCCTTTGGACACCGCGTGGTCGAAGGCGTGTTTCGCATCCACGACGCGCCAGGCCATGGACGGTGCGCAAGGGCCGTGCTCCTCCAAGAAACGGGCGGCGTGAGAGCCCGGCTCGGCATTCACGATGTAATTGATGTCGCCCTGGCGCCAGACGGTGATGTCCTTGCTGCGGTGGCGTGCCACGGGCGTATACCCCATCCGGGCGAAGAGATCCGCCAGCTCGCCGGGTTCGGAATGCGCGAATTCCACGAATTCGAAGCCGTCGGTTCCCGCCGGGTTTTCCGGGCTTATGGTGGCGGGCGGCGCGTCATGCGGGAACGGTCCCATTCTGTTTCTCCCTGGTTCCTGGCTCGGAAGACATTATAGCCGGCGGGGCATACAGCGTGCTTGCGTTTGCCGGCGGAGAATGGCTTTCTGGCGCACGGTTTTTGCATAATGAGATGGAAAATGGCGGATATGGCGCAACTCGACGGGTATGATCGCAAGATGCTATCGCTGCTGCAGGAGGATGCGCGGCTCACCAACAACGATCTTTCCGAGCGCGTGAACCTTTCGGCGTCCCAATGCTCCAGGCGCCGGCAGAAGCTCGAGGAGGAGGGGATCATCAAAGGCTATCGGGCGATCCTGGACAGGGACAGGCTCGGTCTCTCGCTGGTCAACATCATCTCGGTGACGCTCGCCACGCACAACCGCGACAATGCGCGCCGGTTCGCGGAGCTTGTCTCGCGGCTGCCCGAAATCCAGGAGGCGTATGCGCTGACGGGCGAGATGGATTACATCCTGAAGGTCGTCACGCCTGATCTGAAGTCGCTATCGGATTTCGTGAACGAGGTCCTGCTGCCGCACGAATCGGTCCAGCATGTGAAGACCGCCATCGCGCTCCAGACGCTGAAGGAAAACAGCGCCCTGCCGATTTGAGCGGCTGCGGCAGCCCTGCGCGGTCACTCCGCCTTCAGGACGGACACCGCCGCTTCACTGTAGTGGATGTAGTCGTTGGCGTCGGGCTGGCGCTGCACCAGCAGGATGAAGAGGAGGTCCGTCAGGGTGAGCTGCGCGTCGCGGGCCGTGATGGAAGAGGAGCGGACGCGCTCTTCATCGGCCACCGTGTGGAGGCAGATGTCGGCGATGCGGCTCAAGGGATTGTCCTGCAGCCCCGTGACGGCGATCACGGTCGTGCCGCGTCGCCGCGCGAGCTCGGCGATGCGCAGGGTCTCGGTGCTCGTGCCCGAATGGGAGAGCGCGAACAGCACGTCCTCCGCGCCCAGCGCCGAGGCGTTCGCCATCTGCACATGGCTGTCGCTGTCGTGCAGCACGTTGCGGCCGAGCTTCGCAAGCTTGTAGGTGAAATCGCGGGCGACCAGTGAGGACGCGCCGACGCCCGCCAGATGGATGCGGCGCGCCTTGTCCAGCCGTTCCAGCACGCGGCCGATATCCCGCTCGTTGTTGGCCGCCACCGTCTGCTGCATGGACTGGAGCTTGGAGCCGACCAGTTTCTGCAGGATGGTCACGTAGCTGTCGCCGATCTCGATCGTGCCGTGGATCATGCCGGCGGGCACCTGCCATTCCTGGGCCTTGGCCTCGCTGACGGCGAGCTTCAGCGCCTGGTAGCTGCCATAGCCGAGCTTCTGGCTGAACTTCACGACGCTCGACTGGCTGCGGCCGGTCACGGCGGCAAGCGCAGTCGAAGAGAGACGCAGCATCTGGTCGGGATTGTCGAGGATGAACTGTCCGATCTGCCGATCGGCGGGCGTCATGTCGTCCAGCTTGGCGCTGATCTTTCTCAGAACGGACATGCGTTTCCCTTGCTTGATGGGCCGGCGGTGGAGGAATAGATTATTCCAATCCTTGTTGACAGTGAAGAATGAATGATCGACTTTCGGATCTTCACGAATATCGGGTTCCGGGCCATGGACAGATTGCGGATCGTCGGCGGACAAAGGCTCCAGGGCGCAGTGACGATCGCGGGGGCGAAGAACGCCGCGTTGCCGCAGATTGCGGCCGCGCTGCTCAGCCCCTATCCGCTGGCGATTGCGAACCTGCCCGCCGTGACCGACGTCGAGAACATGCTGGGCGTGGTGGAACTGCACGGCGCCAAGGTCGAGCGTTCGCCGCATGCCGCGACCATCGATGCCGGCGAGGCCGTTTCCAAGGAGACGTCCTATGACACGGTGCGGCGCATGCGGGCGACGCTGCTGGTGCTTGCGCCGCTGCTTGCCCGTTTCGGCCATGCGCGGGTCTCGATGCCAGGCGGCTGCGCGATCGGGGCCCGGCCCGTCGACATGCATGTGAAGGCGCTGGCGGCGCTCGGGGCCGATATCGCGATCGAGAGCGGGCACATCGTGGCGTCTGCTCCGCAGGGGCTGACCGGCACGCGCATCGTGCTCAGTTCGCCATCCGTCGGCGCGACCGAGACCGCGATGATGGCGGCGACATGTGCCAAGGGCGAGACGGAGATCCTAAACGCGGCGCGGGAGCCGGAGGTGGCGGACCTTGCCGCCTGTCTCAACGCGATGGGCGCGGAGATCGAGGGCGCGGGGACACACCGCATCCTCATCAATGGCGGCCGGAGCTGGCGCGCCGCGACCCACACCATCATCCCGGACCGGATCGAAGCCGGCACCTATGCTGTGGCGGCGGCCATCACCGGCGGGCAGCTCGAACTGATCGGCGCCCGGCTGGAGCACATGGCCTCCGTGGTGCAACTTCTGGAGGTGGCCGGCGTCAGCGTCTGGCCTGGCGACCGTGGGCTGATGGTGTCGCGGGACGGGCCGCTCAGGGCCGCGGACCTTACGACCGAGCCTTATCCGGGTTTCCCGACCGACCTGCAGGCGCAGTTCATGGCGCTGATGTGCTGCGCGGAGGGCGCCGCGCTCCTGCGGGAGACGGTGTTCGAGAACCGCTTCATGCATGTGCCCGAACTGATGCGGCTCGGCGCCAACATCACGCTGCAGGGCACGACCGCGCTGGTGCGCGGAGGTGCCTCACTGAAAGGGGCGCAGGTGATGGCGACGGATCTGCGGGCTTCCGTGTCGCTGGTGCTGGCGGGCCTCGTGTCGGAGGGCGAGACGATCGTCAACCGGGTCTACCACCTCGACCGCGGCTATGAGCAGCTGGACCGCAAGCTGCGCATGTGCGGGGCGGAGATCGAGCGGATCAGCGCATGAGCACCGGCCGAAAACCGCGCTACTTCCTCGGCGTCGACGGCGGCGGGACCGGTTGCCGGGCGCGCATCGAAGACGAGGCAGGCGCGGTGCTGGGACAGGGGCTTTCGGGACCGGCCACGACACGCCTCGGTATCGAGGAAGCGTGGGCGTCGGTCTCACGCGCCTTCGGCGCGGCGATCGAGGAGGCGGGGCTCGGACCCGCCGAGACCGGCCGGATCCATGCGGGGATCGGCCTTGCCGGGACCGGGCGGAAGAGTGCGCTGGAGGCGCTGCGCGCGATCGCCCACCCCTTTGCAAAAATGGATTTCGTCAGCGACGGCATGGCCGCCTGCCTCGGCGCACATTCGGGCGAGGACGGCGCTATCGTCATCGCAGGGACAGGCTCCATCGGCCTCGGCGTCGTCGACGGGCGGGAATTGAGGGTGGGCGGCTACGGTTTCCCGATCTCGGACGAGGGGAGCGGGGCGGATCTGGGGCTGAAAGCCGTGCAGCTTGCGCTGCGCGCCCATGACGGCCGCCACGAGAAGACGCCGCTGCTGGCGGAGGTCATGCAGCGGTTCCGGAACGACCCGATGGAAGCGGTGGCTTGGATGGACCGCGCCACGGCCACTGATTATGCGTCCCTTGCTCCCATGGTGCTGCGCCATGCGGACCAGGGCGATCCGGCAGGGCGGCGGATCGTGCAAGCTGCCGCCGAACAGATCGATACGCTGGTGCGCGTGCTCTTCGAGAAGGGGGCGCCGCGCTTGACCTTGCTGGGCGGCCTGGCAAGCCCGATCGAGCCCTGGCTCGCACCCGACGTGCGCCGGCGCTTGAAACCGGCCGACGGCGATGCCGTTTCTGGAGCGATCATCCTCGCGAGGAGATCTACGGCGCCTTCGAGCAGTTCCGCAGCCTGACTCCGGAGTACGGTCGGAAAGCGCAGATGGCGAGAAAATAGGAATATTATATTCCTAATTTCGGTTGACGTTGTGAATGGAAAATTCTAGAATCTTAACAAAATGGAAAGAGACCGCGGGGCCGGCCTGCGGGAGCCGTCCAAACAGCGGCAGTTTCCTGAGAGCGAGCAGATGACCGAACAGGGATTGATATCCGAGCTGGAACGGCTTGTTTCGGAGGGCCGGAACCCCAGGACGATGGATATCGACCTGTTGCCGACCGTCGAGGTCCTGCGCAAAATCAACAATGAAGACAAGGCTGTCGCCGAGGCCGTTGAGAAAGTGATTCCGGACGTTGCCGCTGCGGTCGATCGGATCGTCGGAGCGTTCCAGAAGGGGGCGCGGCTCATCTATATGGGCGCCGGCACGAGCGGCCGGCTGGGGGTTCTCGACGCGTCGGAATGTCCGCCCACTTTCGGCGTGCCGGAGGAGATGGTCGTCGGCCTGATCGCGGGCGGTCCCGAGGCACTGGTCCGTTCCATAGAAGGCGCCGAGGACGACACGGAAGAGGGGGCCGAGGCGCTGCGGCAGATCGGGCTGAGGGCGGACGACGTGGTGGTCGGCATCGCGGTGAGCGGACGCACGCCCTATGTGATCGGCGGGCTGGGCTATGCCAAGCAGATCGGGGCGACCACGGTTGCCCTTTCCTGCAATCCAGCCTCGATCATCGCCGGCATTGCCGACATCGCCATCTCGCCGGTGGTGGGGCCGGAGGCCCTGACGGGCTCGACGCGGCTGAAGTCGGGCACGGCGCAGAAACTTGTGCTCAACATGCTGTCGACGGCGAGCATGATCCGCATCGGCAAGAGCTACCAGAACCTGATGGTGGACGTGAATCCGAGCAACCGGAAGCTGGTTGCTCGGGCCATCCGCATCGTCATGCAGGCGGCCGGCTGCACGGCGGAAGAGGCAAGGCAGGCGCTCGCCCGGACCGGCAACGACGTGAAGCTGGCCATCCTGGTGGTCATGACCGGCATGGGGCCTGACGAAGCGCAGGAGACGCTCAGGAATGCGGGAGGCTTTCTCCGCAGGGCGATCGGCGACAAAGGCGGTGTGACGCCGCCCAATCATTGATAAGAGGGCCGAGGCCGGCCCGGCGGAACGTAGACGAAAAGTTCGATCCAGAAGGGGAGAGAGACAGAAATGACACGCCACCTTATGACAAAGTTCATTCGCGGCATCGCCGTTGCGGCGATGCTCGGCACGGCGGCGGTTTCGGCGACCGCCAATGCCGCGACGCTGCGCATGGCCTGGGCGCAGGATGCGACCGGCCTCGACCCGCACAAGCAGACGGCCTTCCCCTCGCTGCGGCTCCTGGAACTCGTCTATGAGCCGTTGGTGCGGCTTGACGCCGATCTCCAGATCGGCCCGGCGATCGCGGAATCATGGGAGTTCTCGGCCGACGGCAGGGAATTGACCTTCAAGCTCGACCCCGACGCCAAGTTCCACAACGGCGCGGCGGTGACCGCCGCCGACGTGAAAGTCTCGTTCGAGCGCATCCTGGACGAAGCGACGGGCGCGGTGGCGCGCGCGAACTTCCTTTCGATAGAGGGCATCGAGACGCCGGACGAAGGCACGGTCGTCTTCAAGCTGTCGCAGCCGGACGCGCCGATCCTGACGGCGATGAGCGACATCAACGCGGCCATCGTCCCTGCCAGCGAAGTCGAAGCGGGCTCGATCGGCACGGAGACCGTCGGGTCCGGTCCGTTCAAGCTCGATGAATGGGACCCGAATTCCAAGGCGGTGCTCGACGCCAACGAGGAATGGGCGGGCGGTACGGTCGGCATCGACGGGATCAATATCAGCGTGCTTCCCGACGAGACGGCGATCCTGGCCGCGATGCGCGCCGGCCAGATCGATTTCGCGCTGTTGAACGATCCGCTGGTGGCCACGCTGGTGCCGCGCGAGGCGAGCCTGCAGCTCAACCGCGCGCCGGTGCTGGCCTATCACGTGCTGCAGCTCAACCCCTCGCGCTCGCCGATGACGGAGCTCGGCGTGCGGCAGGCGATCTCCTGCGCCATCGACCGGCAGGAGGTGCTCGACACGGCCTCGCTGGGCGAGGGCAAGGTCACGGGGCCGCTGACGATCCCGGCCTATGCAACCGATCCGAAAGAGCTTTTCTGCTACGAACGCGACATCGAGAAGGCGAAGAAGCTGATGGCAGACGCCGGCCATGCGGACGGCTTCTCGGCCACCGTGATCGCGGCCACCGGCGAGCCGCCCACGGCGGCGGCGGAGGCGCAGGTCATCCAGTCGCAGCTCGCCGAGATCGGCATCGACCTGGACATCAGGATGATGGAGCTCAACGTGTATGTTGACACATGGCTGAAGGGCGATTTCGACATGGCGGTGGCGCTCAATGGCGGCCGGGCGGACCCCTACACCATGTATAACCGCTACTGGACGAAATCCGGCAACCTGCAGCACGTCGCCAACTATATCGACGACACGCTGGACAGCCTTATGCAGCAGGGGCGCGAAGAGACCGATCCGGAGAAGCGCAAGGCGATCTTCGCCGACTTCGAGAAGCACCTGGCGGAGGTCTCGCCGTGGATCTGGCTCTACACCTCCTACGGCTACACCGCGCAGCAGAAGACCGTGCAAGGCTTCGAGCCGAGCCCGACGGGCACCCTGTTCGGCCTCAGCAAGGTGACGATCGGGCAGTAACCGGGGCAGTTTCGGAAACTCCAGCATGCGCATGAGGTGCATCGCATGAACTATCTGGCACGCCGCCTGGCGGCGTTCCCCCTCGTGCTCATTGGCGTGTCCGTGCTCGTCTTCGTCGCCATCCGGCTGGTGCCGGGCGATTCCATCACGGCGATGCTGGGCACGGAGGCGGGGCTGCTGACGCCGGCGCAGCGCGATGCGCTGGCGGCCTATTTCGGCATCGACCAGCCCTGGCTCGTGCAATACTGGCGCTGGGTAACCGGCCTGCTCCAGGGCGACATGGGCATCTCGGTCACCTATGGCAAGCCGGTGCTGGACGTGATCCTGCAGCGTTTCCCACTGACGCTGGAACTCGCGCTGCTTTCGATGTTCATTGCTCTGCTCATGGGAATCCCGGCCGGCATATTCGCGGCGACGCGCAACGAGAGGCCGTCCGATCTCGGCGTGCGCATCATCGCCATGGTCGGGCAGTCGACGCCGAATTTCGTGTTCGGCCTGCTGCTGATCTACATGCTTTCCGCCGGCTTCGGCATCCTGCCCGCCATGGGGGAGTTCGCACCTCTCTGGGAGGACCCGCTGCGCAACCTGAGCCAGCTCATCCTCCCGGCGATCACGCTCGGCTTCGCCTTTGCCGCTTCCGTGACGCGCGTATCGCGTTCGGCCATGCTCGACGTGCTCAACGAAGACTATGTCCGGACCGCACGCAGCAGGGGCGTTTCCGCTCGCGGGGTCATCTGGCGGCACGCCTTTCCCAATGCGCTGATCCCGGTGGTGACGCTGAGCGGCATCGAGTTCGGCTATCTGCTCGGCGGCGCCGTCATCGTCGAGCAGATCTATGCGCTGCCTGGCCTCGGGCGCGTGGTGCTCGATGCGATCCTGCAGCGCGACTATGCGCTGGTGCAGGGGTGCGTGCTGTTCATCGCCTTCAACTTCATGATCGTCAATCTCCTGGTCGACCTCGCCTATGTGGCGCTCGATCCGCGCATCCGGCTGGGTGAACGCTGATGCGTATGCTTAAGGCGATTTTTTCTCACACCAGCGGCAGGATCGGCGGGGCCATCGTGCTCGTCTATTTGGCTGTCGCCGTGCTCGCCATGCTGGGGATCACGCCCCACGACCCGCTGATGCAGTACCGGATCGACCGGCTGCATCCGCCGAGCGCCGTCTACTGGATGGGCACGGACCTCTTCGGCCGGGACGTAGCGAGCCGGCTCATGGAGGGAATTGCACAGTCCTTCACCGTGGGATTCCTCTCGGTCGCTGTCGCCGCGCTCGCCGGTACCGTGCTCGGACTCTTTGCGGCCTGGCTCGGCGGCCGGTGGGACGGCCTCGTGATGCGCATCATGGACGTGTTGCTCGCCTTTCCGGCGATCCTGCTTGCGCTGCTCATCGTCGCCATCGTCGGGCCGGGCACCTGGACCAGCGTTGCGGCCATCGGCATCGTCTACACCCCGATCTTCACGCGCGTGGTGCGCGGGCCCGCGCTTTCGCTCAAGGCGCGCGACTTCGTGGATGCGGCGCGCACCTTCGGGAGCAGCCGGAGCTACATCCTCACACACCACCTGCTCCTCAATCTCGTCGCGCCGCTGACGGTGCAGGTGACGCTCGCGCTCGCATGGGCGCTGCTCACCGAGGCGGGCCTGAGCTTCCTCGGGCTCGGTACTCAGCCGCCGGCCTCTTCGCTCGGCCTCATGCTGAGCGACAGCCGCAACCTCATGGAGACCGCGCCCTGGCTGATGATCTTTCCGGGCCTTGCCATCATGATCAGCATCCTTGGCTTCAATCTTCTGGGCGATGCGCTGCGCGACATTCTCGACCCGAAGACGCGGAGGGCGATGGCATGACGCCGCTTCTTTCGGTATCAAACCTGCGTGTGGGCTTTGGCCGCAAGCCGGAGGAGAACGAGGTCGTTCACGGAGTGAGCTTCGACGTCGCGCCCGGAGAGACGCTCGCCATCGTGGGCGAGAGCGGTTCGGGCAAGTCCGTCACCGCACTCTCGATCAACCGGCTGGTCGATTTCGGCGGCGGGCGCATCCTCGGCGGCTCGATCGACTTCAAGCGGGCGGATGGCAACGCGATCGACCTCGCGACCGCGGCGGAACCGGAACTCACGAAGATCCGGGGTGCGGAGATCGGCATGATCTTCCAGGAGCCGATGACCTCGCTCAACCCGGTGCTGACCATCGGCACGCAGATCGAGGAATCCTTCCGCCTGCATCACGGCCTCACCGGGCGGCAGGCGAAGGCCGCGGCCAAGGACGCGCTCGACCGCGTGCGCATCCCCGATGCGGAGCGACGAATGAAATACTGCCCGAACCAGCTTTCGGGCGGGATGCTGCAGCGCGTGATGATCGCCACCGCCCTTGCCTGCAACCCGCGCCTTCTGATCGCCGACGAGCCGACCACGGCGCTCGACGTGACGGTGCAGGCGCAGATCATGGCCCTCCTTGCCGAGTTGAAGCAGGAGACGGGCATGTCGATGATCTTCATCACGCACGATATCGGCCTCGTCGCCGGCATCGCCGACAAAGTGATGGTGATGCAGGACGGCCAGGCGGTGGAGCAGGGGCATTTGGACCAGATCCTCGACCGACCGCATCACCCCTATACGAAGCACCTGCTGCACGCGGTGCCGCATTTCTCGCGCGGGCAGGCGGTGCGTTCGGATGGTACGCGTGAAAAGGCGGCGGAGCCGGCGCTGGAGGTGGATGGCCTCGTCGTGCGCTTTCCGGTGAAGGGCGGATTCTTCGGCCGGGCGACTGGTGCGGTCCACGCGGTCGACGGCGTGGATTTCGATCTGATGCCGGGCGAGACGCTGGCGATCGTGGGCGAGAGCGGGTCCGGCAAGTCCACCACCGCGCGCGCCATTCTCGGGCTGGTGCATCCGACGCGGGGCACGTTTGCCGCGGGCGCACGGGAGGCATCCGCGGGGCAAAGCCGGCGGCCGGTCCAGATGGTGTTCCAGAACCCCTATGCCTCGCTCAATCCCCGGCTCGCGGTGGAGAGCATCCTCGCGGAGCCGGTGATCGCGGCGGGCGGGCGTGCGGATGGGAAGACGCGGGAACGTATGGCCATGCTGCTCAAGCGCGTGGGCCTGCCGGAGAACAGCCTCGAGCGCTATCCGCACCAGTTCTCGGGCGGTCAGCGGCAGAGGCTCTGCATCGCACGGGCGCTGATGGTCAATCCCTCCGTCGTCGTCCTGGACGAGGCGGTCTCCGCGCTCGACGTCTCGGTGCAGGCGAAGGTGCTGGAACTGCTCGTCGACTTACAGCGTGAATATCGGCTTGCCTATCTCTTCATCTCGCACGACATGGCCGTGGTGGAGCGGATCGCGCATCGCGTCGCCGTCATCTATGACGGCCAGATCGTCGAGATCGGCGATGCGGCGTCGGTATTGTCCGAGCCGCAGCATCCTTATACGAAGAAGCTGATCTCGGCGGTTCCCACCATCGACCGCCGCCGCGAACACTTTGAACTGGATACGCGCCAGGTGCCGTCGCTCATGCGCCCATTGGGCTTCGAGCCCGAACTTGCCGCCTGGAAGGAATGCGGGCCCGATCACCGGGTCCGGGCGGATGCCTAGGAGACCGGAATGAGCAAAGGCGGCGAGCAGCAGGCTTCCTCACCGGAACTCGCCCGGCTCATCGACCATGCGTTCCAGCCGCTGGAAGAGGCGGTCGCAACCCGCCGCATTCCCGGAGGCGTGCTCGGTATCGTGGAGCGCAACCGCGGGCGGGCCGTGCGCGCGGCGGGTCTCGCGCAGCGCGTGCCGAAGGTGCGGCCGATGCAGGCGGACACGATTTTCGACCTCGCCTCGCTGACGAAGGTCGTCTTCACGGCGCCGCGCATCCTGGCGCTTGCGGATGAAGGGGAGATCGATCTCGACGCTCCGCTCATCTCGGTGATGCCGGACCTGCGGCAATACGATCAGAACGCATGGGAGCGGAAGGTTACCTTCCGCCAGTGCCTGGGGCATCAGACGCCGTTTCCCGCGGTCGAGCCGATCTATACCTATGGGCAGGATCCGAACCTGTTGCGCGCCTTCGTCCTGCAGCGGGAATGGCGGGCCGGGCCTCCCGTCTATTCCGATATCAATTTCATCCTGCTCGGCATCGCGCTGGAGCGGATTTCGGGGAAGACGATCCGGCAGATGGAACCGGGCCCGGGCTTCGCCTTTTCCGCCGATCCCGACAAGGCGGCGGCGACCGAGCACTGCACCTGGCGCGGGCGTGTGCTTTCCGGCGAGGTGCATGACGAGAACTGCTTTGCCTTGCAAGGCTCCGGCCATGCGGGCCTCTTCGGGCCGGCGGCAGCGGTTCTCGATTTCGCGCAAGGCTTGCTCGATGGCGGCGGTGCCTCAAAGCGCGCGGTAGAACTGATGCGCACGCCCCTGTCCCAGACCCGCACCCACGGCTGGGAGCGGCCCTACGAAGGCTGGTCCGGTGGTAATCTCTGCGGCCCGGAGACGATCGGGCATACCGGCTTCACCGGTACCGGGCTCTGGATCGACTTCGACAAGGGCAGGGCCTGGACGCTGCTTACCAACCGGGTCCATCCGACGCGACATTTCGACAGCGGCATCCTCTCGCTCCGCCAGGCGGTGGGCGACCTCATCAACGCAGGATTCTGATCATGGAACCAATCTGGGCCGTGGGCCTGATGACCGGCACGGTGCTCGACGGCAACATCGATGTGGCGCTGATCAAGACCGATGGCGAGCGGATCCAGGATTACGGAACCTACACGCTGGCGCCCTATCCGCAGGCGATCCGGTCTCTCCTGGAGGAGACGCTGCGGCAGGCGCGGGTGTGGAATTTCGAAGGCCCCGAGCCCGCGATCTTCCGCGAGGCAGAGGAGGCGCTGACCCGTGCCCAGTCCGCGGCGGTGAAGGAGCTGGTCGAGAGTTACGGCATGCGCATGAGCGAGATCGGCGTGGTGGGCTTCCATGGCCAGACAGTGCTGCACCGCGCTCCGCAGAAGGGCAGGCTCGGCCAGACGCGGCAGCTCGGTGACGGCGAGCTCATGCATTCGCTGCTCGGCACGAAGGTGGTCTACGACTTCCGCACCGCCGACATGCAGGCAGGCGGGCAGGGGGCACCGCTTTCGGCTTCCTACCACGTGGCGATGCTGCGGAGCTCGGATGTCGGCGGCGACGGTGACACCGCGATCCTCAATCTGGGCGGCGTCGCGAATGTCACCTGGTGGGGCGGGGGCGACGATTTCGTGGCCTTTGATACCGGGCCGGCCAATGCGCCGCTCAACGACTTCATCAAGACGAAGGGTCTCGGCGAGATGGACCGCGACGGCGCGATCTCGGCGGCGGGAAAGGTGGACGAGGCGCGGCTCGCCAAGCTGCTCGAACATCCCTACCTTTCAGCACCCTATCCCAAGTCGCTCGACCGTTTCGATTTCGGGGCGGAGATGGCGGAGGGGCTCGGCGCCGAGGATGGCGCGGCGACGCTCGCGGCCTTCACGGCTTCCGCCGTGGGCAAGGGGCTTGATCTCCTGCCGCGCCGGCCGAAGCGGCTGGTGGTGAGCGGCGGCGGCCGGCACAACCCGACCATCATGGCGATGCTTGCAAGCCGGACCGGCGTGGAGGCCGTGCCGGCGGAAGCGCTGGGGTGGAGCGGCGACGCGGTGGAGGCGCAGTGCTTCGCGTTTCTCGCCGTGCGCGTGCTGCGTGGCCTACCGATCAGCTTCCCCGGCACGACCGGCGTCCCCGAGCCGATGCGCGGTGGGCGAATCGCGGGATAGATCAGCCCGTCAACTTCTTCTGAAGAAAGATGCGGCTCCGGCCCATCGGGAAGTCCTGAAGCTCGCCGAAGGGTTCGTAGCCCTGGCGCCGATAGGTTTTCGCGGCTTTCGGGTTGAAGGTGTCGATGAAGGCACCGTGGCAACCTCTTGCAACGGACTCCTTTTCCGCCGCCTGCAGCATCCTGCCGGCCATGCCTTGACCGCGCAGTTTTTCATCGACCCAGAGCCACTGCACGTAGAGCCAGCCCCAGGCCGTGTAGCCCGAAATGCCGGCCAGGATCGTGCCGTCCTCGCCGCGCACGAAGACGGCGAGCGGCTTCTTTTGCGACGGTCCCACATCGCCGTCGTTGAAGGCCGCGAGGCGCTCTCCCAGAAAGGCGAGTTCCCGCGGATCGGGCTCGGCCGTCGTTTCGATCACCGTGTTCATCGGACCGTCCGGAAGGATGTGACTGCGGGCATGTGCGGCTGACCGTATGGGGACAGCTTTAGCATCTCGCATGCCGACGAGGTGACATCAAGACGGGTTCGAGTGGTTGCGCGGCCGCGCGGTCGCGCCTAAATCGGGTGTTGCTTCATTTCTCCCCGTCCTTCCGCATCGCGAGGTTTCCATGGCTTCATCCTCATCGGCGGTCGATCTTTCGACCGGCCCACTCAGCGCCTGGTCCGGCCCTCTGGGCCTGCCGGAATTCGACCGCATCGAGGATTCGGCCTTTGCACCGGCCTTCGACGCCGCACTTGCCGCGCACGAGGCCGAGATCGTGGCCATCGCAGGCAACGGAGAGGAGCCGACCATCGCCAACACGTTGGCCGCGCTGGAACTTTCCGGCAAACCGCTGTCTCGGGTTTCGGCCATCTTCTGGTGCCGCGCGGGCGCGCACACGAACGAGGAGATCCAGAGGCTGGAGCGCGAGATCTCGCCGCGCATGGCCCGCCACTATTCGCGCCTCTTCATGAACGAGGCGCTTTTCGGGCGCATCGACGCGCTCCATGCGAAACGGGGCGCGCTGGGCCTCGACAAGGAAACGGCGCGGGTTCTGGAAAAGACGTGGAAGCGCTTCGTTCATGGCGGCGCCAAGCTCGATGCGGCGGGCAAGGCGCGGCTGGCTGAGATCAACGAGCGGCTCGCCGAGCTTGGCGCCCGCTTCGGCCAGAACGTGCTTTCCGACGAGAGCAAATGGGCGCTCTTCCTCGATGAGGGCGATCTCGGCGGGCTGCCCGCGTCCCTCAGAAGCGCCATGGCGGAAGCGGCCGAAACGCGCGGACAGCCGGGGCGCTACGCCGTCACCCTCTCGCGCTCGATCGCCGAGCCTTTCCTCTCCTTCTCTTCCCGCCGCGACCTGCGCGAAACGGTGCTGGAGGCTTTCGTGCGCCGCGGCGGAAACCCGAACGACGCGAACAACACGGGAATTGTGCGCGAGACACTGAAGCTGCGTGCGGAGAAGGCGAAGCTGCTCGGCTATGACAGCTATGCCGCCTATAAGCTCGACGACACGATGGCGAAAACGCCGGACGCGGTGATGAAGCTACTCGAGCCCGTGTGGGAGAAGGCGCGGGAAAAGGCGGCGGCCGACGAGAAGGAGTTGCAGCGCCTCGCCACGGCCGAGGGGCACAACCATGCAATCGCCGCCTGGGACTGGCGGTATTATTCCGAAAAGCTGCGCGCCGAGCGCTTCGCGCTGGAGGACGGCGCGCTCGAACCCTATCTCGCCCTGGAGAACGTGATCGCCGCTGCCTTCGACGTGGCGGGACGCCTCTTCGGCCTCACCTTCGAGGAGCAGAAGGGCGTGCCCGCTTGGCACGAGGATGTGCGCGTCTTCAAGGTGAGGAATCACGACGGGTCGGAGCGCGGCGTCTTCCTCGCGGATTATTTCAACCGCTCGTCGAAGCGCTCCGGCGCATGGATGAGTTCGTTACGGTCGGGATATAGGCTCGGCGAAGGGCAGAAGCCGATCATCTACAATGTGATGAACTTCGCCAAGCCGCCCAGGGGCAAGCCGGCGCTGCTCTCGGCCGACGATGCGCGCACGCTCTTCCACGAATTCGGCCACGCGCTGCACGGCCTCCTTTCCGATGTCACCTGGCCCTCCATCGCCGGAACGGCCGTGGCACGCGATTTCGTGGAGCTTCCATCGCAGCTCTTCGAGCACTGGTTCGGCGTGCCGCAGGTGCTTGCCGAGCACGCACGCCATGTGGAAACCGGCGAGCCGATGCCGGCGGAGCTCCTGGAGAAGATCAGGGCCGCGCGCAATTTCGGCGCCGGCTTCGCAACGGTCGAGTTCACCGCGTCAGCGCTCGTCGACATGGCCTTCCATGCGAGCGGAGAAGCGCCGGAAGAGCCGCTGCGCTTCGAGGCCGAGGTGCTGGAGAAACTGAGCAAACCCGCGGCCATCCCGATGCGCCACGCCACGCCGCATTTCCTCCACGTCTTCTCGGGAGACGGCTATTCGGCGGGCTATTATTCCTATCTCTGGTCGGAGGTGCTCGACGCCGATGCTTTCCGCGCCTTCGAGGAAGCAGGCGATCCGTTCGATCCCGAGACCGCGGAGAAGCTGCGCCGATTCATCTATTCCAGCGGCGGCTCGGCCGATCCGGAAGAGCTGTACAAGGCGTTTCGTGGCCGGCTGCCCAGTCCCGACGCCATGATGGAGAAGAAAGGGCTGGTCTGAACGCAAGGCGTGGTGCAATGGACAGGGGAGCCGGCGGCGGGATCGGTCAATGTCAGCCCGCCCGGAGTGCACCGAGCGGAGGGCGGGTCAATGGAGGCTCCTTCTTCACGGCGTTGTCGAATGCGCAGACAAGCCTGCGCTCGTGGCCGATTGGCCGGTCGCCGTGCTTGGCGAGAGTTAGCCGCTTTCACCGGTGCCTTCGGCCCCTGAATTCGCAACCCCGTTAATTGACAAAAATACACTTCTAGCCAAGACTGTTGCGCTTTCTGCAATTGAAGAGTGCCTCATGAACCTTCGCAGCCTCATCCTGTTTCGGCACATTGTCGTGACGGGATCGCTTTCGGAGGCGGCGAACCGGCTGAATCTCTCTCCATCGGCGGCGAGCAGGCTTCTCGCTCAACTCGAAGGACAGCTTTCGCTCGCGCTATTTTCGCGTTCACGCCGCAACCTCAAGCTCACCGAGGACGGCGCACTCTTCTACCGGCAGATATCCAACACGCTGAACGGGCTCGACGAGATCCCACTCATTGCGCAGGACATTCGGCGCAGGGCACGCGACTGGCTGTCCGTCGTGACGGCGGCACCGCTCGCCAGCGCGCTGGTCGTTCCGGCAATCGCGCGGCTGCGCCGGTCGGGCCTCGATTTTCAATGCACCCTGCACATCGAGAGCCGGTTCGAGATCGAGAGCAAGGTGGCGGCGCGCGGCTACAATCTCGGCTTCATCTCGCTTCCGGTCGAAAACGAGATCATTCCGCTGGACATCATGCCGCTGCTGCGCGCGCGGCTCTCCGTGCTGATGCCGGGTGCGCACCGGCTGGCGGCCAGGCCGGAAATCACCCTTTCCGAGCTCGCAAAGGAGAACCTGGTGACGCTGGCGCTCGGCCAGCGCTGGCGCACGCGGCTCGACGAGGTGATGGGCGGGGCGGGGCTCAAGCCGCGCATCGCCTTCGAGACCGGTTCGACCCTCGTGACCGTCGAGATGGTCCGACAGGGCCTCGGGCTCACGCTGATCGACCCGGTCTGCATGCCCTTCGCTGCCAGGGACGGAATGGTCGTGCGACCGCTCGAAGGCGACCACTGGACGACCTATGCAAGCGTCCACGCAAAAGGGCCGCGGGCGGAATTGTCGGAGGTTTTCCTCGACGCGCTGAGCGCCCATCTGGACGATCAGCGCGCCGCGCATCCCGAGATCGCGGAGACGCTCTACCTGATTTAGGCCGCGGCAAGCACGCGCGCGAGCCGCCTCGCCATCTCCGCTGCCTCGCAGGCGATGCGCGCGCTGTCTCCGCAGTAGCCGGCGGGGTCGAGGGTCGCGCGAATCTCACCGGGTTGCATGTACGCGCCGATCGCCTCGTCGGCAGCCAGCGCTCCGGCGATGTCGTGTGGATCCTGCAGGCGGCCGTCGAGCGCGTGATGGATCAGGTCGTGCGCGGCCGCGCGGCCGGTCTTCGGTGCCAACAGCATCATTAACTTCTCGGTGGCGATGGCGCCGCCACTTATCCGCGCGTTTTCCGCCATGCGCTCGGCGTCGACCGCGATGCGCGACAGAAGCCGGTCGAGATTCTCGGCCAGTGTCCAGGCGAGCGGTATGGCGCGGTCGAGCACCGAGCTCAGGAGCTGGTTGACCGCCGCGTCGCCTTCATGGCTCGACCGTCCGGTCTCCAGTGCCGTGCCCGCAAGCCCTCGCAGTTCGGCGGCCTCGGCAAGGACCTTCATCACGAATTTCGGATTGACCTTGTGCGGCATGGTCGACGAACCTACCGTTCCGGAATCGAGCTTCTCGAAGACTTCGCCGATTTCCTGCGTCATCAGAAGATAAAGTTCGGAGGCGATCCGCTCGATCGTCATGGCCAACAGGGAAAGCTGCACGACATAATCGGCGAAGAGGTCGTTGACGGCACGGCCCGGCACCAGCAATTCGCGCAAGCCCAAGCGGGCGGCGAGCCTGCGATTGATCTCGCGGCCCTGGGCACCGAAAGCGTGCATCGCGCCGACGGCGCCGCCGAAAGGCAGTGCGAAGAGCCGTTCCCCGCCGCCGTCAAGGCGTTCGGCCGCGCGGGCCATTTCCTCGATCCAGCCCGCCACCTTGAAGCCGAAGGTGATGGGAACCGCATGCTGCCGATTGGTCCGACCGACCGTCAGCGTGTCCGCGTTCTCGGAGGCGAGTCCCGCCAGCATGTCGAGCGAGGTCGACAGCGCCTGTCTTATGGCGCGGTCGGCCTCGCGGATCAGCAGGATGCGCCCTGTCTGCATCACGTTTTGCGTCGTCGCGCCCCAGTGGACGTAGCTGCCAGCCTCGCCGGCAGCCTTGCCGAGAAGACGCGTGAGCGACAGGATCGGCGCCATGGTACGGCGAATGTCGGCTTCCAGAGCCTCGACGCCGATCTGCTCGAGGACGGCGGCGGCGCGAATGTCTTTCGCCGCCCAGTCGGGGATGATGCCAAGCTCGGCCTGCGTTTCCGCAAGGGCAGCCTCGATGTCGAGCCACGACTGCCAGAGCGTCTCGCGCGAGAAGAGTGTCAGGGGCGTCAGGCCCGGGGCGAGCACATTCATTGCGCGACCTCCAACTGAAGGGGATTTGCCTCGAACCGCGGCGCGGCGGCCAAAAGCCGTCGAGTGTAGTCGTTTTCCGGTGCGGTGAGTACGCGCAATGCCGGCCCCTCCTCAACGATGCGGCCTTGCAACATGACCGCCACACGGTCGGCTACCTGATGCACGACAGCCATATCGT
Source organism: Chelativorans sp. AA-79 (assembly GCF_029457495.1). Taxonomy (NCBI): domain Bacteria; kingdom Pseudomonadati; phylum Pseudomonadota; class Alphaproteobacteria; order Hyphomicrobiales; family Phyllobacteriaceae; genus Chelativorans; species Chelativorans sp. AA-79. The sequence continues at coordinate 2,101,545 of NZ_CP120361.1, forward strand.
GGGTGATGATGAGGCAGGTCAGGCCCATTTGGGCGCGCAGATCGTCGATCAGATTCAGGATCTGGGCCTGGACGGAAACGTCCAGCGCCGATGTCGGCTCGTCGCAGATCAGTGCTTCGGGCCGGGTGACGAGCGCACGGGCGATCGCGACCCTCTGGCGCTGCCCGCCGGAAAGCTGCGAGGGATAGGCGTGGAGGAGCCGCTTCGGCAGGCGGACGAGGTCCATGGCTTCCGCAACGGCCTCATCGCGCGCCGCGGCGTCCCGCTCGCCGCGCAGCCGGAGCGGACGGGCGATGATCTCCGACAGGCGGCGGCGCGGATTGAGCGAGGAATAGGGGTCCTGGAAGACCGGCTGGACGAAGCTCGCCCTCTCGGTCGGCGACAGTTCGGCCACCGGGCGGCCGAGCATCATGACCCCGCCGGAAGCCGGTTGTGCAAGGCCGAGCAGGATACGGGCGAGGGTGGACTTGCCCGATCCGCTCTCGCCGATCAGGGCGAGCGTCTCGCCGCGGCGCAGCTCCAGCGACACGCGGTCGAGCGCCGTAATGTAGCGCTTCGGCGCGAACAGCGCCTTGCGGACGGTGAAGACCTGGGTCACATCCTTTGCGGCGATGACGATGTCGGCGTCTTCTGCCGCGCCAGATCCATGCAACGGGTCCGTGCCGCGGCTCGTCTTCGGTGGTGCCTTCAGGACGCATCGCCATGTGTGGTCGCGCGAGCCCGTGCGTGACGGCGGCGGTGCCACGGTGCACTCCTCCCGGCGGTGCTCGCAGCGCGGCGCGAAAACGCAGGCTCTCGGCAAACGCATCAGCGAGGGCACGGTTCCCGGAATGGAAGCAAGGCGCGAAGGCGTGCCGCCAAGCTGCGGGATGGCGTGCAGCAGTGCCTGCGTATAGGGATGCGCCGGTGCTTGCAGGACGTCGCCGGCCAAGCCCTGTTCGACCATCTCGCCGCCATACATGACGGCCACCGTGTCGGTGCGCTCGGCAACCACCGCGAGGTCGTGCGAGATCAGGATCATCGCCATCTCGCGTTCGCGCCGAAGACCGTCGAGCAGATCGAGGATTTGCGCCTGCACCGTCACGTCGAGTGCGGTGGTCGGCTCGTCGGCGATCAGGAGCTCCGGATCGAGCATCAGCGCCATGGCGATCATCACGCGCTGGCGCTGCCCGCCCGACATCTGGTGCGGAAACTGGCCAAGGCGCATCTGCGGATCGGGAATGCCCACACGGTCGAGCAGGTCGAGCGCCTTGTTGCGCGCCTCCGACGTGGAGAGAAGCCCGCGGGAGACGGCCGCTTCGGTCATCTGCCGGCCGATGGTGTAGACCGGGTTGAGCGAGGTCATCGGCTCCTGAAAGATCATGCCGATGCGCGGACCGGCGATCTCCCGCGTGAAGGCGGACTCCTCAAGTGACCCCAGGGCGATGCCGTCGAATTCAAGCCGGCCGGCGGTGGAGCGGGCGCCGCGCGGCAGGAGCCGCATCAGGGCAAGCGCGGTCATCGACTTGCCCGAGCCGCTTTCACCGACGATGCCGATGGACTGGCCGCGGTCGAGCGCAAGGTCGACCTCGCGCACGGCGTGCAGGGTTCCCGACGGCAGCGGCAGCGCGACCGAGAGGCCGCGGATTTCAAGAAGACGAGTCATCCGTTGCGGCCCTCCGGCGAGGTGATGTCGCGCAGCCCGTCACCCATCAGATTGGCGCCGATCACCAGCAGGAACAGGCAGATGCCGGGCAGGACGACGAGCCAGGGGCGGTAGAACATCGCCTGCTTGCCTTCGGCGATCATCAATCCCCAGGACGGGGTCGGCGGCTGGATGCCCACACCGAGGAAGGACAGGCTCGCTTCCGCGAGGATGGCGATGCCGAGCTCGAAGGTGAAGATCACGATGATCTGCGAGGCCAGGTTCGGCAGGATCTCGTGCCAGATGATCTGGCGTGACCCGGCGCCCGAGGCGGCTGCCGCCGCAACGAAATCGAGGCTGCGTATCCGCTGTGTCGCCGATCGTGTGACAACCAGATAATAGGTCCAGTGCAGAACGCCGACGATGCCGATCACCACCCAGATAGACGGGCCGATGATGAAGACCAGCGCCATCGCCAGCAACAGGCCGGGCAGAGCAAGCTGAGCGGTCAAAAGGAAGCTGACGACGTGGTCGACCCAGCCGCCGAAATAGCCCGCAAGCACGCCCAGCGTGACGCCGATCAGAAGGCCGATGGTCGCGGCACCAAGGCCGATCGTGATCGACACGCGCGTGCCGTAGATCAGGCGGCTCAGATAGTCGCGCCCATTCTGGTCCGTGCCGAGCAGGTGGTCCCAGGTGCCGCCTTCGGACCAGACGGGTGGCAGCATGCGTGTCGAGAGCGATTGCTGGAAGGGATCGTGAGGCGCGAGCATCGGCGCGAAAATCGCAACGAAGACGATCAGCGCGATCAGCCCGGCACCGATCAGAAAACCGGTATGCCCGGCCATGCGCCGGCGGATGATCTCGCCGGGCGTGAGCGCCTCGGGTTCGCTGTCGGCCTCGACGGCGGCGAAGGTGATGTCGGTGTCGCTCATCCGATGCGGATCCTCGGGTCGAGCGCCGCATTCAGAATGTCGGCAAGCAGGTTCATGGCAACGAACACGATCGCGAAGACGAAGATCAGCATCTGCACGGTCGGGATATCGGCGCCGAGGATCGATTCCAGCGCCAGCCGGCCGAGCCCGTTGATCGCGAAGATGCTCTCCGTGATGACCGAGCCGCCGAATTTCTGGCCCAGCTGAACGGCGAGAACGGAGATGACGGGCAGCAGCGCATTGCGCAGCGCGTGGCGGTGCAGGAGTTGCCAGCCGCGGAAGCCCTTGGCGCGGGCGGTGCGGATATAGTCCGCGCCCATCACCTCGATCAGGCCGGTGCGGGTGAGCCGCATCACGGCGGGAACGGAGGAGGCGCCGAGAACGAAGGCGGGCAGGACGTAGTGCCGCCAGCTGTCGTCGCCCGAGACGGGGAATATCGGGATGGTCACGGCGAACAGGATGATCACGATCAGCCCGAGCCAGAAATTCGGCACCGCCTGCGCCGAGACGGCCACGCCGAGCGCGAAACGGTCGATCCAGCTGTTCGGGTTGAGCGCTGCGAGCGCGCCCAGCGGAATGGCGATCAGGATCGTGACCGCGAGCGCCGAAAGGGCCAGCGTTATCGTCTCGTCGGCGCGGTCGGCGACCAGTGCGGCCACCGGTTTGTGCCAATAGTAGCTTTCACCGAAATCACCGGTGACGACGCCGCCGAGCCAGTCGGCGTAGCGGACGGGAAGGGGACGGTCGAGGCCATAGCGCGCGCGGATGGATTCGACAACCTCGGGCGGCGCATCCTCGCCTGCGATGGCCTGTGCCGGATCGGTCGCCACGTTCAGCAGGAAGAACGTGGCGAGCGACACGGTAAAGGCGACGAGAAGGGCGAGCAGCCCCCGCATTGCGATATATCTCAGCATGGTCCAATCCTGCCGGAAGGGCGACGGAAGGTCTCCCGCCGCCTTGCCCGGCTCATTTCCAGCTCGAATTCTGAAGCCGGGGCAGGCCGTCCGGGTCGAGCGGGAAGTTCAGGTCCGGCGAGACGAGGTAGTTCGCCGAGTAGGAAAAGAGCGGCGCCCAATAGGCCTGGTCGGCAATGCGCCCGAGCGCCTCACTGTAGAGCTTCTTGCGCTCTTCCGGATCGTTGGTCCGTTCGGCCGCGAGCACCATCTCCTCGAGCTCCGCATCACCCGACAGGTTGCGGTCGGTATCGGCGAAGTGGATGCGTGCAATCGCGGCGGTGTCCGCCGTGCCGCCGGAGCCCCATGTGCCGAAATAGGCCGGGATCTCATGCTTGGCGCGCGCCTGATTCAGGCTTTCGAGCTTGACGTAGCGCAGGTCGACATCAATCCCCACCGCTTCGAGGTCCGCGGCGATCGCCTCGGCTGCGGCTTTGTCGCGATAGGCCCAAAGTTCGAGCGGGAAGCCCTCTTCGTAACCGGCTTCGGCCAGCAGTGCGCGCGCCTTTTCCGGGTCGTACTGATAGGCGGTGACCGACTGGTCGCAGCCGAACTGGGCCGGGTGGCAGGCCGTGTGGATGGCCTCGGCGGAGCCGCCGACAAGAAACTTCGCCATCTCCGGAGTGTTGAGCGCATGATTGATCGCACGGCGGACGAGCACGTTGGTCAGCGGCCCATCCTTGTCGGTATAGCCGGCGGCATCCAGAACCAGGAAGCCGATGCGCAGGTCGGGGCCGCTCAGATGCTCGGCCATCGGTGTCGCCCCAAGGCTCTCGGCGAGATCGAGGGGAACCTTGAACATCCAGTCGACACCGCCCGACATCAGTTCTGCCTGCTGGGTGCCGATGTCGGGAATGTTGCGCACGACGATCTTGGAGATCGCGGGCTTCTCGCCGAAATACCCGTCGAAGCGCTCGAGAACGAGTTCCGTGCCAGGCTCGAACGACACGACCTTGTATGGGCCCGTGCCGATCAGGCGATTGGCCATCGCATCGCGGTCGACGGTGCCGCCTGCATCATAGGTGCCGGCCTTGCGCAGCATGATGCGGGCGCCCATGTCGCGCAGCACCAGCGGATAGACCGAGGTCAGGTGAAAGCGCACCGTGTTCGGGCCGGTGACTTCCGCGTGGTCCAGCCAGCGCTCCACGACGCCCGAGGCGTTCGATTCGCTCTGCGGATTGTTGATCCAGTTGTAGGTGTAGGCGACGTCCTCAGGGGTGAGCTTCGAACCGTCGTGAAACCTGACGTCGTCGCGCAGCGTCACGTCGAGCGTGGTGTCGTCGATGAATTCATAGCTCGTCGCCACGGACGGCTCGATCTCGGCCGTATCAGGATCGATGTTGAACAGCGTCGCGTCCGTGAGCTGGGCAAGGATGATGTATTCGCGCTTGGTCGTGTAGTTGTAGTCGAGGTTCAAGATCTCCTCGGCCATGGCCACCCGAAGCGTGTCGTCATTCTTGCCGGCCTGGGCCGGACCGATCGCGACGGCCAGCACAATGGCGCTCGCGGCGCAAAGATCGCGCATACGAAGTTGCTGCATGTTTTCCTCCCTTGTGGGCGTGGCCAGTATGGGACAGGTGTGCAGGTGAATAAAATTGCAAAGATCGGACGTTTTGATGCAAATTGCGCAACTGTTGCGCGGATCCTGCCGAATCGTACCGGAATGCGAGCTGTTCGCGATCGTGGCCTGGCCGGCCCTCACCGAAGCGCGGCTCTTGAAGTCGGCGTCCGGGCTCCTCTCACCGCATCCTATGGCAGCGGCTCGAGTGAGCCATGAAGCGGATTTCAGCCTCTTCAGCTCCGATTTTTGCGACCAAACCCGCCCTGGGCAGCAGCAGACCACCGCCTGGTTCGACGGCGCTGTCGTCTCGTCATCGAACTTTCGAAAAACTGTTGCGGAGATGTCATCCATCGATGGCAGCTTCAGCGCCGAACCTCACAAACGGGATGACACATGAGAACCCTGCGTAAGCTCACCCTTTCGGTGGGAATTATGGCCTTCGCCGCCGCGCCGGCGTTGGCTGATACGACGGTCGAATTCTGGCACAGCTTCAGTGGTGCTTCTGGAGAGGCGCTGGATCAGATCATCGAAAAGTTCGAAGCTGCGAACCAGGATATCGACATCCAGGCCGAACATATCGGCAACTACAACGATATCGTCGCCAAGCTGCAGGCCGCCATTCCGGCCGGCCAGGCGCCCGACGCCGTGATCATGGAGGTCACTCGCTACGGCCTGTTCGCCGAACGCGGAGTGCTCATCGACCTCACCCCCTATCTCGATGCGGATCCGCTCAAGGACGACCTGTTCGACTACGCCCGTGAAGTCGGGGTGTACAAAGGCAAGAACTACATCATCCCGTTCAACAACTCGACCCCGGTGCTCTACTTCAACAAGGCGATCCTGGAGCGCGCCGGCTATACCGAGGAGCCGTCGCTGAAGACCTTCGACGATATCCTCGAAGTTTCCAAAACCGTGACCGAGAAGCTGGGCAGCGAGGGCATCTACGGCATCGCCGCGCCAGGCCAGTTCGCCCGCTGGGGTCTGGTCATGTCGAATGACAGCGACCTGATCGACTCGGTCTCCGGCGAGATACTGATCGACGCGCCGAACACCGTGGAGGCATACGAATGGATGTCCTCCCTGGTTCATGAGCAAAAGGTCGCTTCGCCTGACGGCGTGACCGAAGAGTCCAATGGCCGCGACGCTTTCTACGCCGGCAAGGCCGCCATCCTGATGAACTCGACCGGCGACTACGGCAGCACCAAGTCGGCCGTGGGCGACGACCTCGAAGTGCGGCCGATGCCGTGCAACAAGGTCTGCCGCGTGCCGATCGGCGGAGCCGGCATCGGCATCCTCTCCTCCGCGGAGAAGGAGGTTCAGGACGCAGCCTACAAGTTCATCAGCTTTGCAGCCTCGCCGGAATCGAACGCCCTGTGGTTCGCCGCCACCGGCTATATGCCGATCAACAAGAAGACGACCGAGCAGCCCGTCGCGGCCGAGGCGCTGGAAACCCAGCCCGGTATCCGCGTCGCCATCGACCAGCTGCCCTTCGCCAAGGGGCGTCCGCGTCCTCCGGTCGTGACCTGGATGCGCTCGACCGAATATCCCACCTGGCAGGCGATGGCGCTGGGGCAGCGCGATGTCAGCGAAGCGCTGGCCGAGTTCGCCGAGCGTACCCGCCAGGAAGAGATGCGCCTGAATTGAGCGCGCCGACCGACACAGTGGCGGCGGGCCCAGTCGAGGTCCGCCGTCAGATTGCCCGTGCGTCCTTTGCGCGGAAAGCGACGCCCTATCTCTTCATTCTGCCGCTGATGGGCTTCATAGCGGTTTTTACCTATATTCCTATCGCCGTCAGCCTGGATCTCAGCTTCAGGGAATGGGACTTCCTGTCGCCCACCAAGCCCTTTGTCGGTTTCGAAAACTACCGCATCCTGCTGAGCTCCTATGATTTCTGGAACTCGCTGAAAGTCACCGCGGTGTTCACGCTCATCTCGGTGCCGCTACGGCTGACCCTGGCGTTGGCCATCGCGAGCTATCTGGTGCGCGAGACGTTGCCCTCGCGGCTCCTGCGCGGTGCGCTGTTCCTGCCCTCCGTCACGTCGACCGTCGTGATCGCCGTCGTCTTTTCCTGGGTCTTCGCCACCGATTACGGGCTGGTGAATGCCGGATTCGGGCTTCTCGGCCTGCAGAAGGTCATGTGGATGCAGGATCCGCAGCTGGCGCTGTGGGTGCTGATCCTCGTCAATACCTGGAAGCAGTTGGGCTATGACGTCATCATCTATATCGCCGGCCTTCAGGCGATACCCCAGGAACTCTACGATGCGGCCGCCGTGGATGGGGGGCGGCGCCGGCACGTGTTCCGCCGGGTGACCGTGCCGCTGGTGATGCCGACCACCTATTTCCTGCTGGTGGTCTCCGTCATCGAAGCGTTCCAGGTTTTCACCGTCGTGGACGTGATGACGCGCGGTGGTCCCGCCGGAGCGACGGACATGCTGGTCAACATGCTGTACCGCATCGGCTTCACGCTGTTCGACATCGGCACCGGCTCGGCGCTTGCGGTGCTGCTTTTCGTCTTCCTGATCGCTCTGGCGCTGATCAAGGCCAGGGTCATCGGGCGGAGGGTCCACTATGGATCTTAGGAACCGCCTGCTGGTCGCGCTGGCGCTTGCAGGGGGGCTGCTGTTCCTTTCGCCGGCTCTTTATTCGATCTGGATGTCCTTCCAGACCGCCGAATCCTACTACCGGGGCGAGTTCGACTTCACCCTGGACAACTACGCGCGGGCCATCGGGCAATACAATTTCGCCCGCTATCTGCTCAACAGCCTGATCGTCTCGGGGCTGGTAACGACGGCTGGGCTCGCATTCGCGGTCATGGCCGCCTTCGCCTTCGCCCGTTACCGCTTCGCGGGCGGCAACCTGATGTTCGGCGCCACGGTGGCGACGCTGATGATCCCCAGCCATATCACGCTGATCCCGAATTACCTGAACCTCGCGCGGGTCGGGCTGCTCGACACCTATGCGGGCCTGATCCTACCCGCCGTGTCAAACGGCTTTGCCGCCTTCTTCCTCCGCCAGTATATCCGCGGCATTCCGCGCGCGCTGGACGAAGCGGCCTATATGGACGGTGCCACGCCCCTGCAGGTGTTGTGGCGGGTGATCGTGCCGGTCGCGCGGCCGGCGATCCTGTCGATGGGACTCTTCATCTTCATCGGCGAGTGGAACAACTACATCTGGCCCCTGGTCGCCGTCGGCAAGCAGGATCTGTATACGCTGCAGGTGGGGCTCGCGCGCCTCTACAAGATCAATCCCGGCGAAGGCGCCATCGACTGGCCGCTTGTCATGGCGGCCTCCACCCTGACGATACTGCCGGTGCTTCTGGGTTTCGCGCTGATTGAACGGCATCTCGTGCGCGGTATTACCATGGGCGCGGTGAAGTGAGGAGACTCCCAATGACACGCATCGCTTCGCACCGTGGCGGGACCCTCGAATTCGGGGATTCGACGCCGCGGGGCTTTGCCGCCACCGCCGCCATGCCTCTGGACGAAGTCGAGTTCGACGTCCATCCGACAGCCGACGGCGCAATCATGGTGCATCACGATGCGACGCTCGACCGCACCACTGATCGGACGGGCGCCTTGGCTGCCCTGACAGAGGCGGAAATCCGCTCCGCTGCAATCGACTACGCGGCAGGCGAGCATCCGATTTCCCTCTCCGACCTGTGCGCCATCTTCCGCAACAGCAGCGTTGATCTTCGCTGCGAGATCAAGCCTGGGGCGGACGGGCTGCCCTATGCCGGTTTCGTTCCCCGTGTCGTGGAGACCCTCGAGCGCGAAGACATGCTGCGCCGGACGGGTTTTTCCTCCTTCCTGATCGCCACGCTGGACGAACTGGCCGTGGCCAGTGACCGGCCGCGCCTGTGGCTGGTGAGCCCGGCGGTCTTGCGGCAATTGGGGCCGGCAGCGGTGATCGAGCTTGCCCGCTCCCATGCCATCCCCGAGATCGGGGTGGATGTGGACATGGCCGATGCGGCGCTGATGGAGATGGTACAGCGCGCCGGGATCGACTTCGGGGTCTGGGGGGCGCACAGCATGATCCAGATCGACAAGGCGCTGCATCTGGGGGTGAAGGTCTTCACCACCGACCGCCCGAGCCTTGCCATCGTCCGGAGGCGGCTTCTGGTGGAGACGGCAGCATGAGTGCCATCGAGCTGATCGATATCCGGAAGTCCTATGCCGGCGGCCCCCAAGTGCTGCATGGCGTGTCGATGAACATCCGCGACGGCGAATTCATCGTCGTCGTCGGGCCCTCTGGCTGCGGCAAGTCTACGCTTCTGCGGCTGATCGCCGGGCTCGAGGCCTGCGAAGAGGGCGAGATCCGTATCGCCGGCCGGCGCGCCAACGAGCTGGCGCCACAGGACCGCGACATCGCCATGATCTTCCAGAACTATGCGCTTTATCCGCACATGACGGTGCGCGAGAACATCGCTTTCGGGCTGGAGCTGCGCGGCATGCCCAGAGCCGAACGCAATGCCCGCGCGGAGGCGGTGGCCAAGAACCTGCGCCTCGACCCCTATCTCGACCGCAAGCCCGGCGCGCTTTCGGGCGGGCAGCGGCAGCGGGTGGCGATGGGCCGGGCGATGGCGCGTGACAGCTCCACCTTCCTGATGGACGAGCCGCTCTCGAATCTCGACAATGCGTTGCGGATCGAGATGCGGACCGAGATCAAGGAACTGCATCGGCAGTTGGGCGCGACGATCGTCTATGTCACGCATGACCAGACCGAAGCATTGACGCTCGCCGACCGGATTGCAGTGATGAAGGACGGCGTTCTGCTGCAGTTCGATGCGCCCGAAGCGATATACGATCGACCCGCAAACCGCTTCGTTGCCGGGTTCCTCGGTCATCCGCCGGCAAATTTCGTGCCGGCCGCTCGGCTGCCGGGCTGGACGGGTCCGCAGGGCTGCGTGGTGGGGCTGCGGCCCGAGGCGCTGTCGATCGGGACGGAACCGGCAAAGGGAGCCGCTATCGAAGGGCGCATCGCGCTGTCTGAAATGACCGGCGCGACGGTCGTCCTGCATTGCGACACCGATCTGGGTCGAATGACCGCCACGGTCAGCCGGCACGACATGCCGAGCGATCCATCGACGGTCTGGATTGGATATGATCCGGCGCAGACCCTGTGCTTTGACGCGGATACGGGGATAAGGCTGGAAAAGGCCTGAATGCAAACTGCCTCGAGTGGGCTTTGTCGCGCCCGCGCTGCCTCCGATCCAGTCGACGGCAGTTCCGCTCAGGGCCGCCAGGAGCGGGCATCACAATGGCGAGGCTGCAAGTCGAGTTGCACCATGAGCGGACTTTGTGCCGCTCCTCCATCAAGCTTTGTACTCGATGCGGCCCAAGCTTGGCCGATGCGCCACCTGCTTCCGATCCACGCAGAAGCTAAGTCCCGTGTCCTTGCTGAAATGGATAGAAATTTCGCGGCCACGAACATAAACCTGCTCGAGCGAAAAATGCGCCAGGCCGATATCGAGGGGCTCCACGACAATCGCTCCATCGTCATGCACATCGAGTCCCGCCACATGGCGGATGATCAGGTCGATGAGATAGGAATGGTTGTAGTCAGGCTCGTCGCTGATCGGCTCGCCGGAGAGGCTGTCGTAGTGCTCAACGAGATACGGTGTTTGGCCGTCGCGCTGCTGGAAATGCAACAGGATATATTTGCAGAAGAAATGGGCGAAGAGTCCGTCCTGCGCATGTCCGTTGGCCCGGCTCACCTTGCCGATCGCATCGATGACGACGCTGTTGGTGTAGGGCCAGGTGGGTCCGTCCCACATGCAGCCGTTGCGCCCCTTGAAGAACTGCCCCTTCCAGCTTCCGCCCGACTGGAACACCGGGCATTCCTGCGAGACGGACGGCAGAGGGTTGGGCGTATCGAAATGATCGGGGCCCAAGGCCGCGAGCATGCCGGCAAGATGCTCCGCGCCGGTGATTTGAGCCCAATAGGGATAGAAGCCAACCACGTTGCGCACCATGGCTTTCTCGTCGGTCTGGTGGTGCAGGTCGTAGAAGAAGCCGGTCTCTTCATCCCACTGCTTGGCAAGGACATCGCCGGCAATGGCGCCGGCCAGATCTTCGAACCTCCGGGCTTCCGGATCCCCCGCCAGCCTGCACAGGGCCGCGACACCGCGCGCGTTGAGATACTGATAGATGGCGCGGTCTACCCGCTTCAGCGGCGTGTAGGTGGCCGGATCGAAGGGATCGTCCGGGTATTGGTGGAAATACCAGTAGCTCGGCTGGTATTCCTTGCCCGTAAGCTGGTGGCGCTGCTGGATCGGCAGGTTGTCGCCGCCGGTCGCCAGGAATTCGGCCTCGCCCAGAACCTGGCGCTTCAGCATGGGCAGCGCCGCCCCGACCGGCTCGCCAAGACCTTTGACGAGTGCATATTGATAGGCCGCCCAGCCCATGAAGTTGGCGTAGGGGTGCATCAGCTTGGTGAGCGTGCGGCTGTGGAGCTGGCCGTCCTCGCCCTGGGCTTGCGCAAGGATCTCGAAGAGATCGGCGCCCAGCCCGGCCTCGTGATGCCAGCGGGCTTCGAGGAGATGCATCGGGCTCGAGAGCGGAATGAGCTTGCTGAATTCCCAACCCGCCGGGTCCCAAGGGGTCTTGCTCATCTTGTGCGAGCGACCCTCGTAGAAGATGGTGCCGTCAAGCGGCGCAAGCCCCGGCCGCGCCAGATTGTGGCGCATCAGGAACCAGCGGTAGGCATAGATTCTGTCGAGAACCGGATTGCTGCTCGAAAACTGCGGCGTGGCATCGAACCAGCTCTGATAAGCATGGGTCTGGCCGGTGAGCAGTTCGGCTGCCGGCTTAGCCGCGTGGGCGGCGACACGTGCGGACAAGGCGTTCCAATCGTCGCTTTCAGCGGCACCCAGCGCTGCGACGACGGCGAACTCGAGGGTCTCTCCGGGCAAGACTGTCAAGCCCGTCCAGAGTTCGGGGCGATCGGTCCCGATCTCCACACGTAAGGAAAACCCATGCGCCTCGATCCGGCGCTCACCGCGCGCCCGGCCACGGTCATGACGAACCCATTCGGAATCCACCTGAAGACGCAACGTTGCGGCCGTGCGGCCCGCATTGTGCCAGCGCTGCAGGGAGACCGCTTCGTCTTCCCAGGTGATGAACTTTCTTTCCTCCAGCTCCAGCCTGCCGAGGGTGCTATGAACCGTCAAATGGCTGGGGCGCCACTCGACCCGCGAGGGCAGCGGCGGATGGGACATACCGTGCTCGACGGTGAAAAGCAGCGGCATATTGATCTTGTGGATGAAGTCGATCGCGCCGCAGAAACCGGGCTTGTCCTCGAGGAAATCCGCCCACAGCCGCGCGCCGGTCGGGCCGAGCAGCAGCGTGCCGGGCCGCGTGCGCAGGCCGCGGCGGCCGGTCCTGAGCATCTCGTCGATGCTCATGCAGGATGCTCCGCATCGACCTGGTCGAGGATCGCGCCGAGCTCGCCGGTCTGCTCCTCGGTCAGCCGCACCAGCGGCGGCCGCACGTTTGCCCAGGCGGGCGCGCCATACCGGCGCGCGAGCATGGCCTTGATGGTCGGAATCTGGACGAAGCGGTTGCTTGCCTCGCGCAGCGCCACGATACGGGCCTGCGCCGCGTTGACTTCCGCGCTCGCCTCAGGATCGGCGTGCTTGTCGAACACGATGCGCAACTGCCGGGCCGCCAGGTTCGAGGTGGCGGTGATGCATCCCCCGCCTTCTTCTTGCAGCAGCGGTAACAACAGCGGATCGGCCCCGGCGAGAATCGAGAGCTGCGGGAAGGATTTGGCCAGGCTCACCATGTTGTCGAGTTTGCCACCCGAGTCCTTCACACCCGCGATCGTGCCGGGAAACTTCTCGCAGAGCCGCGCGATGAGGTCATGGCCGAGCGGGACCTGCGAAATCGGCGGGATATGGTAGAGGATGATGCGCAGCCGGTCGTCCGCCACGTCTTCGACAATCCGGCTATAGGCATCGAACAGGCCCGCATCGCTCACGCCCTTGTAGTAGAAGGGCGGCAGCATCACGACCTTCGTCACCCCGAGCCCGAGCGCATGGCGGGTGAGCGCGATGGTTTCGGGGGCCGCGCAGAGGCCGGTTCCCGGCAGAAGCGCTTCGGCGGGGATGCCGCCGGCAACCACGGCTTCAAGCATGTCCATGCGCTCGGCAACCGAGAAGGAGTTGGCCTCGCCGGTCGATCCCAAAAGTGCGATCCCGTGGCAGCCGTCCACGAGCAGTTGCCGGCAATGCGCGACCAGCGCCGCATGATCCGGCTCGAGCTTGGCGTTGAGCGGCGTGGCGGCTGCGCTGAAAACCCCGCGAACAGTAGACACCTTTTACCTCAATCTGAATGTGGAGAGTCGTCAGGCGGCCGAAGCCGCCAGCTTGCGCGCATAGGCGATGGCAGACAACATGTTGACATGTTTGGCCCGCCCGGTGCCGGCCAGATCGAATGCCGTGCCGTGATCCACCGACGTGCGGTCGATCGGCAGGCCCAGCGAGACATTCACCGCGGTATCGAAGGCCACGAGCTTGATCGGAATGTGGCCCTGGTCGTGATACTGGGCGACCACGAGATCGAAATGCCCTGAATAGGCCCGATAATAGAGCGTGTCCGCGGAGATCGGGCCGACGACGTCGATACCTTCTGCGCGGGCCATTTCCACTCCCGGCGCAACCTGGAGATCGTCCTCGCGGCCGAACAGGCCGTTCTCCCCGCAATGGGGGTTGATGCCGGCGACCGCAATGCGCGGGCTGGCAATGCCGATCCGCTTCAGGTGCGCATGGCCGGTTCTCACTGTTTGCAGGATGCGTTCCGGCGCCGCGCGGCCGATCGCATCGCGCAGCGAAACATGTGTCGAGACATGGATGACGTTCAGCCGCTCCGAGGCAAGCAGCATGAAGGACGAGCGCGAGTTCGTCAGGTGTGCAAGCAGGCCGGTATGGCCATCAAAATGGTGGCCGGCGAGATTGAGCGCCTCCTTGTTGATGGGCGCCGTGACGATGCCGGCGGCAGCGCCCGACCGGGCAAGTTCGACCGCCCGCACGATATAGCGATAGCTCGCCTCGCCGCCGATCGGGTTGAGCTTGCCGAAGGGGACCGGCATGCCTTCCATCGGGACATGTTCGAGGCGCAGCAGGTTCGCTGCGGGAGCCGCATCGGGGGCGCCGAGCTTCAGGGAAACGCCGGTGATGGCGATGGCACGCTCGAGCGTCTCGGCCGAACCAACCACCAATAGCTGCTCGCGCACCTCTTCCGGCAACTCCCCCGCCGCCTTGACGATCACCTCGGGGCCGACCCCGGCCGGGTCTCCCATGGTGATGGCGATCGGCTTTTCGGCTGCGCGAGCCATTAGTTCTCCTCTCGTCCGAGCGTCATGCGCCGGCGACCCAGCCTGGATTGAAGCGGACGAATTTTATCGCCTTGCGGAAATAGGTGAAGGCCACGTTTATCCTGCCTTGCGCGTCGCCGGTGACGGTGGGGTAGGAGAGTTCGCGCATGCGCCGATCCTGCTTGTCCACATTAAGCTCCGGCGGCGGGCTTGGCGCAACCTCGATATCGCGGATGACCGGCCAAGTCTCACCCTCATCCGACGAAAGGGCAATGGAGAGAGGAGTGCGCGGCACGCCCCATGTCGGCCGCCCCTGCGCCTGGGCGCGCACGGCGGGCGTGGCCGAGACGTTGTTGAAAACCAGGGCGAGCGTCCCGTCTGCCAGCGCGCGGCACTGGATGGACGAATTGTTGTTCGGCAGCGGGGTCGGCACCGGCGTCGTCCAAGTTCTCCCCTTGTCGCCAGAGGTCGCGCTCATGATGCTGTCGGCATAGCGGCTGCGGAAGAGGGCGAGCAGCGTCCCGTCGCGCCGCTCGACGATGTTCATGTGCACGGCGCCCCTGCTCTCGGGAACGGGATATTCCGACCAGGTCCTGCCCTGATCGGCCGAAATTTTCACCGCGCTGACGTCGTTCTGGCCATGCCATGTTTCCCCGGGCACCGGCAGGCAATGGAAGATCGGCAGGATCCACTCTCCGCTTGAAAGGACGAGCATGGGCTGGCGGATGAATGTGCCGGGTTCGTCGAAAAGCGTCTCGATGGGTCCCCAGCTCCTGCCGCCATCCTGGGAGATGCGGCGGCGGACGATTGCCGTATCCTGATTGCCGAACTCCTGGGCGGTGTAGAGGAGCCACAGGGCTCCCTCCGGCGTCTCGAACAGGACAGGGTTCTGCTCGGAACGTTCCGGATCGTCGGAGACTTTCGTCTCCGGCGTCCATTGCCGCGATCCCGCCGGCAGGCGGCTGAAATAGATGGACACGTCCGGCTTGCCTTCCTCGGTGCCAGCAAACCAGGTGCAGGCGATGTCGCCATTGCCGAGCGCCAGGAGGAAAGACGCATGAGCCTGAGCGACATGGGTGGGCAGAAAGGCCTCCTCGCGCGCGTCGTCCGCCTCGCTTCGACGGATTATGCCATCCGGATTTATTGCTATCGACGACATCACAGCCCCTCCTGATTAACTTGTAAAGTCATTATCATGCTCTCACTGTTGCGGCAAACACAAAAATTTTCTTGGAAAATCAAAATGTTGTGTAGAATTCCCTATAATTGAAAGACGGATTTAAGATACATGTTGACATGCCGTCTTGGTGTGACATGATCCTGCGCCGTCACCGCTGCGGCTTGGCTCAGGGACGGCGGAAAGAGATCGGGAGGGTTTCCAATGGTGGATCGATTGACTGAGCGCGGCGGCATTTCCCGCCGTGACGTGTTGCGGGGGAGCGCTGGCGTGCTCGTCAGCATGACGGCGTTCGGGCTGGGTTCGGGCAAAGCCGCCGCCCAGGAACAGACGTTCAAAATCATACATCCGTCGTTCGACATGAACTGGTCGCCCATGCGCGGCGGCGGAGCGGCGCTGCGCTGGCACTCTCTGTGGTGGGCGTCGCCGATGTATTTCAACGACAAGGGCGAGATTCAGCCCTACGTCTTCACAAGCTGGCAGCCAAACGCGGATCGGACGGTCTGGACGTTCAAGCTCGACCCCAAGGCGGTGTTCTCCGATGCCTCGCCGATAACGGCGGCTGATGTGAAAGGGTCGTGGGAAGTGGCCTCGATGCCGCTCACGGCCAGCCAGCGCGTTCCGCTCGTGCTCGCGGGCGTCGTCGGCTACGACGAGATTGCGACCGGCAAGGCCAAGGATCTGCCCGGTGTCGAGATCGTCGACGACCAGACGGTCCGGGTGACGCTCAAGCAGCCGGACCCGATCTTCCACATGCGCATCGCCAACCACCTGGTTCCGATCGTCAAGGCTTCGCAGGCGCGCGGCGAGGACGGCAACCAGATCGAAGATTGGTACCTGCCGGAAATGGGCGTGGTGAGCTCCGGCCCGTTCAAGCTCGTCGAAATGAATCTCGACGATGGCTTCGTCGCGTGGGAGCCCAACGAAAACTTCTTCGGCCCCGAGCCCAAGCTCACGCGCATCGAGCTGCGCGTCATCGAGGACTCGGTGACGGCCACCACGCTCCTGAAGCAGGGCGAGTATCATGCACATACGGCGCTGGTGACGCCCACCATCGTCCAGGACCTTGGCCCCGAGTTCAGCATGGGGACAGAGATTCCGAACGGGCAGCACTTCTATTTCAACGCCAAGACACCGCCGTTCGATGACATCAATGTTCGCAAGGCTCTGATCCTGGCGGTCGATCGCGCCCAGATGATGCGGGCCTCGTTCCCGAATGGCCCGCACAAGCAGGCCGAGCAGATCCTGGTGGGTGTCGATGGCGTGGACCCCAATTGGGACCCCTATCCCTATGATCCGGAAGAGGCGAAGCGCCTGCTCGCCGCTTCCTCCTATGGCGGACCGGAACGCCTGCCGCGCATCATCTTTGCCGGCGTCATTGCCCCTGCCGAGCAGGCGGCGGCGCAGTTCGCCGTCGAGCAGTGGCGCCAGAATCTCGGCATCACCGCTGTCGAGCTGAAGCCGACGCTCGACAATTTCTCGCCGGCCGACGTCCATGTCATCCGCGATGACGCCGGGTCGCGCGTGCCCGACGCGACCGAGTTCCTGCGCACGATCATTCATTCGAGCTCGCGCGTGGCGAGGGAGAAGATGAACGGCTACAACAATCCCGAGGTCGATCGCCTGCTGGACGAGGCGGCACCGCTGCCCTTGGACGATCCGCGCCGGAACGAGCTGGCGCAGCAGGCCCAGCGTGTGTTCCGCGAGGACTATCAATTGATCCCCTGGTACATCGAAGCCATGTCCCGTTGGGCGCTGCCCAACATCAAGGGCATGGAAAAGAACCTCGATTGGCAGGTGTTCGCTCCCTGGAACATCGAGATCACCTGACGTCTCCTCCCACGATCGCGTAGGGGCCGCGCCGTTGGCGCGGCCCCGGTGACGAGGCCCAGCCATGCTCGCATATGCCCTCAAGCGGCTGCTTCTTTGGATACCTTCGGTCCTGCTGGTCCTGCTGGCGGTCTACGCACTGGCATTTTATGGGGCAGGAGACCCGATCAAGCTCATCTTCCTGCGCGAGCCGGGCGGAGTTGCCTTCGATCCGGTGCGGTTGGAGGCGATCCGGGAGGCGGCGGGGCTCGACCGGCCGTTCCTCGTGCAATTCGGCAACTATATCTGGAATGTGCTTCACGGCGACTTCGGCAATTCGCTGACCTCCGGCCGCTCGGTCGGGCGCACCATTGCCGCGGCCGCTCCGGTGTCGATTCAGCTCGGTACAATGGCCATCCTGTTGACGGCGCTCGTCGCCATTCCACTGGGTCTCGTTGCCGGCCTGCGCCAGAACACCGCGATCGACTACACCATTCTTGGCTCGGCGCTGTTCCTCTGGGCAATTCCCGCCTATGTGGCCGGCCCGATCCTCATGGTGCTTTTGATCCTCGTCATGCCCGGCGGCACCATCTCCTATGGCTGGGGCGGACTGTTCGACGCCCGGGTGATCCTCCCGCTGATCGTTCTGTCGTTCCATCCAATAGCGCTCATCGTGCGCCAGACGCGCTCGGCGGTGATCGAGGTGCTGAGCGAGGATTTCGTACGGACGGCCAGGGCCAAAGGCCTGCCGGCCCGGAAGATCGTGACGCGGCACATCCTGCGCCCGATCCTCACGCCGGTCCTCACCCAACTCGGGCTGATCATGATCACGCTGGTGAACGGCGCGGTGTTCGTCGAACTGGTCTTCGGCCTGCCCGGCCTGGGACGGCTTGCCATACAGGCACTCCTCAACTCCGACTACCCCATCATCCTTGCAGTAACGCTCATCGCGTCGATGCTGGTGATGGTCTCCAATCTCCTGGTCGATCTCGCCTATCCGCTGCTCGATCCCCGCGCCGCAGAGAGGAGGTAGGCCGTGACCACTGCTGCAGAAACCTCCCAGACCCACGAACATGCCGGCCTGTGGGTCGATGCCTGGGCGCGGCTCAAGGCCAACCGCATCGCCATGGTGGGTCTCCTGCTCATCCTCCTGATGGCGTTTGTCGCCATTTTCGGCCCTTGGCTGACGCCTTACGATTTCCTTACCCAGAATCTCGACGCGCGCAATCTGCCGCCATCGGCGAGCCACTGGCTGGGCACGGATGAGCTCGGCCGCGATGTTGCGAGCCGCGTGATCTACGGCACGCGCACGGCCTTCCTGGTGGCCATCGTCGTCACGGTCATCTCCGTCGCCATCGGTGCAGCGCTCGGCGCGATCGCCGGCTATTTCGGCGGGCGGGTGGATGCGGTCATCATGTGGTTTACCGACATCTTCATGTCGGTGCCCAACCTGCTGCTCGTCATCGTCATCAACACGTCACTCAAGCCCCCGCTCGGGCGCTGGATGGACTCCATGTATCTTTGGAGCGGCAACACGCTCTTCCGCAACACCGTGCTCTTCGACTTCGTCATGGTGTTCGGCACCATCTCACTGGTGATGTGGCCGCCCTACGCCCGCACGGTTCGGGCGCAGATCCTGAGCGTGCGCAACCAGCCTTACGTGCTGGCCGCGCGCGCCCTCGGCCTGCCCAACAGGCATATCATTCTACGTTACCTCATACCCAATTCCGTCGGGCCGCTGATCGTGGCGGTCAGCGCCGGCCTGGGAAGCGCCATGGTGCTCGAGAGCGCCTTCAGTTTCTTAGGCGTGGGCGTCCAGCCGCCGACCCCGAGCTGGGGGCTCATGATTTCCGACGGGCTGCGGACGTGGCAGCAATATCCTCATCTGCTGGCGGCACCTGCCATTGCGCTCGCCATAGCATCGGTCGCCTTCAGCTTCGTGGGTGATGGCCTCAACGACGCTCTCAATCCAAAGGGTGCCAAATAATGTCCTCGGCCGACACGGCTTCCACCACGGCAGCATCCGGTGCCTTCTCCTCGCCTTTACTCCGCCCTTTGTCATTCGTGCAGCCGCCGCGGATTGAATTTGGGTCAGGCAAGGCGCGTCTGCTTGCCGAATTGATCCCGGACTGGCCGGAGCGGCGCGTTCTGGTCGTGGCCGATGCCTTCAATGCCGGGCGAGCCGACCTGTTGGGCCTGCCGCGCCAGAACCTCGTCTTCCCGGAGGCCAAGCCGGAGCCCGACTTGCCCAATCTCGCCCGGCTTCTGGACCAGGCGCGGGGCTTTGCGCCCGACCTCGTCATCGGCTTCGGGGGCGGCAGCGCCATGGACCTCGCCAAGCTCGCCGCCGTCCTGGTCGGGAGCGCGAAGGAATTTCATGCGATCGCCGGCGTGGACAAGGCCGATCCCCGCACGGTCGGGCTCATCGCCATTCCGACCACCTCCGGCACGGGCAGCGAGGTGGGGGCGCGGGCCCTCGTCACCGATCCCGCAAGCCGAAGCAAGGTCGCGGCCGAAAGCAGGCACATGGTGGCGGATATGGCCATCGTGGACCCGGACCTGACCGTTTCCCTGCCACCCGCCGTCACGGCCGCGACGGGCATTGACGCACTTGCCCATTGCGTGGAGGCCTTCACCAGCCGCCGCGCCCATCCCCTCCTCGATATCTACGCGCAGAAGGGCATCGAGCTCGTCGGGCAATACTTGGCGCGCGCCGTGGCCGACGGCGCCGACGTGGAAGCGCGGGCCGGGCTTGCGATGGCGGCGCTTTATGGCGGCTTTTGCCTCGGACCGGTGAACACGACCGCCGGCCATGCCTTGTCCTATCCGCTCGGCACACGTTACGGCATAGCCCACGGTCTCGCGAATGCGGTGATCTTTCCGCATGCCTTGGCCTTCAACGCGCCAGCGCAACCCGAAAAGACCGCCATCATCGCCGAGCTTATGGGCTTCGACGGCAACAGGCTTTTCGACAGCGCCTATCGCTATTGCGCAGAGCTTGGCATCGAGATGCACATGTCGAAATTGGGCGTCCCCCCCGATGACCTGCCTTCCATGGCGGCAGAGGCGCTGGGCATCAGGCGTCTGCTCGACTTCAATCCCCGCGACATGACGGGCAGCGACATCCTGGAAATCTATCGCGCCGCCTGGTAGGTGGGCGCGCGCTTACTGAAGCGACAAATCAAGCAAGCGATCCTCGAACAGGCGATTCCTGGATCCTTCGAGATGCTGACGCATCAGCTGGCGGGCAACTTCCGCATTCCCGTCACGGATGGCTTCATAGATAGCCCGGTGTTCGCCGAGCACTTTCTCCAGCCCGCGCCCCGGCCCCATCAAGGCAAGACCATGCAGCTTCATCCCCACGGCGATGTGGCTGCGCAGGGCCTGCATGGCGGAGCTGTAGTAGTGGTTGTTGGCGGCTTCCGCGATCGCCAGGTGAAAGGCGAAGTCCGCATCTTCCCTGTGGCGCTGTTGGTCGGTGGCGCTGCTCAAGAGTTCGACCACCCGAGCAATCGCCTGGATCGCTGCATCGTTGCGACGACGCGCGGCGTAATAGGCCGCCTCCGGCTCGATGGTGAGGCGGAATTCGTAGCAGCGCTGGATATCGGCAATGGTCTCGACGGGCGGAAAGCCCAGCGAGCGCGGCTCGCTGCGCAACCGAACAAAACTGCCGGAGCCCTGGCGCGAATAGATCAGGCCCTCGTTGCGCAACCGCTCAAGCGCCTCTCGCACGATCGGACGGGACACGTCGAACTGCTCCGACAGTTCCTTTTCGCTCGGCAGCTTGGTGTCCGGTGCATAGTCTCCGTTCGAGATCCGCATCAGAAGCAGCTGATAGACGCGGTCGGCAAACAGCGTGCGGTGCCGCGGCTCCTCGTCGAAGCTGTTTGTCCTGTACTTGGAGCCCGTCATGCTTGTTCTCCCGCAATGCTGGGTTGGGCAAGATGCAGCCGGGCTGTTTCGGCCAGCCGGAGAATGTCATCCGGTGTGCCGAAGCCGCCTGATTTCGTCAAGATTCCAATCGGACGGTCAGCGATCTGCGCCTGCACGGCCGGAATACCCGGCAATGCCTCGCCCAGCACTTCGACACAATCGATGGCGAGCGCGCTCAGCACGGTCTGCGCTGTCTCGCCGCCCGAAAGGAGCATGGTCCTGAACCAGCCCCGCCGCAGCGCCCAGGCCACGGAAGCGCCGAACCGGACCATCGCCTGCGTTCGGTCGGGAGCGTCGAGGGGAACCGTGGCCTGAACGATCGTCACGGGTGGAACGAGAGCCGGCATCTCTAT
Organism: Chelativorans sp. AA-79; assembly: GCF_029457495.1. Classification (NCBI taxonomy): domain Bacteria; kingdom Pseudomonadati; phylum Pseudomonadota; class Alphaproteobacteria; order Hyphomicrobiales; family Phyllobacteriaceae; genus Chelativorans; species Chelativorans sp. AA-79. The sequence continues at coordinate 2,123,202 of NZ_CP120361.1, forward strand.
GCCGCCGTCGCTGGACGTCAGGTGCAACGTATCGGGGAGCCGGGCGGTTCTGGCCACCTGCTCGACGGTGATGGGATCGTGCGAACCGACGGCGATCAGAATGGGCGCGCAGATAGGGCCGGACCTCCATTGTGGCCGGGAGGAGAGAACCGAGGCCAGCCCTGCGGCCAAGCCGCTTGCGCCTACGAACAGTACGTCCGCCCACTCGATTCGCGCTATTCGCTCCAGGTCTGACGCCTCTGCGCTGTCAGGCGCTTCGTAAGCGAAAGCGTTTCCGAACACGTCCGCAATGGAAAGCGGCGCGGCCACGCCCATGCCGGTAAGTCGTCCGCCGACGACGAAGCGACCCTGGTCCGGGACGGCCGGGACGATCACCGCCCTGCGGCGTTTGAAGGCCACCAGGCACGCCCGGCTTTCGACCGCAGCATGCCCCTTCAATCGGGAGTCAATCTTCTTGAAGGCGATCTCGGGGCCGGCATCCGCCAGGCGCTGCGCGATGCGGGCCACGATCGCTCCGGCGATGCCGGCCGCCATCTCTCGCGTCGCGGTGTTGACACATATGACGTCGCCATCTTGCGCAAGGGCAGCTTCCACTCCGTCGGGAACTGTGGCGACATGACAGCGCAATCCCTTGGCTGCGAATGGAGCGCAGACATCCAGAGCTCCTGTCAAATCGTCTGCGACGATGGCCACGCGTGCCACTTCCTGCGTCCCTGTGCAGAGAAACCGTTTCCTTGCTTGTAAACATCTCTCGGATTCTGTCAACTTGGACATGCGCTAAAGGAGGCGGACAAGGCAAGAAGTCGGAATGCATCCAGTTGAAATTAAAGCATTTATGAGATTCTCTGCCTTAGGTGAGGAATTTGCTAACTTGACAATTATTCGGAGGTGCCATTAGGTGCCGGGAACCGCCCTGCTGCCAGGCGCGACAACGTGCATGGCTGCCGGCGCGAGAGACAACGTGCAGCCTGCCCCGCCTGCGGAGGAGCATTCGATGGCCTTTCCCGTCCTGTCAGTCGATGGCCTCAGGACCTCGTTTCGGACCCGCGGCAAGTGGACCCCTGTCGTCCACGAGATCGACTTCACAGTCGGCGAGCGCGAGATCGTCGCTCTCGTCGGGGAATCGGGTTCGGGCAAAAGCGTCACCGCCATGTCGGTGATGCGGCTCTTGAACCCGAACCTGACCCGCATCGAAGGCAGCATCAAGCTGGAAGGCGAGGAACTGCTCGAGCTGGACGAGCAGCGGATGAATGCAATCCGCGGCCGGCGTATCGGCATGATCTTCCAGGAGCCGATGACTAGTCTCAACCCTGTGATGCCGGTCGGTGAGCAGATTGCGGAGGCGTTGCTGGCGCACAAGCCGATTTCGCATGCGGAAGCCCGCGCCGAGGCGATCCGGCAGCTTGATCGCGTGCGCATTCCCGATGCGGCCTCACGTTACTCCGAGCATTCATACCAGTTTTCGGGAGGAATGCGCCAGCGCGTGATGATCGCCATGGCGCTCGCTTGCGGCCCGAAGCTGCTGATTGCCGACGAGCCGACGACCGCGCTCGACGTCACCATTCAGGCCCAGATCATCGAACTCATCAAGTCGCTTCAGGAAGAGGAGGGGATGTCGGTCCTCTTCATCACCCACGACATGGGTGTCGTGGCCGAGATCGCCGACCGGACAGTGGTCATGCGCCATGGACGAGTGGTGGAGGAAGGGACGACAGACGCTGTTTTTGCAAATCCCCAGCAGCCTTATACCAAGGCCCTCCTCTCGGCCGTTCCTCGACTGGGCTCGATGACGAATGAACCGCTGCCGCGACGGTTCGCAATCGCGGACCCCGAAACGGGCCTGCTCGGTGAACCGGCGGCCAGCGCGGACACTGTGGATCGCGATGGTCCTCCCGTGCTGGAGGTGAGGAATCTCACCACAAGATTCGCCATCAGATCCGGTCTCATGGGCCGTGTGAAAGGGATGGTCCACGCCGTCGAGAACGTGTCCTTCACATTGCAGCGAGGCGAGACGCTCTCGCTCGTCGGCGAGTCCGGATGCGGCAAATCGACGACCAGCCTTTCCGTCATGAAGCTCCTCTCGCTGGCATCTGGTTCCGTGCGTCTCGACGGCGAAGACGTCACGGGGTTGACCGAGCAGGAGATGCGCAGCCGCCGCAAGCGGATACAGATGATCTTTCAGGATCCCTTCGCCAGTCTCAATCCGCGGATGACCGTCGGCGCCGCCATCGCCGAGCCTCTGCTGCTGCACGAGATGGCCATGCCGGCGGAAGCCCCGGACAAGGTCGCTGAATTGCTGCGACGCGTTGGGTTGTCGCCCGCCATGGCCAATCGCTATCCGCACCAGCTTTCCGGCGGGCAGCGACAGCGCATCTGCATCGCACGCGCCCTGGCGGTTGAGCCGAGCGTCATCGTGGCCGACGAAAGCGTCTCGGCCCTCGACGTCTCCATCAAGGCTCAGGTGGTGAACCTTCTGCTAGAGTTGCAGGAAAGTCTCCGCCTGTCTTACCTCTTCATCTCGCACGATATGGCTGTGGTCGAGCGCATCAGCCACCGTGTGGCTGTGATGTATCTCGGCGAAATTGTCGAGATCGGACCTCGGACCGACATCTTCTCCAACCCGCAGCATCCCTATACCCGCAAGCTGCTTTCCGCCGTGCCGGTGGCAGATCCCGCGCAGCGCAACCGGCGCCGCTTCATCGGGAACGAGGATATCCGCAGCCCCGTCCGCCCGGTCAATTACGTTCCAGCGGAACGGAAATACAGGCAGGTGGCTCAGGGCCATCTCGTGATGGCCTGACAATGCAGTGCACGGAAAATCGAAACTGGCCTGCTTCGCCTCTCGAATGATCAGGCGAGCCCAAGCGACACTGCCTCCGGCAGCGCGATCGCGGGGCCGATCCATTGCTAGCCCCCAGGTGTATTCTTGATGTACACCCGGTTCTGGCGACCAAGAAATTGCAGTGGGGTCAGCTGCTACTTAAGTAGCTGGTGGGCCCGGAGGGACTCGAACCCCCAACCAAGCGGTTATGAGCCGCCGGCTCTAACCATTGAGCTACAGGCCCGGTGCCGCTCAATTAATGAACTTTCCCGCGAGGCACAAGCCTCGGCGCCGCAATCGGTTCATAATCCGCGCTTATTCAGATTCGCGTTCAACAGACTCAGGAGATTGCCATGACCCGTTCCTTCATTCCGCTGGCGCTTGCCGCTTCGTTCCTGGCGGCGCTGCCGGCAGGAGCGCAAGAGTCCGACCGACAGCCGAAGATCTCGGTGACGGGAGAGGGGGAGGCCACCCTTGCTCCGGACATGGCCATCATCAGGCTTTCCGTGGTGCGCGAGGCCGAGACGGCGCGCGAGGCCATGGACGCCAACAGCCAGGCAATGGTCGCCGTGGTCGCCGCACTCAAGGAGGCGGGTATAGAGGAACGCGACCTGCAGACGACCGGCCTCTCCATCGATCCGCGTTATGTCTACCCCAACGACCAAAACGACGAGAAGGAGCCCCGCATCACCGGCTATCAGGTGACGAACGGCCTCACCGTGCGCATCCGCGACCTCGACAAGGTGGGCGAGATCCTCGACCGCTCGGTCACGCTCGGTGTGAACCAGGGCGGCAACATCTTCTTCACCAATGACGATCCGTCTTCGGCGATGAACGATGCACGCAAGAAGGCGGTGGAGGACGCAGTCTCCAAGGCGCGCATCCTGGCCGAGACGGCCGGCGTGAAGCTCGGCGACGTCATCGAGATCTCCGAGCATATGATCGGCACACCCCCGCCCAGGCCGCTCGGCGCCAAGATGATGCGGATGGAGGCGGCAGCCGACGCTTCCGTGCCCGTGCAGGCCGGGGAAAACAGCTACACCGTCCAGGTGAACGTGACCTTCGGCCTCGACCAGCAGTAACGAAGGTCCCAACGACGAAAACGCCGCCAGGATCGCCGGCGGCGTTTTTCTTTCGGTTGGGCTGCGGCCTATCGGGCGCGGATCACCGGGCAGTGCGGCGCACGGGCGAAGACGATGCTTGTGCGGTCGTGGCGCGTGCGGCCGGTGACGCGGATCGTGTTGCGGTTGGCGCGCGTCACCTGCACGTGGCGCAGGCCCATGCGATGGGCCTTTTCCACCGCATCCCGCGGGGTGCAGGCGCGGTCGCGGCGATCCCAGCGGCCCCGGTCCCGGTCGCGGTGATCGCGGCCCCAGCCGCCCCGGTCGCGCCGGTCATGGTCGCGGACATGGATGCCGCCGCGGGCATCGCTGCTGCCGAAGCTGAAATAGATGCCGTCTGCCTGGGCCGTCGCCGGCGCTGCGGCCAGCGTGCCGAGGCCGAGGAGGGCGGAAATGGCTGCGATCTTGATTGTGCGGAACATGCGGGCTCTCCGATCTGGTTCGATGCTTCTCACCGAAGCGATGGCTGGAGAGTGCCAGCCTGCATCTGAACCGGATGCGAACCCACCGTTCATCTGGGGTTCAGTCGCGGGTCAGCCCTTCTCCAGCGCCCGTGAAAGCCTTGTGGGGTCGCAGCAGACGGTGACCCGTGAGATCAAGGCCTCGTCGTCGATGTCGAGGAACAGCCCGGCGGGGAGCCGGAAGGACTGGCCGCTGGCGGGCGGAAAGCCGGGCAGGGCGGCCAGATAGGTTCCGCTCAGGGTGAATTCCGCTGCCGCTCGAAACCCGCCCGGCGCCGTCATCACGGCGATGTCGGCGGCCTCGGCGCGGAAATGGCGTGCGAGTGCGGCAAGGCGCCAGCGGGCTTTCTCCCGCCCGATCTCCCGCGCCTGGCCCGGCACGTCGACGGCCACGTCCTCCGAAAGGCAGGCGATGGTGCCTTCCATATCGCCGGCGTTGAAGGCGGTGAAGGCCCGCATGGTCACATCCCGTGTCTCAGACTCGCTCATGGCTCTTCCTCCAGAACATGCTCGAAATATTCCTCCGCCTCGGCGAGATCGTCCTCATGCGCGCTGATGCGGTCGCGTATGGAGATGCCGGCTTCGTGCACGGTCTCCGCGCTGCCGGAGACCAGCGGATGCCACCAGGGAAGGTCCTTGCCCTCGGCGAGCAGCCTGTAGGCACAGGTGGAAGGAAGCCAGGTGATTTCCCCTACATTCCGCGGCGTCAGCTGCACGCAATCCGGCACGCGTGCAAACCGGCCGGCATAGTCCGTGCAGCGGCAGGTGCCGGCGTCGAACAGGCGGCAGGCGACGCTGGTCCAGTGGATGTCGCCGGTATCCTCGTCCTCGAGCTTGGCAAGGCAGCATTTGCCGCAGCCGTCGCAGAGGGACTCCCACTCGGCCTCGCTCATGGCCGCAAGCGGCTTCGTCTTCCAGAAGGGTTCCATTGCCACGATGTGGCGCGGCGCGGATGGAAGGTCAAGCGGGGTCTTTTGGAGCCCGCACGGCTGCTCACGCCCGCCATCTTTCCGCCCATCGGGGGAACCAAGCAGAACATCGCAAATTTATGCACCGGAAGGGACGCCCACAGGAGCAAGTAGAATGACGAAGTCGAATCGGTTTTGGGCGGGGACTGCATTGTGCCTGCTGATGGCCGCGCCGGTCCCGGCGCAGGCGGATGCCGCGCATCCCGGCACGGCGGAGCATGACATGGGCGCGCCGACATCCCTGATGCTGGCACAGGCAGAAGATCCGAATGCCGCCGGGCAGGAAGGCGGCGCGGAATGCCCGCCCGGAACCGCCCCGGCCGACGGCGGATGCGCTCCGGTGGATCAGGCCCAGCCCCCTGCGGAGGAGCAGGCACCAGAGCCCGCACCCGAGGAAGAGCCGGCGGCTGAAGAACAGCCCGCATCGGAGCCGGAGGCTGCGCCCGCGGAAGAAGCGCCGGCCGAAGAGGCTGCCCCTACGGAAGAGCAGCCGCCCGTCCAGGAAGAGCCTGCGCCGGAGCCGCAAGCCCAGCCGGAGGAAGTTCCCGCCGAAGAAGCCGCGCCGACCGAAGAGCAGGCGCCTCTCCAGCAAGAGGCTCCCGTCGAAGAGCAGGCGCCTGTGGAAGATGCCGCGCCGGCGGAAGAGCAGGCCCCCGCTCAGGAGGAAGCGCCAGCCGCCGACCAGGCGCCGGTGACGGAGGAGGCGCCGATCACGGAGGAGGCTCCGGCCGGTCAGGAAGCGCCGGCCACGGAAGATGCGCCTGCTGCCGAAGAGACGACGCCCATGCAGCCGGAAGCGGCCGAGCCGGCAGAGGAAGGTACGGAGCCGACGCAACCCGCCCCCGCCGAGGAGGCGCCCGCGGGCGAGGAAGCCGCTCCTGCACCCGGGACCGAGCAGCCGGCAACGGAACCCGGCGCCGGCCTGGACGGCGAGCAGCCCACAACGGACGGCCAGACGGAAGAGCAGGCGCAGCCCGGCGCCGAGACCCCGCCCGAGGGCGAGGAAGCCCTGCCCGAGAATGCTGCGCCCGTGCTCGACAGCCAGAAGGAAGCAGAACAGCCGACTGGCGAAGCCCAGCCGACCGATGAGGCGCAGCAGCCCGCCGAAAGCCAGCCGATGCAGCCGGAACAGCAGCAGCAGGCCGAGCCCGCCCAGGAGGCCCAGCCGGCGCCGCTGCCCGAATCCGATGCGCAGGCGCAGCAGGATCTCGTGAACCCCGAGCAGGTGCAGCAGGAAATCCGCTCGATCGTCGAGGAACAGGGCCAGAGGATCGAGCTCGGTCAGACCCCGGAGGACCGGAGGGTACGCCGCCGCGAGATGTTCCAGCCGCGCGAGGCGGCCCGGGTGGTCGAGGAGTTCAACGACAACCGCACGATCGTCGAGATCAACAACCACATCTATGTGGAAAGCCCGGACTACGACCGCATCGTGCGCCGCGACGACCAGGTCTATTACGAGGAATTGCGGGGCGGGCGCGTGCGCGAGGTGATCGAGCGTTCCGACGGAACGCGCGTCATCACCGTGCGCAACCGCTACGGTGACGTGATCCGGCGCGTGCGGGTGACGCCGGAAGGGCGCGAATATGTGCTCGTCTACGTGCCCGACGACCGCTATGACGATGTCCTCGAATTCCGCGATCCCGCCCGCGACCTGCCGCCGCTGCAGCTTACGATCCCCGTCAGCGAGTACATCCTCGAAGCGGAGAGCGTGGACGACCCTCAGCGCTACTACGAGTTCCTCGAGCAGCCGCCCGTGGAACCTGTAACCCGGCTCTATTCGCTGGAGGAGGTGCGCTATTCAGCCCGCGTGCGCGACATGGTGCGGCGCATCGACCTCGACTCGATCAATTTCGAGTTCGGCTCCGCGAGCATTTCGGAAAGTGAGATCCCGAAGCTCGAAGGGGTGGCCACGGCCATGCAGGATATCCTGGAGCGGAATCCGGCCGAGACCTTCCTGATCGAGGGGCATACGGATGCCGTCGGCTCGGAGGTCGCCAACCTCGCGCTGTCCGACCGGCGGGCCGAGGCGGTGGCACAGGCGCTCACGAATGTCTTCGGCATCCCGCCCGAGAACCTGGTGACCCAGGGCTATGGCGAGCAGTACCTGAAGATCAACACGGAACAGCGGGAGCGGGAGAACCGCCGCGTCGCGATCCGCCGCATCACGCCGCTCGTCGCTCCGGTGGCAAGCAACCGATAGGCTTGCCTGCTTCCCCCGCGGCGGAGAGCCCAGGGGGAAGCGCCCGGCGGTTCTCCCTCGGTCGCCCGGGCAGCCGCGGCGAATGCGGCAGAGGCCCCGTCGGTTTACCGGCGGGGTTCTCCCGTTGGGTATGAGGGGATACGGACCTCCGGCGGCTCCGGCTGGATTCGCGGCATGCGCTGCTGCTCGTCCAGCGGGGGCGGCAGTTTCAGCGTCGGCCGGCAGTTGGGGTAGACGCCCACCGTTCCGCTCGGGCAGGCGGACCGCACCGCCGGCCTGCAATTGGGATATACGCCGAGTGTGCCCGGCGGACATGACTGTCGCAGTTGCGGTCTGGTGCAGCGACCGTCGATCTGAACGGAACCCGTGGGGCAGGTGGGTTCGATATTGCGGTGGCGCTGACCGCTCTGGGCGGATGCCGGGGCGGAGAGAGCAACGGCGACGAGGAGAAGACCAGGAAGAAGGCGGTGCTTGCCCGCCGTCCGCCGGCATCGCACTTCAAGTTTGTCCGAGACCATGGCGCTTCTCCGATGTCTTGCTCTGGAGCGATTCCGATCGGGTGATCCGCTCCATCTCTTCGTTCCAAAGCGGTGCGCCGCTCGATTTGCCGTCCGCCGGAATCCTTGCACCGGCGAAACGCTCGAAGCGGATATCGGCCTTTTGCGGCGGAATTCAAGCTAGCGCCGCTTGAAGACCAGTGAGACCATGTTGGTGCCGCCGGTGTAGCCCTCAGGCGGGCGGGGATAAGGCTGGGCGCGGTGGGCCGTGGCCAGCGCTTCCCGGTCGAACACGGCATGGCCGGAGCTTCCGGAAACCTTCGCGCCCCGGAAGCGGCCCCGCGAATCGAGGGTGATCGCCAGCCGGACCGTGCCGGAAATGCCCCTGGCTTCCGGCGGATAATTCTGGTGCCGCCGCACATGCCTGTTGAGCCGGCGTGCATACGCCTCGATCTCGCCCGCGGTCGCGCCGCCTTTTCTGCCGGCCGAAGCGGTGGCGGGCTGACGGGTCGATTCGGCTGGTTTCGCCGCGGCGGCCTGTTTCCGCTTCGCGGGGGCTTCGGCTGACCGGCCTTCCCGTGTTCTCGCCGGCGCGGAAGCCCGCTTGCGTTCCGTCCTCTCCGCCTTTCTTTCGGAAAGCTCGGGGCGGGAGGCGGGCACGGGAATGTTCTCGACCGGCAGCGTGACCGTCGCCACCTCGTCGGACGGAGCGTCCGTTACGTCCTCCGGCGCCGGCTCGGCTTGCGGCCGGTCCCGCTGCGCTTCCGCCCGCGCGGGGCGGTGCGGTGCAGGTTCCATCGATGGCCGTGCCTCGGCGGTCTCCGCCTCGGATGGGGGAGCGGCGTGTTCCGCCCGGTCCGACGCGGGCTTCTCCGAAACCTCTCCGGTCCGGGTGCTCTCTCGCCGCGGCCCCTCGTGGGTGACTTCTTGCTTTGCCGGGGCATCCTTCGGAGCAGGTGTATGGTTCGCGGAGGCCTGCGGTTCGGCGGCAGGTGACGATCGAGCCGCGGGCCTTTGCTGTCCCGCATCGGACGAAGGCGGCTCTTCCAGCACGATTTCCACGCTTGCCGCTTCGGCCGTCGCTTCCACGCCCGGTCTGGCGATCCGCTCGACGAGAAAGGAGAGCACACCTGCATGCACCAGCGCCGAAAAGCCCAGTGCGAGCACAAGGCCGATCGAGTAGGCGCGGGTGCGGCGCGGGAGGAAGGGTTCAGTCGGGCCGGGCAGGGCAGGCCCGGCCTCGCCTGCGGGAAGAGCGGCGTCGAGGACCACCGGCGGCGTCTCCGCCTTCGCCCCAGCCGTTTCGGGGCGCGGCGGCTCTACCGGCTCGGCCGCGGCAAGCTCACGCAGGTGCGCGATCTTCGGCCAGGGAATCATGGCGCACCCGTCAGCCCCGTGGGCGCAAGGATCATGCCGCCCTCGTCGCGCGCGAAATGCGCCGTCACACCGTAGACTTCCGCCAGCCGCTCAGGCGTCATGACCTCTTCCGGCGCACCTTCGGCGGCGGTCCGCCCCTCCTTCAGCATCACCACGCGATCGCACCAGCGGGCGGCGAGCGTGAGATCGTGCAGGGAGACGAGGATGGTGCGGCCCTCGGCGGCGAGGCGGCGCAGCGCGTGCATCATCATCATCTGGTGGGCCGGATCCAGTCCGGAGGCCGGCTCGTCGGCGATCAGGAGCGATGTGGATTGCGCGACGGCTCGGGCGGCAAGCACGCGCGCCTGCTCGCCGCCGGAAAGCTCCGTCGCCGGCCGCTGGGCGAGATGCGCGATGTCCATCAGCTTCAGGGCATCCGCGACGATCCGCTCGTCCTCAACCGTGGGACGGACTCCGAAGCTGCGCCAGGGGAGCCTTCCGAGCGCCACCAGATCGCGCACGGTGAGCCGCCAGCCGATCACGCGGGCCTGCGGCAGGTAGGCGAGGAGGCGCGCTCGGGCAGCCGGAGCAAGGCCGGCGAGATCCCCGCCATCGAGCCGCATCCTGCCGCCTGCCGCGATTTGCCCCGCCAGAGCGCGCATCAGGGTGGACTTGCCGGCGCCGTTCGGGCCCAGCAGGCCCACCACCTCGCCGGGCGAAAGCGCCATATTGATGCCGTGGAGCACCGGGCGGCCGGACAGCGAGACATCGAGATGCTCCACGACGAGTCGCATCAGAAGACCTCCCGGCGGGAGCGTACGACCAGCCAGAGGAAGAAGGGCGCGCCGATGAGCGCCGTCAGCACGCCGACATTGAGCTCGCCCGCAGGCAGCACGATGCGCACCGCCACATCGGCGGCGAGCAGCAGAGCGGCGCCGCCGAGGCCCGCCGGCAGAAGCAGGCGGCTCGGCAGGCGGTTCGTCAGAGGGCGGATGAGATGGGGCACGACCAGCCCCACGAAGCCGATCGTGCCGGCAACGGCGGTGGCAGCGCTCACGCCGAGCGCGACGCCCATGATGATGAGAAGCCGCGTGCGGGGCATATGCGTGCCGAGGCTCGCGGCCGCCTCCTCGCCCAGGGACAGCGCGTCGATGGCGCGGGCGGCGAGCGCGATCAGCAGCCAGCCCGCCGCCATCAGGGGGAGGGCGATCCAGACATGCTCGATCGACCGGTCCTTGAGCGAGCCGAGCAGCCAGAAGATGATCTCGTAGCTCGCGAAGGGGTTGGGCGAGAGGTTGAGCACGAGCGAGGTCAGCGCCCCGGAAAGGCTGGAGAGTGCCACGCCCGCGAGAATCAGCGTGAGCGTCGAGCCGCTGCGGGCGGCAAGCGCCAGAAGCAGGAGGACGGCGACCAGCGCCCCGATCAGCGCGCCGGCAGGCAGGGCATAGAGCGTGCTGCCCGCGAGGCCCGAATAGAAAATCAGGACGGCGCCGAAGGCCGCCACGGCCGAAACGCCGATGATGCCGGGCTCCGCCAGCGGGTTGCGCAGGAAGCCCTGCAGCACGGCGCCTGAGACGCCGAGCGTGAAGCCGATGCCGAGGCCCAGGAGCGCCCGGGGCAGGCGGATCTCGCGCATGATGATCGCCGCCGCCTCGCCCCCGCCCGCGAAAAGCCCGCGAACGCTTTCCGAAACGCCCAGCTCCGCCGGCCCCACGGCGAGCGAGGCGATGAAGAGGGCGAGCATCAGCGCGCCCAGCGCGAGATTGAGGGCGAGCGGCTTCATTGCGTCGCCTCGCAGGGCGCGATCTCCTCGCGCAAGGCGGCGAGCGCCTTTACCGCCTCGATGACGAAGGGGCCGCCGCAGGACCATGCGCCGCGCGGCACGAAGGGGCCGATGCGCGTCTCCTCGAGCGCGCGCAGCGCCGGATGGTATGGCACGCGCGCGCCGAGCGACGGCGCATCCTCCTCGCCCGCCCGGGTGATGATGACATCGGGCTCCTTTTCCACGATCAGCTCGATCGGCAGGGGGGCCATCCCGACGATGCCCGCTTCGGCGGCCAGGTTGCGGAAGCCCGCCGCCGCGAGCACCGAATCCGCCAGAGTGCCGCTTCCCGCGGCCACCCCGCCCTGCTCGAAGGCGAGCGCGGTCGGAGGCTTGGCGCACTGCCGGGCTTCGATTTCGCCAAGCTCGGTCTCGAACCTTTCCGCCATCGCTTCCGCCTGCTCATCGCGCCCGAGGAGCGCCCCCATCCGCCGGATCTCGCCGGGGATGGTGTCGAGCGTCTGGACGAAGCTGAACTCCTCCACGCGAAAGCCGAGCCGCTTCAGGAGCCCGGTCGTGTTCTGCAGGGAATAGGTGCCGGTGACGACGAGGTCGGGCCGTTCGAGGAACACTTCCTCCGCCCGGCCATGGTTGACCGGATAGGACCCGGCCTCGCGGTGCATGGGGGAGAGCGACGGGTCGCGCGAGAGGAATGAGACGGAGACGAGCTGCCCGGGGGCGGCGAGCGCCATGGCAAGCTGGTCCGTGCACAGGTTGAGCGACATGACTCGCGATGGTGCGTCGGCTGCGGTTGGCTGGGCAAAAAGCAAAAATGCCGGCGCGAGAACCGCGCCGGCACATAGAACGAAGCCGGAAAGATGCAGGACGATGTTCCGGCCCGCCGTCATCACGGCCCGAACTTCGCCTTGAAGCCCGCGAAGACCGAGATGTCCGGCGTGCCGTAGCCGCGGGCGGTCTGGTAATCCTGGTCGAGCAGGTTCTCCACGCGCAGGTAGAGCTCGGTGTCTTCCGTCGGCTTGTAGGCCACCTTGGCGTTGAGCAGGAAATAGTCGTCGAGCTCGAATTCGTCCGAATCCACAGTGTCGAGCGCGACCTTGCCCATGGCCGAGATCATCCATTTTTCGGTCGGCCTGTAGGCCGCCGTCAGGCCGACGGCGTGGCGGGGGATGCGCACGAGCCGGTCGTCGTTCTGGTCCTTCGAATCCGTGTAGGTGTAGGAGCCGGTGAAGGAGAAACGGTCGTCCGGGCGCCATGTGAGGGAGGTCTCCACGCCGCGCGAGGTGGAGGTGCCTTCGATCTGCGTGTAGGCCCCGTTCTCATAGGCGATCAGGTCTTCGATCTCGAGATCGAAATAGGTCACGTCGGCGATGAGCGCGCCGCCGAGGAATCGCTGTTCCACGCCGATGTCGAAGCCGGTGCTCGTCTCCGGATCGAGGTTCGGATTGGCGCCGAAGGGGCCGAAGAGCTCGTTGAGGCTGGGCGCGCGGAAGCCCGTACCGAAGGAGCCGTGCAGGCGCGTGCCGGTCTGGGCGAAGAGATAGGATCCCGTCAGGCGGTAGGTGGTGTGGCCGCCGAATTCGGAATGATGGTCGTGTCGCAGCCCCGCGGTGAGCGTCAGATCCTCGACCGGCGTGAGGATCGCCTCCGTCCAGAGGCCGGTCATGTGGAAATCCGCGTCGATCTCCGGGTTGAACGCGCCCTCGGGGAAGGTGGCCTCCTGCTTCTCGTAATCCGCGCCCGCCTGCAGGGTCAGCCATTCGGTCACGTCGAAGGCGCCCTGGTAGTCGATCTTCTTGCGGCGGCCCTCATAGGTGCCGTCGAAGGTGGTGCCGTCGATGGTGCGTTCCAGATCGAAGGCCTGGACCGAGACGGTGTTGCGGAAGCGGCCGTCGAGGAGGTTAAGGTTGAAGCCGGCGCGGCCCGCAAGCTGCTTGCTCACATTCGTCGCCGTCGGATTGTCCGTCGGCGGCACGAAATCGCCGGTGAAGAAATCCGTGAAGCCGGAATCGTCGAACTCCGCCTCGGCGTCGATCAGCAGCGCGGAGCCGAAGACGGAGAAGACGTCGGAGAATGCATGCTCGGCGGCGATATCCAGCGTGATGTTCTCATAGCCATCGCGTTCGGGATTGCCGGCATGCTCCTCCGCCGCGGAGATGCCGTCGGTGCGGAAGCCGGTCGCGTTGAAGGAGAGGCGCGAGTCAGCGTTCGCCGCGCGCAGGCCGTAGGTGCCCCGCGCGGTGCCGAAGGAGCCGCCTTCGCCGGAGATCAGGTGCGTCACGCCCGGCTCGATCTCGCCGAAGGTGGAGAGGCTGACGACGCCCGCGATCGCATCCGAACCGTAGAGCGTGCTCTGGGAGCCGCGCAGCACCTCGATGGAATCGATGCCGCCGGAGAGCAGATACTGGTAGGAGGTCTGGACCTGGGTGTTGGTGGGGTCGGAGATGTCGATCCCGTTATAGAGCGTCTTCACATAGCGCCGGGGGGCGCCGCGGATCGCCAGGCTGGATTCGGTGCCCGGCCCGCCGGGGGAGGTGATCGCCACGCCCGGCACGAGCGTCAGGTAGTCGAGGACGAGCGGCTGCGACTGCTCGGCTATCTCTTCGCTGTCGATGCGGGTGACCGAGGAACCGGTCCTGGAAAGTTCAGTGGGCGCACGATCCGGCGTCACCACGATCTCGCCGAGATCGAGGTCCTGCGCGTCTGCGCCGCCTGAGGCAAGCATGATGGAAAGGGCCGAAACGCCGGCCAGGAATGTCTTCGATGATGCGGTCATGTCGTCCCCTCCGCACATACCCCGGTATGCTGGAGGAACGGCCGTCTTGGCCTGGTCCCCGCCAGCGATGACTGTCCGTCACCACTGCGAAAACCACAGCTCCGGAAGCGTCCCGCATCCGGCAGGTGACGACCCGAGGCAGGTTTCCTGGCTTGCGCTTCACCGGTATCCTCGCCTTCCCAGGCCGCAACGGCCCAGTGGCAAATGAGAAGACCTCGGCGCTCACAGTTGCGGGAGCAGCTACGGTTCAGGCGGAAACCGCCCTTCCATATTCCCTTTTAACCCCGCGTTCCGCGGGGCACCTCAGGCACGAAGCGAGCATTATCAATGCGCCGGCACGCCGTCAATCGGCGCTTGGCGCCGCCTCGAAACGGCCGCGATATTGTCGAAGACGCAGGGTAGCCAAAACGGTATTCTCCCGGCTCAACTTGCTGCACGCCGCCAGGTGCCGGGCAACTGACAGGGTCCCGTCAGGAAAGGCTCTTTGACAAGGCGGCTGTGGTTGCGGAATGTTAGGGATCAGGCCATCCAGACGGCAGTAGATCGGCAACCCGAGGGGAGAGAGCCCATGAAATTCTTCAAGAGCAACAGTGGAGCCGTCCCCGCGCGTATCGAGGCACTCGGCGAGAAGGCCCGGACCGGCCGGATCGACCGCCGCGAATTCCTGGCGCTCGCGAGCACCTTCGGCGCGACCGCTGCCGGCGCCTATGCGATGGCGGGCCTGACCTTGCCCGTCCGGGCGCTGGCGCAGGAGCCGAGGCAAGGCGGCGTGCTCAAGATGGCCATGTGGATCAAGGAACCCAAGGATCCACGCACGGCCGACTGGTCCGAGATCGCCAACGCCATGCGCCAGACGCTGGAGCCGCTCGTCAAATACACCGCCGACTTCACCTTCGAGGGGCGGCTGCTCGAAAGCTGGGAGGTGAACGAGGAGGCGACGGAATACGTGCTTCACGTCCGGCCGGGGGTGACCTGGAACAATGGCGATCCCTTCACGGCCGACGACGTGATCTACAACATCACCCGCTGGTGCGACCAGACGGCCGAAGGCAATTCCATGGCCACGCGGCTGACCTCGCTTATCGAGCCGGGGACCAAGAAGGTCCGGGACGGCGCCCTCGAAAAGGTGGACGACCATACGGTGAGGCTCGTCCTGCAGCAGCCGGATATCTCGATCATCGCGAACTTCACCGATTATCCCGCGCTCGTGGTGCACCGGAGCTTCGACGAGACGGGCCGCGATTTCGTGGCGAACCCGATCGGCACGGGGCCGTTCGAGCTCGTGTCCTACGAGGTGGGCAACCGCGTCGTCGTCAAGCGGCGCGAGAACGGCCAGTGGTGGGGTGGCGAGCCCTATCTCGACGGGGTGGAGTTCATCGACTATGGAACCGATCCTTCCGCCATGGTCTCGGCCTTCGAGGCGGGCGAGATCCACACGAATTACGAGACCAGCGCCGATTACGTCGACATCCTGGACGGGCTGGGGCTGGTGAAGAGCGAGACCTTGACGGCCGCCACCATCGTCGCCCGCACCAATGTCACCAACAAGCCGTATGACGACCAGCGCGTGCGCCGGGCGCTGCAGCTTGCGGTGGACAATGCGACGGTGCTTGCGCTCGGCTACGGAAATGCCGGCGACGTGGCCGAAAACCACCACGTCTGCCCGATCCATCCCGAATATGCCGAACTGCCGAAGGTCGGGCGGGACATGGACGAGGCGAAGGCGCTGATGGAGGAAGCCGGACAGAGCGATTTCGAGCATGTGCTGATCACGGTGGACGAGGACTGGCACAAGAACACCGGCGATGCGATCGCCGCCCAGATCCGCGAGGCGGGGTTCAAGGTCAAGCGCGAGGTCCTGCCCGGCTCAACCTTCTGGAACGACTGGATGAAATATCCTTTCTCCATGACCAACTGGGCCTCGCGTCCGCTCGGCATCCAGACGGTGGCGCTCGCCTATCGCTCTGGCGAGTCGTGGAACGAGTCCGGCTATTCCAACCCGGAGCTCGACGCGATGATCGACAAGGCGCTGACCATACCCGATCCGGACGAGCGCCGGGGGGTGATGGAGGAGATCGAGCAGCATATCCAGGATTCCGGCATCATCATCCAGCCCTATTGGCGCAGGGTCTACAACCACTCGGTCGAGGCGGTGAAGAACCACAGGATCCATCCGGGTTTCGAGGTGGAGTTCGGGAAGGTGTGGCTGGACGAGGCGTGAGGCGAAAAGCTGATAATTGGCCAAGACTGAGTTGTAGTGGCGCGTCGATGTTCAGGCATGGATCCTCGGGTCAAGCCCGAGGATGACGAAAGCGGGGTTGCTGGCCGCAAGACACCGACGTCGGTGCTTGGCGGAGGCCTCTCCTCCTCGTCATCCTCGGGCTTGACCCGAGGATCCATGCCTGAACGAACCCGCTAAGCCAGCGGTGAAAGCAAGGACTGCTGGTATGGGACAACAATCTTCGGGGCGGGAATGCTGAGTTTCATCACCCGCCGCCTGGCCGGCATGGCACTCGCGATGCTGTGCCTTTCGCTGGCGGTCTTCTACCTCGTCAATCTGGAGCCGAACCTGAAGAAGCTGGCGATCAGTCAGCTCGACATGCGCTCTTCGGCGCAAGACCTGGAGAGCTGGCTCGAACGGAACGGTTATCGCGAGAATTTCCTGGTGCGCTACGGCCAGTGGCTGGGCGTCGTGCCGAAGGCTCCGGGCGTCGATGCGGGGACGGGCGAGGCTTCGCCGCGCTTCAGGTTTTGCGATGAACCGGCGGAACTGCGCTATTCCGGTGTCCTGCAGGGCGATTTCGGCTGCTCGACCAAGTTCAAGGTGCCCGTGGTCCAGAAGCTCTTTCCCGCGCTTCAAGCCACCGGGGTCCTGATGTTCTGGGTGATGGCGGTGATGGTGCCCGTCTCGCTGCTGATCGGCGTGCTGGCGGGCATGCGCGAGGGCAGCCGCACCGACCGGACGCTCTCCACCGCCTCCATCATCACCGCCGCGACGCCGGAATATATCTCCGGCGTCATCCTCACGGTGATCTTCGCCTCCTGGCTCGGCTGGCTCAATGGCTCGGCCGCTTCCGCTACGAACCAGGGCGTGACCTTCTACAATTTCGCCCTGCCGGTGATGACCATGGCCATCTACGGGACGGGCTATATCGCGCGCATGACGCGAGCCTCCATGGCCGAGGTGATGACGCAGCAATATATTCGCACGGCACGGCTGAAAGGCTTGAGCTTTGGCGCGGTGGTGTTCAGGCACGCGCTGCGCAACGCGCTCATTGCGCCCTTCACCGTCATCATGCTGCAGTTCCCGTGGCTCCTTACCGGTGTTGCGATCGTGGAGGTGATGTTCCGCTATCAGGGGTTCGGCTTCACGCTGGTCGAGGGGGCGGCCAACAACGATATCGACCTGCTTCTCGCCTGTTCGCTGATTTCGGTTTTCGTGGTGCTCACGACCCAGCTCGTTTCCGATGTGGGCTACGCGGTCCTCAATCCGCGCATCCGCGTGCGATAGGGCAGAAGATGCAGTACGAGACCGTCGGAGCCCTCGGCATCTTCCTCGGCGTCGTCGCCCGCTTCTGGCCGGTGTGGGGGGCACTCGCCCTGGTGTTCGCCGTCAGCCTGAGCTTCAGAAAGCGCCTCGGGCTCTACGGCCATCTCTATGCCAGCCCGGCGGGCATTGCGGGGCTGGCGATCTGCTTCTTTTGGCTGTTCACGGCCATCTTCGCCGATGCCGTCGCACCCTTCGACCCGCTGCAGCAGATCGCCGTGATGAAGGACGCGCCGCCCGGCGCGATCGTCCCGGAGACGGGCGGCGTCTTCCTGCTGGGCGGCGACAGGCTCGCGCGCGATGTCTTCTCACGCGTGGTCTTCGGCAGCCAGATCGTGCTTCTGATCGCGCCGGCCGCCACGCTCTTCGCCCTCGTCGTGGGCACCATGCTCGGCCTGCCTGCGGGCTATCACGGCGGGCGGATCGACAAGGTCCTGTCCTTCCTCGCCAATCTGGTGCTCGCCTTCCCCGTGATCCTGCTCTTCTACCTTCTGGTCACGCCGGGTGTCCGGGAAACGCCGCTCCCCCAATGGCTTGCGGGCATTTTCTTCATCTTTCCGATGATCTTCTTCGGAACGCTGGTCTATACGGGCTTCTCGAGCCGGCCCGGCCTTCTTGCCGTGCTCCTGGTCGCCGTCGTCCTCCTCGGCGGCTGGGTCTATGCGGGGCTGGTCTTCGATGCGGACCCGCTCGGCGTGATCTCGATCGCGCCCAACGAGCTCAACATTTTCGTGGCGGTGGTCTTCGCTTCGAGCCCCGGCGTTTTCCGCATCGTGCGCGGGCTCACCATGGACATCAAGACGCGCGAATATGTGGCAGCGGCCCAGACGCGCGGCGAAGGCCCCTGGTATATCATGCTGTGGGAGATCCTGCCCAATGCGCGCGGGCCGCTGATCGTGGATGCGTGCCTCAGGGTGGGCTACACGACGATCCTGCTTGGCACGCTCGGCTATTTCGGCCTGGGGCTCGCGCCCGAAAGCCCGGACTGGGGCACCGCCATCAAGGAATCGAGCAGGCTCCTGCGCGCGCATATCCATCCCGCGCTGCCGCCGGTGGTGGCCCTCATGTCCTTCGTCCTGGGACTCAACCTGCTCGCCGACGCGCTGCGCGAGCAGGCGCTGAAGGATTGATCGATGCCGTGCTCAGATACACCCCCATCTGGCCTGCCGGCCATCTCCCACTCAAGGGTGGAGATTAGCCTGCATCAGCCTCGCTCCCCTATGGACGGCTTTCCAGCAGGGAGTCGGCATCGCCATAGAGTAATCTCCACCCTTGAGTGGGAGATGGCCGGCAGGCCAGAGGGGGTGTGAAGGGCGATATCGCTGCATTTCCACGCGGGAGGGCGGCGCCATGACAGATGCCGTTCAAGGTAATGGTGTCAGCGGGGGAGGGCACACCCTCCTCGAGATCGAGAATCTCTCGATCTCCTTCTTCACGCGCGCCGGCGAGGTGCCGGCCGTCACGGATTTCTCCTGCAGCGTCATGCCGGGGGAAACCATGGGGATCGTCGGCGAATCCGGCTGCGGCAAGTCCACCGTCGCGCTCGCCATCATGCGCGACCTTTCCAATGCCGGGAAGATCACCGGCGGGCACATCCGCTTCCAGGGCCGCGACTTGGGCGCGATGCGCGAGGAGGAGCTGCGCCGCATCCGCGGCAAGGACATCGCCATGGTCTATCAGGAGCCCATGGCGAGCCTGAATCCGGCCATGAGGATCGGCAGCCAGCTCATCGAAGTGCCGCTCGTCCACGAGAAGGTGTCGAAGGAAGAGGCACGCAGCCGGGCGCTCGACATGGTTCGCGCCGTGCGCCTGCCGGACCCGGAGCGCATGATGAGCGCCTATCCGCACCAGCTTTCCGGCGGCCAGCAGCAGCGCATCGTCATCGCCATGGCGCTCCTGTCGCGGCCTTCGCTGCTCATCCTCGACGAGCCCACCACCGCGCTCGATGTGACGGTGGAGGCCGGCATCATCGATCTCCTGAAGACGCTCGGCCGGGAATACGGCACGTCGATGCTTTTCATCTCGCACAATCTCGGCCTCGTCCTGGAGACCTGCGACCGCGTCACGGTCATGTATTCCGGGGAGGCGGTGGAGACCGGCCCCGTACGGGACGTGTTCCAGCGCATGCGCCACCCTTATACGCAGGGGCTTTTCCGCGCGATTCCGTTGCCCTCGGCGGACAAGAACACGCGACCGCTCGTGGCCATCCCCGGCCAGCAGCCGGCGCCGCAGGAGCGGCCGCAGGGCTGCAATTTCGGGCCGCGCTGCGTGCATTTCCGCGCCGGCTTCTGCGATGCCGCCGACATTCCCATGGTAACGGCGGACGAAGCGGCGGGGCATTTTTCGCGCTGCGTGCGTATCGGGGAGATCGATTGGGACACCGTACCGGTGGGTACTGCCGCGACACGAGAGCCGGTCCCTCCCGGTGCACCGACGCTCAGGGTCGACGGACTGAAGAAGTACTACCGGGCGGAGGGCGGCGGCCTGCTCGGTGGCGAGGCGCGCATGGTCAAGGCCAACGAGGCCGTCAGCTTCGAGGCGCGGGCGGGGGAGACGCTCGCCATCGTCGGCGAGTCAGGCTGCGGGAAATCCACGCTCGCCAAGGTGCTGCTGGGGCTGGAGACCGCAACGGAGGGCCGGGTCGTCCTCGGAACCGAGGAAATCGAGGGCACGCCGGTGGAGGAGCGTGACGCGGAAACGGTATCCGGCATCCAGATGGTGTTCCAGAACCCGTTCGACACCCTGAACCCCAGCCATTCCGTCGGTGCGCAGATCATGCGCACGCTGGAGAAGTTCGGGATAGGCCGCACGGGCCGGGAGCGGCGCAAGAGGATGTTCGAGCTGCTCGACCTCGTGAAGCTGCCGAAGTCCTTCGCGACGCGCATGCCGCGCCAGCTTTCGGGCGGGCAGAAGCAGCGCATCGGCGTGGCCCGCGCCTTCGCGGGCGATGCGAAGGTGGTGGTCGCGGACGAGCCTGTCTCCACGCTCGACGTCTCGGTGCAGGCGGCCGTCACCGAGCTGCTCATGGATATCCAGCGGCGGAACAGGACGACGATGCTCTTCATCAGCCATGATCTCTCGGTCGTGCGCTATATCGCCGACCGGGTGATCGTCATGTATCTCGGCCACATCGTGGAGCAGGGCACGACCGACCAGATCTTCGCGCCGCCCTACCACCCCTACACGGAGGCGCTGCTGTCGGCCGTCCCCATCGCCGACACGCGGGTGAAAAAGCGGCGGATCGTGCTGGAGGGCGACGTCCCCTCGGCCATCGACCCCCCGCCCGGCTGCCCGTTCCAGACCCGCTGCCGCTACAAGCATCTTGTGCCGGACAGGCTCTGCGAGCGCGAGCTGCCGCCATTCCGTGACCTAGGGCAGGGCCACCGCAGCCTCTGCTGGCTCGGCGATGACGTGGTCACCGGGATGAAGCCGGTAATCGAGGTGGAGGAAGCATGAGACTCCCTCCTAAGGGAGGCGCTGCCGGCTTCATAGCTCCGGTGCCGCCAGCGCGAAAGCCGCGCCCTGGGGGTCCATGCATTGCACGATCCAGCTGCCGCCCGGCACTTCCATGGGGTCCATCAGGATCTGTCCGCCGCCGGTTTTCACGCGCTGGGCGGCGGCCTCGACCGCCGGCACATTGAAATAGAACTGCCAGAAGGGGAAGGGGATCTGGGCCGGCCTGTTCATCATGCCGCCGATCAGATCGTCGCCTGCCGCGAAGAGCTGGTACGTGCCCATCGGGCCCATATCCATCGCGTCCTCCTTGGTCCAGCCGAACTGGCCGGAATAGAACTCGAATGCCTTCTGCCAATCGCTCGTGTAGAGCTCGTGCCAGCCGATATGGCCGGGTGTACCGGCGGGTACGGGCGGCTGGTCCGGCCCGATGGGGCTGAGCAGCATGAACATCACACCCTGCGGGTCGGAAACCACCGAAAAGCGCCCGACACCAGGGATGTCGGAGGGCGGGCGGTGCACCGTGCCGCCCGCCTGCTCGACGCCGTTGGTCGCCTTGTCGGTATCCTCCGCGTAGATATAGCCGAGCCACATCGGCTGGCCGCCGGAGCGGCGCACCTCGTCCGGGATGTGCATGATGCCGGCGACGCCGCGCTCCCCGGCATTCATGATGGTGTAGGGCGGGCTGCTCGGCTCGCCCCAGGGGGTGGCCTGCCAGCCGACCACGTCGGCGTAGAACGCCGCGGCGGCCTTCATGTCGGTGGTCATCAGTTCGTACCAGAAGAAGGATTTGGCAGGCATGGTCGTTTCTCCTCACGTTTCGGCCTGTCGCCGTGGCTTGAGCCCTGCGAAGACCATACGGGACCAATGTTGCCACCATAGGACGATCGGCGGAGCGCAGCCATACACTCAATCGTGGGGAGCCCGCTCACTTCTTGATGAGCCTTCGGCGAGCATGCCGGCGGCCAGAATTTGACCGATTGATCAAAAAAACAAACTGCGGTACCGTTCCCTCATAAAAGAAAAAAGGGGAACGGTATGGCTCAGCGCCACTATGAGGACGGGATCGTCGCCGGCCGCCTCTCGCCGGACGTCTATGCGCGGAATTTCGCGGACCTGCATCCCGCGCTCGACGAGCATGAAGCCCATGTCGAGGCGGACCGTTGCTACTTCTGCTACGACGCGCCCTGCATGCAGGCCTGTCCCACCTCCATCGATATTCCGCTGTTCATCCGCCAGATCGCGACGGGAAACCCGCTCGGCTCGGCCAAGACCATTTTCGACCAGAACATCCTGGGCGGCATGTGCGCCCGTGTCTGCCCCACCGAGACGCTGTGCGAGGAGGCCTGCGTGCGTGAGCATGCGGAAGGCAAGCCGGTGCAGATCGGCAGGCTGCAGCGTTACGCCACCGATACGGCCATGGCCGCTGGCCGCCAGTTCTACACGCGGGCCGCACCCACCGGCAAAAAAGCGGCGGTGGTCGGCGCGGGGCCGGCGGGTCTCGCCTGCGCGCACCGGCTCGCCATGCACGGCCATGACGTGACCATCTACGAGGCCCGGCCGAAGCCCGGCGGGCTCAACGAATACGGCATCGCCGCCTACAAGACGCCGGGCGGTTTCGCGCAGGCGGAGGTGGACTACCTTCTTTCCATCGGCGGCATCACGATCGAGCACGACAAGGCGCTCGGCCGCGACTTCACGCCGGCGGGCTTGACGCAAAGCCACGACGCCGTGTTCCTCGCCATGGGGCTTGCCGGCGTGAATGCGTTGCGCGCCGGGGGCGAGGAAGCGGAAGGCGTCGAGAATGCCGTCGACTACATCGCCACCCTTCGTCAGGCGCAGGATCTGGCGCAGCTCCCGGTCGGCCGGCGTGTCGTCGTCATCGGCGGCGGCATGACGGCCATCGACGTGGCCGTGCAGGCGCGCCTGCTCGGCGCCGAGGAAGTGACGATCTGCTACCGCCGGGGCAAGGAGCACATGAACGCCTCCGAATGGGAGCAGGAACTCGCCGCGGCCAAGGGCGTCACCATCCGCCATTGGCTGCAGCCGAAGCGCGTTGTCTTGGAAGAGAACCGCGCCGCCGGCATCGAGATGGAGTACACTGCGATGGTGGACGGGCGACTTGTCGGCACGGGCGAGACGCTGACGCTGAGGGCCGATCAGATCTTCAAGGCCATCGGCCAGACCTTCGAGCCGGCCGTGCTCAATGGCAGCGGCGAGGCGATCGCTCTGGAGAATGGCCGCGTTCTCGTGGATGCGGAAGGCCGCACCTCCATGCCGAAAGTCTGGGCCGGCGGCGACTGCATCGCGGGCGGCGACGACCTCACCGTCTCGGCCGTGGCGCAGGGGCGTGACGCGGCGGAGAGTATTCACGGCGCGCTGCTGGGCTGAGGAGGAGAAACCCCATGGCAGACATCCGTTCGAATTTCGTCGGCATCAGATCGCCGAACCCGTTCTGGCTCGCCTCCGCGCCGCCCACCGACAAGGCCTATAACGTCGAGCGCGCCTATAGGGCGGGCTGGGGCGGCGTTGTCTGGAAGACGCTGGGCGAGGAGGGGCTGCCCGTCGTCAATGTGAACGGCCCGCGCTACGGGGCCATCTGGGGCGCGGACCGCCGACTGCTCGGCCTCAACAATATCGAGCTCATCACCGACCGCGACCTCTACCTGAACCTCACCGAGATCAAGCAGGTGAAACGCAACTGGCCGGACCGGGCGCTGGTGGTCTCGCTCATGGTGCCCTGCGAGGAGGAGGCCTGGAAGGCCATCCTGCCGCTGGTGGAAGAGACCGAAGCCGACGGCATAGAACTCAATTTCGGCTGCCCGCACGGCATGAGCGAGCGCGGCATGGGCTCGGCCGTGGGCCAGGTGCCGGAATATGTCGAGATGGTGGTGCGCTGGTGCAAGCAGAACACGCGCATGCCCGTCATCACCAAGCTCACGCCCAACATTACCGACATCCGCAAGCCTGCGCGCGCGGCGCATGCCGGCGGTACTGACGCGGTGTCGCTGATCAACACGATCAACTCCATCACGGCTGTCGACCTCGACACTTTTGCCCCGGAACCCACCATCGACGGCAAAGGCAGCCACGGCGGCTATTGCGGGCCGGCGGTGAAGCCCATCGCACTCAACATGGTGGCCGAGATCGCCCGGGACGCAGAGACGCGGGGGCTGCCCATCTCCGGCATCGGCGGCATCACCACCTGGCGCGACGCGGCGGAGTTCCTGGCGCTCGGTGCGGGCAACGTGCAGGTGTGCACGGCTGCCATGACCTACGGGTTCAAGATCGTCGAGGAGATGATCGAAGGCCTGAAGAACTGGATGGACGAAAAGGGGCATGCCGCGCTGGACGACGTCGTCGGCCGCGCCGTTCCGAACGTCACCGACTGGCAGTATCTCAATCTCAACTACATCACCAAGGCCCGTATCGACCAGGACCTGTGCATCAAATGCGGGCGCTGCCATATCGCCTGCGAGGACACCTCGCACCAGGCGATCACGGCCATGGTCGACGGCATCCGCCATTTCGAGGTGATCGAGGAGGAGTGCGTCGGCTGCAATCTCTGCGTCAATGTCTGCCCGGTGGAGGACTGCATCACCATGGTGCCGCTGGCCGCGGGCGAGATGGACCGGCGGACGGGCAGGGTGGTCCCTGCCGACTACGCCAACTGGACCACGCACCCCAACAACCCGATGGCGAAGGTGGCGGCGGAGTAGGGGCGGACCGCCGTCACCTCCGGCAAGAGGTCAGGTCGTGACGGCCTGTTTCCGCGCCAGCAGACCGCCCTTCTTGGCCAGGAACCTGCGCAGGCGGTCGCTGAAATCCGGAGCGACGGCATTCCTGACCGACGGGCGCTCCGCCAGCGCCCTGCGCCAGGCCTGCACCTTCGTCAAACCATCGAAGATACCGAGTTCGGTGATCGTGTCGAAGGTTTCGAAATAGCGGAAGACGGGCGCGAAGACCGCATCGACGACCGTGAACTTCTGGCCGGCGAAATACGGGCCGTCACCCAGCTCGGCTTCCAGCCGGGCGAACTTCTCCTTGAGCGCGGCGACCGCTTTATCGAACGCGGCCTGGTCGCCTGTCGTCTCGATCGTCCATATGTCGCTCAGGGCGGCCGAGCCGAACTCCATCCACGCGCGATGGCGCGCGCGCTGGATCGGATTGTCGGGGTGCAGCCTCGGCTCATGCGTCTCGTCCAGGTATTCGACGATTGCCGTGCTTTCGAAGAGCACGTCATCGCCCACCTGCAGCACCGGCACCTTGCCGCGCGGCGAAATCTTCAGGAACCAGTCGGGCTTGTTCTCGAGATCGATGTCGACGCGTTCGAAGGGCACTCCCTTCTCGTTGAGCACGATCGCGGCGCGCTGAACGTAAGGGCAGAGATCGAAGGATACGAGGGTGAGTTTCTCGGGCATGTGAGTTTCTCCTGAAATCGCCTGCATGGATCTTTGATGCAGTTGCATCTATATTGGATGGGTCGCATGCCGTGTCAATCTGCATGCAATTGCATCTAATCAACTGTTGGTGATCCATGTCCGCCAAGCCGAACGAAACCATCACTGCCGCCTGGACCGGCCTCATGCGCGCGCAGCGGCTCGCGGTGGGCCGGGTGGAGGCGCGGTTGAAAGCGGCGGAGCTACCGCCGCTGGCCTGGTACGACGCGCTCTGGGAACTGGAAAGGGCCGGCGAGGAGGGGCTGCGTCCCTTCGAGCTCGAAAAGGCGCTGCTGTTCGAGCAGTACAATCTCTCGCGGCTCGCCGACCGGCTGGCCGCCGCGGGCCTGATCGAGCGCTGCGCGTGCCCGGAAGACCGCCGCGGCCAGGTGCTGAGGATCACGGGGGAGGGCCGCGCGCTGCGCGCGCAGATGTGGAAGATCTACGGACCGGCGATCGAGGAGACGGTGGGCTCCCGCCTCAGCGCCGCGGAAGCCGAGACTTTCGTGCGCCTTCTGAAGAAGCTCGAATAGCAGCGCGCCTTCCTTCATCTCAAATCGACAGGAGTTGTCAGCAGCGTTGCGTGAGCTGGGGCGATTGGACGGCCTCTTGATTGTAGATAAGAATTATCGATGATATAAAATATCCAGGATAGGAGCTTGAGATGAAGTTGAGCGAAGGGGTCGAGGCGGCAATTCACTGTGCGGCGGTGCTGGCGAGCCTTGAAGAAGGGCGCACATTGCCGGCGAGTGCGCTTGCCGAGCTGCACGGCCTTTCGCAGAGCTACCTGCTCAAGCATCTGCAGGCTCTCGCGGCGGCGAAGGTGTTCGAATCCGTCCCCGGCCCGCATGGCGGCTATCGCCTCGCCCGCGCGCCGCAGAAGATCAGCCTGCTCGACATCGTGCTGGCCGTGGAAGGGCAGCAGCCCGCCTTCCGCTGCGCCGAGATCCGGCAGCGCGGTCCGGGCGCGCTGGAACCTGCGGCCTATGTGAAGCCATGCGGCATCAAGGTCGCCATGCTCAAGGCCGAGCGCGCCTGGCGCGCCGTGCTCGCCGAAACGAAGCTTTCCGAGATCGTCGCCGGCTACAAGGCCGAGGCCGATCCCCGCGCAATCGCCTTCAACTGCGCCTTTGTGGCCCGCCACCAGCGGCCGCACGACGAATCCTCCTCCGAAAAGCAGACGTGAAAGGAAAACGCATGCAACCGCGCCTCAATTTCTTCCAGGCTTCCCCTGAGATCATCAAAGCCGTTCGGACGCTGAATCAGGCCGTGGACACGTGCGGCCTTGAAAAGAGCCTCCTGCACCTCGTCAAGCTCAGGGCGTCGCAGATCAACGGCTGCTCCTATTGCGTGGACATGCACAGCCGCGAGGCGCGCGAGGACGGCGACAGCGAACAGCGCGTGCTTCTCGTGGCGGCCTGGCGGGAATCGCCGCTCTATTCCGAGCGCGAGCGTGCCGCCTTCGCCTGGACGGAGAAGCTGACGCGGCTTTCGCAAACCGCCATGGTCGAGGACGAGGAATTCGAGGAGGCGCGCAAGCATTTCTCCGAGGACGAGCTGGTGAAGCTCTCCGTCGCCATCGGCATGATCAATGTGTGGAACCGCCTCTGCGTGCCCTTCCGCAGCATCCATCCGGTGAAGACGGAGAGCCGGGCCGCTGCCGAGTGATCCCGCGTCGGAGCGCCGCCTGGGCGGCGCTCCGCTACCCACCTTGACGCCGGGCGCAGCTGCGCAGGCGGTCCGAAAGGAAACTCCATGCCTGGCGACAGCCTTCCCTGGGTCGTGATCCTTGCCCGCATCCTTCTCGGCGGCGCCTTCGCCTTCGCGGGGCTCCGCAACCTCACAAACCTCCCCGTGCTGACCTCCATCCTGGCCGGCCGCGGCGTACCGCTGCCGCGCGTGGCGCTTCTTGCCGGGATTGCCGTTCAGATCGTCTGCGGCTTGCTGGTCATCACCGGGGTTTGGACCGTCGCCGCGGCGGCGGGGCTCATCCTTTTCCTCGTCCTCGCCACCTATCTTTTCAACAATTTCTGGGATCATCAGGGGATCGAGCGCGGCAACCGCATCAACGGCGTGGTCAGCAACGTGGCGCTGGTCGGCGCGTTTCTGCTGGTGATGGCATTATAGCCACGGCAGAGGTGTTGCCGGTGATGAATTCATACCCATTTGGTATATTTATAGCATGGAGTTCGAATATGATCCGGAGAAGAGCGCTCGAAACCGCGCCAAACACGGCATTGATTTCGAGGAGGCACAGGCCCTTTGGCTGGACGAGTGGCTGCTCGAAGTCTCGGCGCGAACGGTCGATGAGCCGCGGTATCTCGCGATCGGCACGTTGGGCGGGAAGCATTGGACAGCGGTCTTCACGCGCAGAAACGGCCGGATAAGGCTTATGTCGGTTCGCTGCTCTCGGGAACAGGAAGTCCGCCACTACGAGGACGTGATATGAAAGTTAAAGCCGCAGAGTTCGATGAGGCCTTCGACGCAGGAGAGGATGTCTCCGATCTGGTTGATTGGGGCGCTTCTCGACGGCCCAATCTGGAAACCAGAAGGGTGAACGTCGACTTTCCAGCCTGGGTCGTGGAAGGACTTGACCAGCAGGCGAAGAAGCTGGGCGTCAGCCGCCAAGCTCTTATCAAATTATGGATTGCTGAGCGTCTGGGATAGGGGCGTTATGACTTCCTCCGCCCGACGAAGGAAATCCCGCCCGCGAGATCGTTCGCCGTCCTGAGCGCGGCTCCCGTCGCCACCACCATCTGCGGCAGGAGCATCCATTCGAGCGTCCAGGCGGCACCAGAGCGCTCGTTTTCATGCACCAGCGCGTGGTGCATGCCCGAAAGCAGCGTCGCGTTGAAGCGGGCGAGCGTGACGAGGGTCTCCGCCTTCACCGGGTTATGCTTGTGCGGCATGGCGGAGGATCCGCCGCCTGTAGAGAGCTTCACTTCGCCCATCTCGCTCTGCGCCATCAGGGCGACATCCTGACCCATCTTGCCCAGGCTTCCCGTGACAAGTGACAGGAAGGCCGCGAGGTCGGCGATGCCGTCGCGCTCGGAATGGCGGGCATGGGCGACGACGTTGAGGCCCAGCTTCCTGGCGAGCCGCGCGGCGACGGCCGCGCCTTTGCCGCCGAGTTTCTCAAGCGTACCCGCAGCACCGCCGAAGGTAAGGGTGGCCACCGACTTGCGCACCGTTTCAAGCCGCGCGCGGTGCCGCATCAGCGGCTCGCGCCAGGAGGCGATCTTGCGCGCGGCAGTGATGGGGATCGCCGCCTGCATGCGCGTATGCGCCATCACCTCGATGCCGCCGTCGCGCTTCTCCAGCGCATCGAGGGTCTCGACCACCGTATCGAGCCGTGCGGCGAGAAGAGAGGCCGCTTCGGAAAGACGGATCGCGAGTGCGGTGTCGATCACATCCTGGCTGGTCCCGCCGAAATGGAGATGGACGCGGTGCTCGTCCGCGAGCGTCTCGCGGACCTGTCGGAGAAGGGCGGGGACGACCACCCCATCCTGCGCGACACCCTGGTTCAGCGCGCCGATATCCGGCTTGAAACGCTTGAGGGCGGCGGAAATCGCCTCCGCCGCTTCCGCCGGAATGAGGTCCTCCTCGGCTTCGGCCTCGGCGAGTGCCGCCTCGAAGCGGAGAATGGCCGCAAGCTCCGCGGCCACGGAAAAGAGCGTAGCGAAATCCTCGTCGCCGACGAGTGCTGAAAGGATCGGGTGGTCGAAGGCGCTGACGCTCATTCCGCCTCACACGTCGAAGAACACGGTTTCCTTCTCGCCCTGGAGATGGATATCGAAACTGTAGGTGTCGCCGTCCCGCTGCGCAATCAAGGTCGGCACCCGGTTCTGGTGCTCCAGGCGCGTGAGGATGGGATCCTCGGCATTCGCCTCCTGCTCGTCACCGAAATACATGCGCGTCTGCAGGCCGAGATTGATGCCGCGCGCGGCGATCCAGAGCGAGACGTGCGGCGCCTGCGGCCTTCCATCGAGGAAGGGCACGCGGCCGGGCTTGACCGTCGCGAAGGTGAAGACACCATCGCCGTCGGCGGCCTGACGGCCCCAGCCGGTGAAGTTGGGATCGGCCTTGCCGCGCGGCTCGGACGGCGAGTTGTAGAGCCCGTCGGCGTCCGCCTGCCAGATCTCGATCAGCGCGTCCCTGATCACCGAGCCCGTGCCGTCGAAGATGCGCATCTTCAGCGTGATCCGCTCGCCCCTGGTCTTCTCGTTGACCATGGCGATGCCGAGATCCTCCGGGTACACGCCATTGATTTCGCAGACATTCGGCGTGAGCCCGATATGGACGTAAGGGCCTGCGGTCTGGGAGGCGGTTTCCTTAAGCCGCGTCAGCGTCTGCGCCATCATCAATTCCCCTCCAGTCTGTTCTCGAACAGCGTCGAGCGGCGCCCGCGCAGCACGATGTCGAACTTATAGGCCCGCGCATCCATCGGCACGGTCGATTCCATGTCGAGCGCGGCGATCAGCCCCTCGATCGCGCGCTTGTCGGGAATGGTGCGCACGATCGGGCACTGCCAGATCATCGGGTCGCCCTCGAAATACATCTGCGTGATCAACCGCTGCACGAAGCCGTGCCCGAAGATGGCGAAATGGATGTGGGCCGGGCGCCAATCATTGATGCCGTTGGGCCAGGGGTAGGCGCCCGGCTGGACGGTGCGGAAGTGATAGTTGCCGTCCTCGTCGGTGATCGTGCGCCCGCAGCCGCCGAAATTGGGATCGAGTGGCGCGAGATAGCCATCCTTCTTGTGCCGGTAACGCCCGCCGGCATTGGCTTGCCAGAACTCCACCAGCACGTTCGGCACGGGCCGCGCGCTCTCGTCCAGCACCCGGCCATAGACGATGATGCGCGGGCCGATGGCACTCTCGCCTGATTTGGCGTAGTTCAGCGTCAGGTCGTTGTCGAGCGGGCCCAGCATGCTGCGGCCGAAGACCGGGCCGGTGATCTCGGAAAGCGTGTTGCCGAAGGAGACGGGCGCGCGCTGCGGCGAGCGCACCACCGTGCTCTTGTAGCCCGGCGCGAAGGCCGGCGGATGCCAGGTCCGGTCGCGCTGGAAGAAGCCGCCCGTCTCAGGCTTCGTATTCTTCATGTCTTCTCTCCCGATTCCATCTCGGCAAGCGTCTGCTTGATGATCTTGATCGCGTGGTTGGCGGCGGGAACGCCGGCATAAACAGCCACATGCAGCATGGCCTCGCGAAGGTCTTCCGCCGTGGCGCCCGTGTTCGCGGTGGCGCGCACATGCATGGCAAGCTCCTCATGCTGGCCAAGAGCTGCGAGCAGCGCAATGGTCACCATCGAGCGCTCGCGCTTGGTCCAGTCCGGGCGCGACCACACATGCCCCCAGGCGGCTTCGGTGATCAGCTCCTGAAACGGGACATCGAACTCCGTTTTGTTGGCCTCGGCCCGATCCACCCAGGCATCGCCCAGCACGGAGCGGCGCGTCGCCATGCCTTCCTTGAACCGCTTCGACTTTTCGTCAGCGCTCATATTTCCTCCCGCATCTGCCCGTCAAAAAACCATGGCGGGGACAGCATGTATCCTTGCGGCGGACATTGGAACTCCCGATGTCGAGCGGCAATGGACTTTTGCGGCGTATTATTGCACTTTCCGATCATGGCGTGAGGATACCATGTGCGCGAAGAAAGTTCCCAACTACCGGCTTTATCGAGAAAAAACAGGAGAATCGGAAGGTTTCTGGCTACATAGTGAAACCTTGCCGCTGCGCAGCCGGCTGCACAATTGGGAGATTTCGCTGCACCGGCACGAGGCGCTCTTCCAGATCTTCATCCTGGAGGCCGGCGAGGGTGAGCTTCTCGGGGAGGACGAGCCGCATCCCTTTGCTGCCCCCGCTGCCATCTACATTGCGCCGGGTGCGGCGCACGGCTTCCGCTACTATGCACGCAATGCCGACGGGCTGGTGATCACGACTCTGGCGGACCGCCTGTCGCCGATCCGCGCCGTGGATCCCGCCATCGCAGCTTATCTGGCCAGGACGCAGATCACGGCGCTCGCCGGAACGGGGGCCGACGGCGCGCTGGTCGCGCCCCTGGCGGCCCGCATCCATGACGAGCTTCACCGTGCCGGGCCGGGGGGCGATGTCCTGCTCGACGCCATGGTTACGGAACTGGTGCTGCGGCTTGCGCGGGCGGGCGCTCGTGCCGAGGAAGCGGAGACCCCGGCCGCCCTCCGGAACCGCGACCGCCAGCGTATGCACGCGCTCTCGACACTACTCGCCGCCCACTGCCGGGAGCACCGGCCGGTCGGCTTCTATGCCGAAAAGCTCGGTGTCTCGCCCGCCCATCTCAACCGCATCGCGCGGCGCGAGGCGAGCGCCAGCGTGCAGGAACTTGCCGCCCGTCATCTCCTGAAGGCCGCGCGACGCGAACTCGTCTTCACCCCCACACCGATCCAGGCGATCGCCTATTCGCTGGGTTTCCAGGATCCCGCCTACTTCAACCGCTTCTTCAAGCGCCAGACCGGGATCACGCCGGGCGCCTTCCGCGAGATGGAGCAGAGGAAGCTGGCGGCTTAGGGAAGCGCTCTTGTCGTTTCAGGAGATTTATGTATATACAATAATGAAGATAGCCTTTGATCCTGCAAAGCGTGTGCGAACCTTGGAAGAGCGGGGCTTGGACTTCGCTGATGCGGTGGAGGTTTTTTCCGGTCGCGGCGCTACATCTCGGCCGGCTATCTTCGCGGCCGCATGGTGGTGCTCGTATGGACGCCCCGCGGAGACGCGCGGCACATCATCTCGATGAGGTTTTGTCATGCCAAAGAAGAAGCACGCTGGCTCAAACGACTGGGTTGACCTCGACGACGCTCCGGAACTGACGGACGATTATTTCGAGCGGGCGGACGTCTATGAGGGCGAAAGGCTGGTACGCCGAGGCCGTCCGCCATCCGAGAACCCGAAAAAGGCGATCTCGCTGCGGGTAGATGCCGAAGTTCTCGAACGCTTCAAGGCGACAGGCCCTGGTTGGCAGCGCCGCATGAATGCGGCGCTGCGAAAGGCAGTAGGGCTGTAGGCAACTTGGGGGCGGGATGCCCGCCCCCCGCAACAGCCGCGCCTAGAGCTTGTCCGTGATCTCGTGCGTGTAGGCGCCCTCCGGCTCCTTGGTGATCACGGGGTCGGAGCCCCCCTGCAGGAGCGATTCCACCGTCTGCTGGTAGGCCGCCTCGTCGAGCCTGGGGCTGTCGCCAAGAAGCTTGGCGATCTCGCCCATCATGCGCTTCTGGTGCTCTTCCGTCTGGGCGCCGGTCGCGTCGTTGTCGAGCACGATCATCGCCGCCTCGTCCGGGTTCTCCTTCGCCCACTGCCAGCCCTTCATGGAAGCGCGCACGAAACGGGTCATCTTGTCGACAAAGGCGGGGTCCTGGAGCTTGTCCTCCAGCACATAAAGCCCGTCCTCCAGCGTCGCCACGCCCTCGTCCGTGTAGTTGAAGACCACGAGGTCCTCAGGTGTCAGTCCGGCATCGATGATCTGCCAGTATTCGTTGTAGGTCATGGCCGTGATGCAGTCGGCCTGCTTCTGCAGGAGCGGATCGACATTGAAGCCGATCTTCTGGATCGTCACGCCCTCGGGCGAACCGTCGCGGGGGATGCCGAGCTTCGCGAGCCAGCTGTAGAGCGGATACTCGTTGCCGAAGAACCAGGTGCCGAGCGTTTTTCCCTTGAAATCCTCCGGCTTCTCGATGCCGGTTTCCTTGCGGCAGACCATGTTGAGGCCGGAGCGGGCGAAGGGCTGGGCGATGTTGACCACCGGCACGCCCTTTTCGCGGGCGGCGAGCGCGGAGGGCATCCAGTCCACCATCACGTCTGCGCCGCCGCCGGCCAGCACCTGCACGGGCGCGATGTCCGGTCCGCCGGGCTTGATCTCGACGTTCAGGTCCTCTTCCTCGTAGAAGCCCTGGTCCTTGGCCACGTAGTAGCCAGCGAACTGGGCCTGCGTCACCCATTTGAGCTGCAGGGCAACGTCGTCGGCCGCCAGTGCGGAGAAAGCCGTAAGCGACAGCGCGCCCGCTAGCATGGTCGTCATCAGTCTTTTCATTTTCGTTCCCTCTGAGGTTGGTTTCTTGTTGCTCGTGTTCATCCACCGCGGACGGACGGGTGCCAGAAGGTGACGGCCCGTTCGATCAGGGCCACGACACCGTAGAAGAGCGAACCCGCGAGTGCCGCGACCGCGATTTCCGCCCACACCATGTCGATGTTCATGCGTCCGACCTCGGTGGAAATGCGAAAGCCCATGCCGACGATGGGTGTGCCGAAGAACTCCGCCACGATAGCGCCGATCAGCGCCAGGGTGGAGTTGATTTTCAGCGCGTTGAAGATGAAGGGCGCAGCCGCGGGCAGGCGCAGCTTGAAGAGCGTCTGCCAATAGGAGGCGGCATAGGTGCGCATCAGGTCCCGGTCGATCGCGCTCGAAGCATTGAGCCCCTCGACCGTGTTCACCAGCATGGGGAAGAAGGTCATCACCACCACGACGGCGGCCTTCGAGGGCCAGTCGAAGCCGAACCACATGACCATGATGGGCGCGATGCCCACGATCGGCAGCGCCGAGACGAAATTGCCGAGCGGCAAGAGCCCGCGTTTCAGGAAGGGCGAGCGGTCGATGAGGATCGCCGCCACGAACCCCGAGCCGCAGCCGAGCGCGTAGCCGATGAGCACCGCCTTCAGGAATGTCTGGCGGAAATCGGCCCAGAGCGTGGGAAGGGATCCGACAATGCGTGCCCAGATCATGGAGGGCGGCGGGAGCAGCACCGTGGGCACATCGAGTCCGCGCACCAGGCCCTCCCAGACGGCGAGCAGGGTCACGCCGAAAATGGCGGGCACCAGAAGGCCCACAGCCCGGCGGCCGAGCTTCGTGCGCGGGCTGAGCCGCGACAGCCATTCATTGAGCGCCCAGGCGCCCGCCCAGAAAACCAGCGCGCCCGTGACCGCGACGTTCATGGACGCGCCCCCATGCGGGCCATGACCAGCCGCTGAGCGATGCCGATGGCGGCGACGAGAATAGCGGCAAGGGCGGCAGCCATGAAGAGCGCGGACCAGATCTGCACGGTCTGGCCGTAATAGGAGCCGGCGAGCAGCCGTGCACCGAGACCCGCGACCGCGCCCGTGGGCAACTCGCCCACGATGGCCCCCACGAGGCTGATGGCGACGGCCACCTTCATGGAAGTGAAGAGGAAGGGCAGGGCGGACGGCCAGCGCAGCTTCCAGAAGGTCTGCGGGCCGCTCGCATTGTAGGTGCGCATCAGGTCGAGCTGGATCGCTTCGGGGCTGCGGAAGCCCTTCACCATGCCGACGACCACCGGAAAAAAGGAAAGGTATGTGGAGATCAGCGCCTTGGGCAGGAGGCCGGAAAGGCCGATCGCGTTGAGCACGACGATGATCATCGGCGCCACGGCGAGAATGGGGATCGTCTGGCTGGCGATCACCCACGGCATCACGGATTTGTCCATGGCGCGGTTATGCACGATGCCTATGGCCAGGAGCACGCCGAGCGTGGTGCCGATCGCGAAGCCGAGCAATGTCGAGGAGAGTGTGATCCAGGCGTGTTTCAAAAGGCTGCGGTTGGAGGTCGGGCGGACCTCCACCACCGTCTTCCAGAGTTCGGCCACCACCTGATGCGGCGCGGGCAGCACCGGCCGGTCCTGGGCCATGGTGTCGCGCACCAGATCCGCCGCCGTCCACTGCGTGCCGGCGCGCTCATAGGCGTCGATCTGCCAGGGCGCGTTCAGATAGACCGTGAAGCCGTACCAGACCGCCACGATGGCAGCCACGACGATCAGCACAGGCAGGGTGTTGCCCTGCGTGAGCTTGCGCAGCGCCGCACCGGTCGCGGCGGAGGCGGAGCCCGGCGCGGCTATGCGCGCGGAGGCGGTCATCCATGCCTCCGACAGGACGGTAGAGGGGTTGCTGCACCCCCCTCTGGGCTGCCGGGCATCTCCCTCTCAAGGGGGGCGATTACGCCTTCATCAAGGCCTCGCCTTATTCGGAAACCCAGCAGAGGCGCTGACATCGAAGCGACTGATCTCCCCCCTTGAGGGGGAGATGCCCGGCAGGGCAGAGCGTATGTGGCGCCACGATCAATCATCTCCATGCCCCGCCCTCAGGCCCTCGCGGACGCGATGGGCGATCTCCAGGAATTCCGGCGTGTCGCGGATGTCGAGCGGGCGCTCCTTCGGCAAAGTGGATTCGATCACATCCGTCACGCGACCCGGGCGGGGCGACATGACCACGATGCGTGTCGAGAGATAGACCGCCTCGGGAATCGAGTGCGTGACGAAGCAGATCGTCTTGTTCGTGCGCGCCCATAGCTCCAGCAACTGCTCGTTCAAATGATCGCGCACGATTTCGTCCAGCGCGCCGAAGGGCTCGTCCATCAGGAGAAGGTCGGCGTCGAAGGAAAGCGCGCGGGCGATCGAGGCGCGCTGCTGCATGCCGCCCGAAAGCTGCCAGGGGAACTTGCGCTCGAAGCCGGCGAGGTTGACGAGGTCGAGCGTCCGCGCCACGCGCTCCTTCTGCTCGCCGGCGGAGTAGCCCATGATCTCCAGCGGCAGGGCGACGTTCTTCTCGATGGTGCGCCAGGGAAAGAGCCCCGCGGCCTGGAACACATAGCCATAGGTGCGCGCCTTGCGTGCTTCCTGCGGCGAAAGCCCGCCGACGCGAATTTCGCCCGCCGTCGGCTGCTCCAGATCCGCGATGACGCGCAGGAAGGTCGTCTTGCCGCAGCCGGACGGGCCGATGAAGGAGACGAACTCGCCGCGGCCGACGGTGAGATCCACATTGGACAGGGCCTGGACCGGCCCGTCGCCGGTCTCGAAGATGAGGCTCAGGTTGCGGGCCTCGACGATGTTCTGCGTTGGGTGCACGCACGTTCCCCGAATTTGTTGTTCTTGTGCGTCTGAAGATCAAGGCTTTATGCCGGGATCGGTTCTCCTCGTCCACTCGTTGTCGGCTGCGCCGCAGCCTATTCCACGATTTCCGCCGTCTCCACCACGGCATGGAACAGCACGTCGGCGCCCGCCTGCGCCCATTCCCTGGTGATCTCCTCCGCCTCGTTGTGCGAGAGGCCGTCGACGCAAGGACACATGACCATCGCCGTGGGTGCGACGCGGTTGATCCAGCAGGCGTCGTGCCCCGCGCCGGAAACGATGTTGCGGTGCGTGTAGCCCAGCCGCTCGGCCGCGTCGCGGATCGCCTTCACGCAGGTCTCGTCGAAGGTGACCGGGTCGAAATGGCCGACCTGCTCCACCTCGCAATCGACGTCCATCGCCTCGCAGATGGTCTGAATGCCCTCGCGGATCCGCGCGTCCATCGCATCCAGCACCTTCTTGTCCGGCGAGCGGATGTCGATGGTGAAGACCGTCCTGCCGGGGATGATGTTGCGCGAATTCGGGTAGACTTCCATGTGGCCGACGGCGCCCACCGCATGGGGCTGGTAGTCCATCGCCACCTCGTGCACGAGCTCGATCACGCGGGCCATGCCGAGGCCGGCATTGCGCCGCTTTGGCATGGGCGTGGAGCCGGTATGGCTCTCCTTGCCGTGAATGGTCACCTGCAGCCATTTCAGCCCCTGGCCGTGGGTGACGACGCCGATATCGACGCCCTCGTCCTCGAGGATCGGGCCCTGCTCGATATGCAGTTCGAAGAAGGCCTTCATCTTGCGCTCGCCGACCGGCTCCTCGCCTTTCCAGCCGATGCGCGCCAGCTCGTCGCCGAAGCGCTTTCCTTCCCGGTCCGTCCGGTCGTAGGCCCATTCCAGCTCGTGCACCCCGGCGAAGACGCCGGAGGCGAGCATGGCCGGCGCGAAGCGCGTGCCCTCCTCGTTGGTCCAGTTGGTGACGACGATCGGGTGCTTCGTCCTGATGCCGAGATCGTTCAGCGTGCGCACGACCTCCAGCCCACCGAGCACGCCCAGCACGCCGTCATAGCGGCCGCCCGTCGGTTGGGTGTCGAGATGGGAGCCGACATAGACGGGCAGGGCGTCGGGATCGGTTCCCGGACGCAGCGCGAACATGGTGCCCATGGCGTCGACCGAGACGGTCATGCCCGCCTCCTCGCACCATTTCTTGAAGAGATGACGGCCTTCGCCGTCCTCGTCCGTCAGCGTCTGGCGGTTGTTGCCGCCCGCCACGCCGGGCCCGATCTCCGCCATCTCGTGAATGGACTCCCACAATCGGTCCGCATTGATTCTCAGGTTTTCGCCGGGTGCTGCCATCTGTTCCCCTTGTGGTCTTCTTATGGCTCGGTGCGAAAAAGGCCGGCCCCGAGGGGCCGGCCTTCCTTGATGTGTCAATCGATCGTGTTCAGCACATCCCGCAGGTGGTCGACAATCTCGTCGATCTGCCCCTTGGTGATGATGAGCGGCGGCGAGAGCGCGATGATGTCGCCCGTGGTGCGCATGAGCAGGCCCTTCTCGAACGCGTTCAGGAAGGCGGAGAAGGCGCGCTTGGTGGGCTGGCCGGGGATAGGCTCCAGCTCGATTGCGCCGACGAGACCGATATTGCGGATGTCGATCACGTGCGGCGCATCCTTGAGCGAGTGCAGCGCGTCTTCCCAATGTTGCCCGATCTCCTCGCCGCGCGTGAGGAGACCTTCCTCCCTGTAGGTCTCCAGCGTGGCGATGCCGGCCGCACAGGCGATCGGGTTGCCCGAATAGGTGTAGCCGTGGAAGAACTCGATCATGTGCTCGGGGCCGTTCATGAAGGCGTCGTGGATATCCTTCTTCACGAACACCGCGCCCATGGGGATCACGCCGTTGGTGACGCCCTTGGCCGTCGTCATGATATCCGGCACCACGCCGAAATAGTCAGCGGCAAACGGCGTGCCCAGGCGGCCGAATCCGGTGATCACCTCGTCGAAGATCAACAGGATGCCGTGCTTGTCGCAGATCTCGCGCAGCCGCTTGAGATACCCCTTCGGCGGGATCAGCACGCCCGCCGAGCCCGCCACCGGCTCGACGATCACGGCGGCGATGGTGGAGGCGTCGTGGAGGGCGACGATCCGCTCCAACTCGTTGGCAAGCTCCACCCCGTGCTCCGGCTCGCCGCGGGAGAAGGCGTTCCTGTCGAGCATATGCGTGTGCGGCAGATGGTCGACGCCCGCAAGCAGCGTGCCGAACATTTTTCTGTTGTTGACGATGCCGCCCACGGAAATGCCGCCGAAATTCACACCGTGATAGCCCCGCTCGCGGCCGATGAGGCGCGTGCGGGCGCCGTCGCCCTTCGCGCGGTGATAGGCGAGCGCGATCTTCAGCGCCGTCTCCACCGATTCAGAGCCCGAATTGGTGAAGAAGACGTGGTCCATGCCCGCAGGCGCGACATCGACCAGACGGCTTGCGAATTCGAAAGCGAGGGGATGGCCCATCTGGAAGGCCGGCGCATAGTCGAGCTCGCCGGCCTGATGGCGGATGGCCTCGGTGATCTGCGGCCGGCAGTGGCCGGCATTCACGCACCACAGCCCGGCGGTGCCGTCGAGCAGCTTGCGGCCGTCGTCGGTCGTGTATTGCATGTCCTTCGCCGAGACGAGCATGCGCGGCGCCTGCTTGAACTGCCGGTTCGCCGTGAAAGGCATCCAGAATGCACTGAGATCGTTCGGCCTCTTATTGGCTCGCTCGAGCATCACCAAGCCTCCTTCTTTCCTTTGTTGTCCCGGTCAAGCTTGGTACTCCGCCCCGAATATGATACTCAATTTTTGACCGTTTGGACAAACGTTAACATCGCGATTGGGGTGGTCAAGGGCATTGTAGGGATTTGCGCTTGCGCCCGCGCGCACCAGTCCGTCAGATACGCTGGGCCAGTCTGGAGGGCGGGGGGACGTGGGAAGAAGAGTGCCCGAGGGCGGACGACGAGATGGATGAAATCGCGAGGCCGCGGCGCACGCGCATTCAGCGCGAGAAACGCGAACTGATCCTCGAAGCGGCGCTCGAGGTGTTCTCGCAGCACGGCTTCCGCGGCTCGACCATCGACCAGATCGCGGAGGCCGCCGGCATGTCGAAGCCGAACCTGCTCTATTATTTCAGGGGCAAGGAGGCGATGTTCGTCACGCTGATCGACCGGCTCATGGAGGCGTGGCTGGCGCCGCTGCGCGAGATGGATGCGGACGGCGACCCGGTCCGGGAAATAAGATCTTATATAAGACGTAAGATGGAAATGGCGCGCGACTTCCCGCGCGAAAGCCGGCTCTTCGCCAACGAGATCCTGCAGGGCGCCCCCCGCATCATGCCGCTGCTCGAAGGAGAGCTGAAGGATCTCGTCGACGAGAAGGCGAAGATCATCAAGGAATGGATGCGGCAGGGCCGGCTGAAGAAGGGCGACCCTCACCACCTCATCTTCGCCATCTGGGCCACCACCCAGCACTATGCCGATTTCGACGTGCAGGTGCGCGCCGTGCTAGGGCCGGACCGGGGCGGGGAAGGGCGGTTCGAGGACGCGGCGCGGTTTCTGGAGGGGCTGTTCCTGGGGTGAGGAGCTTTGGTCTGCGCGTCCGCTGTGGGGTGGTTTCCGGACCGGCAACTTTGGGCTGGCAACATTATCATGCGGCCTTTCGATGCCGTAGCAAATTAGGAGATAGGACTGATTTTGGCGACGGGGTTCGCAGTCAAAGAACTGGGCCCGACGGGCGGCCGATCTTGGCAGATGCGCGACAACGCGGCTTACCGCGATGAACGCTCGCCAATGCCTTCAACAACGATACGGATAAGGCGTCTGATTTCGTCCTCTGTGAAGTGCCGTCCGGCGAGGATCGAAAGCATCGCCTGCCCGTAAACTCCAAGTAGAATCAGCGCCATGAAATTGGGGTCATCATCCTTGCGAATGACACCCTGCCTCTGGCCGAGCACCAGAATGTCCCTGACAAGTCGCTGGAATGACGGTCGGTCGGAAGGTGGCTCAAGGGATGGTCTTTCGGCCGGGGCGAGGGCCAGCTTTGCAAGCGAGGGATTCGCCAGACACCAACACGCGCTGTCGAGAAAGACGCCTTCAAGCAAAGGAAATACGTCTTCTCCGGCCTTCATTCGGTCGCGGTAGGGCGCGTCATTGGCTTCCACGCGGGCTATGAGCTGCGAGGCGATTTCGTATTTCGAGGCGAACAGGTTGTAGACCGTCTTGCGGGTCAGCCCCGCCCGGTTCGCGATTTCCTCAACGGAGGTAGCAGCAAACCCCATCTCCCGAAACGCCGCGTCGGCAGCATTGAGGATGAGGACTCGGGATCGTTCAGTTCGCTTTGGGATTGCCATATTTACACGATGGTATAAATTTACACACATGTAAACATTAATGGAGTGACCGTCGTGTTGAAAGAGTTTGGACCGAATATCTGGATTGCGGAGGGGCCAACGGTCACCGCGGCGGCCGGATTTCACTATCCCACGCGCATGGCCGTCATCAGGTTGACCAATGGCGATGTAGTTGTTTGGTCGCCAACGGCCCTTACGGACGATTTGCGCAGCGAGGTGGAGACGTTGGGCGCGGTGCGCTATCTAATCCCTCCCAACTCCCTCCACCACGCATTTCTTGGCGAATGGCAGCGGGCATATCCTGACGCCAAGATCTATGCGCCGCCCGGCCTGCGGGAGAAGCGCAAGGACATCAGATTTGATGGCGATATTAGCGATGGTCCTATCGCAGCATGGGCGGGAGAGATCGACCTGGCGATCATGTGGGGCAATCGGATCACAACGGAGGTTGTCTTCTTTCACCGTGAGAGCGGAACCGCGATCTTCACCGATCTGATTCAGCAGTTTCCGCGCGGATGGTTCAGGGGCTGGCGGGCGCTCGTTGCCCGGCTAGACCTGATGGTGGCGTCCGAACCTTCGGTGCCTCGAAAGTTTCGGGTCGCATTCACCGACCGACGCGCCGCGCGCGAATCTCTCCAGCGTATTCTGACGTGGCCCACGGACAAGGTGGTTATAGCCCACGGCCCGCTGATCTCCAATGACGGGCAAGCGTTCCTGCGCCGGGCGTTTCGCTGGCTGGCTGACTAGCTACCAATAGATTCCGCCACCTGCCGCGAATTCCCTAACCTGCAACACGCTCAATTTGTTGCTCTATGTCCGCTTTTGATGCAGCTACCAAGCCCGCGATCGGCCGCAAGGGGGTCGACACTTGCCTGGCAGGAACGGGGTGGAAAGCGGCTGGCAGGCTTTAGCACGAATCGAGAAAAGCAGTCGTCGCATTGCGGCTATGCAAAAGTCGACCAGATAAGTTTCCTGAATCGGAAACTGTTATTGACTCGCCTGAAGCAGTGATCTATTAGTTTCCACAATTGGAAACTAATAGGCGCAGCAATGGCTCTCACACTCTACCTCCACCCCCTCGCTTCTTTCTGTCATAAGGTCCTTATCGGCCTCTATGAGAACGGCACGGCGTTTGAACCCAGTTTCGTCGACTTTTCGAATCCCAGGTCCGCTGCCGCTCATATCGAGCGCTGGCCGGTGGGCAAGGTTCCGGTTCTGCATGACAGCGCCCGCAATAGAGTGGTCGCCGAAACCAGCATCATGATAGAGTATCTGCAGCAGCACTATCCCGGTCCGGTCCAGTTGATCCCGCGCGAGCCCGAGGAGCAGCTCGATGTGCGCCTTTGGGATCGCTTTTTCGATCTCTATGTCAGTGTGCCCATGCAGAAGATCGTGGGTGACCGCATTCGTCCCGAAGGCGCCACCGACCCCTACGGCGTTGCGGAAGCACATGCGACATTGGAGACGGCCTATGACATGATCGAGAGGCAGCTCGATGGACGCAGCTGGGTCACAGGGGAGACTTTTACCATGGCAGATTGTTCGGCGCTGCCAGCGCTATTCTTCGGGTCCATCGTTCATCCGCTTGGCGAAGGCAGGCCGCAGTCTAGAGACTATTTCGAGCGCCTGCTGGGGCGGCCATCGGTGCAGCGCGTGCTCGCCGAGGCGCAGCCTTGCTTCAAGTTTTTTCCGTATCGCGACGCCATGCCGCCACGCTTTCTGGAGCCTGTGACATGACCAGAACGGAACCCGTCGATCTTTATTTCCAGGCCATGGCGGACCCTTACCGGCGTGGCTTCGTCGAGCGGCTCTCCAAGGGCCCCGCCTCGGTGAAGGAGTTGGCGGCCCCGGCAGACGTTCAGCTGCCGGCCGTGCTCAAGCACCTTCGTGTGCTCGAGGAGGGGGGCATCATCGTGAGCGAAAAAGTTGGCCGCGTGCGCACCTATCGCATTCGGCCCGATGCCTTCAATGCCGTGAACACCTGGATAGAGCAGCGCCAGCACGACATGAATGCCGCCTTCGACAGGTTGGCGGCCGCTATGGCCGAAGTGCCCGAAGAGAAGGATCACTGATGGGTACCAATGTCGACCACCGCAGCTTCGTCATCGAACGTGAGTTGCCGGGCAGCCCTGCGCACGCCTTTCGCTTCTGGTCGGACCACCAGCTCAAGCGCCGCTGGAACAGCTGCCATCCGGACTGGACGGTCATCCAGGATCGCTTCGACTTCCGCGTCGATGGCCATGAGAGCATGGTCTGGCGAATGCCAGACGGCACCGAGCAGGCTCTGCTGGCGCACTTCCTCGAAGTTCACCCCCGCCAACGCATCGTCTATGCCTACACAATGCGGACCGACGGCGCCCCCATTTCGTCCTCGCTCGTCACTGTCGAGTTCGAAGGCCGGGACGGCAAAACCGCGATGACATTTACCGAACAAGCTGTCTTCGCAAACCCGGCTGACGGAGATGTCCGGGAGAACGGCACGGGCATCGGCTTTTCCAGACTCGAGGAAGTGATGATGAATTTCGTGGAAGACACAGGCCGGTAGGACAGTCGGCTTTCAAGAGATCATCGGCTCGCGTCAAATGTCCAGAATGCGGCGATAGCTACCGCCAGGCCTACCGCCCCTCCCTGATCTCCGTCAGCGTCCTCGTCGGGGTGATCGCTTCCGGGTCGAGCTTCACCTCGATGATGGCCGGCTTGCCGCTTTCCCGCGCGCGCTCGAAGGCCGGGGCGAAGTCCTCGGTCTTCTCCACCGTCTCCCCGTGCCCGCCATAGGCGCGGGCCAAGGCGGCGAAGTCGGGGTTTCTCAGGTCCGTGCTAGAGACGCGGCCGGGATATTCGCGCTCCTGGTGCATGCGGATGGTGCCGTAGGTGCCGTTGTTGACGACGATCACGATGACGGGCAGGCCGTATTGCACGGCGGTGGCGAATTCCTGCCCGTTCATGAGGAAGCAGCCGTCGCCGGCGAAGGCCACGACGAGACGGTCGGGGAAGAGGTCCTTCGCCGCCACCGCGGCCGGCGTGCCGTATCCCATGGAGCCCGAGGTGGGAGCTCCTTGCGTGGCATAGCGGCGGAAGCGGTGGAAGCGGTGGATCCAGGTGGCGTAGTTGCCCGCGCCATTGGTCAGGATCGCATCTTCCGGCAGCACGCTTTCGAGATGGGTCCAGATCGGCCCCATCTGCACCGGGCCGGGGCCGGTGGCGGGCGGCGTCGACCAGGCGCGATAGGCGCCGTGCAGCCGCGTCGTCTCGTCCGCCCAGTCGGGCGTGGCGCCGGGATCGAGCTCCGCGAAGGCCGTGGCGAAGCTTGCCGGCGTGGCGTTGATGGCGAGCGTCGGGCGATAGACGCGGCCGAGTTCGTCCGGGTCGGGGTGTACATGCACCAGCTTCTG
Organism: Chelativorans sp. AA-79; assembly: GCF_029457495.1. Taxonomy (NCBI): domain Bacteria; kingdom Pseudomonadati; phylum Pseudomonadota; class Alphaproteobacteria; order Hyphomicrobiales; family Phyllobacteriaceae; genus Chelativorans; species Chelativorans sp. AA-79. The sequence continues at coordinate 2,167,261 of NZ_CP120361.1, forward strand.
GTCGGGGTAGGGGCTCTTCAGAAGCGTGTAGTCTGAAGACGGAATCTCCCCAAAACGTCCGCCGACGAGCAGCACGAGATCGGCGGTCTTGACCGCCTCCGCAAGCTTCGGGTTTGGGCCGATGCCGATGTCCCCCGCATAGCAGGGATGGAGGTGGTCGAAGAGCATCTGGCGGCGGAAGGAGACGCCGACCGGAAGCGCCCAACGCTCCGCCGCCTTCTGGAAGGCCGAGACGGAGGCTTCGTCCCAGCGCGTGCCACCGAGGATGACGAAGGGGCGCATGGCCGTGTCCAGAAGCTCTCGCAGCTTCTGCATCTCGTGATGGCCGGGCCGGGTCTCCACGGGCGTATAGGGCAGGGCGGCGGGCGCGTCCGCCTCGCTCGTCAGCATATCCTCCGGAAGAGAGATCACGACCGGGCCTGGCCGGCCGGAAGTCGCAACCGCGAAGGCCCGCGTGACGATCTCCGGGATGCGCGCCGGGTCGTCGATTTCCGTCGCCCACTTGGCCATCGGGCCGTAGAAGGCGCGGTAGTCCACCTCCTGGAAGGCCTCGCGCTCGCGGGCGTGGCTTGCCACCTGGCCGATGAAGAGGATCATCGGCACGGAATCCTGGCGGGCGATGTGGACGCCCGCCGAGGCATTGGTGGCGCCGGGGCCGCGCGTGACGAAGCAGATGCCCGGGCGGCCCGTGAGCCTGCCGTGGCAGTCAGCCATCATGGCAGCACCCCCTTCCTGCCGGCAGACGATGGTGCGGATCTCTGAATCGTGGAGGGTGTCGAGCACGGCGAGATAGCTTTCACCGGGCACGCAATAGAGCCGGTCGACACCGTTGGCCTCCAAGGCCTCGACGATGAGCTGTCCGCCGGTCTTCATTCGGCCTCTCCCAATTCCTGCAATATCTCTTCCGTATGCTCGCCCAGCCGCGGGCTCGGGCGCGAATAGGCGAGCGGCGTTTCGGATAGAACCATAGGTGAACGCACGGAGGGAAGCACGTTGCCTTGCCCGTCCTTCAGGTCGAGCCGCATGCCACGGGCGATCGTCTGCGGGTCCGCGAACATGTCGGCGATGGTGTTGATCGGGCTTGCGGGCACGCCCGCTTCCTCCAGCTTTGCAAGGAGCTTGTCGCGAGCGAAGGTCTTCAGCCGCGGCGCGATCTCCTCGCGCAGCCTGATGCGGTTGGCGACGCGGGCGGCATTGGTGGCGAAGTCCGGGCTTGCGGACAGGTCCTCACGCCCGATCACGGCACAGAAGCGCTTGAACTGCCCGTCGTTCCCGACCGCCAGGATGAAATGCCCGTCTTCCACCTCGAACACCTCATAGGGGCAGATATTGGGGTGGGCGTTGCCCATGCGGCCGGGCGCGACGCCCGAGACCAGGAAATTCAGATTCTGATTGGCGAGCACGGCGATCTGCGTGTCGAAGAGCGCCATGTCGATGAACTGGCCTTCGCCGGTCTTGTCCGCGTGGCGGAGTGCGGCCTGGATGGCGATCACCGAGTAGAGGCCGGTGAAGATATCGGTGACGGCCACCCCCACCTTCTGCGGCTCGCCGTCGGCGGGGCCGGTGATCGACATCAGGCCGGACATGCCCTGGATGATGAAGTCATAGCCCGCGCGCGGCGCGTAGGGGCCGTCCTGGCCGAAGCCGGTGATCGAGCAATAGACGAGGCGCGGATTGACCGCCGTCAGGCTCTCGTAGTCGAGTCCGTATTTTTTCAGGCCGCCGAGCTTGAAATTCTCGATCAGCACGTCGGCCGAGGCGATCAGTTTCAGGAGGACAGCACGGTCCTTCTCCCGGCTGAAATCGAGCGCAACGGAGCGCTTTCCGCGGTTGCAGGCGTGGAAATAGGCGGCCGAGAGGTTGTCGCCGTCCGCACCCGTGACGAACGGAGGTCCCCATTCGCGCGTGTCGTCGCCGCCGTCGGGGTTTTCCACCTTGATCACGTCGGCGCCGAGATCGGCGAGCATCTGCCCCGCCCAGGGGCCGGCCAGGATGCGTGCGAGCTCGACGACGCGAATGCCTTTGAGCGGCGGTTCTGCCATGGACCGGTGTGCCCTTCCCTCGAATATACGGTGCTGCCTAGCAGATGCCGGCATGCCGCGCCACACGGCACGAATGATCCTCAGCGGAGCGCTTTGCTGGCCCAGGTCACGAAATCGCGCATGATCTCGCTTCTGTTCACCTCGTTGAGAGATTCGTGTCGGGTTTCGGGATAAATCCTTGTTTCCAGATTCGAAATGCGCAGTCGTCGTAGGCGCATTTCAAGCTTCCTGAGCGCGATCCCGCCCGCGGTGGCGGGATCGGCACCGCCACCGACGAGCTGGATCGGCAAGGTGGCGGGAATGGCCGCGAGCGCGCGATCGTCCGTGTCCATCAGGTTGAAATCGAATATCTCCCGCCACATGCCCACCGTGGCGTCCCAGCCGCAGAGCGGGTCGGCGATGTAGCTTTCCACCTCCTCCCGGTCGCGCGACAGCCAGTCGAAAGGCGTGCGCGCATCCGGAACCGCCTTCGCCCAGGCGCGGAAGGTGAGCAGCGGCATCAGGCGCGAAGGCACGTCGGAGCCGAGCCGGAAGCGCTCCCACGCAAGGAGCGCCCTGGCCGCGCGGGCTTCGGTCCTCGTGGCGAGCGGCATGTTCCAGAGGGCGGCGGCCCGGAGGCGGTCCGGATGGCGCGCAAGGAAGGCGAGCGCGATCATGGCGCCCATGGAGTGGCCGAAGAGGATCACCGGCAGGCCCGGGTGCTCCGCCGTGATGTGGTCATGGATGGCGAGCACATCGGCCAGCACATTCTTCGCCGCGGGCTCCGGCCCGAAGGAGCCGAACGCCGCGCCTGGGGCCGTGGTGTGCCCGTGGCCGCGGTGGTCGTGGGCGTAGGCGTGAAATCCGTGCCCAGCGAGAAAGCGGGCGAAGCGGGCATAGCGCCCGGCGTGCTCGGCCAGGCCGTGATTGATCTGCACAATGCCGCGCGGCGCATCCTGCGTGTGCTCCGCATAAAGGCGGAGCGTCGCGCCGGTCGGCGTCCTCAGTGTCGTCCCGATCTCGAATGCCACGTTGCCCCCTGGGCATGTTTGGCCTACATACGCGGCGAAAAAAGCGAATAGGGAGTAGCGAATAGCGAGTAGGGGAAATACGCGGTTCCGGACGCCCGCCTGATCCCTATTCGCTACTCCCTATTCGCTCTCACCCCCAACACCACGGAGCAGTCCCGCCCCCATGGCACGCCAATTCATCTACCACATGGCCGGCCTCGGCAAGGTCTACGGAGCCAAGAAGGTTCTCGAGAACGTTCACCTGTCCTTCTATCCGGATGCCAAGATCGGCATTCTCGGCCCCAACGGCGCCGGCAAGTCCACCGTGCTTCGCATCATGGCCGGTCTGGACAAGGAGTTCACCGGCGAGGCCTGGCTCGCCGAAGGCGCCACCGTCGGCTACCTCCCACAGGAGCCGCAACTCGACCCGGCGCTCGACGTCATGGGCAATGTTATGGAGGGCGTGGCCGCCAAGAAGGCCATTCTCGACCGCTACAACGAGCTCATGATGAACTACTCGGACGAGACGGCAGACGAAGCGGCGAAGCTGCAGGACCAGATCGACAGCCAGAACCTCTGGGACCTCGATTCCCAGGTTGAGATGGCCATGGAGGCGCTGCGCTGCCCGCCACCCGATGCGGACGTGACGAAGCTTTCAGGCGGCGAGAAGCGCCGCGTGGCGCTGTGCCAGCTCCTGCTGCGCCAGCCCGACCTGCTTCTCCTCGACGAGCCCACCAACCATCTCGACGCCGAGACGACCGCCTGGCTTGAAAAGCACCTGCGCGAATATCCGGGCGCGGTGATGATCATCACCCACGACCGCTACTTCCTCGACAACGTCACCGGCTGGATCCTGGAGCTCGATCGCGGGCGCGGCATTCCCTATGAAGGCAACTACACCGCCTATCTGGAAAAGAAGGCCAAGCGCATGGAGCAGGAGGGCCGCGAAGAGGCCGCGCGCCTCAAGGCGCTCTCGCGCGAGCGCGAATGGATCGCGGCAAGCCCCAAGGCCAGACAGGCCAAGTCGAAGGCCCGTATCCGCGCCTATGACGAACTGGTGACGGCTGCGAACGACCGCCGCCCCGGAGAGGCGCAGATCATCATCCCGGCCGGAGAGCGGCTGGGCCAGGTGGTGATCGAGGCCGAAGGGCTCACCAAGGGCTACGGCGATCGGCTTCTCATCGACGATCTGAGCTTCATGCTTCCCCCCGGCGGCATCGTCGGCGTGATCGGTCCCAACGGCGCGGGCAAGACGACGCTCTTTCGCATGCTCACCGGCCAGGAGGAGCCCGACGGCGGGTCGATCCGCATCGGCGACACGGTGAAGCTCGGCTATGTCGACCAGAGCCGCGACACGCTCGATCCCAACAAGAGCGTGTGGGAGGAGATCTCCGGCGGCAACGACGTCATCAAGCTCGGCCGGCACGAGGTGAATTCCCGCGCCTACTGCTCCTCCTTCAATTTCAAGGGCGGCGACCAGCAGCAGAAGGTCGGCACGCTTTCGGGCGGCCAGCGCAACCGCGTGCATCTCGCCAAGCTGCTCAAGGACGGCGGCAACGTGATCCTGCTCGACGAGCCCACCAACGACCTCGACACCGAGACGCTGGCGGCGCTGGAGGATGCGCTGGAGGCTTTCCCGGGCTGCGCCGTCATCATCTCCCACGACCGCATGTTCCTCGACCGGCTGGCCACCCACATCCTGGCCTTCGAGGGCGACAGCCATGTCGAATGGTTCGAAGGCAATTTCGAGGAATATGAGGCGGACAAGGTGCGCCGGCTGGGGCCGGACAGCGTCAATCCGAAGCGTGTCACCTATAAACCGCTGACGCGCTAGCCGACGGGAGCAGGGGAGCGTCGGTATTCGGCAGAGAGCGCAGGAAACCAAAAGGCGTTCTCCGCGTTTGATGAAACATGAGCGGGGACCATGTCCATGATTCAACTCCTGCACCGGTCAGAGACATGGTCCCCTGCCGCTATGCGCCTTGCCGCGACTCCTGCCCCCTTTTCCCCCGGGTAACCTGAAACAATGTCTTCCGATCCGAACAATTTCGATGGGCTGCGCATCTTCATTGTGGAGGACGAGGCGCTGGTGGCGATGAACCTGGAGATGATCCTCGAGGATCTCGGCTGCTTGATCGTCGGCCCAGCGATGCGGTTCGACCGGGCCGAGGCGATGATCGGCGGCGAGCTTGCCGCCGACGTCGCGATCCTCGACGTCAATGTCGGTGGGCGACAGGTCTTCCCGCTCGCCCACCGCCTCGAAGGCCGGATGCCCATCATCTTCGCGACCGGCTACGACCAGACGGGAATTCCGGCCGAATGGCACGGGCGCCCCATGCTGCAGAAGCCTTACACCTCGGAGGATGTGGCGCGCGCGCTCACACGGGTGCTGGACGGGCGTTAGGGGATAAGTAAGCCTGGCGTGCCGCAAAGCCGGCAAATATAGCTTATCCGCATTCCCTTCCTCTGCCGAACATAGTATCGGAGGGAGGATGGAGCCATAGTGGCTCCGGCTCGCATGCGCAACAAGGCAGATCGATGATGCTACGCCGGATAGGTGAGCGCGGCGCAGAGGACTTCGCGCCGGCCCGGTCACGGGAGCTGTCCGACCGCATCTGCCTCGCGGGTCTCGGCGTGGAAATCCCGGAAGCCTCGATTTCCAACGAGGAACTGGTCGACGCGTTCAATCGCTGGGTCGGGGCCGAGAACATGGGCCGCGCCGAGCGCGGAGAGGAGCCGCTGCCCGGCTCGAGCGCGGATTTCATCGTGCATGCGTCCGGCATCCGTCGGCGTCACGTCTATGAGCGGGAGGGCATCCTCGATCCGGCCCGCATGGCCCCCGTCATACCCGCGCGCGGCGATGGCGAGCTCTCGGTGATGGCCGAGTTCGGGCTCAAGGCCGCCCGCAAGGCGCTGGCGCATGCCAAGGCTTCGCCGCGCGATATCGATCTCGTCATCTGCTCGGCCGCCCATCACCAGCGGCCCTATCCGGCGATCGCCATCGAGATCCAGCAGGCGCTGGGGGCGGAAGGGGCCGCTTTCGACATGGGGCTCGGCTGCTCCTCGGCGCTCGCGGGACTGCATATGGCCGCCAATCTCGTGCGTGCGGGAGCGCACCGCCGCATCCTCGTGGTCACGCCGGAGCTGATCACCGCCCACCTGAATTTCCGCGACCGGCAGACGCATTTCATCTTCGGCGACGCGGCGGTGGCCTTCGTCGTGGAGGCGATGGATCAGGGCAGTCACTATCCCGGCCGCTTCGAGGTCGTCGACACCCGCCTCTGGACGCAGTTCTCCAGCAATATCCGCACCAATTTCGGCTTCATGAGCCGCCTTGCCCAGGAAGACCCCTACAATCTCGCGATGGAGGGGCAACTCATCAAGCAGATCGGCAACAAGGTCTTCAAGGAGGTCACGGTCGCCGGCCATCAGTTCATCGTCGAGTTCCTGGCCGAGTACGGCCACACGCCGCACACCATGCGCCGGTTCTGGCTGCACCAGGCCAATGCCCGCATGAATGCGATGATCCTCAAGCTCGCCTTCGGGGAGGAGGTGGGGCAGGACCGTGCGCCGACCGTGCTGGAGCGGCTCGGCAACACGGCCGCCGCGGGCGCCGTCATCGCGCTCGCCGAAAACCACGAGGACATGGAGCCCGGCCAGTTCGGCCTGCTCTGCGCCTTCGGCGCGGGTTATTCCATCGGCGGCGCGCTGCTGAGGATGATGTGACGGCCAGGCCATCGCGGCCGGGCCGAACAATCAATCAGGCGGCCCGCCATCGATCGTGCCGGCGGTGAATTCGCCCTCGTCCTCGTCAGGGTCCAGCAGGCGCGTTGCGCGCCAGTGCGTCAGCACGTCGTTGATCTGGTCGACCACGAAAAAACGCGCCGCATCCCGATCGTAACCCTCGGCCAAAAGCTGGTCGTAATCGCTGTGGACGTGGCGAACATGTGCGACCGTCGCAAGCCACACCGTCACCGAAGCGGGCAGTGAGCGCAGCTTGCGGTCATTGGCAAGCGTCCGGATTGCCTCCGTGTCGGAATAGGGCGCTTGCGGCAGCAGCGCCGTGAGCGCCTTGTCTACGGCGCGCCTGCGTGTGGTTGGTGCTTTCACGGCTCACCTTTCCTGCCGATGCGTCGAGTGAAGGGTGGTTAGTTACCAGCACCGCCTTTCGCAAGCCACTTGCCAAATGGCTTCTATCGATATAAACATATCTTTATATCTTTCTGGAGTGAGGCGCATGCTGACACGGGCGAGAATCCGGCTCGACGTGATGGTCGACATCCTGAAGGCGGCGGCGGAGCCGAGCCGGCTGCGCATTCTCGTGCTGCTTTCCTATGCCGACCTCACCGTCTCCGATCTCACGGAGATCCTCAACCAGTCGCAGCCGCGCGTCTCCCGCCATCTGAAGCTCCTGCTCGATGCGGATCTCATCGCCCGCTATCAGGAGGGCTCCTGGGCCTTCTTCCGTCTTTCCGATACGGAAGCGGCGCGGGAATTCATCGATGGGGTGGTGGCGCGCATCGACCGCACAGACCCCGTCACCGACCGCGATCTCGAGCGCCTCGAGGGCATCAAGCGCCGGCGGCAGGAGAGGGCGGCGGAGTATTTCTCCAAGAACGCCGCGAGCTGGGACCAGATCCGGTCGCTTCACGTGCCGGATGCTGCCGTGGAGGCCGGCCTGAAGGCGCTCGTCGGGGATCGGCCCTTCCAGTCTATGGTCGATCTCGGCACCGGTACCGGCCGGCTCCTGGAGCTCTTCTCCCCACTCTACCGCCGCGGCGTCGGCGTCGACCTTTCGCGGGACATGCTCGCGGTGGCGCGCGCCAATCTGGAGCGGGCAGAGATCGCCAGCGCGCAGGTGCGCCAGGGCGATATCTATGCGCCGCCCGTCGAGCGGGACGCGCACGACCTCGTGACCATCCATCAGGTCCTGCATTATCTCGAGGATCCGGCCGCCGCGATCCGCGAGGCCGCGCGTCTGCTCAGGCCTGGCGGTCGGCTGGTCATCGCCGATTTCGCGCCGCACGGGCATGAGTTCCTGCGCGAGGAGCATGCGCATCTGCGTCTCGGCTTCGCCGACCGGCAGATCGCCGAATGGCTGGCCGAAGCCGAACTCGATCTGGAAGAGACGCGCAGCTTCGCGCCCGAGGCCGAGGCGGGCGAGGGGCTGACCGTGAAGCTGTGGCTTGCGCGCGACCGGCGGGTCGCCGTCGCGGCCGAAGAGAATTCCGCACGCAGGGAGATGGCGTGATGACGAACTACCGATTCGCGCGGCGGCCCGATGCGGGCGGCAAGATCCGCGTTTCCTTCGAATTCTTTCCGCCCAAGACCGACGAAATGGCGGGGAAGCTGTGGGAGACGGTGGAGCGGCTCGTTCCGCTCAAGCCCGACTTTGTCTCGGTCACCTACGGCGCCGGAGGCTCGACGCGCGAGCGCACGTCGCAGACGGTGCGGCGCATCCTGCGCGAGACGGATCTCACCCCGGCGGCGCATCTCACCTGCGTGGATGCCGACCGCGAGGAGGTGGATGCCGTCATCTCCGAATTCGCGGCCATGGGCGTGAAGCGCTTCGTGGCCCTGCGCGGCGATCCGGTGGAAGGGGCCGGCGCGGCCTATATGCCCCATCCCAACGGCTATACGAACGGCGCGGAGCTCGTCGGCGCGCTTGCCCGCCACGGCGATTTCGATATTTCCGTCTCGGCCTATCCGGAGAAGCATCCCGAAAGCCCGGACTTCGCAACCGACATCGAGATGCTGAAGCGCAAGGTGGACAACGGCGCCACGCGAGCCATCACGCAGTTCTTCTTCGATAACGACGTCTACGAGCGCTATGTGGAGCGGGTGCGGCGCGCGGGCATTTACGTGCCCATCGTGCCCGGCATCCTGCCGATTCACAGCTTCACCCAGATGGTGCGCTTCGCCGGCCGTTGCGGCACGCATGTGCCGGCCTGGCTCGCCGAGCGCTTCGAGGGCCTCGAAGCCGATCCCGTCACGCATCAGCTCGTGGCGGCGGCGGTGGCTGCCGAACAGGTGCTCGATCTCGTCGAGCGGGGCGTCAACGATTTCCATTTCTATACGATGAATCGGGCAGATCTCTCCTTCGCGATCTGCCATCTGATCGGCATCCGCCCCGTGGAACGGACACAGGCCCGGCGGGCTGCCGCCTGAATGAGAAAGGCCGAGTTTTCACCCGGCCTTCCTGTTTGTTCAGCTTTGGCTCTTCGTGGCTTTAAAGCTGCTTACGGCAGGACCCCCATGATGAGCGCACCGACGAATGCGAAAGCCGCACAAATCACGAGCGCGTTGAGTGGCCGTGTCAGTCCCATAAGCAAAGCCTCCTCTGCTGACTGGAGGACCGGATTCTAGAAATTAATAATCCGTTGCCAAGAGGATTATTTGTTGCAGTGCAGCAAATATGTGAAATAAGATTCCAAGCCTGCCGCCTTTGCGCTTGATTTCCCAGCGGAAAGCGGCCGGTTTCACAATATATTTACGACGGTGATCTTGCGTCCGTCCTTAATGAAGGTGAACGGCTTCAGCGACGCCTGAACACGCGGCCGTCAATGATGGCGAGGCCGGTGCCGATCAGGAAGATTCCAGCGATCTCAAAGGCTTCCAGCCGCTCGCCGAGAAAGGCTGTGCCGAGCAGGATGGCGCTTACGGGCACGATCAGCGTCACAAGCGAGGCATTGGTGGCGCCGGCCGAGGCGATGATGCGGAAATAGATGATATAGGCGAAAGACGTGGCGAGTACGGCAAGCGCAAGGACGGCCGCCCAGACATGGGCGCTTGCCGAAAACAGGCCGGCGGGCCCGTGCAGGAGAAGCACCAGCGGGACCATGATGACGGAAGAAGCCGTGAGCTGGCCGGTTGCCACCACCGGCGGCGGGATGTCGCGGAAGCGGCGGGCGAAGATGAAGGCGAAGGCGTAGGAGAGGGCGGTGCCCACCAGGGCGAATTTGGCCCAGATCGGTCCGCCCAGCCCGGTCAGAAGCCCCGGGCCGATCATCACCGCCGTGCCGGCGATGCCGCAGAGGATGCCTGTGACCTTCGCGCGCGAGAGCTTCTCGTCCGCCGTCAGCATGTTGGCGAGGATCGCCGTCCAGAAGGGCGTCGTCGCGTTCAGGACGGAGGCGAGCCCCGCGCCGAGCTCGGTCTGCCCCAGGAACATCAGCGAGAAGGGGATCACGTTGTTGAGGATCGCCAGGATAAAGAAGCTGCCCGCCATCGGAAAGGCGAGGCTGAAGCCCGGTCCCCGGAACGCCAGCCAAAGCTGAAGCACCAGGGCGGCGATCACCACCCGGAACATCACCAGGTTGAAGGGCGGTATCTCCGCCACGGCGATGCGGGCGAAGAAGAAGGAGCCGCCCCAGATGGCGCCGAGCAGGACGATGAGCGCCCAATCCCGCATCGAGATCTGCCGGGCCTGGACGGTGCTTGCGCTGACGGCCATGAAACGCTCCTGTCGGCCTTCCTTAACATCGCTTGCCGGATGCGCCACCCGTTTCGTGCTCCTGGCACAAAGCGCGAGTTTTTCTGGCGGAACGCGCGGCGGCGGTTTCCCTGGCGACCGCCGCGGACTAGTTTCCCACGCACGGAGGTTCGCCATGCAGCGATTCGAGACCGCCCGCGACGTCGCCTTGAACATGCGCCCCGACGAATCCGTCTATTGCTTCCGTCCGGACGTTCTGAAGGCGGACGCGCGGCGCTTCATGGCCATGTTCCCCGGCAAGACGGCCTATGCGGTGAAGACCAACGGCGAGCCGCTCGTGCTCAAGACGCTGGCCGAGGCCGGCGTGACCGCCTTCGACGTGGCGTCGCCGGCGGAGTTCGCCGCCGTGCGCGCCGTGGCGCCGTCCGCCGAGATGCTCTACATGCACCCGGTCAAGGCGCAGTCGGACATCCGCCTGGCGCTCGAAGGCTACGGCATCCGCGTGATCGCCGTGGACCACGAGGACGAAGTGACGAAGCTCACGCGCGTCGTGCGCGCGCTCGACATCGATCCTGGCACGCTCACCGTCTTCGTGCGCATCCAGACCAAGGGCCACGCCGCCTACGAACTGTCCAAGAAGTTCGGTGCCGGGGCAGCTCAAGCGGTGCAACTGCTGCAGCGGCTTCACCGCAACGGCTACAAGGTCGGCATCTGCTTCCATGTGGGCAGCCAGATCGAGGACCCGGACACCTACGAGCGGGCGCTGGCCTCGGCGGACTGGGTGCGGGGCAGGGCGGGCCTGCCGCTCGCCGCTCTCGATGTGGGCGGCGGCTTCCCGGCCGAGTATGGCCATGATCCCAACCGCCGGAAGCGGGAAATGCCCTCGCTCGACGAACTCATGGCGCGGCTGCGGGCCGATATCGCCGAGTGGGGGTTCGACACGCTGCCGCTGGTGGCCGAGCCCGGCCGGGTGATCGTGGCGCGCGCCTTTTCGCTGCTTGTGCGCGTGCTCCTGCGCAAGGGCAGGCGGCTCTACATCAACGACGGCATCTGGGCTTCGCTTTCGGATTCATGGACGGGCAAGATCACGCTGCCCGCCCGCTTCATCCCTGATCCCGCCATCCGCAGCCGCAACGGCAGGGCCGAGAACATCGTGCCTTTCCGCGTCTGCGGGGCGACCTGCGATTCGGTCGATATCCTCTCTCGGCCCTTCTGGCTGCCGGAGACGGTGGACACCGGCGACTGGATCGAGATCGGCCATATCGGCGCCTATTCCATGGCGCTCAGGACCCGCTTCAACGGCTTCTATCCCGACACCTTCGTCGAGGTGCAGACGCCCTTCGACGAAGGTGCGGCGCCGGAAGGTCTGGCGAGCCTGGAGACGATGGCGGATTGAGCGAGCGAACAGCGAGTAGGGCGAAAGTTGGACCCTACTCGCTACTCCCTATTCGCTTCACAGGGCCGTCAACAGCGCCGGCGTCGGCCAGCCATCGGCGGGGAGGCCGAGCCTGAGCTGCTCCTGGCGGACCGCCTCGCGCGTGTTGAAGCCGAGGATGCCGTCCACTTCGCCCACATGGTAGCCGCGGGCCTGGAGTTTCTGCTGCAGCACCTTCATCGTCTCGGGGGCGAGGCCCTGTTCGGGATTGCGCGGATCGAAGCCGGGCGCGCCGGCAAAGCGGGCGGCCAGATGCGCGGCCGTCAGCGTGTAGATCAGCGACTGGTTCCACTCGAGATAGACGTCGAAATTGTCATAGGCGAGGAAAGCCGGTCCCTTATGGCCCATCGGCAGCACGAGCCCGGCCATCAGCCCGTCCGCGGGCAGGGGGCTGCCGTCGGCACGCGTGACGCCCATTGCTGCCCATTGCGAGCGCGGGATCTTGTTGATGCGCCCGGTCTCGGCCCAGTTCAGGTTCTCCGGCACGCGAACCTCGTCGAGCCACGGCTCGCCGGGCTTCCAGCCGAGCTGGCTGATCTTGTTCGCCGCCGTCAGGATCGCGTCGGGCGCGCTGCCCTTCAGGTCGACGCGGCCGTCGCCATCCCCGTCCACGCCCTTCTCCAGATAATCGCTCGGCAGGACCTGGAGCTGGCCGATCTCGCCCGCCCAGGCGCCGGTGATGTCGGTCGAGACGATGCCTTGGTCCACGAGCTTCACGAAGGCGAGGAGCTCGGGCTGGAAGAGTTCCGGCCGGCGGCAATCGTGCGACAGCGTCGCCAGGGCGTCGAGCGTGTCGAAATCGCCCAGCACGGCGCCGAAATCCGTTTCCAGCGCCCAGAAAGCGGCGATTACCGGGCCGGGTACGCCGTATTCGCGCTCCGCGCGGTCGAACACGTCGGCATATCTCTGCAGATTCGCCGTGCCCCGTTGCAGCCGGTCGCGGCTGATCATGCGGTTTGCGAACTCACGAAACGTCTGCGTGAAGACGCCTTGCGAGCGGTCGCGGGCCAGCACGCGGTCGTCGAGCCTGGCGCCTTCGAGGGCCGAAAGCCCGGCCGGGCCGACACCCCGGCCCTGCGCCTGCGCCGCGAAGTCCGCGCGCCAGGCGGCAAAATCCCCGCCGCACTGCTGGGCGAGCGCCGCCGAAGGCAGGGACAGCGCCAGCACGAGACCTGCCAGTGTGGTTCTCAGATGCATCCTTATCTCCTTGGTCGAACGGGACCGTCAGCTCGCATGGGCCTTGAGCCAGCCCTTCCATGCTTCGGCACTGCCGTGGAACACGTTGATATCCGCATTTCCCTCGATCCCGGGCAGAACCCCCGTTCCCGTATACTGCCAAAATATCCACGGATGGTTTTCATACTTCTCGTCCGGATGGCCGGCGACCGAGCGCAGCCAGAATGGATAGCCCTTGAAGCGCCAGAGGCCGTTTTCGTCGAAGAAGTCGATAGATGTGTAGATAATAGGGCGCTTGCCGTAATGGCTCTCAACCGTATCAAGAAAAACCTGCATTTCGGCGCGCACGGTCTCTGCCGGCGGCCTCAGTCTGCAGGTGGGGGAGAGATGGTTCCACTCCATGTCGAGCACCGGCGGCAGGGCGGACCTGTCCCGCGGGACGTGCCGGATGAACCAGCGCGCCTGCTCGATCGCCGGTCGGCAGAAATAGTAGAAATGATAGGCGCCGCGCGGAATGCCCGCCGCCTTGGCCCCATGCCAGTTGCGGTGGAACATCTCGTCCACCCGGTCGCCGCCTTCCGTCGCCTTGATGAAGGCGAAGTGGATGCCGCCTCGTCTGAGGGCATGCCAGTCGACCTCGCGCTGGTACTTCGCGACGTCGGTGCCGTGGATGGGATAGTGCCAGGGCGCGCGGCCATCCCATTCATGCGGGTCACTGTCGGCGAAGCGCGGACCGCCCGCCATGCGGGCGGAAGTGGGGGAAACCACGTCCGAGAAGTCGTAGCTTACGCTGGAGCAGCCGGCGAGCAGGAGCGACGCCAGCAAAATTGCCATCAGGCGCATGTTAGTGGGAGCCTCCGGGCAGACGAATCGCTATCGTGACGTTGTTCTTGCGGGATAGGATATGCGAAGAGCTCTTTCCATCGCCAAGTGGTTTCCGGCACTCGTCATCCTCGCTTTGGTTGTGGCCGTATCATGGCTCTGGATCGCACCGCCGGAACTGATCCGCGTCGGTTCCAACTATGCCGCGAAGATCGTCTGCTCAAACGTGTACCTCGCCAACCGCGACCCTGAAGAGGTGCTGGAGGACGACGTGCAGGCACCCGGCAATCGGCTCCTGAGGCTCATGCGGGCGCGGGTGGATGCCGCCCATGCCGTCGTGCGCACCGGGCTTTTCGGCTCGATGGGCGACGGGGAAGCCGTCTTTCTGGGCCCAACCGGCTGCACGGTGGTTCCCGACGGCGATCTGGCCGCAGTGCTCCGCCTGCTCGCGGTCATGCCGTCCCCGCCCGCCGACACGCCGGCGAAGGACATGGAAATGTGGCCCGACGGCATCCGCATGGAGGCGTCGAAGAATCCGGCGATAACGGAAGTCCTGGACGATCCCGCCTTGACCGGCCCCGGCATGCGCGCCATCGTCATCGTGCGCGATGGTCGCATCATCGGCGAGCGGTTCGGACCGGGCGTGCAGCAATACGACCAGCCTCTACTCGGCTGGTCCATGACGAAGACGGTGACGGCCGCCATCATCGGCACGCTCGTACAGGCGGGGAAGCTCTCGGTCGACCAGAGCAATCTTCTGCCCCAATGGTCTGGCGACAGCCGTTCAAGGATCACCGTCGCGCATCTGCTCGGTATGGAGAGCGGACTTGCCTTCAATGAATATTACGGCGGCGTGAGCGACGTCACGCGCATGCTCTTCCTGGAGCCGGACATGGCCGCCTTTGCCGCCAACCAGCCGCTGCTTTATCGGCCCGGCGAGCGCTTCACCTATTCGAGCGGGACCTGGGTGATGCTCTCGCGCATCTGGCAGAACGCCTTCGACGATCCCGAGGAGGCGCTCGCCTGGCCTCGTCAGGCTCTGTTCGGCCCGTTGGGAATGGACACGGCGGTCTTCGAAACGGATGCACGCGGCACCTTCGTCGGCTCCTCCTATCTCTATGCTTCCACGCGCGACTGGGCGCGCTTCGGCCAGCTTCTCCTGCAGGACGGGGTCTGGAAGGGGCAGCGCATCCTGCCGGAGGGCTGGGTCGAATGGATGCGCACGCCCACCGAAGCATCCGGCGGCGAATACGGCCGCGGCATCTGGCTGCACGGGCCGCGCGTGGGGCTCTACCCGATGCCCGATCCGGACGCGGGCTTCGACCTGCCGGAGGATGCTTACTGGATGATCGGCCATGACGGACAGACGATCACGGTCATCCCCTCGCGCCGGCTTGTCGTGGTGCGCATGGGACTGACACCCAGGACGCTCGCCTACAGGCCGCAGGCGCTGGTGGAGGCGGTGGTGAAGGCGCTGGACGCGGAGGAGGAGGGCGGCTGGTCTGGGGTCAGGGATCGATGAGTTGAGGAAATCGTCAGACCACTGCTTCGAGTCCATTGCTGCCGGTCGAAGATCTCAGATCTGTTGCGCGATCGCTGCCTTGTCGATGATCGACCACACGTTCCGAATTCGCCCGCCGGAAAATTCATAGAACACGTTTTCTGCGAATTTGATGCGTTTGCCGTTGACGGGAAGGTCAAACAGCATGCCGCGCGGCGTGCAGTCGAAATGCAGACGGCTTGCAATGCGAGGAGGGTCCGAAGTCAGGAGCTCGATCCTGAAGCGGAGATCCGGAATTGCCCGAAAGTCGCCTTCCAGCATTTCGCGATAGCCTGGCAGTCCGACGGGGGTTCCATTGTATTCCACCGCGTCATCAACGAACCGGCCGAGCCGGTTCCAGTCTTGCCCGTTCAGGCAATCGATATAACCGCGATAGATCTCACACAGCTCGTCGCGAGTCATGGAATCTTCCTGTTTCCAAATCCAGAAGGCCACCCTAAAGGAAATCGGACAGCGTGCAATTCGCCGGAATCAGCGCCCGCGTTGCGGCACAAGTGAACCGGGGTTTTCCGGGTCCTTCTACTCAGGCCACCCTCATCACCGCATGCACCGCGTAACCGCGAAATGCTGAGTCGAATGAGAGTGTTGCGCCGCGCCTCTCGCATTCGGATTCAAGCACTTCGCGCAGCGAATCACGCGGGCTCACATGGAAGGCGGCAAGCCATCGGCGCAGGCCGTAGCGGAACCCGCCGGGCAGGCGCTCCTGCCGCCCGAAATCCACGATATGCAGCGAGCCGCCGGGCTCCAGGCAATCGAGTGCCCCGGCGATGGTCTGTTCCCAGGGTGGGATCATCGAAAGCGCATAGGAGAGGAACACACGATCGAAGCGCTCGCGGCCGAAGAGCACGCGCGCGTTGAAATCGGAAGCGTCGCCCTGAGCCAGCCGCACAATGTCGTGGATATGCTCTCGGCGCAGCCGCTTCTGCGCCGTTTCCAGCATCACGCTTGAGATATCGAGACCGTGGAAGAGCGCCTTCGGGTAGCGATCCGCCGCGAGCGCCAGGTTGCGGCCCGTGCCGCAGCCGAGTTCCAGCACTGTCCCGCCGCGCGGCACGGCGAGCCCGTCGATCAGGCGATCGCGGCCGAGTAGGTAGAATTTGCGGGTGAGGTCGTAGAAGTGGCGCTGGCGGCGGTAGACGCCGTCCATCAGGCGTGCATGGGAGGGGCTGTCGGCCGCCGCGCTCATGCGTCTTTCTTCACATAAAGGTGAAAGCCGCCATAGATGGCCGAGCGGTCGCGCGCGGAAAGTTCGCGCGAGCGCGCGAACTCATAGCGCCACTGGCCGAGCAGGGCATCGGACAGGCGCCCCGTCAGCAGGGTCGGCTGGGCCGCGGTGCGGAAGATGACGCGGGCGCCGGGTGCCGCCGTGCGGGTGATCTCGGTCCAGAGCGTGTTGAGCTGCTGGTCGCTCATCCAGTCCTGGGCGTCGAGGAGGACGAAGCGGTCCACGCTGTCCGCAGGCTTGGCCGCGAGGAGCTCGATGAAGTTGGCGTGGTGGATATGCGCGCGGCCGGCATTCGCGCGGATCGTCGCGAAGTTCCCGCGCTGGAGATATGCCGGCAACTCCGCCTCGCCCTCGCGCGGATAGCGGCGGGCGAAGGCCTGCCAGGCGAAGTAGTTCTGCTTCAGCGGAAAGTGGCAGGTGAGCTTTTCCAGCCGTGCCGAGAGCACTTCGGCCATGGTGCCGTTGCCGGATCCAAGCAGGACATCATACTGCGCGGGCGGGATGCCCAGGCCGAAGAGCGACGCTTTCCGCGAGGTCGCCCAGCAGACCAGCGGCTTGTCGAACAGGGGCTTGAGCCGCTCCTCGAAGAAGCGCCGCTGCTCGCGCAGATTGGCCGATTGCATGATCTCCGCGGGATCAATGCCGTGAAGCTTTGCCACGCGGTGGCCCATGGCGATGAAGAAGCCGAGCAGTCCGGTCTTGTAAAAATCACGTGTGAAGGCGGAAATCCGCCGCCGACCGACGAGATCGCGCGCTTCCCAGTAGCGGCGCGAGCGGGCGTCGAGCTTGCCGGCGATGAAGCGGTCATAGGCCGGCACGTTGGCGCTGTGGCCGGGCTCTCCGAAAAAGCGCAGCACGTCCTCGTAGTTGGGAAGCGCGGTGAAGGCCGCGAGCTTCAACCGGTTCAGCGCCACATGGGCGGCGTTGAGGTCCACCACGTCGATGCGGGCGGGCGAGCGCGTGAGATAGGCCAGCATGTTGCAGCCGCCGGAAGCGATCGTCACCACCCGGTGGCCTTCGCCCAGTTCCATCGCCGCCATGTCCACCTCGGGGTCTTCCCATATCTGCGGATAGACGAGGCCGGAGAAGAGCAGCGCGAACAGCCGCTCCGAAAGCCCATCCTTCGACAGGATGCTGTTCTGGTAGACGGCATTGCCGATATGACGGCGCGAAGAAAGGCCGATATCGGCGGAAAGATCGGTCATGGCAGAATCCCCTTGGACCTTTCCAAGGGGCTAGCTCATGTCGATGACAGTTGGTTGAAGACCGTATGACGTTGTGTGACGGCGCTGTGAATCAGCGCCCAAATCCCCCCGCGGTGGGCGTCGTCACGATCACGGCCTCACCGGCCTCGATCACCGTCTGGTCGCAGGCTTTCAGGACCTCGACGCGTCCATCCTTGCGGCGCACCTCGGTCTTGCCGACCTGCCCGTCGCCACCGTCTGCGATGCCGCGGGGCGGCGCGTTGCGGTGGGAGGAAAGGATCGCGCATTCCATCCTTTCCAGGAAACGGAGCGTGCGCCTCGTGCCGTCGCCCGCATTCCACTTGCCTTTGCCGCCGGACCCCTCGCGGATGTGGAAATCCTCGAGCAGTACGGGGAAGCGCAGCTCCAGGATCTCGGGGTCCGTCAGGCGCGAATTGGTCATGTGGGTGTGGACGCCCGACGTGCCGTCGAAGCCGCGGCCGTCGTTCATGTGGCCGGCCGGCGAGCCGGAGCAGATGGTCTCGTAATATTGGTACGTCTCGTTGCCGAAGGTGAGATTGTTCATCGTGCCCTGGGCATTGGCGAGCGCGCCCATGGCGGCGAAGAGCGCGTTGGTCACATGCTGCGAGGTCTCCACGTTGCCCGCCACCACGGCGGCCGGATAGGAGGGGCGCAGCATGCAGCCTTCGGGAATGACGATCCTGATCGGCCGCAGGCAGCCGGCATTCATGGGGATGGAGCCCTCGACCATCACGCGGAAGGCGTAGAGCACGGCTGCGCGCGCCACCGGTTCCGGCGCGTTGAAATTGTTCTTCATCACGGGCGAGGTGCCTGTGAAATCGACCGTCGCCTCGCGTTTCTCCCGGTCCACGGTGATCTTCACCTTGATCGCCTGGCCGGTGTCGGTGGGGTATTCGGAGGCTGATTCGTCCGGCAGGCGCTCCAGAACACGCCGCACGGCTTCCGCCGCGTTGTCCTGCACATGGCCCATATAGGCCTCGACCACGTCGAGCCCGAAATCGGCCACCATCTTCCTGAGTTCCGCCACGCCCCTTTCGTTGGCGGCGATCTGCGCCTTCAGGTCGGCGATGTTTTGGTGCGGGTTGCGGGCGGGGTAGGGGTGGTTGGTGAGAAGCTCCTGGAGCTCCTTCTCGCGGAACCGGCCGCGCTCCACGAGACGGAAATTGTCGAACAGCACGCCTTCCTCGTCCACGGTGGTGGCGAGCGGCGTCATGGAGCCGGGTGCCGTTCCGCCCACATCGGCATGGTGCCCGCGCGAGGCGGTGTAGAACAGGATGGTCTTGCCTTCATCGTCGAACACCGGGGTGACGACGGTGATGTCCGGCAGGTGCGTGCCGCCGTTGTAGGGCGCGTTCAGCGCGAAGACGTCGCCCGGATGGATGTCGCCCTCGTTCAGCCGGATGACGGTCTCCACCGAACGGTCCATGGAGCCGAGATGCACCGGCATGTGCGGGGCGTTCGCCACCAGCGCGCCGGTGCGGTCGAACACGGCGCAGGAGAAGTCGAGCCGCTCCTTGATGTTCACCGAATAGGCGGTGTTCTGCAGCGTCACGCCCATCTGCTCGGCAATGGACATGAAGAGGTTGTTGAAGACCTCCAGCATCACCGGGTCCGCCTCGGTGCCGAGCGCTGCCTGGCGCGGCTTCTTCTCCACCCGGCGCATCAGCACGTGGTCGCGCGCGGTGATCTCGGCCTGCCAGCCGGGCTCCACCACGATCGTCTGGTTGTCCTCGATGATGAGGGCCGGCCCTGCGATGCGGTTGCCGGGCGAGAGCGTGGAGCGGAAAAACACGTCCGCATCCCGCCACTCGCCCTCGCAGAAGATTTGCCGCGCGACATGCGGCGAGGGCGCGTTGTCGTTTACGGGCAGGACGGGCTCTTCCGGTGCGGCGGACCGGGCGTCCACGCCCTCCACATTTACCGCCTCCACGACCATGGGCTTGTCGTCATAGACGAAGCCGAACTGCGCCCTGTGCGCGGCCTCGAAGCGCGTCTTCGCCTCGTCCACCGAGCGGTCGTCGAAGGGGATGGAGAGCGTGGTGTCCGTGCCGTCGTAGCGGATTTCGAGCCGGAGGCGCCATTCCGTCGAGCCTGCTTCGATGCCCTGATCGCGAAGCTCCTTCGCCACCTCGTCCTTGAGTTGCGAGACCATAGCATCGATCTCGCCCAGGGCGCCCTGCGACAGCGGTTTGATCAGTGCCTTCTGGCGCGAGGCCGAGACGGTCGCAAGCCCAATGCCATAGGCCGACAGCAGGCCCGAGAAGGGATGGATCAGCACGGATTCCATACCGAGCGCGTCCGCCACCAGGCAGGCATGCTGCCCGCCCGCGCCGCCGAAACAATTGAGAAGATACCGCGTCACGTCATAGCCGCGCTGGACGGAAATCTTCTTCACCGCATTGGCCATATTCTCCACGGCTATGGTGATGAAGCCCTCCGCCACCGCTTCCGCGCTGCGGCCGCCGCCGATCCTCTCGGCGAGTTGGGCGAAGCGTTCCCGCACGATGCCGACGTCCAGGGCCTCGTTCTGCTCCGGGCCGAAGATCGCGGGGAAGAAGTCGGGCTGCAGCTTGCCCAGCATCACATTGGCGTCGGTCACGGCGAGCGGCCCGCCCCGGCGATAGCAGGCAGGGCCCGGATTGGCGCCGGCCGAATCCGGGCCCACCTTCAGCCGTCCGTCCTCATAATGGAGGATCGAGCCGCCGCCCGCCGCCACCGTGTGGATGCGCATCATCGGCGCGCGGATGCGCACGCCGGCAACCTCCGTGTCGAAAGCGCGCTCATACGCGCCGTCGTAATGGGCGACGTCGGTCGACGTGCCGCCCATGTCGAAGCCGATCACTTTTTCGAAGCCGGCGATGCGCGCCGTTTCGACCATGCCCACCACGCCGCCGGCCGGACCCGACAGGATCGCGTCCTTGCCCTGGAACATGTCGGCCGCTGTCAGCCCGCCCGAGGACATCATGAATTTGAGGCGGGGCAGGCCGGCGGCATCGGCGGATTCGATTCCGAGCTCCCCGGCCACCAGCTGCACGTAGCGCGCCAGGATCGGCGAGAGATAGGCGTCCACCACGGTGGTGTCGCCGCGCCCGACGAGCTTGATCAGCGGCGAGATCTCGTGGCTGGTCGAAATCTGCGTGAAGCCGATCGCGCGGGCGAGTTCGGCCGCCTTTCGCTCGTGCGCGGGATGTTTCCAGGCATGCATGAAGACGATGGCCGCCGCATCGATGCCGTCATGCCGTGCGGCCTCCATCTGGTGCCGCACGCCCTCCAGGTCGAGTTCCGTCTCCACTTCGCCGTCGACCCGCACCCGCTCCGGCACCTCGATGACGCGCTCGTAGAGCTGCTCGGGCAGGATGATCTCCTTGGCGAAGATGTCCGGTCGCGCCTGATAGGCGATCTTCAGCGCGTCACGGAAACCCTTCGTGATGAGAAGCAGCACCCGGTCGCCCTTACGCTCCAGAAGCGCGTTGGTGGCCACCGTCGTGCCCATCTTCACCTCGCCGATCATCTCCGAGGGAATGCGCTCGTGCGGGGTTACGCCCAGAAGGTCGCGGATGCCCTGGATGCCGGCGTCGCGATAGGCTTCCGGATTCTCCGACAGGAGCTTGCGCTGGTGCAGCCCGCCTTCCGGGTCGCGGCCGATCACGTCCGTGAAGGTGCCGCCGCGATCGATCCAGAAATCCCATTTGCCGCAAGTCATGCATCCTCTCCACACCGATGAAGCAGAGTAGCAGCAACCACGTCACGGTGAAGACGTCAATAATTTATCGACATATTATCAGCATGTCCTATTTGGCCGGTGAATGCCGGTGGTGTCGCGCGGCCCTGCTCCGGCCGCGCGAAACGTCCGCAAACCATGACAGTCTGTCATCCAATGTGAGGAAACCGCCGCCGTTTCAATGCATTTCCGATGCGGCTGCCCAACTGGGCTCCATAGGCAAAGGGAGAACTCGATGAACAAGCTTCTGATTGGTCTCGTATCCGGCGCTGCCCTTCTGGGGCTGGCCGCCTGTGGCGATACCGACGACACCACCACGCAGAGCGTGGAACCCGATGCGACGCAGACGGCGCCGGAGACCGCGCCGGCCACACCTCCGGCCGCAACGCCGCCGGCCGATACGGGTGCTGGCGGCGGGGCCGACACCGGCACCGCTCAGTAGACACGTGAAAGTGCCACGAAGCTCCGCCGGGCTCACAGCCGGCGGAACGATCATCGAGCAAGACTCGGATCGGGCTTCGGGAAGCAGAAAGGCCGGGAGTGCCCGGCCTTTCTCTTTTGCGCATGCGGCATCCCGTCCGCCGCGGAATGGGTCGGGAATTTCTCGATCTCCGCCCTGCGACGAAAAAGCTATCTCGAAATCGGGTCCAAATCGGTTTAGAGATGCGGGTCAAATGTCGATCTTTCTCCGCATCTCCGAACTCCTCGCCCGCACCTCCTGCAGTGCGCTCTCCACGCTCGTGGAGGCGGTGCGAACGGCTTTCCAGGGCGACCCGCAGTTGCGAAAGCGCGTCGCCTTCTCCATCGCCATCATCGCGCTTTCCGCCAAGATGGCCAAGGCCGACGGCATCGTCACAGCCAACGAAATTCGAGCCTTCCACGAGATCTTCTCCGTCCCGCCGGGCGAGATGCGCAATGTGATGCGCCTCTATGACCTGGCCAAGAAGGACGTGGCGGGCTTCGAGGCCTATGCCGGCCAGATGGCGGGACTGTGCGGCTCGGGACACGCGAATTGCCCGATGCTCGAGGACATCCTCGACGGGCTCTTTCACATCGCCAAGGCCGATGGGGTGCTTCACGAGCGGGAGGACACGTTCCTGGCGCGCGTGGCCGAGATCTTCTCCGTCAGCGAAAGCCGCTTCGCCACCATCAGGGCGCGCCATGCAGCCGGCGGCAAGGCGGACCCTTACATCCTTCTCGGCGTCGATCCCGAAATGCCTTTCCCGGAGATCAAGCGGCGCTATCGCCAGCTCGTGATGGAAAGCCACCCCGACCGGCTGCTCGCGCGTGGCGTGCCCGCGGAGTTCCTCGCGCTCGCCAATGCCAGGCTTGCGGCCATCAATGCCGCCTTCGAGCAGATCGAGAAGGGCTGGCTTCCCGCATGACGGGCTTTTCGCCCGATTTTTCTGGGGCGGTCGTCCGCCCGTCGCCGAATTTCGGCGAAAGGCGGGGAGGACGAAGACCGGATGCACTGATCCTGCATTATACCGGCATGAGCAGCGGTGCGGCCGCGGAGGAATGGCTCTGCAATCCCGTCAGCGAGGTCTCCTCGCACTATCTCGTCCATGAGGATGGGCGCATCGTGCAGATGGTGCCGGAGGCCGCCCGCGCCTGGCATGCGGGGAGCGGGTCCTGGCAAGGCGAAAGCGACGTCAACTCCTTCTCGATCGGCATCGAGATCGTCAATCCGGGTCACCAGTACGGCTACCGGGATTTTCCGCAGGTGCAGGTGGAGGGGGTCATCGCGCTCTGCCGTGACATCTGCCGCCGCCACGCGGTCTTGCCGCAAAGAGTGCTCGCGCATTCCGATACGGCACCCGGGCGCAAGGTGGATCCGGGCGAAAAGTTTCCCTGGAAAGTGCTGGCCGATAACGGCGTCGGCCATTATGTCGCGCCCGAACCCATCGCGGAGGGGGAGGCGCTTGCGGTGGGCAACCGGGGCGAAGCCGTCGCGGCATTGCAACGCCGCTTGGCCGCCTATGGCTACGGCGTTGAAATCACCGGGATCTATGACGCTCGAACGGAGACGGTGGTTGCCGCTTTCCAGCGCCACTTCCGCCCCGCGCGCATTGATGGCGCGGCTGATTCCTCCACGCGCCAGACGCTGGAAACGCTGATCGCAAGCCTGCCGCAAACGCGGGTTTGAGGCGATTTTTCTTTAAATGTTACGGCCGGTCATGTTTTTTTATCGGCTCGGCCCTTTTTGGTTCATCTTCGATTGCGAAACGCCTTTCCATCGAGGGCGGGTGGTTCAACCGAACCCCGCGAAGTGCAACCATGAACCGCCGAAAGTCCAAACGGCGGCAATAACAAACGGGTAATTATGAAAATCAGTGTGTTTATTGCGGCAGCCGTTGCTGCCGGAGCGATGACTATTGCCTCGCATGCAGACGATGCTTCTTCCCGGGAAAAATTGGCGACGGCAAATGCTGAAGCGACGCCGAGCACTTTGGGCGACGCGTTGAAGCGGGCGCTGCGGGCCGGGGAGGCGGACGGAACGGAAGTGGCGAGCCTGGGGCCCGGCGCGGCGAGCGCCGATCTCGACAAGATGGGCGTGGACAAGATGGTGACGGGCGCCACGAAGGCGCCGGGCAAGAAGGGCGGCACCGAACGTCCTTACCATTCCATCATCTCCCGCTATGCCTCGGAAAACGGCGTGCCGGTTGTGCTCGCCCACGCGGTGATCTCGGTGGAGAGCAACTACCGTCCCTCGGCACGCGGCAGCGCCGGGGAGATCGGCCTGATGCAGATAAAGCCCGCCACGGCCCGCATGATGGGCTACAGCGGATCGGCCAAGGGACTGTACGAGCCCGAGACCAATATCAAATACGGCATGAAGTATCTCGGCAAGGCGTTCAAGCTCGGCGGCGGCAACACGTGCTCGGCCATCCTCAAATACAATGCCGGTCATGCCGCCAAGCGCATGAATCCGATCTCTTCCGCCTACTGCAAGAAGGTGAAGCGCCTGATCGGGGGGAAATGACCGGGCCCCATTGCCTTTTCCCTCGGGAATGCCTTTATACGGGGCACCAGCCGGTCGGACGGCCGCACGCGCAAGCGCCGAAAGGCCGCGCGTGAGGAAAGTCCGGGCTCCACGGAAATACGGTGCCGGGTAACGCCCGGCGGGGGTGACCCCAGGGAAAGTGCCACAGAAAGCAGACCGCCCCGCCGGCATTTCGGCTCGGCTTGCCGCAATCCGGCAAACGGAACCGAAATACCGGCGGGGTAAGGGTGAAAGGGTGGGGTAAGGGCCCACCGCGCTTCTGGCAACAGAAGCGGCACGGTAAACCCCACCGGGAGCAAGACCGAATAGGAACGGCGCGAAGGGCAACCTTCAGGGCATTTTCCGGCCCAGCCGTTCGGGTAGGTTGCACGAGGCCGATGGCGACATCGGTCGCAGAGGAATGGCCGTCACGTCGCGCCGCTTCGGCGGCGCGGCCATACAGAACCCGGCTTACAGACCGGCTGGTATTTCCATCTTTTCAGTTGCTTGTGGGCGTTCGCTCGCGAGGGGATTCATATTCCTCATACCTCGCTGGTGGAACCGTTCAGGCATGGATCCTCGGGCTTGGCCCGAGGACGAAGTGGTGAGGTCTCCGCAGATCCCGAACGCGACTGGCGGAAAAGCCCATGCCGTTCCCCCACACCCTGATGTGTCTTGCTGGTGGAGCTGTTCAGGCATGGATCCTCCGAGCCCGAGGATGACGAACGCGTGAGGCGTTTTCGCCAATCGCCAGCGTTGAGATTTGCGGAGAACCTCTCCTCCTCGTCATCCTCGGACTCGACCCGAGGATCCATGCCTGAACGTCGACGTCCCGCCGGCGACCGGAATAAGGCCCCGGTTGCCGCCGGAGGGCGGCGAGCCCTCCGCGGGACGCCAGCGCAGTTCTCAACCCTTTGTTAGCGTTAACGGCGCATAACCGTGGATGGCCCGAAGAAGCCCGGGAGGGAGCTTGCCTAGGCCCGTTGTGGACCTTATTCCCGTTGACGCCCATATTGTCCCATGGTATCCCATTGAACAGATCAGTTCTCGTTTCAGTCAGGCTTTTGAGGGTGTCGTCGCCCGTGGTTCGGGCGGGGTGCAGGGACGTGTTTGCGCGCGGGGGCGGGCAAGCCATCAAGGAGCCGCGGTTTTCTGCGGTCGGAGCAATGCAGAGGGGCAGGGCACTAGCGGCCGTCGCAGATCATGGATCGGTTCTTATCCAGCGCGATCAACAGGATCGACACGAAGGGGCGGGTGTCGGTGCCGGCCCATTTCCGGTCTGTCGTCCAGAAGCGCGGCTTCACGGACCTTTATGCGCTGCGCGCGCTGGACGTGCCGGCCATGGATGTGGGTGGTCCGGACCTGCTCGACCGCTACGAGCAGCGCATCGCGCTGGAGGACCCCTTCCTGCAGACGGCCGACGACATGTCCTTCTTCGTGCATGGGGACGGCAGCTTTTTGAAGCTCGACCAGGACGGGCGGATCACGATCACGGATTTCGTTCGCGAGCATACGGGGATCACGGCGGAGGTCGCCTTCGTCGGGCGGGGGCTCTTCTTCCAGATGTGGGAGCCGCAGCGGCTCGAGGCCCATGGGGCGGACGTGCGCGCAAGGCTCCTCAAACTGCGGCAGCAGGCCTCGGAGGCTCGGGCCGCGGCGAGCGCGGAATGATGGCGGGTCACGGCACGGGAGATGCCGGTGGCGGACCGGCCCGTCACATTCCGGTTCTTCTGGCCGAGGTGCTCGACGTCCTCCGGCCGGCCGAGGGCAGGCTGATCCTGGACGGCACGTTCGGGGCGGGGGGCTACACGCGGGCGCTCATCGAGCACGGCGCGAGCGTGATCGCCATCGACCAGGATCCCGACGCGATCGAGGGCGGACGGCCGCTCGCCGAGGCCTTCGCCGGCAGGCTGCGGCTGGAGCGCGGCCGCTTTTCCGATATGGAGGCCATTGCCGGCGAGATGCTCGACGGCGTGGTGCTCGATGTCGGCGTCTCCTCCATGCAGCTCGATCAGGCCGAGCGCGGCTTCTCCTTCCGCAGGGAAGGGCCGCTCGACATGCGCATGGGCCGGGAGGGCCCGAGTGCGGCAGATGTCGTCAACCGCTTCAAGACGGGGGACCTCGCCCGCATCTTCGGCCTGCTCGGCGAGGAGCGCCACGCCGGCCGCATCGCCCGTGCCATCGAGAAGCGGCGGGCGGAGAAGCCGTTCCGGACGACCGGCGATCTGGCGGAACTGGTCGAACGCGTCGTCGGCCACAGGCCGACCGACAAGATCCATCCGGCCACCCGCGTCTTCCAGGGATTGCGCATCTTCGTCAACGACGAGCTGGGCGAGCTCGCCCGCGCGCTCTTTGCCGCCGAGCGTGTCCTGAAGCCTGGTGGCGTGCTTGCCGTCGTCACCTTCCATTCGCTCGAGGACCGCATCGTGAAGCGCTTCCTCGTGGCCCGCTCCGGCCCGCAGGCCCGCTCGCGGCATCTGCCGGAAGCCGCGGCCCCGCGCCCGGCTTTCGACAAGCCGATGAGGCCCGTCTCGCCAGGGGAGGCTGAGACGGCACAGAACCCGCGCGCCCGCTCGGCGCATCTCAGAGCCGCACGGCGGACGGCCCATCCGGCCGGTCCGGAAGATTTCAAGATGCTCGGTGTTCCCGCGCTGTTCGTGACCGAGCAGCTCGGCGAGAAGACAAGGTAGGCCATGTTTCGGACCAGCGACGTCATCCTGATTGCGGTCATGCTCTCGGCAGCCGCCTTCACCTACAAGACCAAGCATGATGCGGAGGCCATGATGGACCGCATCGGCGAGTTGGAAACCAAGGTCCAGCTCGAGAAGGACACGATCGACGTGCTCAAGGCCGACTGGAGCCTGCTCACCCAGCCCGGCCGGATGCAGACGCTCGCCCGGTCCTACGAATCCGAACTCGGCCTCGGCATCCTGCAGCCGCAGCAGATCGTCGGCTACGACGCGCTGCGCAGCATCCCGTTCCCCGAAGACAATGTGGGCGACCTGATCGCCGAGATCGGCGGTCTGCAGCCCGACCCCAAGACCGATCCCACTGTTACCGGAGGTGTGCGGTGATGAGGCTCGGAACCCGTTGGAAATCAAGGCCTGCGTCGGCACCGGAGGCTGAGTCGTCCGCGATCGTGGTCGAGGGCCGGCGCAAGGCGACCGGCGGCCGCGCGCAAAGCCGCATCGTCATGGCCATGGCGGTGCTCTTCGGCATCTATGGTGCGATCGGCGCGCGCCTCGTGCATCTCGGCCTTGCCGACGAGCCGCAGGTGAACCTGCCGCAAAGCCGCCCCACCGCCTCGCGGCCGGACCTTCTGGACCGCAACGGCGAGGTGCTCGCCACCGACATCAAGACCGCCTCCCTCTTCGCCGAGCCGCGCCACATCATCGATATCGACGAGGCGATCGAGAAGCTGCAGACGGTCCTGCCCGATCTCGATTACGAGCAGACCTATCGCAAGCTCGACAGCGATGCAGGTTTCGTCTGGCTGCGCCGGCAGCTCTCCCCGGGCCAGCAGAGCGATATTCTGGCGCTCGGCGTTCCCGGTCTCGGCTTCCGCACGGAGAAGACGCGCTTCTATCCGGGCGGGGCGACGGCCTCGCACATCCTGGGCCTCGTCAACATCGACAACAAGGGCATCGCCGGCATGGAGAAATATGTCGACGACCAGGGCCTCGCGGATCTCCAGGCGCTGGGCCTTGCCGGGCCGGACACGCTCAAGCCCGTGCGCCTCTCCATCGATCTGCGAGCCCAGTACATCCTGCATGACGAGCTCTCGCAATCGATGGAGCGCTACCATGCCATAGCGGCCGGCGGGGTCATCCTCAACGCACGCACCGGCGAAGTGGTCGCCATGGTCTCGCTGCCGGACTACGATCCCAACAATCCCTACAACGCGCTCGAGAAGGACCGGCTCAACCGCATGTCGGCCGGCGTGTTCGAGATGGGCTCCACCTTCAAGCTCTTCACGACCGCCATGGCGCTCGATTCCGGCAAGGTCGATCTCGACGACACGTTCGACGCCACCCGGCCGATCCGCATCGGCGGCTTCACCATTCACGATTTCCATGGCAAGCGCCGGGTGCTTTCGGTGCCGGAGATCTTCATCTACTCCTCCAATATCGGCACGGCGAAGATGGCCGACGTGGTGGGCCTGGAAGGCCATCGGGCCTTCCTGAAGAAGATCGGGCTCCTCGACAGGATGCAGACCGAGCTTCCGGAAGTCGCCCAGCCCACCGAGCCCAAGGAGTGGAAGAAGATCAACTCGGTCACGATCTCTTTCGGGCACGGCATGGCGACCACCCCGTTGCAGACCGCCGCCGCCGCCGTCGCCATGATCAACGGCGGCAAGCTCATCCCGCCCACCTTCCTGCCGCGCACGCAGGAGGAGGCGGATGCGGTCGCGACCCAGGTGATCTCCCCCGACACGAGCTCGAAGATCCGCTATCTTTTCCGCCTGAACGTGCAGAAGGGCACCGGCGGATCCGGCTCGCGCGCCGACGTGCCCGGCTATTATGTGGGCGGCAAGACGGGCACGGCCGAGAAGGTGGTCAACGGACGGTATTCCAACGACAAGCGGTTCAATGCCTTCCTGGCCGCCTATCCCATCAACGATCCCCAATATGTGGTGGCGGTGGTGCTGGACGAGCCCAAGGGGGAAAAGCCCGGCATGTCCGCCACTTCGGGCCTCAACACCGCGCCGACCGTCAGCAACATAATCCGCCGTACCGCACCGTTACTTGGCGTGGAGCCGGATTTCGGTCATGAAAGTGACGCTTTGCTGGTCTCCTACCGGTGATTCCCGCAAACGAGGCGGAATGGACCGCAGAGAATACTGGGATGCGATGAAGCTGGGCGAATTTGCCGATATCCTGCCGCAAGGCGGACCCGTGGACACCAACGTGAAAATCTCCGGTCTCGCATCGGATTCCCGGCGGGTTGCTGCCGGGAACGTCTTTTTCGCGCTGCAAGGCTCCAAGGCGGACGGCGCGACCTACGCCGCGGAGGCTGTGCGGCGCGGTGCGGTGGCGGTCGTCGCCCGGCCCGGCACGATGGCCGAGATCGGCGTTCCCGTCATTGCCGTCGACGATCCGCGGCGTGCTCTGGCGCTCGCTGCCGCCCGTTTGCATGGTGCCCAGCCCGCCACCATGGCGGCCGTCACCGGCACCAGCGGCAAGACCTCCGTCGCCTCCTTCACGCGGCAGATCTGGGAACAGGCGGGCCTCGCCGCCGCCTCGATCGGCACCACGGGCGTCGTGGCTCCCGGCCGTGACGAATATGGCGAGCTCACCACGCCGGACCCCCTCTCGCTGCACCATCTCCTCAAGGAACTGGCGGATGCGGGCGTCACCCACGCCGCCATGGAGGCGTCGAGCCACGGGCTCGACCAGCGCCGGCTCGACGGCGTGAGGCTCGCCGCCGGCGGCTTCACCAATCTCGGCCGCGACCACATGGATTATCACCCCACGGTCGAGCACTATCACCGGTCCAAGATGCGGCTTTTCGACACGCTGCTCCCCAGGGGCGCGCCGGCGGTCATCTTCGCCGACGATCCCTGGTCCGAGCCCACGGAAAGTGCGGCCCGCAAGGCAGGGCTCGATCTGCGCACCGTCGGCCGCAAGGGCGCCTTCCTCACCTTGAAGCGCGTCGAGCACGAGCGCCACCGCCAGCGTGCCGAGATCGAGCACGAAGGCAAGATCCACGAGATCGTGCTGCCGCTTGCCGGCGATTTTCAGGTTTCCAATGCGCTCGTGGCGGCGGGGCTCGCCATCGCCACGGGCCTTGCGGCGGACGATGCGCTCGCCGCGCTCGAGCATCTGAAGGGCGCCTCGGGCCGCCTGGAGCTTACCGGCGCGACGGAGGACGGCGCGCAGGTCTATGTCGACTACGCGCACAAGCCCGACGCGCTGAAGAACGTGCTTGAGGCTGTTCGGCCCTTCACCACCGGCCGCGTGATCGTGGTCTTCGGCTGCGGCGGAGACCGTGACCCGGGCAAGCGGTCCATCATGGGCGACATCGCGCGGCAGCTTGCCGACGTGGTGATCGTCACGGACGACAATCCGCGTTCGGAGGATCCCGCCGCGATCCGCCGGGCGATCCTCGAAGCGGTGCCCGAGGCGACGGAGATCGGCGACCGCCGCGAGGCGATCCGCGCCGCCGTCGCTATGCTCAGGTCGGGCGACACGCTGATCGTCGCGGGCAAGGGGCATGAGATCGGCCAGGAGATCGCCGGCCGGAAATTCCCGTTCTCCGACCACGCGGAAGTGCGGCAGGCGCTGAGGGAGAAGGGCGCGTGACGCTTCTATGGACTTCCAGTGACCTGGTGGCCGCGCTCGGCGGCCGCCATTTCGGGACGCTGCCCGAAGGCGTCACCGGCATTTCCATCGATACGAGGACGCTCAAGCGCGGCGAGGCCTTCTTCGCCATCAAGGGCGACCGCTTCGACGGGCATGATTTCGCCACCGCCGCCATGGCGGCGGGCGCGGGGCTGCTCGTCATCTCGGAGGACAAGCTCCCCGCGCTCGGCCGCCTCACCGTGCCCAAGGTCGTGGTGCCGGATGTGCTGGAGGCGCTCGGAAGCCTTGCCGCGGCCGCGCGCGCACGCAGCGGCGCCAAGGTTATCGCTGTCACCGGCTCCGCCGGCAAGACCACGACCAAGGAGATGCTGCGCCACGCGCTCTCAAGCGTCGGGCGCGTGCATGCGGCCGACCGCTCCTTCAACAATCACTGGGGCGTGCCGCTCTCGCTCGCCCGCCTGCCGGCCGACGCGGATTACGCGGTCTTCGAGATCGGCATGAACCACCCCGGCGAGATCGAGCCGCTGACGCAGATCGTGAAGCCGCATGTCGCGATCGTCACGATGATCGCCGCCGCCCATCTCGGCGCCTTCAAGAGCCTCGACGAGATTGCCGAGGCCAAGGGCGAGATCTTCGCGGGCGTGGTGCGTGGCGGGCATGCGATCATCAATCGCGACGACCAGCGCTTCAAGCTTCTCTCGAACATGGCGACGGAGGCCGGCGTCAAGAATATCTGGGGCTTCGGAGAGAATGTGCGCGCGCATTTCCGCCTCGCCCAGTACGAGCCGCAGGACGATCACTCGGCCGTGACGATCAAGATTGCGGGCCAGGAACTGGTTGGGCGGATCGGTGCGCCCGGCCGGCACATGGTGCAGAACGCGCTCGCCGTCATCGGCGCAGGTTATCTGGCCGGCGCGGACGTTTCGAAGCTGCTTCTGGCGCTGGGCGACTTCTCGGTGGAGGCGGGACGGGGCAAACGCCACCGCCTCGGCGTCGGCGGGGGAAGCTTCACGTTCATCGACGAGAGTTACAATGCCAATCCCGCCTCCATGAAGGCTGCCCTGCAGCTTCTGGATTCAAGCCCTGTCACGGGCGAGGGCCGGCGTATCGCCGTCTTGGGCGACATGCTGGAACTGGGCGTCCATTCCGCGAAGCTGCACGAGGCCCTGGCCGACATCGTCGCGGCGACCAAGACCGATCTGCTTTTCCTTGCGGGCGCGGAAATGAAGGCGCTGGCGGACAACCCGCCGGCGGAGCTTCCGGTCGAGTACCGGGAAAGCGTCGGGGAGTTGCAGCCTCTCCTTCTCGATGCGGTGAGGCCGGGAGACACGATCATGATCAAAGCATCCAAGGGCATCGGCTTCTCGAAGCTCGTCGATGCTTTTCTGCAGACATTTCCGGCGGCGGCGGACCAGCCGACGCAGGCTTGAGGTAGGCATGAGCCTGCGCGGGGACCATTTCTGATGCTGATGCTGCTGGTAGAACTCGCCGACGAATTCTCGGCGCTCAATGTTTTTCGCTATATCACCTTCCGCACCGGCGGCGCGCTGATCACGGCGGCATTCATCGTCTTCCTCTTCGGGCCGACGATCATCAACTCCCTGCGCGTACGCCAGGGGCGCGGCCAGCCGATCCGCGCCGATGGGCCGCAGACCCATTTCAAGAAGGCCGGCACGCCGACGATGGGCGGGCTGATGATCCTTTCGGGCATTCTCGGCTCGGCCATTCTGTGGGCGAACCTCTCCAGCGTCTATGTTTGGGTGGTGCTCATGGTCACCGTCGGCTTCGGGGCGATCGGCTTCTATGACGATTACCTCAAGGTCACCAAGCAGTCGCATCTGGGCTTCTCCGGCAAGTTCCGTCTCGTGCTGGAATTCCTGATCGCAGGGCTTGCCGCCTGGGTGATCATGCGCACCGGGCAAGCGCCGTTCTCCTCTTCGCTCACCTTTCCCTTCTTCAAGGAGCTGCTGCTCAATCTCGGCATCTTCTTCATACCTTTCGCCGCCTTCGTGATCGTGGGCGCGGGCAATTCGGTGAACCTTACCGACGGCCTCGACGGGCTCGCCACGGTGCCGGTGATGGTGGCGGCCGCCTCCTTCGGCGTCATCGCCTATCTCTCCGGCAACGCCATCTTCGCCGACTACCTGCAGATCCATTTCGTGCCCGGCACCGGCGAGCTTTCCGTCATCCTCGGGGCCGTCATCGGCGCGGGGCTCGGCTTCCTCTGGTTCAACGCGCCGCCCGCCGCCATCTTCATGGGCGACACCGGGTCGCTGGCGCTCGGCGGCCTTATCGGCACCGTGGCGGTGGCGACCAAGCACGAGATCGTGCTCGCCATCATCGGCGGCCTCTTCGTGATCGAGATATTCTCCGTCATCATCCAGGTCGCCGTCTTCAAGATGACGGGCAAGCGCGTCTTCCTCATGGCGCCCATCCACCATCACTTCGAGAAGCTGGGCTGGACCGAGAGCCAGGTCGTCATCCGCTTCTGGATCATCGCCGTCGTGCTCGCGCTGATCGGCCTGTCGACGCTGAAGCTGCGGTGAGGATTCCTGGAATGTCGTGGCTTCCTCACCCCCTCTGTCTTGCCGGGCATCTCCCCTCAGAGGGGAGATTGTCTATCACGAAAGCTTTCGCCAATCGCCTGCGTCGCAGGATGGGTGGCAACATTGCGGCAGGCATAATCTCTCCCCTTGAGGGGGAGATGGGCGGCAGCCCAGAGGGGGGTGTTCACGTGGGGCTTCCCCAATGATCCCCGCCACCACCTTCAACGGGAAAAAGGTCGCGCTTTTCGGCCTCGGTGGCTCGGGACTGGCCACGGCTCATGCGCTCGTGGCGGGCGGAGCGCAGGTCCTCGCCTGGGACGACAATCCCGACAGCGTTGCGAAGGCGAAGGCGGACGGCATCGCGACAGGCGATCTGCGCGACGCCGACTGGAGCACTGTCGGAACGCTGCTTCTCTCGCCCGGCGTCCCGCTCACCCATCCACGCCCGCACTGGAGCGCGCAGCTTGCACGGGCGGCGGGGGCCGAGATCATCGGCGACGTCGAGCTTTTCGTGCGTGAGCGGCGTGCGCATGCGCCGCGGGCGCCGTTCGTCGCCATCACCGGCACCAATGGCAAGTCGACCACCACGGCGCTCATCGCCCATGTGCTTGCAGCCGCCGGGCGTGACACGCAGATGGGCGGCAATATCGGACGTGCCGTGATGACGCTCGATCCGCCGTCGCCGGACCGCCACTACGTGGTCGAATGCTCCTCCTACCAGATCGATCTCGCGCCTTCCCTCGATCCTTCCGCCGGCGTGCTTCTCAACCTGACCCCCGACCATCTCGACCGGCACGGCACGATGGAGAACTACGCCGCCATCAAGGAGCGGCTGGTCGCCGGCAGCGAAACCGCCATCATCGGCGTGGACGACGATCATTGCCGCGCGATCGCGGATCGGCTGGAGAGGGCTGGCCGCAAGGTGGAGCGGATCTCCGTGACCGGAAGGCTCGAGCAGGGCTTCTTCGCGGAAGGCGCGCAGTTGATGCGCGCTGAAAGAGGCCGGGCGGAACCGCTCCTTTCGCTCGAAGGCATCGGCTCGCTGCGCGGGCGGCACAACGCGCAGAACGCGCTTGCCGCGGCGGCTGCCTGCCTCGCCTGCGGCCTTTCGCAGGCGGAGATCCAGGCAGGCTTTGCGAGCTTCCCCGGTCTCGCGCACCGCATGGAGCAGGTGGGCAGGCGCGGCCGCGTGCTCTTCGTCAACGATTCCAAGGCCACGAATGCCGATGCCGCAGCACCTGCGCTCTCCTCCTTCCCGCGGATCTACTGGATCGCGGGCGGGCTGCCCAAGGCGGGCGGCATCGAGAGCCTCAAGCCCTTCTTCCCGCGCATCGCCAAGGCCTATCTCGTGGGCGAGGCCGCGCCCGTCTTCGCCGCCACCATCGGGGAGGCGACAGCCTACGAGATTTCGGGTACCATCGCTGCCGCCGTCGAGCACGCAGCGCGGGATGCGGCTGACGATCCCGCGGGCGAAGTGGTGGTCCTGTTGTCGCCGGCCTGTGCGAGTTTCGATCAGTTTAGGAATTTCGAGGTAAGGGGAGAGGCGTTCCGCGAAGCGGTGCGCGCCCTGCCGGGCATCGAACGCATTGGGGAGACGAGGGGATGATCAGCCGTACCGACCGCAGCATGGTTGCGAACTGGTGGTGGACCGTCGACCGATGGTTCCTCGCCGCCTTCCTTCTCCTCATGGGACTCGGCATCGTGCTCTCCTTCGCGGCAAGCCCGGCGGTGGCCGAGCGCATCGGGCTCGAAAGCTTCCATTTCGTCACCCGCCAGATCATCTTCATGATCCCGGCCGTCGCGGTGCTCATCGGCGTCTCCTTCCTCGATCCCCGTCAGGTGCGGCGGATGGCGCTGGCCATGCTCTGCCTGGCGCTCGTCCTCATGGTCGCCACGCTCTTCATCGGCATGGAGGTGAAGGGCTCGCGGCGCTGGCTCCATCTGTTCGGCCTGTCGATCCAGCCGTCGGAATATCTGAAGCCTGCTTTCGTGGTCATCTGCGCCTGGCTCTTCGCCGAGCATGCGCGGCAGCCGGAGATCCCCGGCAACCTCTTCGCCATGCTGCTCCTCGGTCTGGTCGTGGCGCTGCTCGTCGCCCAGCCGGATCTCGGCCAGACCATGCTGGTGCTGGGCACCTGGGGCGCCATGTTCTTCATCGCAGGCATGCCGTGGCTGTGGATCGCCGTGCTCGGCGCGCTCGGCGTCGGCGGGGCGGTGGCCGCCTATTCGGCCTTCCCGCACGTGGCCGAGCGCATCGACCGCTTCGTCACCGGCGAGGGCGACACCTATCAGGTGGATATGAGCCTTGAGGCGCTCACGCGCGGCGGCTGGCTCGGCCAGGGGCCGGGCGAGGGCTCGGTGAAGCGCATCCTGCCCGACAGCCACACGGATTTCGTCTTCGCCGTTGCCGGCGAGGAGTTCGGCCTCGTCATGTGCCTGCTGATCCTTTCGCTCTTCGCCTTCGTCGTGCTCAGGGGCCTCGTGATCGCCCGCCGGCAGGAGGACGATTTCACCCGCTATGCACTCTCGGGCCTCGTCGTGCTCTTCGGCTTCCAGTCGATCATCAACATGGCGGTGAATGTGCGCATGATGCCCGCCAAGGGCATGACGCTGCCCTTCATTTCCTACGGCGGCTCCTCGCTCGTCGCCATGGCCATCTCCATGGGCTTCGTGCTGGCGCTGGCGCGCCGCCGGCCGGAGAAGCGGCGTCCCGTGAGCTTCTCCGCCATTTCCGGCCGGGCGGCGGCAACCGGCTGAGATGGCGGGAAAGGCGATCCTCCTGAGCGCGGGCGGCACCGGCGGACACCTTTTTCCAGCCGAAGCCCTCGCGCATGAATTGCGGGCGCGCGGCTGGTCGGTGCATCTCGCCACGGACGAGAGGGCCTCGCGCTTCGCCGGCAGCTTTCCCGCCGACGGGATCCATGCGGTCTCGTCGGCCACCTTCGGTTCCCGCAATCCGCTCGCCCTCGCGAGGAGCGGCTTTGCGATCTGGCGCGGCTTCAAGCAATCGAGCGTGCTGATCAACCGCATGAAGCCGGCCGTCGTCGTCGGCTTCGGCGGCTATCCCACCGTGCCGCCGCTCTATGCCGCCGCACGGCGCGGCGTGCCCACGCTGATCCACGAGCAGAACGCGGTGATGGGCCGCGCCAACAAGGCGCTCGCAGCCCGCGTAACGGCGATCGCCGGCGGCTTCCTGCCAAACGGCGAAGGTCCCTTCGCCTCAAAGACGGTGGTGACCGGCAATCCGGTGCGCCCGGCGGTCATCGAGGCGGCGGCCACACCCTACGCATCGCCGGCACCGGGACAGAGCTTCCGCCTGCTCGTCTTCGGCGGCAGCCAGGGCGCCCAGTATTTTTCCC
This sequence comes from Chelativorans sp. AA-79, assembly GCF_029457495.1. Taxonomy (NCBI): domain Bacteria; kingdom Pseudomonadati; phylum Pseudomonadota; class Alphaproteobacteria; order Hyphomicrobiales; family Phyllobacteriaceae; genus Chelativorans; species Chelativorans sp. AA-79. Next base: position 2,204,080 of record NZ_CP120361.1, read on the forward strand.
AGGCGGTCCCCGAAGCGGTCCGCCTCCTGCCGGAAGCGGCGCGTTCCCGCCTCGCGATCGTGCAGCAGGCGCGCCCGGAGGACGAGGCGGCGGTGCGCGCGGCCTATGCCGAACTCGGCATCGACGCGGAGGTCTCGCCCTTCTTCACCGACATGGCCCGCCGCATCGCGGATGCCCATCTCATCATCTCCCGCTCCGGCGCGTCCACGGTCTCGGAGATCGCGGTCATCGGCCGGCCGGCCTTCCTCGTGCCCTATCCCTATGCGCTCGATCACGACCAGGCGGCCAACGCCGCCGCCCTCGAGCGGATGGGCGGCGCGGAGATCGTGGCGCAGGAAAAGCTCTCGCCCGAGCGGTTGCGTGGGCTTCTCGACGTCGCCATGAACGCGCCGGAAAAGCTTTCCGCGATGGCTGCCGCCGCAAAAAGCGTCGGGCGGCCGGACGCGGCGCGATTGCTTGCCGATCTCGCGGAGGCTATTGCCTCCGGAACGACGCCCGGCGAAATCGAACGGAGAAGAAGCGCATGAAAATGCCGCAGACAATCGGAGTGGTGCATTTCATCGGCATCGGCGGCATCGGCATGAGCGGCATCGCCGAGGCGCTGCACACGCTGGGATACAAGGTGCAGGGCTCCGATCAGGCCGAGAACGCCAATGTCGCGCGCCTGCGCGAAAAGGGGATCAAGGCCTTCATCGGCCATGCCGCGGAGAATCTGGGCGATGCCGAGGTGGTCGTGATCTCCAGCGCCATCAAGCGCGACAATCCCGAATATGTGGCCGCGCGCGAAAAGCTGCTGCCCATCGTGCGCCGCGCCGAGATGCTGGCCGAGCTGATGCGCTTCCGCCAGGCGGTCGCCATCGGCGGCACGCATGGCAAGACCACGACCACCTCCATGGTCGCGGCCCTGCTCGAGGCCGGCGGACTCGACCCCACCGTCATCAATGGCGGCATCATCAACGCCTATGGCACCAACGCCCGCATGGGCAAGGGCGACTGGATGGTGGTGGAGGCCGACGAGAGCGACGGCACGTTCCTGAAGCTGCCCGCCGAGATCGCCGTCGTCACCAATATCGACCCCGAGCATCTCGACCATTACGGCTCCTTCGACCGCGTGCGCGAGGCCTTCCGCCAGTATGTGGAGAATGTGCCGTTCTACGGTTTCGGCGTCATGTGCATCGACCACCCGGAGGTGCAGGCGCTCGTCTCCCGCATCGAGGACCGCCGCGTCGTCACCTATGGCGAGAACCTGCAGGCCGACGTGCGCTTCGAGAACCACCGCATGGATGGCGCCGTCTCGGTCTTCGACATCGTCCTGCGGGCGCGCAAGAGCGACGCCGCGAGGGTGATCAAGGGCCTGCGGCTGCCCATGCCGGGCCGGCACAACGTCTCCAACGCCACCGCGGCGATCGCGGTCGCCAACGAACTCGGCATCGGCGAGGAGGCGATCCGCCGGGGGCTTTCGGCTTTCGGCGGCGTCAAGCGGCGCTTCACGCTCACGGGCACCTGGAACGGCGTCAGCATCTTCGACGATTACGGCCACCACCCGGTGGAGATCCGTGCCGTTCTCCGCGCCGCGCGCGAGGCCAGCGCGGGACGCATCATCGCCATTGCCCAGCCGCACCGCTATACGCGCCTGCGCGACCTCTTCGACGACTTCTCCTCCTGCTTCAACGATGCCGACACGGTGATGGTGGCGCCGGTCTATGCGGCGGGCGAGGCGCCCATAGAGGGTTTTTCGTCCGAGACTCTGGTGGCCGGGCTGCGGGCGGCCGGCCATCGTGACGCGCGCTATATCGAAGGGCCGGAGGCCGTCGCGCCCATCGTGCGCGCGACCGCCAGGGAGGGTGATTTCGTCGTCTTTCTCGGCGCCGGCAACATCACCCAGTGGGCCTATGCGCTGCCAAAGGAGCTCGCTTCGTGACCCGCGGTGCCGCACTTCTCGAAAGGCTCGGCGATCGCCTTGCCGGCCTGCGCGGGCGACTGACGCCTGATGCCGGGATGGACAAGATCACCTGGTTCCGCGCCGGCGGCGAGGCGGATGCGTTCTTCCAGCCGCAGGACGAGGAGGATCTTGCAGCCTTCCTGAAGGCGGTGCCGGAGGAGATTCCCGTCACCATCGTCGGCATCGGCTCCAACCTCCTGGTGCGCGAGGGGGGTATCCGTGGCTTCGTGGTTCGCCTGTCGGCGAAGGGCTTCGGCAATGCGGAAGTCGTTTCGCCAACGCGCATCAGGGCAGGGGCGGCCATTCCCGACAAGCGGCTCTCGGCGGCAGCGCTCGAAGCGGGTATCGGCGGCTTCCATTTCTATCACGGCATTCCGGGCGGGCTCGGCGGCGCGCTGCGGATGAATGCCGGCGCCAACGGGGTGGAGACGCGCGAGCGCGTGGTGGAGGTACGCGCGCTCGACCGCAAGGGCGAGCTGCACGTGCTCTCCAATGCCGATATGGGCTACTCCTATCGCAAATCGAAAGCTCCGGCCGATCTCGTGTTCACTTCTGCCGTCCTCGAAGGCTATCCGGAGGACCGCGAGGCGATCCGCGCCGCGATGGATGCCGTCCAGCACCACCGCGAGACGGTGCAGCCCATCCGGGAGAAGACCGGCGGTTCGACCTTCAAGAACCCGGAAGGCACGTCTGCCTGGAAGGAGATCGACAAGGCGGGCTGCCGCGGGCTTGTGATCGGGGGCGCGCAGATGTCGCCCATGCACTGCAATTTCATGATCAACACGGGCACGGCCACCGGCTACGACCTGGAATATCTCGGCGAGACGGTGCGCGCGCGGGTGCTGGAGAATTCCGGCATCAAGCTCGAATGGGAGATCAAGCGCCTGGGCGATTTCAAGCTGGGCCATGCGATCGATCCCTTCCTGGGACAGTTGCTTTAGGTCCTTCGGAAAATACCGGCAGGCCTTATCGGTCCGTTGCCCTAAACCGGCCTGGGCATGTTTGCCGCGTTCGGGAGAGGTCCTGCTTCCGATCACTTTTGACGAAATTTCGCAAAATTTGAATCCTACGGAATCTCAAGGCCTTGCCACGGAATCAACTCTCTGATTCTTTAGGGGGAAGCGTTTCTTGATTTGAGTCGGCGCGTTTACAGCCGGGGGCGTTTATCCAAGTGGCGGGTTTGAACTTTGCGGATGCTGCGCGTGTCGCGGCAGGAGAAGGGCGTCGTAATGACGAAGAAGCACGTGGCTGTGCTCCTGGGCGGGTTTTCGTCCGAAAGGCCGGTTTCGCTGTCCTCGGGCAATTCCTGTGCCGATGCACTTGAAGCGGAGGGATATCGCGTCACGCGTGTCGACGTCTCGCGCGATATCGGTCGCGTGCTCTCCGAATTGAAGCCCGATGTCGCCTTCAACGCCCTGCATGGGCCTTATGGCGAGGATGGTACGGTCCAGGGCGTGCTGGAATTTCTCGGAATCCCCTATACGCATTCGGGTGTCCTCGCCTCCGCGCTTGCAATGGACAAGGAGCTCGCCAAGATCGTCGCGCGATCGGCCGGCATCCCCGTTGCGCCTTCGCTCGTGATCAATCGCTTCGAGATCGGAAACGACCATCCGATGGAGCCGCCTTACGTGGTGAAGCCCGTCGCCGAGGGGTCCAGCTTCGGGGTGGTGATCGTGCGCGAAGGGCAGGCGAACCCGCCGCAGATCCTCGGGGCCGCCGAATGGGCCTATGGCGAGCGGGTGATGGTGGAGCGCTACATGCACGGGCGCGAGCTTACCTGCGCGGTGATGGGCGATCGGTCGCTCGGGATCTGCGAGATCGTGCCCGTGGGGCACAACTTCTATGATTACGATTCGAAATACGTCCCGGGCGGGTCAAAACACGTTTGTCCGGCAGAACTTTCACCGAATATTTACCAAAAAATAGAAACACTGGCGCTTAAGGCACATCAAGTGATTGGCTGCCGGGGTGTGAGCCGTTCGGACTTCCGCTTCGACGACCGACTTCCAGGGGAAGAAGGGATCGTCTGGCTTGAGATCAACACGCAACCCGGCATGACGCCGACCTCCTTGGTGCCGGATATCGCCGCGCAGGCGGGGATCGAATTTGGGGCACTGTTGAGTTGGATGGTGGAGGACGCGTCTTGTTCGCGTTGAACGCGGTGGAGAAGTGGCGTTCCGGCGAAGCCGGCATCATATTGCCGCGCTGGCTGCGCAAGCCGGCGCGCATGGTCCAGCGCATGCGGCTGGGCGAAGCCGAACCGCCGCGCTTTGCCACGAGCGGCGCAACGGCGGTTCTCTTCGCGCTCGCAGGCGTTTATGGCGTGATCGAAGGGGGGCATTCGGAAGACGTGCTCCAGGCCATGACCTCCCGCGTCGGCTTCGCCATCAACAATGTGGAGATCTCCGGCAATCGTGAGACCTCCGAGATCGACGTGCTGCAGCAGGTCGGGCTCGACGGCTGGACCTCGATGGTGGGCTTCGATGTGCGCGAGGCGCGCGAGCGCATCGTCGAGCTTCCCTGGGTCGAGAGCACGACGGTGCGCAAGGTCTATCCCGCGACGCTCGCCATCGACATGGTCGAAAAGAGGCCTTTTGCGCTGTGGCAGCAGGGCAGCGCGGTCGTCATCATCGAAGAAAACGGCGACATTATCGCGCCTTTCGACGGGGGGCGCCATGCGTTGCTGCCGCTGGTCATCGGCATGGGTGCCGACAAGGCCGGGCCGGAGCTCATCGCCTCCGTGGAAAAAGTGCGCGGACTTAAGGGGCGCGTGCGGGCCTATATCCGTATTGCCGATCGGCGCTGGGATCTCAGATTGAACAATGGCGTGACGATCAAGCTGCCGGAGAAGGGCGTGGAGGAAGCATTGGCCGAAGCGTCCCGCCTCGACGCCGAGTATTCGCTGTTCTCCCGTGACATCACGGCGATCGACCTGCGTCTTTCCGACAGGTTGACGGTGGCGCTCGCTCCGGCGGCCGCGGAGGCGCACCAGAAAGCGTTCGAGGAGATGGAGAAGCGTCGCAGGAAAGGGGCCAGGATATGAGCTGGTTCCTGGGTAATCGTGGCGCGGCGCAGCGTTCGGGCATCATCACCGTTCTCGACGTCGGCTCGAGCAAGGTGTGCTGCATCATCGCCAGGCTATTGCCGGACGAGAACATGCGCGCGCTGCCGCACAGGACCCATCGGATCAAGGTGGTCGGTATCGGCCATCAGAAGTCGCAGGGCCTGAAATCGGGCGTGGTGATCGATCTCGACCGGGCGGAGCAGGCCATCCGGCTCGCCGTGGACGCGGCGGAGCGTATGGCGGGGCTCACCGTCGATTCGCTCATCGTCAATGTCTCGGCCGGGCGCATCCGCAGCGAGGGGGCGTCCGCGACCATCAATCTCGGCGGGCACGAGGTTGCCAATGCCGACATCGCGCGGGTGCTGCTTGCCGGTGCGCGCCAGGCGCTGCGCGCCGAGCGCGAGGTGGTGCATTCGCTGGCCGTGGGCTTCACGCTCGATCTGGAGCGCGGCATCCGCGACCCGCGGGGCATGATGGGAGACACGCTCGGCGTCGACATGCATGTGGTGACGGCCGATGCCGTCCCGCTCCGGAATCTGGAGCTTTGCATCAACCGCGCGCATCTTTCGGTGGAGCGCATGGTGGCCACGCCCTATGCGAGCGGGCTTGCTGCACTCGTCGACGACGAGGCGGAGATGGGGGCGGCCTGCATCGACATGGGCGGCGGCACCACCACCATGTCCGTGTTCGTGGAGGGGAAGTTCGTTCATGCCGACGGCCTGCCCATCGGCGGCAATCACGTGACGATGGACCTCGCGCGCGGGCTGTCCATCCGGCTCGACGATGCGGAGCGGCTCAAGGTGATGCACGGCTCGGCGCTGCCGGCGAGTGCCGCCGACGACCGCGACATGGTGTCGATCCAGCCGATCGGCGGCGAGGACGTGGACCAGCCGCTGCAGGTGCCCCGCTCGGTGATGACGCGCATCGTTCGGGCACGCATCGAAGAGATCCTGGAACTGGTGCGTGACAGGCTCAATCGTTCTGGATACGGCGCCCTGGTCGGTCGCCGTGTCGTGCTCACGGGCGGCGCAAGCCAGCTCACGGGTTTGCCGGAAGCCGCACGCCGGCTTCTGGGGCGGAATGTCCGCCTCGGTCGGCCGCTTGGCGTGGCGGGCCTGCCTGAGGCGGCGAAGGGGGCGGCCTTTGCGGCCCCGATCGGTCTCTTGATCTATCCGCAGGTGGCGGAGTTCGAGAGCCGGGCGGCGGCCAAGGGCGGCATTTTCATGCGCTCCACGGGGACAGGAGGCAGGTTGCATCGTGTCGGCCAGTGGTTGCGAGACAGTTTTTGACGGGGGAAGGGCCCCACTGACAGTCACCGCGGCGGCGCGGGGGCGGGAAAGGCGGAAAGGACGAGGACTATGACCATCAATCTCAAGAAGCCGGATATTACCGAGCTGAAGCCGAGGATCACCGTCTTCGGCGTCGGTGGCGGAGGCGGAAACGCAGTCAACAACATGATCACGGCCGGGCTTCGCGGCGTCGAGTTCGTCGTGGCGAACACCGATGCCCAGGCGCTGACCATGGCGAAGGCCGAACGGCTGATCCAGCTCGGCGCCGCCGTGACGGAGGGCCTCGGCGCCGGCTCGCAGCCCGAGGTCGGCCAGGCCGCCGCCGAGGAGTGCATCGACGAGATCCTCGATCATCTGTCGAACACGCATATGTGCTTCGTCACCGCCGGCATGGGCGGCGGCACGGGCACGGGTGCGGCCCCGGTCGTGGCGCGCGCGGCGCGCGAAAAGGGCATCCTCACCGTCGGCGTGGTCACCAAGCCGTTCCACTTCGAAGGCCAGCGGCGCATGAAGATCGCCGATCAGGGCATCGAGGAGCTGCAGAAATGCGTCGATACGCTCATCGTCATCCCGAACCAGAACCTCTTCCGCATCGCCAATGACAAGACCACCTTCGCCGACGCCTTCGCGATGGCCGACCAGGTGCTCTATTCGGGCGTCGCCTGCATCACCGATCTGATGGTCAAGGAAGGCCTCATCAATCTCGACTTCGCCGACGTGCGCTCGGTGATGCGCGAGATGGGCAAGGCCATGATGGGCACGGGCGAGGCGTCCGGCGAGGGCAGGGCGATGGCGGCGGCCGAAGCCGCGATTGCCAACCCGCTCCTCGACGAGACCTCCATGAAGGGCGCGCGGGGCCTCCTCATCTCCATCACCGGCGGCCGCGACCTCACCCTCTTCGAGGTGGACGAGGCGGCGACCCGCATCCGCGAGGAGGTCGACCCGGAAGCCAACATCATCCTCGGCGCCACCTTCGACGAGGAACTGGAAGGCGTGATCCGCGTCTCGGTGGTCGCCACCGGCATCGACAAGTCGGCGCATGAGATCTCCTCGCCGCCCTCGGCGATCCGCCAGCCGCCGCGTCCGGCCGCCCCGGTCCAGCCGAAGCCCTCGGCGGGGCTCGAGACGCGCGCTCCGGCCCCGCAGCCTGCGCCCGCGGAGACGATGGTCCAGGACGAGCAGGTGGACGCCCATCATGATGCGGTGGCCGACGCGATCCGCGCGGCGGGCCATGGCGGCGCGGCCGCTCCGTCAGCAGGCTTCCAGCCGCAGAGCAAGCTCTTCAAGCCCGCCGCTCCCGCGCCGGAGCCGGTTCTCCGGCAGCCCGCGCCGCAGCCGCAGCCGCAGCCTGCCAGGGTGGAGCCCGCGCCTGCGCCGCGCATGCCGCGCGTGGAGGATTTCCCGCCGGTGGTGCAGGCCGAGATCCAGGCCAGCGCCCCCGGGAGGTCGCCCCGGAGCAGGAGGAGCGCGGGCCGATGGGGCTCCTGAAGCGCCTTACGACGGGTCTCTCGCGCCGCGAGGAGGACACGCATGCCGCCCAGCCGCCGGAGCCGCGCTTGCGCCAGCCCGATCCGCGCCGCGCCGCGCCCGACGACAACATCTATGCGCCGCGGCGCGGCCAGCTCGACGACCACGGCCGGGTCGTGCAGCAGCGGCCGTCGCAGGAGGACGACCAGCTCGAGATTCCCGCCTTCCTGCGGCGCCAGGCGAACTGAAGCATCCTGCAGCCGGAATCACCCGGTACTGCACGAATGCGGCAGAGACAAAGAGATGGAACTGCTTTGAAGGATGGTCGGGGAACGGGCGCGGCAGCGCCCGTTCCTGTTTTCGAAAAAGCTTTGGAAACAAGGGATTGGAGCTGGGAATCAGGCCGACTGTTCGGTAACACGGGGTAAGAAAGCGTGATTTGGCGCTGGCCTGCCGGATCACTATCTTCCCTGCGGATTTGAGCAGGGTGCCTCGGCAGGCCTGCTGCTGCAAGAGCCGGGCCGCGAGAATGGAAAACAAGCGAAAGCCGTTGGCCGGACCGCTGGGGGTACAATTGCTCGAATATCAAACGACTCTCAAGTCGCGTTTCACGCTGTCGGGCGTCGGCGTCCATACCGGCAAGGCCGTTTCCATCCATTTCAACCCCGCCGAGCCCGATACGGGCATCGTGTTCCAGCGCATCGACGAAGGCGCCTCCGGCAAGGTCATCCGCGCGCTCGCGTCGGATGTGGGCGCGACGGACCTTTGCACCGGCCTCGGCGATCCGGCGGGTGACCATGTGGCCACCGTCGAGCATCTCATGGCCGCGCTGATCGGCATGGGCATCGACAATGTGGCGATCGAGATCGACGGCCCGGAAGTTCCCATCATGGACGGCAGCGCATCGGTCTTCGTCGAGGCCTTCGCGCAGGCGGGCATCGTCCAGCTTTTGGAGAAGCGGCGCTATATCCGGGTCGTCAAGCCCGTCCGCTTTGAATCGGGTAGCTCGTGGGCCGAGTTCCAGCCTTACGACGGCACGCGATTCGAGGTCGAGATCGATTTCGAGACGCCGGCCATCGGCCGCCAGTCCTTCGCCACCGATTTTTCGTCCGGAACCTTCGCGAAGGAGATCGCGCGGGCACGCACCTTCGGCTTCATCAAGGATGTGGAGCGGCTGTGGGCGGCGGGCTACGCGCTCGGCTCCTCACTCGAGAACTCGGTCGTGATCGGCGAGGATCATCGCGTCATCAATATGGAAGGCCTGCGCTACCCGGACGAGTTCGTGCGCCACAAGATGCTCGATGCCGTGGGCGACCTTGCGCTCGCCGGCGCGCGCTTCATCGGCTGCTTCCGCTCCTATCGCGGCGGCCACCGCATCAATGCGGCCGCACTTCGCAACCTGCTCACCGACCGTTCGGCCTTCGAGATCGTCGAGGCCGCACGGCGCGGCGGCGGGCGCGGCGCTGAGATGATCGCGGTCAACGCGCCGCTCTATGCCCCCTGGGTGATCTGAGATCCGGCATCCGGCTCATCCGTGGTGCCTGGCTCCCGAGCGGCGATCCACAGCCCGGCTGGCGCTGCTGTCTCTTCGCCACAAAAATGTGCCAATGAGGCCGGATAGCGTTGCCGCGTCTTTGCTTTATGCCTATGACTGCGTGCACATCTTGGTTCCGCCATTCCAGAGGAACGGACTGCGAATGTTTGTGAATAGTCCCGCCAGCAGTGCCCGCCGGCCACGGCTTCATACGCTGGCTTTCGCGGCGCTCGCCGCCCCCCTTTTTCTGGCTGGCTGCAACGCCGAAAAGGATGTGGACCTGTCCGCCTTTGTCGAGCAGACCGAGCCGGCCGACGTCCTCTACAATCAGGGACTGGCGAATCTCAACGCCGGCCGCTGGAGAGAGGCGGTGGCGAAGTTCGAGGCCGTCGACCGCCAGCATCCCTATTCGGAGTTCGCCCGCAAGGCGCTTATCATGAACACCTTCGCCAACTACCGGCAGGGCAAGTACACGGACGCCATCAGCGCGGGCAAGCGCTATGTCACGCTCTATCCCACGAGCGAGGATGCCGCCTACGCCCAGTATCTGATCGGCATGAGCTATTTCCGCCAGATCAAGGACGTCACGCAGGACCAGCGCGAATCCCGCCTTACCATCGAGGCCATGCAGCAGGTGGTCGACCGCTGGCCCGATTCGGAATATGTGGCTGACGCGCAGACCAAGATCCGCTTCGCCCGCGACCAGCTCGCCGGCAAGGAGATGCAGGTCGGCCGCTACTATCTGGAGCGGCGCGAATACATCGCCGCCATCAGGCGCTTCCGCGGCGTGGTCGAGAACTATGCCAACACCCGCCATGTGGAAGAGGCGCTGGCGCGCCTGGTCGAGGCCTATCTCGCCATGGGCATCTCCTCTGAGGCGCAGACGGCCGCCGCGGTGCTCGGCCACAACTTCCCCGAAAGCCAGTGGTACAAGGATTCCTACAGGCTGCTGCAGTCGGGCGGGCTCGAGCCGCGCGAGGACAGGGGCTCCTGGATCTCCAGGGCCGCCTCCGCCATCGTAGGGAGCTAGCCGCCGGGCGCGCCGATGCTGTCGCACCTTTCGATCCGCGATATCGTCCTGATCGAACGGCTCGACATCGACTTCTCGGCCGGGCTCTCGGTGCTGACCGGCGAGACCGGCGCCGGCAAGTCCATCCTGCTCGATTCGCTTTCGCTCGCCCTCGGCTCGCGGGGCGACGCCTCGCTCGTGCGCCACGGCGCCGAACAGGGGCATGTGACGGCCGTCTTCGACGTGCCGACGGCGCATCCGGCGCGCGAGATCCTGCGCGACAACGCGATCGACGACCAGGGCGATGTCATCCTGCGCCGCATGCAGACGGCGGATGGCCGCACGCGCGTCTTCATCAACGACCAGCCGGCGAGCGTGGCGCTCATGCGCCAGATCGGCCGGACACTGGTGGAAATCCACGGCCAGCACGACGAGCGCGCGCTTGTCGACACCACCGCGCACCGGGCGTTGCTCGATGCCTTCGGCGGGCTCGGCTCCCGGGCCGCGGCGGTGCGCACTGCCTGGCGGGACTGGCGCCAGGCCGAGCAGGACCTGGCCCGCCACCGCGCCAGGGTCGACGCGGCTGCACGCGAGGCCGATTTCCTGCGTGCTTCGGTCGATGAACTGTCGAAGCTCGATCCGCAACCGGGCGAGGAGACGGAGCTGGCGGAAGAGCGCGCGCGCATGATGCGCGCCGAAAAGATCGCCGCCGATATCTCCGATGCGCAGGAGGTGCTGTCCGGCAACAGTTCGCCGGTCCCCGCGCTCGCCGGCCTGCTGCGCCGGCTCCAGCGCAAGGCGCAGGAGGCGCCGGGCCTGCTCGAGGAGATCGTCACCTCGCTCGACGAGGCGCTTCTGTCGCTCAACGCCGCTCAGGATGCCGTGGATGCCGCCATGCGGGCCAGCGAGTTCGATCCGGACCGGCTGGAGAAGGCCGAGGAGCGGCTCTTCGCGCTGCGTGCCGCCGCGCGCAAGCACAATGTGATGGTGGATGATCTCGCCGCGCTGCGCGACCGTATGGATGCGGATCTGGCCGATCTGGACGCCGGCGAGGAGAGGCTCGGCCGCCTCGAAAAGGAGGCGAAGGCACGCCGTGCCGCCTATGACGAGGTCGCCGCACTGCTTTCCGAAGAGCGGCGGCGGACCGCCGAGGTGCTGGCCGATGCGGTCATGGCCGAGTTGCCTGCGCTGAAGCTGGAGCGCGCGCGCTTCATCGTCGAAATCCAGAGCGAGCCGGACGACCGCGCGGAGGAAGGCATCGACCGGGTGGAATTCTGGGTGCAGACCAATCCCGGTACGCGGCCCGGTCCGATCATGAAAGTGGCGTCGGGCGGCGAGCTTTCGCGCTTCCTGCTCGCCCTCAAGGTGGCGCTCGCCGACCGCGGCTCCGCGCCCACCCTCGTCTTCGACGAGATCGATACCGGCGTTGGCGGGGCGGTGGCGGATGCGATCGGCCAGCGGCTTGCACGGCTCGCGCAGCGCATCCAGGTTCTCTCCGTCACCCACGCGCCGCAGGTCGCCGCCCGCGCCAACACGCATTACCTCATCGCCAAATCCGGTGGCCACGACCGCGTCACCACCGGGATTGCCGTCATGGATACGGCCCAACGGCAGGAGGAGATCGCGCGCATGCTCGCCGGCGCCACCGTGACGGACGAAGCCCGCGCCGCCGCCGAACGCCTCCTGCGCGAAAACGCGGCTCTTGCGTAGCGGCGGCTCTTGCGGCTGGCCATGCCGCATGACCGTCAGCCAGAAGCGCGGCCCGATCCACACGGAGGTCACAAACGACTTCAGCCGGCGTGTTTTCGAGCACAAGTCTGGCGAAGGCTCCGGTTTCACATGGCGTCCAGCACCTCGTCTGTTATGTGGAGCATTTCGATATCCGCGATGCGATCCAGCGGGAAAAGTCCCTCAAGCGCTGGCCGCGCCAATGGAAGGTCGGACTGATCGAGAGCGCTAATCCCGAATGGCACGAGCCGATGCGCGGGATCGGGTGGTGATTTTGTTGGGCGTTGCGACTGGCCTCCGGAGTGGGCCGGGAGCGCCGGCGACCATGATTACTGTTCAGGCATGGATCCTCGGGCTTGACCCGAGGATCCATGCCTGAACATCGAAACTTCACCAGCGGTCGAGGAAGAGAGTCATAGGTAGTCGGGACAGACGCCGGCGGGACGCATTGGGAGCGCCTTTTTTAATTTTGTGGCGTGAACGGTGCGCCCCGCTTCCCAATCCCCTTCAATGGCCAGACGCGAAAGCGGGCGTGGCAAGAATGGTGCTTGCCTGGAGACAATCACATGCCATCGGATGGCGGGAGAGAGGTTACCTGCGGCTTGAGCGGCCGGCCCCAAAAGCCATATGGTGGTGGCCCAACGAATCCGGATCGCCACCCATGACCACAGCCATGATCCCCGTCGACGAGCTGACGGAGGAGCAAGCCAAGGAAGAGCTGGCCCGTCTCGCAAGCGAGATCGCCAAGCACGACAGCCTCTACTTTTCCGAGGATGCGCCGGAAATCTCGGATGCCGAATATGATGCGCTGCGCCGGCGCAATCTCGCCATCGAGCAGGTCTTTCCACTGCTCGTCCGCGAGGATTCGCCGTCGCGTCGGGTCGGCGTGGCCGCCACCGAGAAGTTCGAGAAGGTGCGGCACAAGGTGCCGATGCTCTCGCTGGACAACGCATTCACCGACGAGGACGTGGTCGATTTCGTGGGGCGCATCCGTCGTTTCCTCAAGATGGAGCCGCATGCGCCTATCGCCATGACGGCGGAGCCCAAGATCGACGGGTTGTCCCTCTCGATCCGCTATGAGAATGGCCGGCTGGTCTCCGCCGCCACGCGCGGTGATGGGCAAGTGGGTGAGAACGTCACCGCCAACGCCCGCGCGGTGGCCGATATCCCCAATGTGCTTTCCGGCGACTTTCCTGAAATCCTCGAAGTGCGCGGGGAGGTCTACATGACCCACCGCGACTTCCTGGCGCTCAACCAGCGCCAGCAGGCCGAGGGCAAGCAGACCTATGTGAACCCGCGCAACACGGCGGCAGGCTCGCTGCGCCAGCTCGACCCGTCGATCACCGCCGCCCGCCCGCTCAAATTCTTCGCCTATGCCTGGGGCGAGGTGAGCGAGATGCCCGCCACCACGCAAACTGGCATGGTCGAGGCGCTCAAGAGCTACGGCTTCCCCACCAACGAGCTGATGTGCCTTTGCGAGCGCGCGCAGGAACTCCTGAAGCATTACCATGCCATAGAGGAGCAGCGCGCCACTCTGAGCTACGACATTGACGGCGTCGTCTACAAGGTCAACGACCTGGCGCTGCAGCAGCGCCTCGGCTTCGTCTCCCGCAGCCCGCGCTGGGCCATCGCGCATAAGTTCCCGGCCGAGAAGGCCTTCACCATCCTGCGCGGCATCGACATCCAGGTGGGCCGCACCGGCGCGCTGACGCCGGTGGCGCGCCTGGAGCCGGTCACGGTGGGTGGCGTGGTGGTCACCAACGCCACGCTGCACAATGCCGAGGAGATCGAGCGGCTCGGCATCAAGATCGGCGATACGGTGATCGTGCAGCGCGCGGGCGATGTCATCCCGCAGATCCTTGGTTACGCCGAGGACCGCCGTCCGCCGGACGCAAGGGAATTCGACTTCCCCACCGTCTGCCCTTGCGAGTTGAAGACGCCCGTCGTGCGCGAGGGCACGGCAGGCGGAGGGGAGGGAGTGGTGCGGCGCTGCTCGGGCGAGTTCGCCTGTCCGTTCCAGCGCATCGAGCATCTGCGCCACTTCGTCTCCCGCCGCGCCTTCGACATCGAGGGGCTGGGCGAGAAACAGATCGAGTTCTTCTTTCACGATCCCGACCTGCCGGTCAAAAGCCCGGCCGACATCTTCACCCTCGCCGGGCGCGACGAGCGCAGCCTGAAGAAGCTCAAGGACAAGGACGGCTGGGGCACGGTCTCGGCCGGCAATCTCTTCGCGGCGATAGAGGCGCGGCGCACCATCCCGCTCGACCGCATGATCTACGGCCTCGGCATCCGCCATGTGGGTGATCGCACCGCGGTCACGCTCGCGCGTGCCTATGGTTCGTGGCAGTCGTTCCACGATGCCGCTCTTGCGGTCGCGGGCGGCGATCTTGGCGCGCGCGAGGACATGGACGCGCTGGAGGATATCGGCGACGCGGTCATCGACGCCATCGCCACCTATTTCGCCGAGGAGCACAACCGCAGGCTCGTGGAAGCGCTCGCCGCGCAGGTGAATGTGCTCGAAGCCGAGCGGCCCGCCACGGATTCGCCCGTGGCGGGCAAGACGATCGTGTTCACCGGTGCGCTCGAGCGCATGTCGCGCGACGAGGCCAAGGATATGGCGGAGCGGCTGGGTGCCAAGGTGGCCGGCTCCGTCTCGTCCAAGACCGATCTCGTCGTGGCCGGCCCCGGTGCCGGTTCAAAGCTCAAGAAGGCGGCTGAACTCGGCATCGAGGTGATCGACGAGGATGCGTGGTTCCGGCGGATCGGCGGGTAATCGCCGAACCATCAGCCACTTTCATCCTTCCCTCAAGGAAATTGATGTGACGGGTCAGCGCTGCTGACCTATGTATCCGCACTGGAGGCTTCCATGACCGCAGAAAGCTTTGCCGAGCCGCGACCGTCGGACGATTTCCTCGCCGGTGCGCGGGCAAGCGTTCCCGTCGTGCTGGCGGTCGTGCCGTTCGGGCTTCTTTTCGGCGCGCTGGCGCTGGAGCATGGGCTTTCCACCTTCGAGGCCGTGCTGATGAGCGCGGCCATCTATGCCGGCGCCAGCCAGATGGTGGGCATCGATCTCTTCGGCACGAAGATTGCTCCGTGGGTGATTGTGCTCTCCATCGTCGCCGTCAATTTCCGCCACGTGCTCTATTCGGCCACCATCGGCCGGCATCTCGCACACTGGACGCCGCTGCAGCGTCTGGTCGGCTTCTTTTTCCTCGTCGATCCGCAGTTCGCCGAGGCGGAGCAGCGTGTCGAGCGTCGTCAGCCGGTCAGCTTCGCCTGGTATATGGGGCTCGCGCTTCCGGTTTATCTCTGCTGGGTCACCGAATCCTGGCTCGGCGCGCTTTTCGGGCGCTTCATCCCCGATGCGCGCACGTTCGGCCTCGATTTCATCCTGCCGATCTACTTTCTCGCCATGGTGATGAGCTTCCGCAAACGCCCCTTGTGGCTACCGGTGGTGGGCATCAGCGCCGTGGTCTCCATCATCGCCTATCGGACGGTGGGCTCGCCCTGGCACGTTTCCATAGGCGCGCTTGCCGGCGTCCTCCTCGGTGCGCTGCTCGCGCCTTCGACGTCCAAGGAGGAGAAGCCGTGAGCGCCACCACGACGTTCTGGATCATCATCGCCGGCGCTGTCCTCACCTATCTCACGCGGGCAGGCGGCCACCTCGTGCTCTCCCGTTTCGAGCGCATCCACCCGCGCGTGGAAGCCGGGCTCAACGCCGTGCCCGCAGCGGTGCTGACGACACTCGTGGCGCCCGCCGCTATGGAAGGCGGGCCGGCGGAGATCGCGGCCCTCGTCACCGGTGCCGCCATCTCGCTCCTCGGCGGCGGCATGATGACGATCTTCTTCTCCTCCGCCGCGGTGCTGATCGCGCTAAGGCACGTCTTGGGCTAGAGCGGCGCAGTTGCCTTCTCCAGCCACGCCGAGGTCGGCCCATCGACCAGCGGACCGATCGCTTCGAAGACCCGCTTGTGGTAGGCGTTGAGCCAGTCCCGTTCCTGGGGTGAGAGCAGGGCCGGGTCGATCAGCCGCCGGTCGATCGGCACGAGCGTCAGCGTTTCGAAACCGTGCATGTCGATCTCGCCGCCGGGAATCGGCTCCGGGGGGGAGACGACGATCAGGTTCTCGATGCGGATGCCGTAATGCCCCTGGCGGTAATAACCCGGCTCGTTGGAGAGGATCATGCCCGTCAGCAGCTTCTCTTTGCCGCTCTTGGCGATGCGCTGCGGCCCCTCGTGCACCCCGAGATAGGAGCCGACGCCGTGGCCGGTGCCATGGCCGTAGTCCAGGCCGGCCTGCCAGAGGTTGACGCGGGCAAGCGCGTCGATGTCCATGCCGCGCGTGCCCGGCGGGAAACGCAGCATCGAGAGCGCGATCACGCCCTTCAGGACCAGCGTGAACCGGTTGCGCATCTCGTCCGTCGGTTCGCCCAGCGCCACCGTGCGGGTGACATCCGTCGTCCCGTCCTCGAACTGGGCGCCGGAATCGATCAGCAGAAGCTCTCCGGCGGAAAGCCGGCGGTTGCTCTTCTCGGTCACC
Source organism: Chelativorans sp. AA-79 (assembly GCF_029457495.1). Classification (NCBI taxonomy): domain Bacteria; kingdom Pseudomonadati; phylum Pseudomonadota; class Alphaproteobacteria; order Hyphomicrobiales; family Phyllobacteriaceae; genus Chelativorans; species Chelativorans sp. AA-79. The sequence continues at coordinate 2,220,652 of NZ_CP120361.1, forward strand.
CGGTAATGCACGATCGCCCCGTTCGGACCGGATCCGGAGATGGTGTCGAAGGAGATGTCGCGCAGCGGCATCTGCGCTTCCTCGCCCACCCGGCGGCGGAACGCCTCGAGCCGCTCCACCACCGTGATCTCGTCCAGGCTTTCGGGCGTCTGCTCGTCCACCCAGGCGAGGAAGTGGGCAAGAGCCGCGCCGTCGCGCAGATGGGCGGCGCGTGCGCCCTTCAGCTCGGTCTCGTTCTTGGTGGCGCGGGGCAGGGCGGCGGGATCCGGGAACTCCACCGCCGAACCGCCGCTCTCTTCCACCAGCAGGCGCAGGCGCTCGGGCGCAAGGCCGTGATCGAGCCCGAGCTTGCTGCCTTCGGCAAGAGACGCGAGCGCCGGCTCCAATGCCTCCGGCGCGTGGAGGTCAGCAAGTCCGGCGAGATGGGTCCTGGCTTCACCCGCGAGTTTCCTCGGGTCCAGGAACAGTTTCGGGCGGCCGGACGCCGACAGAATGGCAAAGCCGAGGGCGAGCGGCGTATGCGCCACGTCGCCGCCGCGGATGTTGAAGGCCCAGGCCAGCGATGCCGCGTTGGTCAGCACCGTGTGGTCGATGCCTTCATCCGCCAGCTTGCCGGAAATGCGCTTCAGCTTTTCCTCCGCCGGATCGCCCGCGAATTTCAGGGGGTGGATGCGGACGGGCTCGGCAGGAGGCGCGGGCCGGTCCTCCCATATGGCATCCACGAGGTTGCGGTCGAGCGGCACGAGCTCGATGCCGAACTTCTCCACGGCCTTGCGCAGTCCGCGCACCTCTTCGATTGTGTGCAGCCACGGATCGAAACCGATGCGCGCACCCCTGGAGGCGTTCGCTTTCAGCCATTCGGGCGGCGGGTTCTCGATCAGGCTGTCGATCTCGAACAGGGCGGGATCCGTCTGCTCGCGTGCCTGGAGCGTATAGCGCCCGTCCACGAACAGGACGGCCCTTTCCCGCAGGATGACGGCGGCGCCCGCCGAGCCGGTAAAGCCGGTGAGCCATGAAAGGCGTTCCGCGCTCGGGGGAAGATATTCGCTCTGATACTCGTCGCTGTGGGGGACGAGAAGGATATCGATGCCCACCGCGGCCATCTGCGCGCGCAGGCGCTCGATCCTCGGTTTCGCCTGGGCGGGATCGGACTTGCTGTCGAAGGACTGAAACATTGCTTGCGCCTCGTCGCAGGAAGATGGCGGGACCCTAGACGGCCTTGGCGGCGCAGGCAACGGATCGGGCGTCGCATTCAGATCAGGGCATTGTGCATCGCATCATTCCCTTTCGCATCTGCAAAAATGAATGGCAGTTATGCGCAAAGGGCGCTGGTCGAACGGGTCAGCACTGCTTACCTTTCTTGTCGTGGAGGACAGATTGCCAATGGGTGCAAAGGAGACTTCACATGGCACAAGTTCAACGGCGCGGGTATTTCCGGAGTGCGGTGGACGCGCTGATCGCTGCACGGCAGCGGCAGGCCGCCCGTTACGTCAACGGCGCGCTCCTGATGCTCGACGACGAGACGCTCAAGACATACGGCTATAACCGTGACGAGTTGCAGCGCAAGGGCGCTGCCTACACGTACTGAGTTTCACCTGCGGGGGTGAGAAGGCGGCCACCCGGCCGCCTTTTTTGTGCTCAGCGCTTCATATGGATCGTCACCCACTCCTCGCGGTGGAGGGTGCTGACATGGCGGAAACCCTGGCCGGCATAGGCGGCGATCACCGGCCAGCGCTGGCGCGCGAGGATGCCCGATAGAATCAGCGAGCCGCCCGGCGCAAGGTGGGCCGCCATGGCCGGTGCCAGCGACATCAGAGGGCGGGCAAGAATGTTCGCCACGATCAGGTCGAACGGTTTCCTCTTTGCGAAAGCCGGATGATGGAAACCCGGCGCGGCAACCGTCTCCACCCATTCCGAGGCCCTGTTGAGACGCACATTCCCGCGCGCGACGCGCACGGCCACGGGATCGATATCGGTGGCAAGCACAGGAATATGCGCCAGCCGTGCGATGGCGATGGCAAGCACGGCGCTGCCGGTACCGAGATCGAGCGCGTTGTGCGGACGCTCGCGCGGGACAAGGCGGCTGATCATTTCGAGGCAGCCCGAGGTGGTGCCGTGATGGCCGGTGCCGAAGGCCAGGCTCGCCTCGATCTCGATCGGGATTTCGCCGGCGTGCTCCTCGCCCCGTTCGTGGGAGCCGTGCACGAAGAAGCGGCCGGCGCGAACGGCCTTCAAGCCGGCCAGCGCGTGCGCAACCCAATCGATGTCCGGCAACACTTCCGATTCGATTTCCGCCGATACCGGGAACGGGGAAAGCAGGTCCCGCATGCGCGTGGCGACCGGTTCCGGCTCGTCGGGAGCGTAAACGGAAATCTCGTGCAGGTCCTCAGCCTCGTCGATCTCCATAATCGAAAGCGGGAGGCCTTCATCATCGAAGGCGTTTTCCAGCAGCGAATAGGCGTGTTTCGCGCGCGGGCCGCTCAGGCGGAAAAAGAGACGTGTCTGGGGCATCAGAGCCGAACCGAGGGTCAGCCTTCGTTTATCAGCCGACGCAGCTTCGCGACAGCCGTTTCGGCGTTCTCCTCATAGGAAATCGTACCGAAGAAATCGCCGTTCCGGTCGAGCAGCATCACCGAAGCGGTGTGGTCCATGGTGTAGTCTCCGTCCTCGAGCTCGACCTTGCGGGAATAGATGCGGAAGGCCTTGGCCATCGCGGCGACCTTCTCGGGATCGCCGGTGATGCCGGTCACCCGGTCGGAAAAGTTGCCGAGATAGGTCTTCATCACCTCCGGCGTGTCGCGCTCGGGGTCGACGGTGATGAAGAAGGCCTGCAGGTCCTCGCCTTCCTCACCCAGTTCATCCAGCCAGCCTTCCATTTCGAAAAGGGTTGTGGGGCAGACGTCAGGGCAATGGGTGAAGCCGAAGAACAGGGCGGTTGGACGGCCTTGGAATGCTTTCTCCGTGATCGGCTGGCCACTGTCGTCGACGAGTTCGAAGGGAGCGCCGAAAGCGACGGCCTGGTTCTGGCCGCGATACCATTCGAAGGAGAGCAAGCCGACGGCGAGAACCATCAAGGCAAGAATGCCGACCAGGATATAGCGCATCATGGGTTCACCAGGCGTAGGAACTCGGGGGCGGGGCTAAAAGCACCAGGCAAGGCCGGTTTCGGCGAGGGAAAGAAAGAGCGCTGCCCCATTTTCCACCCACATGGCAACGCCAAGGCCGCCGATCCCCGCCAGCAACATTCCTGCGGCGGCAAACTTGAACAGAACCGGATAATTCACGGGCGCCGATCTCATGGACAGAGAATAGTCCTCGTGGGCGGCCAAGCAAAGATGCAAACTGTCGCAAGCGTTGGGCCTGCATCTTGCCCGGGCCGGGGCTGGGGAATACAGGAACGCAATGGACGATCTGCGCTTCACCGATTCCGAGCCTCGCATCCATCCCACGGCGGAACTGAAGTCCTGCCGGCTGGGCCGCTATACAGCCATCGCAGAGCGTGTGATCCTGCGTGAGGTCACGGTGGGCGACTTCAGCTATTTCGAGCGACATGCCGAGAGCATCTATACGCATATCGGCAAGTTCTGCTCCATTGCGGCAAACACGCGGCTGAACGCGCTGGAGCATCCGATGGAGCGCGTGACAACGCATAAGGTGAGCTATCGCCCGAACGAGTATTTCCGCTACCGCGGCCTCGATTCGGCCTTTCTGGAGGGCAGGCGCGCGAAGCATGTCGCCATCGGCAACGATGTCTGGATCGGCCATGGAGCGGTGGTCCTGCCCGGCGTCAGCATCGGCGACGGGGCGGTGGTCGGAGCGAATGCGGTCGTCAGCCGTGACGTGGAGCCCTATACCGTCGTGGCCGGCGTTCCGGCGCGGGTCATCCGAAGGCGCTTTGAACCCGAGATCGCCGCCAAGCTCCAGGCACTGCGGTGGTGGGACTGGCCGCTCGACCAGCTCTTCGAGGCCGTGCCCGACATGCAGGCGTTGTCCATCGAGGACTTCCTGCGGAGATGGGCGGACGGTCGACTCCCGGGAACTCCCTGACCTTCAGGCCGTTGGGTTGGCTGGAAGATTGCAGGAAAGCCGAGGAGCGAGTCATGAAACGCATTCTTGCATTGACCGTGCCTCTCATCGCTTCCGTCGCTATCGCCGGCACCACGCTGGCGGAGGACATGGGGGCGGGAGGCAGCGCCGATACCGGCATGCAGGGCGGCGCCGCAGCCGACGAAAGCGTGACGGATGTCATCGGCGGCAAGACCAATTTCGGCACCGTCGTCTCGGCCATCCAGACGAGCGGCGAAATGGCCGACGAGATAGAGGGCCTGACCGATGCGTCCCGGGTGGAGATCATCCGGGTGAGCGACATCACCGAGGGCGGGAGTGCCGGCGCGTTGGAAAACGCGCTTGCGAGGAATCGCAGCGAGGTCGATGCGCTCCGATCTGCCGTCAAAGCCAATGAAGCCCTTTCAGAAAAGCTCCGGCAGCAGCAGGTTCGCGATGACGACGTCGTCGCTGCCGCCGAGATCGACGGCCAATTGGTCGTTTATGTGCGCTAGTACGGCGAGCACCGCTATCCGGGCCGATTCCGGACCGGATACGTGAACAGTGTGTTTACTCATTGAGACCCCCGTAATATAGCGTATTTCACGCTATATTGACTTTCATATGCTATTTATTCGGTTAGAATAATAGTTTAGCTTAAGCGGCTAAGCCGCAGCGGGGCGAGGTCATGCAGAAACAGTTTCAGGAGCTTAAAAGGCAACTGGCCGAGTTGTCGGAAACGATCAACAAGTTCGAATCCGAAGCCGTGCAGTTGCGGATCGTCGAACTGCTCTTCGATCAGGCCAGAGGGGGCGTGAATTTCTTCGAGCCGGAGGGCGAGGCTTATGAGCCGGGGCCCAGCCGCGCGCGGCGCGGCAACGGCGCGGCGAGGACCAGGACCACATCTTCCACGAGCGAATCCCGGCCCGATGCCGGCGGGGCGACGGCAAGCGGTGCGGTGGCAGCGCTTTCTCAACTCGTCGAGGGCAACTATTTCAAGGAAAAGCGCACGATCGGCGACATCGTCAAGCAGTGTCAGGACAAGTTCGGCGCGCATTACAGGTCGAATGCATTCTCCGGACCGCTTTCACGCCTTGCCAAGAAGGGCGTACTCAAGCGCGAGAAGAACGAGGAAGGAAACTACGTCTACCACAAGTAGGCATTGCCGGCCGGCTGTGCCGACAGCCTGTGCCTGGATTTGCTGAGCGTTGGCATGGATCCCCGGGCTCGAGCTGCTGCCTTGTTTTCGTCGCACGGCATCGCGTGACGCGGCGGGTCTAAACCCGCTCGACGAAACCGTCGAGAACGCGCTTCTGGCCCGCCTTGTCGAAATCGATGGTGAGCTTATTCCCGTCTATGGCGGCGATGTTGCCGTTGCCGAATTTCATGTGGAAGACGCGGTCGCCCACTTTGAAGGCCGAGGGGCTGTCGGAGACGGATTTGGCAACCAGCTCGCCTTCGATGACGCGGCCTTTGACCGAACCGCGTCCCGCGCCGTAGCCCGAATCCGGCTCGCCATAGCCGACCCGCTCCACCTGATGGCCGGAGCGCGTGCCCCAGTTCTTCGCCGTGGCCTCGGTGCGGTTCTTCTGCGCGCGCTGCCAGCCGGGCGTGGCGTAGCTGTTTGTAAACACCTCGCCCACCGTATCGAACCGCGAGGCCCCGTAGGGATTGGGCCGGCCCGCCTGCCGGTCGCCCAGCGGTCGGCCATAGCCGCCATAGGCGCTGCCGTCCTCCACCACCTCCACATGCGCTTCCGGCAGTTCGTCCAGGAAGCGCGAAGGGATGGTCGACTGCCACAGCCCGTGGATACGCCGGTTCGACGTAAACCAGAGATGCAGGTTCTTTTTCGCGCGTGTGAGGCCGACATAGGCGAGCCGCCGCTCCTCCTCCAGCCCCGAGCGTCCGCCTTCGTCCAGCGACCGCTGGTGCGGGAAAAGGCCTTCCTCCCAGCCGGGCAGGAAGACGGTGTCGAACTCCAGCCCTTTGGCGGAATGCAGCGTCATCAGGCTGACGGCGTCGTGCTCTTCGTCGCGCTCCGCATCCATGACCAGGGCGACGTGTTCGAGAAAGGCGCGCAGGCTCTCGTATTCCTCCATGGAGCGGATCAGCTCCTTGAGGTTTTCGAGCCGGCCCGGCGCCTCGGCCGAACGATCGTTCTTCCACATGTCGGTATAGCCCGACTCTTCGAGGATCTGCTCGGCAAGCTCCGTATGCTTGGTGCGGTCGAGAAGGCCCTGCCAGCGCTCGAAGCTCTCCACAAGGTTGCGAAGCGAGGCACGCGGCTTGGGCTTCAGTTCCTCCGTTCCCGCGAGATCACGCGCTGCCTGGAGGAGGGGCGTATTGCGCATGCGCGCCACGTCGTGGATCTGCCGCACGGCAGCCTCGCCCAGGCCGCGTTTCGGTACGTTGACGATGCGCTCGAAGGCGAGATCGTCCGCTCCTTGCGCCACCACGCGGAAATAGGCCAGCGCGTCGCGGATCTCCTGCCGCTCGTAGAAGCGGGGACCGCCGATAACGCGGTAGTTCAAGCCGAGGGTGACGAAGCGATCCTCGAACTCGCGCATCTGGAAGGAAGCGCGAACGAGGATCGCCATATTGTTGAGCGCATGGCCCTTGGCCTGCAGCGCCTCGATCTCCTCGCCCACGGCGCGCGCTTCTTCCTCCGAATCCCAGGCCGCATGCACCTTCACCTTCGGCGCGTCCGGGTCGGCGTGTTCGGTGAACAGCGTCTTGCCGAGGCGGCCTTCATTGTGGGCGATCAGATGGGAGGCGGCACCCAGGATATGTGCGGTCGAGCGATAATTGCGCTCCAGCCGGATCACCGTCGCGCCGGGGAAATCCTTCTCGAAGCGCAGGATGTTGTCCACCTCCGCCCCGCGCCAGCCATAGATCGACTGGTCGTCGTCGCCGACGCAGCAGATGTTGACCCTGTCTGCGCTTACGGCCGAGTGAGAGCTTCGCTCGCCGGCCTCCGCGGGGGCGGGCGAAACGTCGCCCGGCGCGCGGTCGCGCGCGCGGCCTTCGGCCGGAGTCTTTGGCCTTTGCGCGAGCAGCCGAAGCCACATATATTGCGCGGTGTTGGTGTCCTGATACTCGTCCACCAGGATATAGCGGAACCTGCGGTGGTATTCGGCAAGCACGTCCGGGTGCTCGCGGAAGATGCGGATCGGGTGCAGGAGCAGGTCGCCGAAGTCGGTGGCGTTCAGCGTCTTCAGCCGCTCCTGGTAGGCCGCATAGAGCGCGCGGCCCTTGCCGTTCGCGAAGGCGCGGGCGTCGCCCTCGGGGATGTCGGCGGGGCCGAGCCCCTTGTTCTTCCAGCCGTCGATCATCATGGCGAACTGGCGCGCCGGCCAGCGCTTGTCGTCGAGCCCCTCGGCCTGGATGATCTGCTTGATGAGGCGGATCTGATCGTCCGTGTCGAGGATGGTGAAGGAGGAGGTGAGGCCGGCAAGTTCCGCGTGGCGGCGCAGGATCTTCACGCCGATCGAATGGAAGGTGCCGAGCCAGGGCATCCCCTCGACCGCTCCGCCGACCAGAACGCCGATGCGCATCTTCATCTCGCGGGCGGCCTTGTTGGTGAAGGTGACGGCGAGGATCTGGGAGGGATAGGCGCGGCCGGTGGCGAGGATATGCGCGATCCGCGTGGTGAGCACACGGGTCTTGCCGGTGCCGGCGCCCGCAAGCACGAGGACCGGCCCTTCGGTGGTCTCCACCGCGAGGCGCTGCTCCGGATTCAGCGCATCCAGATAACGCGGTGCCTGCGTCTGCCGCGCGGCCATGGCGCGCGCGGCGATCCCGCCCTCGCGCGGCTGGGCGGGGCGGGGTGCTTCATCGTCGCCGAAGAACGGCAGATCGTCCGGGGAACCTGGCATTGCCTTCGCATATGGTGATTCGCGGCCTTGGGCCCAAGCGTTTTCTGTTTGTACCGGTTTGCGGCTCGTGGGCCAAGGGCCAGCCTGTGGGGAAACAGCGTGTTGACCTTTTCGTCCCATCGGCTGCGCATCTTCGATGTCGAGAAGGCCCGCGAGTTCTATCTGGGCTTTCTCGGCTTCACGATCGACTGGGAGCGTCGCTTCGGGGACAACTTCCCCCTCTATTTCCAGGTTTCGCGCGCCGGCCTGCAACGATCGGCCGCCTTGTTTTCACGGCGGCTTGATTGGACCGGGGCCGGCGTCTCCGTCATGCTTCCCATGGGGAAGGGGGTCGCCGAAATCAAACTTGGGAGCGAGCCTATGTCACGACCGCAGATCACCCAGGCGATGATCGACGCCTATGACGAATACACCCACCTCACCCTCGACCGCCGCGGCTTCATGGAGAAGCTGACAAAGCTTGCCGGCACCAGCGCCGCGGCCGCCGCCATCGCACCGCTGCTTGCTGCAAACAGCGCCCGGGCGGCGATCGTGCCGGAGGACGACACCCGGCTTCACACCGAAGACATCACCTATCCCGGCGAGAATGCGGAGATGAAGGGCTATCTCGCGCGCCCCGCCGACGCCCAGGGACCGCTCGGTGCGGTCATCGTCATCCACGAAAACCGCGGGCTCAACGCGCATATCCGCGATGTGGCGCGCCGCATGGCGCTCGAAGGCTTCGTGGCGCTCGCGCCCGACTTCCTTTCGCCGCTGGGCGGCACGCCGGAAGACGAGGACCAGGCGCGGCAGATGTTCCGTCAGCTCGACAGGGACCAGACAGTGGCGAACGGCGTGGCCACGGTCGCATTCCTCGAGGATCATGACGGCACGAACGGCAGGGTGGGCGCGGTCGGCTTCTGCTGGGGCGGCGGCATGGTCAACCAGTTGGCCGTCAACGCGCCCGCACTCGATGCGGCGGTGGCCTATTACGGCGCGCAGCCCGATGCGGAGGAGGTGGACCAGATCAGCGCGCCGCTGCTTCTGCACTATGCAGGGCTCGACGAGCGCATCAATGCGGGCATCGAGGACTATCGCGACGCGCTCGATGCTGCCGGAAAGGAATACACCATCCACGTCTACGAAGGCGTCAATCACGCCTTCAACAACGATACCTCGGAAGCGCGCTACGACAAGGAGGCGGCCGATCTCGCGTGGCAGCGGACGGTGGACTTCCTCAAGGAGAATCTTGCCTGAGGCGGGATCAAGGGGGCGGCGTCACCGCTCCCGCTCCTGTTGCGCGCGCCGCAGGATGGCGCGCGCGAAGACGAGATCGATGGGAATGGGGTCGTCCGAACTCCTGATGCGGAAGAGCTCATCGTCCACCGACTTCAATGCGCGCCAGAAGTCGTAGTCGCTGATGCCCGGGTCCCGGGCCAGCCTTTCGGACATCTGCTTCACGTCGACCCTCAACCGGGCCTCCCTGCGGTGACGTCGGCCCCTGGCCGACGAATCATCATCGGAGTCGGGGAAATTCTGAAGCTCCTCCCGGAAGCTTCAAGGAAGAGGGGATGGGTAAACTGTGCAAAGACCCTTATGGTAAACCAAAGGTTAAGCGCGCTCGGCCACTGGACAAGGCGGCGAATTGCTGAACATTGGGGCTGAGGGGACGCTTCGGTCCCCTTGAGGAGCGCTTTCCGGAGGAGAGAGATGAATATTGCCGCAGCGGCGCAGCGCAACGAAGCCGGGATCGTGGCCGTGCTGGAAAGGCTCGGCGCGCGGTTTGGCGAACGATTGCAGACGGGCAGGGCGCTTCGCGAGCAGCACGGCCATACCACGACCTACATCCGCAATCAGGCGCCCGACGGCGTTTTCTATCCCGAAGCGCTGCAAGAGGTGCAGGAGGCCGTGCGGCTTTGCGCCGAATTTGGCGTGCCCGTCATCCCCTTCGGCACGGGCTCGTCCCTCGAGGGCCATGTAAACGCGCCTGCGGGGGGCATTTCTTTCGACATGTCGCGGATGAAGCGGGTCATCGCCGTAAACCAGGAGGACCTCGACTGCACCGTCGAGGCCGGTCTCACGCGGGAGGAACTGAACCAGTATCTGCGCGACACGGGGTTGTTCTTCCCGATCGATCCCGGCGCAAATGCGAGTCTCGGCGGCATGGCGGCCACGCGCGCCTCCGGCACCAATGCGGTCCGCTACGGCACGATGCGCGAGAACGTGCTTTCGCTGACGGCGGTGCTTGCCGACGGACGAGCCATCACGACGGCGCGGCGGGCGCGCAAATCCTCCGCCGGCTACGACCTCACACGGCTTCTTGTCGGTTCGGAAGGCACGCTCGGCGTGATCACCTCGCTGACGCTGAAGCTGCATGGCATCCCGCCCGCGATCTCCGGCGGCGTCTGCCCATTCCCGACCGTCGAGGCCGCCTGCAATGCCGTCATCATGACCATCCAGATGGGCATTCCGGTGGCGCGCATCGAGCTCGTGAACACGCTGGGCATGCGCGCCATCAACACCTATTCCAAGCTCGATTATCCCGAAAGCCCGTGCCTTTTCCTCGAATTCCACGGCAGCGAGGCGGGCGTGGCCGAGCAGGCGGAGATGTTCGGCGAGATCGCGGCGGAGTTCTCCGGCGGCCCCTTCGTCTGGACGGCGGCCGGCGAGGAGCGACAGAAGCTGTGGAAGGCGCGGCACGATTTCTATTGGGCAAGCTTCGTCCTCCGTCCGGGTTCCAAGGCCTTGTCGACGGATGTGTGCGTGCCCATCTCGCGCTTGGCCGAATGTATCATGGAGACCGAAGCCGACATCGAGGAAAGCGGTCTCGTCGCTCCTATCGTCGGCCATGTGGGCGACGGCAATTTCCACGTGGCGGTGATGATGGACACCGGAAACCCGGCCGAAATCGCGCGGGCGGAAGCTTTCGTTTCCCGGCTCAATGGACGGGCCCTGGCCATGGAAGGCACCTGCACGGGCGAGCACGGCATCGGCCAGGGGAAGATGCGCTATCTGGAACAGGAGCATGGCGCAGGGGTTGACGTCATGCGCACCATCAAGCAGGCGCTCGATCCACAGGGGATCATGAATCCTGGGAAAATCCTTGTTCCGGCTGATACATAGCGTGCGGACCATGGATCATAGGGATAGTGAGGCTCCTTTGCCGGAGCATTCGATGCGCAAAAGGAGGTAATGCTGGCGCGACTCTTCGTCATCGTCGGGGGACTTGTGGTTCTGGTGCTGACGGCGGCACTGGTGGCGCCCTATTTCATCGACTGGACGTCCTACCGCTCCTCCTTCGAGCGGGAGGCGGGACGCGTTCTCGGCCGTGACGTGCAGGTGCAGGGCACGGCGCGTGCCCGGCTTCTCCCTTTCCCATCGGTCACCTTCACGGATGTCGTGGTGGCCGGTGCGGACCCGGGCCAGCCCGCCATGACGGTTGACGAATTCTCCATGGATGCGGAGCTTGCGCCCTTCTTGAGCGGAGAACTGCTCATCTTCGACATGCGTCTCGTGCGGCCGAGCATGCAGATCGAGATCGGCCCGTCGGGCCGGATCGATTGGGCCGTGCGGCCGTCCTCCCCATTCGATCCGCGCCAGGTGACGCTTGAGAAAATGACGATTTCCGACGGCGCGATCACGATCCACCAGCAGGCGAGCGGCCGCACGATCACGCTTGACGATATCGATACCGATATATCGGCCCGCAGCCTGGCCGGTCCGTGGCGCGTGGCGGGATCGCTCGATATCGACGGCATCCCGATAGATCTCACCGCTGCCACGGGTGCCGTGGCCGACGGGGCGATGCGCGTGCGGATATCCGCCCGGCCGCGCGATTATCCCCTCGTGATCGAAACGGACGGCAGTGCCCGCCTGGAGGATGAAGAAGGCATATATACGGGAACGTTCCGTTTCGCGGCCGTCGAGCCCACGGCAGATGGCGAGGCGGAGCCGGCGGCGGCGAAGCCGGAGAATCCGGGCAATCGGGTGGCCGGACATTTCACGCTCAACCATGAGCGGCTCGCTATCGACGAATTCCGGTTCGAGACCGGGCCGGAGCGGGACCCCTACAGGGCGGACGGGAGCGCGGTGATCGAACTCGGTGCCGATCCCTCCTTCTCCATCACCGCCGACGGCGCGCAGATCCGGCTCGACGACGAGGCAGATGGCGGCGCGATATCGGGCCTTTCGGCGGACAAACGGCTGGCGGCGCTGACGGCGTTCATCACCGAACTGCCCAAACCCTCCATTCCCGGCACGATCGCCGTGAACCTGCCCGCCATCATCGTGGGTGACACGACGATCCGCGACATCCATGTCGAGGCGCAGCCGGCGGAGGAGGGCTGGAACGTCGCCTCCATCGCCGCGACTTTGCCCGGCCGCACCCGTTTCGAGGGCGGGGGTATGCTCGCCACCGGCGACGCCCTTTCCTTCGACGGGAAGATACTCCTCGCGGTGAGCCAGCCTTCGGGCTTCGCGGCCTGGCTCGCGCGGGACGTGGACGAGGCGATCCGCAGGCTCCCCGCGGCCGGCTTCAGCGCCGACGTGGCGCTGTCGGAGGAGCGGCAGCGCTTCGATAATCTGGAACTCGTCCTGGGTGACGCTCGCTTCCGCGGCGCGATCGACCGGCGCAGCCCCGCCGGCGCACGGCCCTCGCTGATGCTGAGCTTGAACGGCGACCGGCTCGACCTCGACGGGATGAGGGCATTTGCCTCGCTGTTCGTCAACGACGCGGGACGCAACAGATTCGCCGGCCATGACGTGGACCTGGACGTCACCGCCGGTCCTGTCTCGGCGGAAGGGTTGACGGCGGAGGGCCTGGACACCGCCATGCGCCTGCGCGAGGGCACGCTGGAAATCGACCGGCTGACGGTGACTGGGCTTGCCGATGCCAATGTCAGCGCCACGGGCACGATCAGCGATATCGGCGGGGAGCCGTCCGGAAGCCTCGATGCCTCGGTGGTGGCCGTCGATCTGGCTCCGCTGGTGCATCTTCTCGCCGAGCGCTTTCCGGATGTCGCGCCGTTGACGGCGCTCGACCGGAACGCTGCCGCCTATCCGGGCCTCCTCGCCGACAGCGCGTTCGACGTCGTGGCCAGCAGCCAGGGCGGTCTGTCCGCCAGTCTCGGCGGTACGGCGGGCGGTACGGCGTTGAATCTTTCCATTTCGGGCGAGGGATCTTTCGCCGATCTTGCCGAGGCCCGGCTCAACACCACGTTTTCCGCCCACAACGAAGATGCGTCCGCGCTCTATGCCCTGTTCGGCCTCCCTGCGTTGCCACTGGGTCTTACCGGGACGGCCGATGCCGAGCTTTCCGCGGAAGGATCCCTCGCGCAGGGCATGAACACGCATTTCCGCTTCTTCGGGGAGGGGCTTGCCTCCACCTTCGACGGGCAACTCGTGCGCGCGGGGGAGACCTTCACGCTCAAGGGAAATGCGTGGCTCGAGAGCGATGACCTGGAACCCTGGCTCGCCACCGCCGGCATCTCGCTGCCCGGCTTCGGCTACGGCCTGCCGGCAAGGCTTTCGGCGGCGGTCGATGCGGGCGGCGGTCCTGTTGTCGTCAGCAATCTGGAGGGGACTGTCGCAGGCAGCGATGTGCGCGGCGATCTCAACGCAGAGCTTCGCGACGGGTTACCGCATTTCACCGGTTCACTCGCCCTCAGCGGTCTCGATCCGGCACTGGCGGCGGAGATGGTGGCGGGAAGTGAGGCGTTCGAGGCGGCTGAAGCAGGCGCCTGGCCGCGAGCGCCGTTCCGCGAGAGCGCCGCCGCCCCCTTTTCCGCCGATGTGGAACTCAGCGCGGACCGCCTGTGGCTCGGAAACGCCGCCACTGTCGAGGACGCCCGCCTGAGGCTGAAGCTCGATGCGCGCGGTCTTGCCATTTCCGAGCTCGCCGGGCGGATCTATGGCGGTACTGTCGAGGGCCTGGCTGAGTTTCGCAACGACGACGGCACGGGGCTGTTCTCGGCGCAGCTTTCATTGCGCGATGCACCGCTCCAGTCGCTGCTGCCGGAAAGCGGCCTTTCCGGCCGGTCCGATGTCAGCGCCGGCGTGACGGCGAGCGGTAAGTCGATGAACGCCATGGTGGCCGCACTTGCAGGTTCCGGATCAGCCTCCGTGCAAGGGCTGGAGATCGCGGGCATCAGCCCGTCCGCCATCACCCCCATCATTGCTGCGGCCGACGAGTTCGGAGTGGACATCGACGCGCAGAAGGTGGCCTCCTTCGCGCCCGGTCTCGTGCGCGACGGGCGCTTTCATGCCGGCGATGTCGACTTCGCCTTCACGGTGGCGAACGGCGTGGCGCGGATGCCACCCGTGCAACTCGAAAGCCGGGCCGCCCGGATGAGCGTGGAGGCGGCAGCCGACCTCGAGGACCGCACCGTCTCCGCCACCGGAGGCATCACCTATGATGCGGGGCGGGAGGCGGTGACGGGATCGGAGCCTGTGGTGCGTTTCGCCTATCGCGGCGGTCTGGGGCGGGAGGCGCTGACACTCGACACCGACCCGCTGGCGCAGTTCCTCACACAGAGGGCGCTCGAACGCGAGCAGGCGCGCGTGGAGCATATGCAGGCCCTGCTGCTCGAACGTCAGCGGCTGCGCCGGGAGACGAATTACTTCGAGGCGAAAGCGCAGGAACGAGCCGCGGCGGAAGCGGAGCGCGTCCGGCTCGAGGCCGAAGCCGAACGCCAGCGCCAAGCGGAGGAGGAGCGCCGCAGGCAGGAGGCGGAGGCCAGACGGCAGGCCGCGGAAGAGGCGGCGCGCCAGGCTGCAGAAGAGGCGGCGCGGCGTCGGGCCGAGGAAGAAGCGCTTGGGCAGGAGGCGGGAAGACCGCCGGAAGAGACGGCTCCTTCGGACGTGCGGCCGGGCGAGACCGCTCCGGCGGAGTCTCCCGCGGACCGGCCGGCGGCGGAGGAGGAGGGGGCGGGCTCGCCCATCGAACGCCGGTCCCTGCCGCCGCCGCCCGCGCAGGGAATGGAGCCTGCCACGCCCACGGCACCCAGGACGCAGGGAGATCTGCCTGATCCTCCCGGGCTCGACCTGCAACCGGTCCTGCAGCCCCATGAACTGACGGTCGAAAGACTGCTCGAGATGCTCGATCGGTCCGAGCAGTAGGCTCAGTTCCCGGTGCGCGACCCGGCCCTCAGCCGTTTCAGCTCTTCCAACACATAAAGGCGGAGAGCGGAAGAGAGGTTGGTTTCCGGCGGGCGGGAGGCATCGATTTCAGCGATCAGGGCCGCGACCGGCTTTCCCCGTGCTGCCGCCATGCTTTCCAGCTCCGCGTAGAAAGCGTCTTCGAGGGAAAAGCTCGTTCGGTGGCCGCGGATGGTGACGGAGCGCTTCTTCGGCGCGCTCATCCTTCGTCCTTGTCGGCCCGGCGATGTGCCTCCAGCCGGGCGGTACCGAAAGCCTTGTTCAGACGCTCCGCCTCGCGGTCGGCGCGCGTGCGGCCGTGGCGGGCACGGTTCTCTTCCGCAAGCCGCTCCTTGTCGGCCCGCACCTTGCGCTTGCGCATGAGGCGCAGATTGACGACCTCGCCCATCGCTACTTCTTGCGGCCCACGTTATTTCTTTCGGAAAGCGTCGAGCGAGACCACCTCGGCGCCCTTGCCATCGGCTTTCTCTTCCGCGTCTTCCTCGTCCGCGGCCTTGCTTTTGCCCGCCGGCTTGCGCTTGGCTGCCGCGGGGGCGCTCTCCTCCTTCAAAGGCGTCGGCTCGGCCGGCTCCGCCTGGACATCGGCCTTCACCTCGAATTCCACCTCGAAGCTCGCCGAGGGGTCGTAGAAGCCGCGAATCGCGGAGAAGGGGATTTCCAGCTTCTCGGGAATGTCGGAGAAGGACAGGACGACCTCGAAACCCTTCTCGCTCACCTTCAGATCCCAGTACTGGTACTGGATGACGATCGTCATCTCCTCCGGATAACGCTCCTTCAGGCGGCTCGAAATCCTGACGCCCGGGGCATTTGTCAGAAAGCGGATGAAGAAATGGTGGTTGCCGGGCAGCCCGGCCTGGGCGACCTCCTGAAGCACCTTGCGCACGACACCGCGCAGGGCTTCCTGGACGAGAATGTCGTAGCGAATGCGGTCCTCGGGCATGGGTATTGCAAAATCCTGAATCGACGGCAGTCCTGTGCCTAGCTCTAATGAAGCTTGGCGCCGTCGTAAATCAGTTAAAGACAGAGCGGCGCAAAAAGGCGGCCATTCGCGGCGTCAGGAGAAGGTCAGGCCCGCTCTAGGCTTCCTGCACCGCTTGGGCGCGGTCTGCGCGGGGAGTCCGGCGGCCGAAGGCGCGCAGGAAAGTGCGGACCGCGCGGCGCGCCGCGGTCAACAGTTCGTCGTCCGACAGCGACCTTCCGAACATGGAGGGCATGTTGATTTCGGCGTTGTTGAGCGCCATGAACTGGCGTGCCGCGATGTCCGGGTCGTCGATATCGAGGTAGCCGGCATGCGCCAGCCGCGCCAGGCGGGAGGCGAGGGCGGACTCGATCTTCCCCGGCCCTTCGCGGCGCCAGACTTCATAGAGCTCCGGATACCGCTCGCCTTCGGCCATAAGCATCTTGCGCAGGACCGTTCCTTCGCGGCCCCAGATGCAGTTCTTGTTGAAGCGCAGCGCGAAAGCCACCAAATCCGCTTCCAGATCGTCCGGCTGGTCCGGGAAGGTGTCGAGGATGGCGAAGGCGCGCTCGTTCGTCCGCTCGGTGATCTCGCGCAGCACCGTGGCGAAAAGCTTGTCCTTGTCGCCGTGATGGTTGTAGATCGTCTGGCGGGAAACGCCGGCTTCCGCCGCGATGATGTCGATGTTGGCGCCTGCAAATCCTTCGCGGCAGAACACGGCCGCAGCCGCGTCGATAATCGACCGGCGTTTGGCGGCGTGGCCGCGTGGCGGGAGAATGTCAGGACAGTTACGGTGTCTCATCGACTCCTATATAAAACTGATTGACGAATTAGACAAGGTTGTCAAAAATAGTGGCCGGGGAATCCGATTGGAGGAGTGTCGGATTCCTTTCGGATGAAACGTCGTTCAGACGGTCGCCGTTCCGGCGTCCTCCATTTTTTCGAAAGAACAACTGATGTCAGCTGCTTTTTTCCGCACCGCGGTCGTGCTCGGACTTCTGTCGGCCATAGGTCCCTTCGCCATTGACATGTATCTGCCGGCGCTGCCCACCATCGGCGCCGACCTGAACGCGGGAACCACTGCCGTTCAACTGAGCCTTCTGGTCTTCTTCCTTTCGATGGGCTTTGCTCAGCTCGCAGTCGGACCGATCTCGGACATGGTGGGACGCAAGGCGCCTCTCTATTTCGGGCTCCTGCTCTTCATCGCGGGCAGCATCGGCTCGGCGCTGGCGCCGAGCGTGGAATGGCTCATCGCTTTCCGCGTCATGCAAGGGCTCGGCGCCTCGGCGGGGATGGTCGTGCCGCGCGCGGTGGTGCGTGATCTGCACACCGGAAACGAGGCCGCACGGCTCATGTCCCTGCTGATGCTCGTCTTTTCCATCTCGCCGATCCTGGCGCCACTCACCGGGAGCATCGTCATCGCGGCATTCGGATGGCGTGCCGTCTTCTGGGCCGTGACGGTCGCGGCCCTGGTCGGGCTGGTGCTCATCTCCACCTCGCTCTCGGAGACGCGGCCGGCCGAGCAGCGCGTGGGCAGTTCCTTCCGCACCGCGCTCGCCGGTTACCGCTATCTCCTGGGCGACGGGAAATTCCTGGGCCTCACCTTCATCGGCGGGTTCGGGATATCGAGCTTCTTCGTCTATCTGATGAACTCGCCGTTCGTGCTGATCGACCATTACGGCCTGTCGCCATCGCTCTACAGTGTGTTCTTCTCCATCAACGCGGTGGCCTTCTTCGCGATGTCGCAGCTTACGGGTACGCTGGTGGAGCAGTACGGGTTGAGGCGCGTGGTGCGCGTGGCCGTTTTCGGCTTCACCACCGCCATGATCGCCCTGCTCGGTGTCATGGCCTCCGGGTTCCAGCCGCTATGGGTGCTGGCCGTGCTGCTTCTGGTCGGCTACGGCTTCCTGGGGCTGGTGATCCCCACGACATCGGTGCTCGCCATGGACGATCACGGCGAGATCGCCGGAACCGCATCGGCGCTGATGGGCACCCTCCATTTCGCCGCCGGTGCCGGGGCCATGGCGGTGGCGGGGCTGTTTTTCGACGGCAAGCCGCTCTCGATGGTCACCGCGATCGCGGCGTGCGCCGTCATCGCCTTCGGGCTGACGCAGCTCACGCTTGGGCGCGGCCGTGAACTGGCTTCGCGGGCTGCGGCGGAGTAGCGGTAGCAGCCCAAGAATGGCCGAGGGCGCGGCATGGCCGCGCCCTCTTTTCATGCGCGGTCGATCGCTTTCAGCACCCAGTCGCGGCGCGCCTCCACCGAAAGGCGTGGGACCGGAAGCAAGGTGTAGCCGAGTTCCCGGTAGACCGCCCGGATCGCCTCGAATGTTCGCTCAGCCTCTTCGAGCGTCTGGCTGCGTTCGGCGTCTCCGGTAAAGATATCCGGCCAGGGCGGGAGGATAAAGGCCGTATCCGCATAGCGGAACGTCTCAGCCGCCTTCTGCATGTGAGCGGGAACGGGCCGGCCGATGAGCCGGAGATAACCGACCGTGTCGGGAATGCCGCGATCGAAGAAGGTGGTCCTGGACGGCTCCGCCGCATGGTAGGAGCGCAGATCCCAGCAAAGCATCAACTCGGCGTAAAGCGCCGCATCGCGGTCGGGCACGGCAGCGCCGCCGATCGCGCGCTGGGTGCGGATGATGGCGCGCCCCGCTTCCGGCGCGATTGCCGCCCCCGTTTCCTCAAGGCTTTCGAGAAGCGTCGTCTTGCCGGCACCGGGACCTCCGGTGACGACGAACAGGCGGCAAGGGGATTTCGGCCGTTCAGGCAGCATGAAAGAGCTCCATGTAAACGTCGCCCGCGGGCAATGCGCCGCGTCGGCGGCATGCATTGCGCCACATGGTCGAGATGTTGAGAGAATTGGGAAATTGGGGGGAGAAGTGGAGGCTTCTGTTGCCAGGTGCCTCCGAACCCCGCTCAGACCTGCGACGGCCTGAGGCTTTAATTGAAGCTGTCGCACCGCTTACGCGGCGAGACGTGCTTCCGCATAGTTGTCGTTGGCAACTATAAGATTAGCCCGATAACGGTGGTACCATGCCGAGCGAAAGTCCGATCTTTACACCCTCGTCGATCCTGTTTCGCCCCCATCAGAAGCCGCCCTTCGTGTCGCCCTCCCAATCGAGGGCTGGCCGGCGGTTTCTGGTGGAGGCGCCGGGTACCGCCCCCGGGTCCGAATGGCTTATTGCATCGGCCGTTTATCGCCATAGTCGGCCGAAACCGACGCGCTCAATATAGGGGCGACGGTTTCGCAATGAAAGGGGATGGAGCGAACTTCGCGGCATTTTTCGTTGACTTGCCGCGGCCTTGCGCCGAAGTTCGAGCGGGGCTCCGTAGCGCTCGGCTATGGTGCTGACGGGCATGCAGCAAGGAGAGGAAGGAACAGATGACCGACTATCTCGCAGACGTGCAGAAATACGATGCGACAGCCGACGCGGCTGCGGTGGACAAGATCGTCAAGCATTTGGGCATCGCGCTGCGCAGCCGCGATGCGTCGCTGGTATCCTGCAGCGACCCGGAAGAACTCGAGCGCGTGCGCGAGAAGTGGTGCATGAAGAAGCTCGGCGAGACCGACGCGGCGCGTTGCGATTCGGTCATCGAAAAGGTTTGCGAGACCATGTCCGCGGACAACACCAAGGCCCGGGTGACCTTCTACTATCTGGTCGCCAAGCATCTCGGAAAAGTCGCGGCTCTCTGAGAGCCAACGCACCGGTGGGCATTTTGCCGCCCGCCGGTGCGATCTGTCCCGGCCACAAGAAGTTCCGATTCGGCCTGCCCATGCGCCAATATCTCGACCTCCTTGCCCATGTCCTCGAAAACGGCGTCGATCGCGACGACCGTACCGGCACGGGCACGCGTGGCGTCTTCGGCTATCAGATGCGGTTCGATCTGGGTGCCGGCTTTCCGGTGCTGACCACGAAGAAGCTGCATCTGAAGTCGATCATCCATGAGCTCCTCTGGTTCCTCAAGGGCGACACCAATATCCGCTATCTCAGGGAGAACGGTGTCACTATCTGGGACGAATGGGCCGATGAAAACGGCGATCTGGGGCCTGTCTACGGTGCGCAGTGGCGCTCCTGGCCCGCGCCGGACGGACGGCACATCGATCAGATCGCGAATCTTCTCAAGGGGCTGAAGGAAAACCCTAATTCGCGACGTCACATCGTGACGGCGTGGAATCCGGCCGAGATCGATGAAATGGCGTTGCCGCCCTGCCACTGCCTCTTCCAGTTCTTTGTGGCCGAGGGGCGGCTTTCCTGCCAGCTTTACCAGCGCTCGGCGGATATCTTCCTGGGCGTCCCCTTCAATATTGCCTCCTACGCGCTGCTCACCATGATGGTTGCGCAGGTGACCGGGCTCAGGCCCGGCGATTTCGTCCACACGCTGGGTGACGCGCATCTATACAGGAACCACTTCGAGCAGGCGCGCGAGCAACTCACCCGGACGCCGAAGCCGCTGCCCACGATGTGGATCAATCCGGATGTGCGCGATCTCTTCGCCTTCCGCTACGACGATTTCCGGCTGGAAGGCTATGCTGCCGATCCCACGATCCGCGCGCCTATCGCGGTTTGAGACCCTTCCAGAGAGCCGAGGAGCGTGACATGGAACTCTCCCTCGTCGTCGCCATGGCGAAGAATGGGGTCATCGGCCGCGCGGGCGGCTTGCCGTGGCGTTTGTCGACGGACATGAAACGCTTCAAGGCCATAACGATGGGAAAGCCCGTGGTTATGGGCCGGAAAACCTGGGAAAGCATCGGCAAGCCCCTGCCCGGGCGGTTCAACATCGTGATTTCCCGCGATCCGGCCTATCCGGCGGAAGGTGCGGCGGTGGCCGGCAGCCTCGACGAGGCGATAAGGACTGCCCAGGGGCAAGGCGCGGGTGACGAGATCTGCGTCATCGGGGGCGGTGAGGTTTACCGCCAGGCGCTGCCGCGAGCGACCCGCCTCCATGTCACCCATGTCGAGGCCGAAATCGAGGGGGATACCTATTTCCCCGAAATCGATGACGATGCCTGGAAGGTTGTCACCAGGGAAAGCGTTCCTGCCGGCGAAAAGGATGTTTATCCCACGCAGTATCTCATTTACGAACGGCGGCAGTCGGGCTGAGTGGGCGGCGAGCGACGCAGGCGTTTGACGGGTGCGGCGGCAAGTTCGCACGGCTTCGCGTTGAAAGCGCGCTTCCCGACACCTATAACAGGCCGTAAGGCAATGTCGGCGGCCGGTCGGTTGGCGGCTCAGGAAAAGGAACAATAATGCCCTGGAACAATCAAGGTGGCGGTGGCCCTTGGGGCGGAGGAAACAGTGGGGGGCCTTGGGACCAGGGTCCACGTGGTCCGAACGGGCCGCAATCCTCGCCCCCCGATCTGGAGGAGATCATCCGGCGCGGCCAGGACAGGCTGCGGCGTGCTCTGCCCGGCGGTGGTGGCGGAAATCCCGCGATCATCGCCATCATCATCGTCGCTCTGGTGGGGTTCTGGCTCTTCAAGTCCATCTATACGGTGCAGCCCGACCAGATCGCCGTGGAACTGCGCTTCGGCGAGCCGAAGCAGGAGCTTTCCGAGCCCGGGCTTCACTTCCATTGGTGGCCGATCGAGACCGTGGACACCGTGTCCATCGCGGAAAGGCTCGTGGATATCGGCGAGATACGCGGCGGCAGTTCGTCCGGTCTGATGTTGTCCGGTGACCAGAACATCGTCGATGTGAAGTTTTCGGTGGCCTATCAGGTCGCCGAGCCGGCGCCCTATCTCTTCAATGTGGAGGATCCGGACGGAATGGTGCGTCAGGTGGCCGAGAGTGCCATGCGCGAGGTGGTCGGCCGGCGCCCCGCCCAGGACATCTTCCGCGACGACCGCCAGGGCATCGCGCAGGACGTGCAGAGCATCATCCAGGATACGCTTGACGAGTACGGCGCGGGAATGCGCATCAACGCGCTTTCGATCGAGGATGCGGCGCCGCCGCGGGAGGTCGCCGACGCGTTTGACGAAGTGCAGCGGGCCGAACAGGACGAAGACCGCTTCGTCGAGGAATCCAACCAGTATTCGAACCAGCAGCTCGGCCAGGCGCGCGGCGAGGCTGCGCAGATCCGTGAGGAGGCGGCCGCCTACAAGAACCGCGTCGTGCAGGAGGCCGAAGGTGAGGCGCAACGCTTCATCTCCGTCTACGAGGAATATGCCAAGGCGCCCGAGGTGACCCGCAAGCGTCTCTTCCTGGAAACGATGGAAAACGTGTTGCGCGGCTCCAACAAGGTGATCCTGGAGCAGGGCGCGGGACAAGACGTGCTGCCTTATCTGCCCCTCCCGGAACTGCGGCGCAACGCGCCCGCCGGTACCCAGAACCCGAACCAGCTCGGCGCGCAGACGCAAGGGGGAAATAACTGATGTCGAACCGTCTTCCCTTTTTCGTTATTCTCGCCGCTATCGTTCTCTTCCTCCTCTACTCGTCCGTCTTCGTGGTGAACGAGCGGCAGCAGGCGATCGTGTTGCGGTTCGGCGAGATCGTCCGTGTCGAACGGGATCCGGGGTTGTATTTCAAGCTGCCCTTCGCCTTCGTGGAGGCGGACAACGTACAGATCATCGAGGACCGTATCCTGCGCTTCGATCTCGACGACATCCGCGTGCAGGTCTCCGGCGGCAAATTCTACGAGGTGGATGCTTTCGTCGCCTACTCGATCAGTGATCCGAGCCGCTTCCGCCAGGCCGTTTCCGGCAGCATTCCGCTCGCCGAACAGCGTCTGCGCACGCGCCTCGACGCCGCCCTGCGCCGCGTCTACGGTCTGCGCGGCTTCGAGGCCGCATTGTCTGAAGAGCGGGGATCGATGATGCGCGAAGTGGCCGAGCAGTTGCGTCCCGATGCCGCCTCGCTCGGAATCGAGATCAGGGATGTGCGCATCCGGCGCACGGACCTGACGGCAGAGGTCTCGCAGCAGACCTATGACCGCATGAAGGCCGAGCGCCTTGCCGAGGCCGAGCGCCTGCGTGCCCGCGGACGCGAGGCCGCGGCCCGCATCCGGGCCCGCGCGGATCGCGAGGTGGTCGAGATTCTCGCCGCCGCCCAGCGTGAGGCGGAGATCCTGCGCGGTGAAGGCGAGGCGGAGCGCAACGCAATCTTCGCCGACGCCTTCCAGCGGGACGAGGACTTCTTCGAGTTCTACCGCTCGATGGCCGCTTATCGTCAGGCGCTGGATCCTTCGGGCACGACCATGCTCCTGACGCCCAACTCGGAGTTCTTCCGCTTCTTCAACGATGCTGGAGGAACGACGCGCGGCAATGGCGGCGGCGAGTCCGGGCCGCTGACCGGGGCGGTCACCCCTGAGCAGGAGAGCCAGCCGGGGCCGCGCGTGACTGCGCCGGAACCGGCGCAGTAGGCTGGGGATCGTCGCGCTTCATGCATCGCTTTCCTCCAAGGGGCGCCGGTCGCGGTGAGTGATTTTCTCGCCGCGCTCGGCCTCGTTCTCGTCTTCGAAGGCCTCCTCTATGGCGGCCTGCCGCGGCTTGCCAAGAGAATGGCGGCCGATGTGATCGAGATGCCCGAGGGCCTGATGCGGGCCGTCGGGCTCGCGGTCATGGCCGTCGGCGTGTTCATCGTGTGGCTCGTGCGGAGCTGATCTTCTTGGGCTGGCGCGATGGCTGCGCCAGGCTATATAACTGGCCGCAAACGTGCCTCATTCGCGCCCGATCATGCGTGCCAGCATCTGGCCACCGGAGACATTGCCATGCCCCTCGACCTCCCTCGCGCCACCTGCCGAATCCTGATGGCCGTGGCCCTGCCGGTTGCCATCGCGGCGATGCCCGCGACCGGATGGGCGCAATCGGACGGCGATACGGTCATCGAGCCGGGCCAGCAGCAATCGCCCGCTCCGCAGGAACCGCTGCCCGTGCCCGAACAGCCCGCGCAGCCGGATACCGGCCAGGGCGGACCGGAGGCAGAGCCCGGGCAGCCAGCGGAGCCGGGACCGGAGACGGAGCTTCTGCCTGTCCCCGACTTGGGGACCCAGGGAATGCGCGCGCCGCGGAGGGGCATCCAGCCGCAGCGCGGCCCGGAATCGGTCGCGGACATGGCGGAGAACCTGCTCGATGCCGTGGTCAATATTTCCACTTCCCAGAATGGCGAAGCCGGGACCGGCGGGCGCGTGCCGATGCCGCAACTGCCCGAAGGCTCTCCGTTCGAGGAGTATTTCGGCGAGTTCTTTAACGAGGATGAGCGCCAGCCGCGCATGCCGGGTCCGGGCTCTTCGCTCGGCTCCGGTTTCGTGATCGATGGCGAGGAAGGCATCATCGTCACCAACAACCACGTCATCACGGATGCGGACGAGATCACGGCCAATTTCGCCGACGGAACCGCGCGCAAGGCCGAACTCATCGGCGTCGACACCAAGACGGACCTCGCCGTCCTCAAGGTGGACCCCGAGGGCGAGACATTGCCGGAGGTTCATTTCGGCGATTCCGATGCCATGCGAATCGGCGACTGGGTGATGGCCATCGGCAATCCCTTCGGCTTCGGCGGGTCTCTCACGGTCGGCATCGTTTCGGCGCGCAACCGGCAGATCGGCTCCGGGCCCTATGACGACTACATCCAGACGGATGCCGCCATCAACAGGGGCAATTCCGGCGGGCCGCTGTTCAACATGGCTGGTGAGGTCATCGGCATCAACACCGCCATCATCTCTCCCTCCGGCGGCTCGATCGGTATCGGCTTCGCCATCCCCTCCAACCTTGCGCTCAACGTGGTGGGCCAGTTGCGCGAGTTCGGCGAGACGCGCCGCGGCTGGCTCGGCGTCCGCATCCAGCCGGTCACCGACCAGATCGCAGAGAGTCTCGGCCTGGACGAGACCGCCGGCGTGCTGGTGAGCGGTATCGAGAAGGGCGGGCCGGCAGACAACGGCCGTCTGCAGGCCGGCGATATCATCGTCGGTTTCGACGGGACCAGGATCACCGACGACCGCCAGCTTCGCCGCATCGTCGCCGAAAGCGGCGTCGGCAAGGAGGTCGAGCTCGAGATCCTGCGCAAGGGCGATCGCGAAACGGTAAGGGTGACGCTCGGGCGCCTTGAGGAAGGGGAGAGCACGGCCGCTTCCGGAGATGCGACCGGGGAAGACGAGCAGGCGCCGGTGGCGAGCGCGCAGGTGCTCGGCATGACCATCGAGGAGCTCGACGAGGAAAGCCGCAGCCAGTTCGAAATCCCGGAGGATGTGAACGGCGTTCTGGTCACCGAAGTCGAGGCGAATTCCGTGGCGGCGGAGCAGGGTGTCCAACCGGGTGACGTCATCGTGGAGATCGCGCTGAAGTCGGTCTCCACACCGCAGGATGTGCTCGACCAGGTGGGGCAGCTCAAGGAGCAGGGGCGCAAGAACGCTCTCCTCATGCTCGCCTCCAAATCGGGGGAATTGCGGTTCGTGACGCTGAGGATGAGCTAGGGAATCGGGACTGGGTTCAGGTTCCCCCTGCCGCCTTGTTGTCTATTTGTCTAGACGATCGACAGGCCCCATCGGCTTCTTGCTGTTGCCCTGCGACCCTAAACAGCAAACTCCTCGCGTCGATAGCCCTGCACATAAAGCAGCGCCGTGAGGTCGCCGTGGTCGATGCGGATGCGGGCCTGGGCGGCAACGGAAGGCTTGGCGTGGATCGCCACGCCGGCGCCCGCGAGGTTCAGCATGCCGAGATCGTTCGCCCCGTCGCCTACCGCCATGACCTCGCTCGGGTCGAGCTTCAGCCGCGCCGCGATCTCCAGAAGCGCGTCTGCCTTCGCCTGACGGCCCAGGATGGGCTCCACCACCGTACCGGCGAGTTTGCCTTGCTTTTCGATCAGGCGGTTCGCGCGATGCTCGTGGAAACCGAGCTCCGCGGCGATGCGGCCGGTGAAGAGATCGAAGCCGCCCGACACCAGCGCCGTATAGGCGCCAGCGTTGCGCATGGTCGCGATGAGCTCGCGCCCGCCGGCGGCAAGGGTGATGCGGCCGGTGATCACCCGCTCGATCACCGCCAGTTCCAGCCCTTCGAGGAGCGCGACGCGCTCGCGCAACGCCGGTTCGAAGGCGATTTCGCCATTCATCGCCCGGGCGGTGATGTCGGCGACATGCTCCTTGACGCCGATCTCGTCCGCCAGCTCGTCGATGCACTCCTGGTCGATCATGGTCGAATCCATGTCGGCGATCAGCATCTTCTTGCGCCGGCCTTCGGCCGGCTGGATCGCGACATCGACGGGAGCATCGGCCACTGCCGCACGCAAAGCTTTTTCGGCCTCATCCTGCGCAATCCCGTCGGCGAGCGCCAGATCGCATGCGATCCCTTCGGCCAGCCATGCGGTCCCGCTTGCGCCGACGGCGCGGCTCGCCATATTCGCAATGGACGGGCTCAGCGCGGGTGACCGCGGATCGGAGATGAGCGTTGCAACGAGGGCCATGGAACATCCGCTGGAGGTGAAGGACCAATGCTGAAGGGCGCCACTCTGATAGCGGGGCCGACCGCCAGCGGCAAGTCGGCTCTGGCGCTCGATCTCGCGCGAAGGAGCGGCGCCGTCATCGTCAACGCGGATTCCATGCAGGTCTACGAGGTGCTCTCGCTTTTGACCGCGCGGCCCGGCCCGGCGGAACTCGCGGCTGCCCCGCATCGCCTTTACGGATATGTGCCACCGGACGAAGCCTATTCCACCGGGCGATGGCTGCAGGATGTGGAGCATCTGATCCAGGCGAAGGAGATGGAGGGGAAGCCGGTGATCTTCGTCGGCGGGACCGGGCTGTATTTCCGGGCGCTGACCGAGGGGCTCGCGCCCATGCCCGACATTCCCGGTCCGGTGCGCGCGCATTGGCGCGGCCGCCTCGCGGAGGAGGGGGCGGTGGCGCTGCATGAACGTCTCGCGAAGCTCGATCCGATCTCGGCCGCCCGCATCCGCCGGTCCGACGGGCAGCGCATCGTGCGGGCGCTCGAAGTGATTGACGCCTCCGGCGCACCGATCAGCGCATGGCAAGCGGAAGCGTCACGCCCCCTGGTTGATATCGCTTCCACGCGCAAGATGGTGCTGACGCCGGAGCGGGCAACGCTCGTTCGCCGGATCGAGGAGCGGTTCGATCGCATGATCGCGCTTGGCGCCGTCGAGGAGGTGAGGGCCTTGCTAAAGCTCGACCTCGCCCCTTCCATGCCTGCCATGAAGGCCATCGGCGTGCGCGAACTGGCGGCGGCGATCGCCGGCGAGATCGGCATGGAAGACGCGGTTTTGCGCGCCAAGGCGGCCACGCGCCAATATGCGAAGAGGCAGATGACCTGGTTCCGTCATCAATTGGGCCCGGATTGGGAACACAAGACATCGTGATTGCGAGGCCGGGCGGATTCAGTCCTGTGGAATTGTGCAGGACGCGGGCAATCTTCCGCTTTCGATTAACCTCCTGTAAGGAGCCTATGGAACAACTAGCGGATGTAAATTGCGTGGTGGGGGCATGCGTTTTCATAAAGCGGAATCCGCTTTCTTCGTCTTTATTGCAATGGTTTTCGGGGCGGGGGTGACACTCCTTGCATCCTATGGCGTCATGCGCAGGAACACGCATCTCCTGCATTCCGGCGGGTTCGATGAATTCACCCTGCTCCTGTTCGTAACCGGTGTCCTGCTCGCCACCGCCATCACGTTCGGGATGTTCTTCATCTACCCGCTCATTCGCACGCAGGTCGAGGAGGAGGGGAAGCTCAGGGCGATGACGGAATCGCTCAGCGCACGGTCGGAAACGCTGGAATATGCCGCCTATACGGACAGCCTGACCGGCACGCATAATCGCCGCTATTTCGATGATGCACTCGAGGAGTATCTGCGCGAGTTCGGCCGCATCCAAAGGCCGGTGGGGCTGATCGTGCTCGACCTCGACCATTTCAAGCAAATCAATGACGGATATGGCCACGATGTGGGCGACGAGGTGTTGCGCCAGGTGGCCGCTTGCCTGCAGGAGCTGATGCGTCATCACGATGTGGTCGCGCGGCTGGGCGGAGAGGAATTCGCCATCATCGCGCCAAACATGACGGAGCACGGGCTCGCATTCTTGGGCGAGCGCGTCCGGGCTGCCGTTTCCGCGCTTGTCCTCGATATCGGCGATCTGCGGGTCGGCGTCTCCACGAGCGTGGGGGTTGCCATATGGGACGGCGAAGAAAACGCGGAGGCATTCTACCGCCGTGCCGACCGCATGTTGTACCGGGCGAAGCGGATGGGGCGGAACCGCGTTTGTGCCTAGGCCGGCAGAACCGGTTTGCATTCGCCCTTGAGACATCCCGTCGGATGCGATAGCGGGGCCGGAAGCATCATGGACGGATGGGAGTGATGGCGGTCACGATCTACGGCATCAAGAACTGCGATACGATGAAGAAGGCCCGCGCCTGGCTGGACACGCAGGGGGTCGCCTACGCGTTCCATGACTACAAGGCGGAGGGCATCGATCGCACCCGGCTGGAAGGCTGGGCGCGCAAAGTCGGCTGGGAGGTCCTGCTGAACCGGGCGGGCACGACCTTCCGCAAGCTTCCGGAGGGCGAGAAGGACGGCCTCACGGAAAGCAGGGTGATCGCCTTGATGCTCGCACACCCGACCGCGATCAAACGGCCCGTGCTCGAAGCGGAAGGCATCCTTCTCGTCGGCTTCAAGCCGGCCGAATACGAGGCCCGGCTGGGCGCGCACTGAGCCGCGGCGGGTTCGCTCAGCGGAAAAGGCGGCTGGCGGGCGTGGCCGAGGAGGTATCGCTCTCCCGTATGGGGCTGAGCGCCTCGCCCGGTATGCTGCTTGCCGTACCGAACAGGGAGGATGCCCGGCCGCGGCGGCCGGTATCCCGCATGCGATCCACGACCGAGGCAAGATCGACGTCGCCGGCGGAAGCCCCGGCATCGCCGCCCCAGCCGGCGTCCTCCTTGAGGCCTGGAAGAAGCTCGCTCGGCAATTGCTCGAATTTCATGCGCATGGTGGTGGCGACGCCGTCGCCGAAGGCGATCGCCTCGCGCTGGCCGATGGCCGAGAGGAAATTGAGGATGGAAGCGGAGGAATCGGGGATGGCCGAGCGGATGATTGCCTGATCCTGCTCGTTGGCAAGCCGCATGGCGAAGACGGTCGAACACTGTGACAGCACGGTCGGGTCGAGGTCGCCCGGGCGCTGCGTGACCACGCCGAGATAGCAGCCATATTTGCGGCCTTCCTTGGCGATGCGTGAAAGGGCGTGACGGGTCGGTGCGAAGCCCAGCCGGGGATCGGCCGGCATGTAGCGGTGCGCCTCCTCGCAGAGGAGGAGCAGCTTGAGCTTTCCCTCGCTCCACAGCGCCAGGTCGAAGGCAAGGCGGGCGAGAACGGAGCAGACGGAATTGACCACTTCCGAAGGCAGTCCGGCCATCTCGAAGCAGGTCACCGGCCGGCCTTCGCTGGGGATCCGGAAGATGCGGCCGATGGTCTCGTGGATCGAATCCTCGATCAGGCGCGAGGCGAACATGAAGCGATAGCGCGGGTCGTTGACGGCTGCGTCGATGCGCGCGCGCAGCTGGCGGTAGAAAGGGCGCTCGTTCTTGGCTTCGAGCTGGCCCATGCGGTCGTCGATCTCGCGGATAACATCGGCCACGCGGTAGGGGACCGGCGTGTCGGCCGTGATGCCGCCGGCATCGGCTGCCCGTTTCAGAACGCCGCCGCCGGGATTGCGGTAAAGATGCTTGGCCGAGGCGACCAGATCCCGCAGGAGGTCCACCTCTTCCGCCACCGCCTCGCGCCCGCGATAGAGCACCTCCACGAGCTCTTCCAGCCGGAAAAGCCAGAAAGGCAGGTCGAGCGCGTTCGTATCGATGCGTACGGAATATTCCGGCAGGGACGGAGCGAACTCGTTGTGCGGGTCGAGGATGAGAACGCGCAGGTCCGGGCGGACCGCGATCATCTTGCGCAGCAACAGGGAGACCGCGGTCGACTTGCCCACGCCCGTGGTGCCCACCACGGCGAAGTGGCGGTTGAGCGTCTCGTCCACCGCCAGGCAGGCTTCTATGGAACTGTCCTGCGACAGGCGCCCGATGGCGGCGGAGCGGCGGCCGCCGAGATCGTAGATGGCGCGCAGGTCACTGGCGCGGATACGATGGGCGATCGCGCCCACATGCGGATATTCGGTGATGCCGCGATCGAAAACCGAGCCGCCCTCCTGGTCGCGCACCTCGCCGATGAGCTCGACGGAGATCGCGAGGGGATTGTCCTCCTGTTCCTCCCAGCGGCGCTGCGGACGCTCGATGGCATAGACGAGGCCCACGGTCCGGATGGCTCCGAGATTGATGGAGATCAGCTTCCCGACGGTCCAAGTCCCGGCGAGGGAGGCTTCCTCCTTGCCGATCCTGGCGGCGATGACGGCACGGGCGCCGTCGCACTGGACGACATGGCCGAGCGCGCGGGACCGCGGCTGCTCCGCCGCCCGCCGCTCCTGCGGCGTCGTCTCACCCGGAACGCTGTTTCCGCCAGCATACATGTCAAAGACCCCCATTGCCGCAGCGATGCACGCTATCGCGGGTGGAGTTAAGGGGGGGTGAGATGGGAGGGTTGAGGAACGGTTAACGGATTCCACGTCGACGATGCCGGTGGCGGTGAAACCTGCTAAAATCCCCGCTTCAGGTGGGAGAGCGGTTATGTCCCCTATGGATGCCTCGACGGACGGCGCATCGGCCGCCCTGCGCGAATGGGATGTGGTGCTGGATTTCTGGTTTCCGGAGGGGCGCGACCTTAGCATCGATGCCACGATCCATAACGAATACTGGATGTGGAGGATGCGCGGCGGCGCGGATGCCGAGATCATCGCTCGCTTTCCGGAAGTCACGGAGAGTGCGGTACGTGGAGATTTCGAACACTGGGCGGACGATCCCTACGGCAGGCTCGCCCTCATTATCGTGCTGGACCAGTTTCCTCGCTCGCTCTGGCGCGATACGCCGCGCGCCTTCGCACAGGACGGGAAGGCGCTCACCTTGGCCTTGGAGGGATATGAAAACGGCCACTACGGCGCGCTGGAGACGCCCTGGCACAAGACGGTCTACAACCTGCCTCTGGTCCATTGCGAAGGGCCGGATCATCTGGAGCGAGTCGCCAGGGCGATCGGGCTTGCGCAGGAAATTCTTTCCGACGCCCCGGCGCATCTCAAGCCGGGCTACCAATTCGCTGCCGAACAGCCGGTGGAAGCGGGCAAGGTGATTGCCGCCTTCGGTCGTCATCCGCACCGCAACGCGGTGCTCGGCAGGGAGTCTACCCCTGAGGAAGCGGCTTATATCGCTAAAGGTCGCTTTCCCCATCTCCGCATGCCGCAGGCCCTATCCTAAGGGCGACGGTCACCCACGGAGCGATGGATTCCGAATGCGGTAGACCACGTGCGGGCGCAGCGGGTGGCCTTCCGGAATCCTTGGATGGCGATAGTCGTCGTCCGGATCGTAGGTCATCCCGATCTTCTGCATCACACGCTGGCTGGGAAGATTGAGGCGCGCGGTGAAGGCGACCACTTCAGGCAGGCCGATGGACCAGGCATAATCGAGCCATGCCCGTGCACCCTCGGGCGCCAGTCCGCGCCCCCAGAACTCCTTGCCGATCACCCAGCCGATCTCGACCTCGGGATTGCTTAGGATGGCCGCTCGGATCACATCGGGCGCGAAGCCCGTTCCGATCAGGCCGATGAGCCTGCCGTCCTCCTTCAGTTCGGCCGCCTGGAAATGAAAGCCGTTGGTGCGGGCACGCTCGATCGCAAGGTCGATATCCGCGTTCACCTCCTGCGGCGTCAGCACCCTGGGATAGAAGCGCCGCACGTGGGGATCGCCGTGGATCCTGGCCATCGGCGCGCGGTCGCGGTCCTCCCAGGGGCGCAGGATCAGACGTTCCGTGACGATCTTCATCGGCCTCATCTCCGAATTGCGGAAAGTTTATTAGACGCGGAGGCGGAGGAAGGCCAGCCGCTTGAGAGAATGGCGTTGACACCGGCTACCATACCCCCTTATTGTCCGCGCCCATGATGATCAGGATCATTCTCGTAGTAGGAAGGCACATGGGCAGGGCGGCGTAGCCGCCGGGCGACAGCCACTCATGTGCGAATGTCAGGCTCCCTCCGGGGGCCTTTTTTATTGGCCGGAAACGATACAGCAGCACGGGAAAAGAACGATGGAACAGCGGGCGGCAGAGCCGAAGGCACGCGAAGCGGGCAGGCAGGAGATGACGGGTGCCGAGATGGTGGTGCAGGCGCTGAAGGACAACGGCGTCGAGCACATTTTCGGCTATCCGGGCGGTGCGGTGCTTCCCATCTATGACGAACTGTTCCAGCAGGAGGAGGTCCAGCACATCCTCGTTCGCCACGAGCAGGGCGCCGGCCATGCGGCGGAGGGCTATGCGCGCTCCACCGGCAAGGCGGGCGTCATGCTGGTGACCTCCGGTCCGGGCGCCACCAACGCCGTCACGCCGCTGCAGGACGCGCTCATGGATTCCATCCCGCTCGTCTGCATCACCGGTCAGGTGCCGACGTCGCTGATCGGCTCCGATGCGTTCCAGGAGTGCGATACGGTCGGCATCACGCGGCCCTGCACCAAGCACAACTGGCTGGTGCGGGACGTGAACGAGCTCGCCGCCGTCCTGCACGAGGCATTCCACATCGCCCAGACCGGGCGGCCGGGGCCGGTGGTGGTCGACATCCCGAAGGATGTCCAGTTCGCCAAGGGCATCTACACGCCGCCACAGACGGCGCCCCGCACGAGCTATCATCCGGCCGTCGCCGGCGACCAGGAGAAGATCCGCGCGGCGATCGCCCTGATGGCCGGCGCGAAGCGGCCCGTCATCTACTCGGGCGGCGGGGTCGTCAATGCCGGGCCGGAGGCCAGCCACTTGCTGCGCGAACTGGTGGAACTCACCGGCTTTCCGATCACGTCCACGCTGATGGGGCTCGGTGCTTATCCCGCTTCGGGCAAGAACTGGCTCGGCATGCTGGGGATGCACGGCACCTACGAGGCCAACATGGCCATGCACGACTGCGACGTGATGGTCTGCATCGGCGCGCGTTTCGACGACCGCATCACCGGCCGGCTCGATGCCTTCTCGCCTGACTCGCGCAAGATCCATGTCGATGTCGACCCGTCCTCGATCAACAAGAACGTGCATGTGGACATCCCTATCATCGGCGATGCCGGCCGCGTGCTGGAGGATATGGTGCGGCTGTGGCGCGCGAACGCCAGGACGGACAAGGCCGCGCTTGCACCCTGGTGGGGGCAGATCGAGAAGTGGCGCGCGCGCCATTCGCTGGCCTACAAGCCCAGCAACGACGTGATCATGCCGCAATATGCGATCCACAGGCTCTACGAGCTGACCAGGGACCGCGATGTCTACATCACCACCGAGGTGGGGCAGCACCAGATGTGGGCGGCCCAGCATTTCGGCTTCGAGGAGCCCAACCGCTGGATGACCTCCGGCGGCCTCGGCACGATGGGATATGGCCTGCCGGCCGCCCTTGGCGTGCAGATCGCGCATCCGGACGCGCTGGTCATCGACATTGCCGGGGACGCTTCGGTGCTCATGACGATGCAGGAGATGAGCTCGGCGGTGCAGCACAATGCGCCGATCAAGATCTTCATTCTCAACAACCAGTATATGGGCATGGTGCGCCAGTGGCAGCAGCTTCTGCACGGCAACCGGCTGTCGCATTCCTACACCGAGGCGCTGCCGGATTTCGTGAAGCTGGCGGAAGCCTACGGCTGCCACGGCATACGCTGCGAGAAGCCGGGCGATCTGGATGATGCGATCCGCGAGATGATCGAGGTGAAGCAGCCCGTCATCTTCGACTGCCGGGTCGCCAATCTCGCCAATTGCTTCCCCATGATCCCGTCGGGGAAGGCGCACAACGAGATGCTGCTTCCGGACGAGGCGACCGACGAGGCGGTGGCGAACGCCATCGACGCGAAGGGAAGGGCGCTGGTGTAGGTTGCAGAACCTGTTTGCAATCAGAGTTTAAGACAAAAGAGTTCGCAAAGAGATTCATCCATGAACGCCCAGCTTCAGCCGACCGGTTCGGCCTATTTCATCACCAAGGAAACGGAAAAGGCCGAGACGCGCACGCTCGCGGTGCTCGTCGACAACGAGCCGGGGGTACTCGCCCGCGTCATCGGCCTGTTCTCCGGCCGCGGCTACAATATCGACAGTCTCACCGTCTCGGAAACGGAGCACGAGCGGCATCTCTCGCGCATCACCATCGTCACGCGCGGCACGCCGCATGTGCTCGAACAGATCAAGCATCAGGTCGAGCGCATCGTGCCGGTTCACCGGGTAGTGGACCTGACCACGACGGCGCATGAACGCGGCCAGGAGCGCCCGCTGGAGCGTGAGCTTGCCATGGTGAAGGTGCGCGGAACGGGCAATAACCGCGTCGAGGCCCTCCGCCTTGCGGATGCCTTCCGCGCGCAGGTGATCGACGCCAATACCGAGCACTTCATCTTCGAGATCACCGGGCGCGTGTCGAAGATCGAGCAATTCATCGCCATCATGAAACCGCTCGGGCTGGTGGAGGTCTGCCGCACGGGCGCTGCCGCGATGAATCGCGGGCCGGAGGGGATGTAGGCTCCCCTTGAAGTGGTGTCCGCGGCGATATACTTCGTGTACGGAGGCGGGATAGCGCCCGCACTCCTGCAGATCGGCTGAGCCAGTCGCCGGCACATCCTGGCTCTTGGAAGCGGCGCTATATAGGTCAATCTTATTGACCTAAGATGTTTCGAATGGAGTTGAGCCATGCCGCTCGACGTCTTTGCCGCCCTCCTGGTCTTTTCCTTCGTGTCCTCGATCACGCCGGGGCCGAACAATTTCATGCTGCTCGCTTCGGGCGTGAATTTCGGCTTCGTGCGCACGATCCCGCACATGCTGGGCATCGGCGCGGGCTTCGTTTCACTCCTGCTCGCGGTGGGATTTGGCCTCGGCGCTCTGCTGACCGCCTATCCGCAACTGGGCTTCGCCCTTAAAATCCTGGGTGGCGCCTATCTTCTTTATCTCGCCTGGAAAATCGCCACGTCGCGCGCCCTGGCGGACGACCGGGAGGACGGCGCAAGGCCCATGAGCTTCGTGCAGGCCGCGCTCTTCCAATGGGTCAACCCCAAGGGCTGGGTCATGGCGGTCACGGCCATGGCGGTCTACACGGACCCGCGTTCTCCGTTTCTCTCCGTCCTGCTGGTGGCGTTCGCCTTTGCCCTGGTGAACCTTCCCAGCGTTTCGGCCTGGGCCGGCTTCGGCGTGGCGCTACGCAGTTTCCTGGCCGATCCGGTGCGGCTCAAATGGTTCAACATCGCGATGGGGCTGGCGCTCGCCGTCACGCTCTGGCCGATGATGCGTTGACCTTCCGGCAGGTGCCGGCGGCATCGTGCTTTGACGGGAATGGACGAAGCGGCTCTGTTCAGCCCGCCCAGAATCTGGTTTCTGGGCGCATGGAGTTTTCACCGCAACAGGACGAGGCCCTGAAGGCCGTCGCGCGCTGGCTGAAGAGCGGCCACTCGCCGCTTTTCCGTCTCTTCGGCTATGCCGGAACCGGCAAGACGACGCTTGCCCGGCACTTCGCCGAGCATGTGGACGGCGACGTGCAGTTCGCCGCCTTCACCGGCAAGGCGGCGCAGGTCCTGCGCTCCAAGGGGGCGTCCAACGCGCGCACCATCCATTCGCTCATCTACCGTCCGCGCGGCGAGGAGCAGGTGGAGGACGAGGCGACCGGCAAGACGCTCATCTCCCCCACCTTCTCTATCAACCGGCAGAGCCCGATCGCCAAGGCGAAGCTCGTCATCATCGACGAATGCTCGATGGTGGACGAGGAGCTTGGCCGCGACCTCATGTCGTTCGGCACGCCGATCCTCGTGCTGGGCGATCCCGGCCAGCTTCCGCCGATCTCCGGAGGCGGCTTCTTCACGGAGCATGAGCCGGACTTCCTGCTCACCGAAATTCACCGGCAGGCCCGCGACAACCCGATCGTCCGCCTCGCGCTCGACGTGCGGGAGGGCCGGGAATTCATCTATGGCGATTACGGCACGGCCAAGGTGATCTCGAAAGGCGAGGTGAACAGCGATATGGTCCTGGCCGCCGATCAGGTTCTCCTGGGCGTGAACCGCACCCGGCGGCGCTACAATCAGCGCCTGCGGGAACTGAAGGGGTTCGAGGCGCTCTTTCCGCAGGCCGGCGACAAGCTCGTGTGCCTGCGCAACGATCCGGCCAAGGGCCTGCTCAACGGTTCGCTGTGGAAGGTGATGACCTCGTCGCGCGAGACGGTGAAGCCCGGCATCAATCTCCTCGTCTCGCCCGAGGAGGACGATCCCGACCGGGGCGTGGCCAAGATCAAGCTCCTGAAGGCCGCCTTCGAGGATCCGGAGACCGAAATCCCCTGGCAGACGAAGAAGCGATACGACGACTTCGATTTCGGCTATGCGCTCACCGTGCACAAGGCGCAGGGCTCGCAATGGAACGAGATCGTCCTGTTCGACGAAAGCTACGCCTTCCGCGACACGCGCCAGCGCTGGCTCTATACCGCCATCACGCGAGCGGCCGAGCGGCTCACCATCGTCCGCTGAAGGTTTCGCTTAGGCGGGGCCGGGCAGGGGCCGTGCGCCGATCCAGGTCCACGCGGCATCCGCCTCCTCCAGGTCGAAATGTTTCATCTGCACCGAGAAGAAGAACGGCTTCGCGAGGCTGATCGTCGCTTTCATCCAGGTGGGAGCGCCCACAACGGCATATTTGCGGATATGCTTGAGCGTACGCGTTCTGCCGAGGAGGTTCTGCCCGCGTAGCGCTGCGCTCCAGTCGGCGCCTTCGTAATCATGGATGAGAACGATCACGTCGATTTTGTCATGCAACGCGTAAGCGCCTTCCAGGAGCCCGTACATGTTCTCGATATCGGCGCTTGCGATGTGCCCGGTAATCTCGAAGGCGAGGGCGTCGGCGCGATCCGTGTCGATACGGCGAACGCTGGGCGGTGTCTCATTGATGAGCATTTTTCTTGCCCGTCATGGCTGTTCATCACGACAACACCGATTGGCCCTGTCGGTTCCCGGCGAAAGCATATAGGGAAAGTCAGGTGCAAGTCGTCGCAGGGTATCAACATGCCGGCCGAGCTCTCCGTCAACCTGAACGCCATCGCAATGCTGCGCAACAGGCGGGACCTGCCGTGGCCGAGCGTCACCGGGCTCGGGCGCATCGCCCTTGCTGCCGGCGCGCACGGGCTTACCGTCCATCCAAGGCCCGACCAGCGGCACATCCGCTTTTCCGACCTGCCGGACCTGCGTGCGCTGCTCGACGACGAGTTCCCCGACCGCGAGTTCAACATCGAAGGCTACCCGTCCGAGGCCTTCCTGCGGCTGGTGGAGGAGGCCGAGCCGGAGCAGGTGACGCTCGTGCCCGACGACCCGTCCCAGGCCACGTCCGACCACGGATGGCGGTTCGAGGAGCACGTGCATTTCCTGACCGCAGTCGTTGCGCGCCTGAAGCGGCTCGGCACACGCGTATCGCTCTTTGCGGATCCGGATGCGGACGAGGCAGCGCTTGCGATCGCCGGGGATGTGGGGGCCGACCGGGTGGAGCTTTATACCGGTCCCTACGGCGCTTGCCACGACGATTCCGAAAAAGCCGCCAAGGAGCTGGAAAAGCTCAAGAAGACCGCCGAATGTGCAGCCCGCCTCGGGCTCGGTGTGAATGCCGGCCACGATCTGACGGTCGCCAATCTGCGCGCCGTCGCGGCGAGCATCCCGGCGCTCGCGGAAGTCTCCATCGGCCATGCGCTGACGGCCGATGCCCTGGAGTTCGGTATGGCCGAGACCGTGCGGCGTTATCTGGCCGCGCTCGGGCGGCCGGCCTGACGCAGGCTCCATTCGCCTCGCTTCGTCGGCTCAGCCGAGGAGCGCTGCCTTGTTCGCCTCCAGGAAGGCCCCGAGCGGCTGCGGCATGCGCCCCGTGAGCCTTTCCACGTCACCGGTCACCTCCGCGAGGCCGCCGGCACGGGTATTCGCATCGAAGGAAACGAGGAGCGGGACGACCGACTCCGGCACGGCGGCGGCCTTCATTCCCTCCGCAAGCGCATCGTCCGAAAGGTCTATCACCTCGATCGGCTTGCCGGTGATTTCGCTGGCGAGAGCAGCGATTTCGCCATTGGTCAGTGCCTCCGGGCCCGTCAGGGTGTAGGTGGCGCTTTCGCCGGTTCCCGAGGCGAGCGAAGCCGCTATGGCGCGGGCGACGTCGTCGCGCGCGATATGTGCCGTGCGCCCGCTGCCTGCCGACGTGTACCACTTGCCCGTCTTCAGCGCCTGAGGCAGCGCCATCATCAGGTTTTCCTGGTACCAGTTGTTGCGGAAGATCGTGTGGGCAAGCCCGCTCTCCTCGATCGCCTGTTCGGTGCGGTAGTGATCGGGGGAGAAGAGGACAGGATTGCCCGGTTCGGGCTTCGGCATGGAGGTGTATGCCACGTGCCCGGCGCCGGCTTTCACCGCCGCCGACACCGCCGTTTCGTGCTGGCGGATGCGCTTGCCCGGCACGTCCGTGGAGTCGGTGGAGATGACCAGCACGCGGTCCGCGCCTTCGAAAGCCTTTGCGAGTGCTGCTTCGTCATCGAAACTCGCCGCACGTATGGCTACGCCCTTGGCCGACAGATCATCGAGCTTCGAGGGCTCGCGAGTGGTCGCAACAAGGCGTCCCGCCGGCACTTTTTCCGTTTCGAGGAGGTGATGGAGCACGCGGCGGCCGAGATGTCCCGAGGCGCCGGTGACGAGAATCTTGTCGGTCATTGATTTCAATCCCTAAATTCTGCCGGAAATATGCTCTCAAAATGAGACCAGCGCTAAAATAGGAATTGACCGACATGCGTAAAGAAGGCAGTTTTTCAGCCGCTGGTTACGCAAAGGGAACCACCAGGGAGACGACATCATGGATGTGCGGCCCATCGATCTGAGGCGCAAGCTCGAGATCTACCGTGCCGCGGGCGGCGAGGGCAGAAATCTGGCCGACTGCCCGGTGCGCGACGTGATCGCCAACATCAACGGCAAGTGGAACTCGCTGATGATGATTGCGCTGGCGGAACGGCCGCACCGTTTTGGGGAATTGCGGCGCATGATGCCCGACATCTCCCAGCGCATGCTGACCCAGACCCTGCGCGACCTGCAGCGTGACGGCTATGTGCACCGCGAGGTGTTTCCCACCAAGCCGCCGAGTGTGGAATACAGCCTGACCGATCTCGGCCGCTCCATGTTCGAGGCGCTGAACCATCTCTTAGGCTGGGCGGAGCGCAACCACCCGGCCGTGCGCGAGGCGCGGCAAAGATTTGATGACGGCGAGATGTGATTTGCGCCATTTGAGCCTAGGGCGGATCAGCCCTTCGATGCGGCGGTGAAAACCGCCAACTGAGCGTCGAAAGCGCGCTTGTATGCGGGCCGTGCTTCGCCGCGGGCAACATAGACGGAGAGGTTCGGATACTCGTCCAGAATTTCCGATGATGCTTTCAACCTGAGCAGTACCGACACCATCAGAAGGTCACCGGCGCTGAACCCGCCGTCGAGCCACTCGGCATCGCCGAGGCGAGCGGAAAGGGCGCCCAGCCGTTTCCGGATGCTGTCCTCGAGGAAACGCAGGCGCTGCTCGTACCAAGGCTCGTCGCGCTCAAGGATCTTGGCGAGGCTGCGGTCGAAGATCGGCGGCTCCACAGTATTGAGCGCGGCAAACATCCACGCGACCGCGCGCGCCCGGGCATTCGCGTCGTCCGGCAGCAGGCCAGTGTGACGCTCCGCGATATGGAACACGATCGCCCCCGACTCGAACAGGGCGAGATCGCCTTCTTCATACGTCGGAATCTGCCCGAAAGGGTTGAGCGCGAGATGCGCGGGCTCCTTCATCGCTTTGAACGAAAGAAGACGAACGTCGTAGGGCTGGCGCACTTCTTCGAGCGCCCAGCGAATGCGCATGTCACGCGCCAGACCCTTGCCGCGATCGGGCGACCGTTCAAAGGCGGTAATGGTTGGGGTCATTGGATGGCTCCGGGTGATCGCGTGACGCCGTTCAGCGGGACTTGAGAAATTGCGATAAACCGTCTCACGGTCTCTCTCCAGCTTGCGTTTTGCTTCCAGGACGGATGACCGGCGCGTCTCCCGACAATCCACCTCGTTTCCTTTTGGCGACTTCGTTCCTCTGGCTGCCCCTGATCCGGCAGGCACCGCCGCCGAAATCGCAACCTTGCGAGAACGATAGCTTGAAAAAAGTCGGCGCTCGTGACAGAACCGTACCGTACGGTACTGATGGGGCAGGAATTGCAGCAAAGCCGCGAACAGGAGTTCACGCCGAGGCAGCACGCCGTTCTGGAGCGGGCGCTTGAGCTGCTCGTGGCGGGCGGTGAACGCGCGTTGACGACGGCTGGAGTCGCCAGGGCGGCGAACTGCTCGAAGGAGAGCCTCTACAAGTGGTTCGGTGACCGCGATGGGCTGCTGGCGGCGATGATCGCCCACCAGGCCAGCAAGGTTCGCGGCTTTTCCGATGACGGCGGGCCGATGGACGGCGAGCGGTTTCGCGCGCATCTCGTGGGCTTCGCGCAGGACTTGCTGCAGGTGCTGGCGGGCGATGTGTCGCTGGCGCTAAACCGGCTCGCCATCGGGCAGGCCAGCCGCGAGGGAAGCCGGCTCGGACGGCTTCTGGTGGAGCAGGGGCGGCGGCGCATCGACCAGGCCGCCGGCGCGCTTCTCGATGCGGGAAAGCGGCGTGGCCACATCGATTTCAGCGACCGGGACGAGGCTTACCGGACGTTCTACGGCCTCATCGTGCAGGATCTGCACGTGCGCATGCTGCTGGGCGAGGAAGACGCGCTGAAGCCGGAAGATTTTGCTGCTCGCGCGGAACGGGCGGTGGAGCAGTTCTTCGTGCTCTACGGAGCACGGGAGAAGGAGAAGGCGGCCCCCCGCGTGCGGGCCGTGTGAGCCAAAGGAAGGAAACGAAATGCGTGTCTATTACGATCGCGACGCCGATCTGAACCTGATCAAGTCGAAGAAGGTCGCCATCATCGGCTATGGCAGCCAAGGGCGGGCGCATGCGCTGAACCTCAAGGATTCGGGTGCCAAGGACGTTTCGATCGCGCTGCGCGAGGGTTCGGCCACGGCCAAGAAGGCTGAAGCCGACGGCTTCAAGGTGATGAGCGTGGCGGAGGCGGCCGGCTGGGCCGACCTCATGATGATGGCCACGCCCGACGAACTGCAGGCCGGCATCTACAGCAACGAGATCGCGCCCAATATCCGCGACGGCGCGGCCATCGCCTTCGCCCACGGCCTCAACGTGCATTTCGGCCTCATCGAGCCCAAGAAGACGGTGGACGTGCTGATGATCGCGCCGAAAGGCCCCGGCCACACGGTGCGGAGCGAATACCAGCGCGGCGGCGGCGTGCCCTGCCTGGTGGCGGTCCATCACGATGCGTCGGGCAATGCGCTCGACCTGGCGCTCTCCTATGCCTGCGGCGTCGGCGGCGGGCGCTCCGGTATCATCGAGACGACCTTCCGCGAGGAATGCGAGACGGATCTCTTCGGCGAGCAGGTGGTGCTGTGCGGCGGACTGGTCGAGCTCATCCGCGCCGGCTTCGAGACGCTGGTGGAGGCGGGCTACGCGCCGGAAATGGCCTATTTCGAGTGCCTGCACGAGGTGAAGCTCATCGTCGACCTCATTTATGAGGGCGGGATCGCCAACATGAACTATTCGATCTCGAATACCGCCGAGTGGGGCGAGTATGTCTCCGGTCCGCGCATCATAACGCCTGAGACCAAGGCCGAGATGAAGCGTGTGCTCAAGGATATCCAGACCGGCAGGTTCACCGCCGAGTGGATGCAGGAGTGGCATTCGGGGGCGGCTCGCTTCAAGGCGACGCGCCGCCTCCACGATTCGCATCAGATCGAGGAAGTTGGCGAGAAGCTGCGCGGCATGATGCCGTGGATTTCCAAGAACAAGCTGGTGGACAAGGCCAAGAACTGAAGCCGGGTCTTCCCGAAAAGAAACGGCGGCGCTGGCTGGCGCCGCCGTTGCCGGACTTCCTAGCGCCAGTAGGGCGAGATGCAGGCCCGGCGTGGTCCGTGATA
The DNA here is from genome assembly GCF_029457495.1 of Chelativorans sp. AA-79. Taxonomy (NCBI): domain Bacteria; kingdom Pseudomonadati; phylum Pseudomonadota; class Alphaproteobacteria; order Hyphomicrobiales; family Phyllobacteriaceae; genus Chelativorans; species Chelativorans sp. AA-79. Next base: position 2,262,707 of record NZ_CP120361.1, read on the forward strand.
GGGCTGGAAGCTGTTGTCCGAGGCCCGGTAGGACCGGTATTTGGCATGACACCAGTTCACATGGGCTGCCGGCAGGCCGTAGGCCCGGCGCGGCACCACATAGCGGGGCCGTGCGTAATAGGGCGGCGGGCCGTAGCGGTAGCCGCCCGTGCCGAATTCCAAGGTAAAGCCGGATCTGGGCGCGCGGCGCCAATGATGGCGCCGGTCCCAGTTGCGGTGGTGACGCCAGTGACGGCGATCATGGCCGCGACGCCAATGGCGGCGGTCACGGTGATCCACCTGGACCAGATCCGCCGGCTGTGCCGTGGTCACGGGGGCCGCGTTCGCGGCGGCGCCGGCCGAAAGGGCGGCGGCTTGGGCGGCAGGTGCCGTTGCGCTCAGGCCCAAGGCGGCGAAGGCGCAGAAGGCGAGGGTGGTGAGTGCTCGTTTCATCAGTGCAACTCCAGTACTTCAGACAAGCAAGCCGAGATGCGGCCGAGCTTGGATGGTGAAAATAGTGCTTCATCGCGCATGAATGCGGCATGAACGGGGGCGTTCCCCGCAACTGACGTCACTTGCGCGTGAGACCGCTTGTGTTTACCGCCTATGCGGGGCAAAAGAACGCCATGTCGATCCGGATCGCCACGTTCAACGTCGAGAACCTCATGAACCGGTTCGATTTCTCCGGTTTCCGCAACCAGTTGCAGCAGGATCGCTCGCTGGCGCTCTTCGAGATCAAGGGCGAGGAGGAGTATCAGGAGCTGGAACGGGCGCGCACCATCGCCCATACCGATGACACGCGCCAGCTCACGGCGCTGGCCATCGCGGCCGCCCGCGCGGACATCCTGTGCCTTCAGGAAGTGGACAACCAGGCGGCGCTGAACGCCTTCGAATACGGTTATCTCTACAAGATGGTCGGGGCCGGCTACCGCGACAAATACTCCTCCGCCGGCAACGACGTGCGCGGCATCGACGTGGCGGTCATGATGCGGCGCGAAACGGCCGACGGGGAGCCGATCGAATTTCAGCGCATGACCACGCATGCGCACGTCACATTCAGGGATTTCGGGCTCCACACGCCGGAACTGGCGGAATTGGGCGTGGGGCCGGACGAGCGGATCTTCCGGCGCGACTGCCTGGAGATCGACGTTCTCGTGGGCGGCAAGCCGCTCACGCTCTACACCGTGCATTTCAAGGCGATGACCTCTCCGCGCAACGGGCGCGACGGGCGGCTTGCCTCCATGCCGATCCGCGCGGCCGAGGCTGCCGCCGTCAGGCGGATCATCACGGACCGTTTCGGGGCGCAGGGCGCGCCGCGAAAGCGCTGGGCCGTCTGCGGGGACCTCAACGACTACAGGGAGCGGGTGATCATCGCGGGCGACGCCCATGCCGGCTATCACTTCAAGCCCGTCCGCGAGGCACAGTCGAGCGTCGATGTTCTCACGAACGGCGGCTTCTGCGAGAATGTCGTGGAGCGCCGGCCGGAACTCGACCGCTGGACCCTCTATCACACGCGCGGGCCGGAGGAGAGGCATCTCTGCCAGCTCGACTATATACTGCTTTCGCCGGCGCTCGCGCAGGGGAACACAAAGGCGGTGCCGGAGATCGTCCGCAACGGACAGCCCTGGCGGACGATCTTTCCGCCCGGCCAGGAGGTGGAGCGGTATCCGCGCACGGGCTGGGACCGGCCCAAGGCGTCGGACCACTGCCCGGTGGCGGTATCGCTCGACCTTGTCTGAGCGCCCGGCCGCAATACGCTATCATGAGGAGCTTCGGAGCGCCTCGGCGCCGACTCCACCGAAAACCGGGAGAACGCAGCGATGAACGGAAGGCGATATCTCATCTATGACGTCTTCACGGAGACCGGCCTTGCGGGAAATCCGCTTGCCATCGTCCTCGATGCGGATGGTCTCGACCAGACACGCATGCAGAAGATTGCCGGCGAGTTCAACCTGTCCGAGACGGTCTTCGTGCTGCCGCCGGAAAATCCCCTGCACACGGCACGCGTGCGGATTTTCACCCCCGGTCGCGAACTGCCCTTTGCCGGCCATCCGACGGTGGGCACCGCCATCGCCCTGTTGGAGCGGACGGGAGAGATCGGCGGCAGAGGCAGCGCCTCGATCGTGGTCCTGGAGGAGGATGTCGGCCCGGTACGCTGCGCCGTCTCGGTGAACAGGGGCTCGGTCTTCGCCGAATTCGACCTGCCGCGTCTGCCCAAGCGGATCCCCTTCGAAGCACCCGCGGAAGCCGTGGCGGCCGCGCTCGGCATCTCGCATCACGAGATCGGTTTCGAGAATCATCTCGTCAGCGCCTGGTCGGCCGGCGTGCCCTTCGCCTGCGTTCCCGTCGCCAATCTGGATGTCGCCGGCCGGGTGCGGCTCGATGCGGGGCTCTGGGACGAGATCGTCCTGCAGAACGAGGCGGCGATCGGCGATCCCTATGTCTATTGCCGTGAGACGGTGAACCACGATTGCTCGTTCCACACGCGCATGTTCGCGCCCGGCCAGGGCATCCCCGAAGACCCGGCCACCGGCTCCGCCGCGGCGGCCTTCGCCGGCGCGATCCTGACCCATGACGAGCCGGTGGACGGCGTGCACAGCTACTGGATCGAGCAGGGAATCGAGATGGGAAGGCCATCGCGCATCCGGCTCGAGATCGAGGCGGCGGGCGGCGCCATCGAGGCAGCCCGTATAGGCGGCGCAGCGGTGAAGCTCGCCGAGGGCAGGCTCCTTCTTTGAAAATCGCACAAGCGGGTCCCATCTCCGATATTGCGAAACGGCGATCTGTGGTGGCGGCATCCTTCATTCCTGACTTCGAAGGGGTTGCATGCCCGTGTCAAACAGGCTAATGAGCGCCGCATTCCGAAGGTGATCGCCTAGGGGTTCCGGGATCCGCTTCCCTAAGCGGACGCAGAGTCCTGAATTCACTTCGGGTCGGGTGATTAGCTCAGTTGGTAGAGCAGCTGACTCTTAATCAGCGGGTCACAGGTTCGAGCCCTGTATCACCCACCAGCATTTCAGGGCTTAGTGAAAGACGCAGGGCAGGGCGGTTAACGTGAGTTACCGCGGCCGCATATATCTGTCCCGTCGGCCATTGCTTTTCATTTCAAGCGCCCCATATGTGTATCCATCAGCCGCCATGGCGGTGAGGGCGTCCTTTCAGATGGTTTGTGAGGCTCCACCGGCAGGCGGGCTGTATTTGGCCGATTGATGCTGCGCTGACCACGGATGTACTGGCAGTGCGAGAGTGTCTCGGTAGCGAAGGAGAAGCGGGCGCACAGGCCCGCTTTTTTTTGTGCGGATGAAAACCCGCGCGCTGCCGACCCAAGCTGTGACGCAGCGATTGTGCAATGCAGCAAACGCAGGTCAGGTATGCGCAAATCGACATTGCGCTTTAGGTCAGCACGTCTTACCTTTTGAATTGTCGGCCATCTACTCCTCCCAGATGCGATGCCGACGCCGAATGCGGAGCACCTCCTCCCGCTCTGCATGTCGAATCAGCCCGCTGCCTCTCCTCCTCCCGGCAGCGGGCTTTTTCGTTTCAGGGCCGTGTGGGCTCACCCGTTGCGCAGCACGATACAGGCGGCGCCGGCGCTTTTCAGCTTCTGGCAGATCCGGTCCGCCTGCTCCCGCGTGTCTGCGCCCAGTCGGACGGCGTAGAGGCCACGGCGCCCGCGCGGCGAGCGCACGCGCGAGACCACGGGCTTCTCACCCGCAACGACATCCCCCACCTGCTTGCGGATGCGCTCCCATTTGCGGATTGCCACGCTGCGTTGGAAATGCCCGGCAACCTGGATGCCCCATGGCTTGATCGGAACACGCGCCATGGCGAGCGTGGCCGCGGCGGAGACGGGCAGGTTGCGGCATGCGCTGCCGAAGGGCTTTCCGGGTTCTAGGGGCGGTATGGTGACCTCGCGGCCCTTCTCGATGAATTCGTCCACCGGAGCGCCGAGAATGTCGAGGACGTAGTTCTCGGTCTCCAGAGGCAGGAAACCGCCTCTCGAAAGCCAGCGCGATATCCGCCCCTCTCCCGCATTGTAGGCAGCCGCCGCCAGCCCGAGATTACCGAATTTCCTTTTCAGGTCCGAGAGATACTTCGCGGAGGCGGGAATGGCTTTTTCCACGTCGAAAGCATCGTCCAGGCCGCGTAGGGATGCCGTCGCCGGCATGAACTGCGCCACGCCTTCGGCTCCTTTCGGGCTCACCGCGTTCGGGTCGAACCGGCTTTCCTTCCATAGAAGGCGCGCGAGAAAATGGGGGGAAAGCCCGTTAGTGGTGCCGTGCTGCTCGATGAGCCGGCAGATCGTCTCGAGGTGATCCGCCTTCGCATCCGGCTCCGCGTGGCCCGGAAATGCGTTGAAAACCGGCAGCACAATCATCAAAGCGCCGACGGCCCTGGCTCGGTGAATGCCCATCTGCTCTCTGGATCGCACCATTCAGCCCAAGCGGCCTCCACCCGGACCGCCTGCCAGTCTACCGCATTTTGCGGCCTTGGCCATCCGTCAGGGCTGCTGCTTCCTCCGGTGGATAGCGGAGCGTTGATGAATTCTGCCGGCTTCTCGTTCCGCCGTTAAACGGTCAGGAACTGACCAACCTGCAGGAATGCGGCGCCGTCTTTCTCATCCGCCGTGCTTCACCGGGTCCGGGCGCGCGAGGCCGCTCAGGATCGCCCGCGGCCCTTCCGCCGGAAATGCCGCGCCGTCCTCCTCGATCACGCGATAAAGCTTCTCGTCCCGGAAGGCGCTTGCAAAGCTGGTCGACACGCCGTCGCCGGGCTTGGCCGCGGTATCGAGGAAGTCGACCTCGGCTTCCGCTGCCACGATACGCGCATCGGCGGCCGATCGGGCACGGACCACCACTTCGCCCGCGGGCTGCGCCAGATCCCAATTGGGATCGGTCGCCGCCGCATCGGGAACCAGGCGGAAGATTTTCAATGGCTCCTCAGGCATTTATGTTCTCCGTCTCGCATGTCTTCGAACACGCGACGGGGCAGGGCGGTTCCCCCGCCGTGACGGGGCAAAATATTTTCGCTTCGAGGACGTTTTTTTCCGACCTTGCGGGAACCTTCGGGCGTGCGGGACATTAGTACCGTCGACGACACGCACTCCCCCCGCCCCCCAACCCCACAATTGCGTGTCGTTTGCCGGCGTTAACGCGCCGGCATTTTTTTGTCCGCAGGGTGGAGAGCTCCGTTGCCGGAGGCTCAGTAATCTCTCTCATAGAAGATGCCGAGATCGGACTCTCCTCCAGATCCCACGCCGCCGCGCACCTTCAGATTGTCGGTGATGTCGAGATTGATGGTGCCGCGCGTCGTCCCGCCGGCACCGGCCTCGACGCCGAGATAGACGTTTTCCTGAATATAGCGCCCGGCGCGCACGGCGGCATTGCCCTCCTCATTCGTGATGATGTCGAGCTCGTCGAGCCCCGTCGCATTCCTGAGCGAGCCGAGCAGAGAGGTGTCGCCGCCGGCAAGCTCGGCGGCTGCCGCTGCAAGCTGCGCCAGCTGAAGCGGCGACAGCTCCTCGACGCCGCGGTTGAAGATCAGCCGCGCGAGCACCTCGTCCTCCGGAAGCTCGGGCTGGGAGGAGAAATTGATCGCGAGATCCGAAACCCGGCCGCGGACGGTGATGAAGACCGTGATGTCGGTGCCCTCCGACCGGGCGATGAAGTCGAGGAACGGATCGAGGTCGCCGACAAGGCTCACCGTGCCCTCGTCGAACGTGATGCGCTGGCCGAGAATGGACAGGCGCCCGCGGATCAGGCGGAAGGCGCCGACCGGCTGGACGGAGGTCACCGGCCCGGTGACCGTCACCGAACCGCCGAGCTCCGCGTCGAGCCCCCGGCCGCGCACGAAGATGCGGGCAGGGGCGTTGACGGTCACGTCGAGGCGCATGACGCTCGGCCGCTGGCTGGGCATGGGGGTGCCGTCATCCGCGCGGGCGCGCTCGAGCGTCCTTTCCACCGCCGGCGGTGGCGCCACGTGCTGCACGTTGATGGCGGCCGCGCCGCCGCCGAGGCTGTCGGGAACCAGGATCTCGGCCCGGCTGATCTCGACGGTGCCCGATAGCAGCGGGTCGCGGGTGACCGGTCCCGTCAGGCGCAGGTTGCCGCTCACGGTGGCGGTCACCATCTCGCCATCGGCATACCGCGCTTCGTTCAGGCGGATCGCCAGATCGGCGGGAAAGCCCGCCGCCGGACTGGTGGAGACCGTTCCCGAGAGCGAGACGGAGCCACCCTCGGCGAAGGCCGCGGATGCCGAGCGGATCGTGATGGTGTCGGCCGACAGCGCGGCATCGACATTGATGTTGGTGAGCCGCAGGTTCGACATCGGATCGATGAAGGTGGCCCCCGACGTCGAAAGGCTTCCCGAGACGGCCGGGTTGGCTAGGCTGCCGGTGACCCGCAGGTCCGCAACGGCCGTGCCGGCAAGCTGCGCGCCGCGACCGGCGAGGAGCCGGTTTGCGAGCGAAAGGGGCGCGCTGCCGCGGATATCCAGCGCCAGACCGCTGCCGGCCAGCGGGATCTGCCCGCTTGCGGTGACGGACAGGCCGGAGGGACCCGTGGCCTCCAGGGAGCGCAGCATGACGGCGCGCCCGGCATAGTTTCCGGACGCGGTGACATTGAGCGGCCCGGCACCGACGGAAGCGAGTGCGCTGGCGGTGAGGCCCGTGGCTTGCGCCGTGAACGTCACTGCCGAATCGGCCGGTGTGCCGGTCACGCGGGCCGAGCCCGTGAGCGTGCCGCCGAGATCCTGGCCCGGAACGCGCGCGTTCAGAAGGGAAAGCGGGAAGGACCCGAGGTCGACGGTGACATCCATCTGCCCCTGGCCAAGAGGTATGTCGCCTTGAACCGTGGCGCTGAGGCCGCCGGGGCTCGTCACGCGGGCATCGACATTCAGCGTCTCGCCGCGCGTCACGCCGGTCGCTTCGACGGCGAGCGAGGCGATCCCCGCCTCCCGCAGGGCCGTGGCAGTGATGTCACGGCCGGTGAGGCTGAAATTCGCCTGCGGCGTCTGCCGCGTGCCGGTTATCCTCGCCTGCCCGTCCAGCACCCCGCCCAGGGCGAGGTCTGGCCGGATCGTGTTGGCGATCGAAAGGGGAACGCGCTGCAACTCCGCCGTCACGTCCAATGTCTGGCCGATTTCTCCCTCGGCGGTGATCTGCCCGCCGCCCACGTCGAGCCGCACCGGCTCGAAATCGATCGTGTCGCCGCGCACCGAAATCGTCGCGGGCTGTAAAAGCCGCGCCGAAACGCCCGCCTGGGTGAGGGACGCTTCCTCCAGTGTGAGGGAATAGCCGCCGCCCTCCTGCGGGGCGAGCGAGCCGCGCGTGACGATGTCGGTGCGGTTCCTCAGCGTCGCTTCCCCCGAGAAGGAGGTCGCTTCGCCCTGCGTCTGCGCGCGTGCGGCAAGCGTCGCCACCTCGATGCCGGCCGCGCTCACGCCGCTTGCCTGCAGGGTGCCCTCGACCGCCGGCACGCCGAACAGGTCGTCGACCTCCGCCCGCGCCTCGCCGCTTTCCAGCGAGAATTGATCGGTCGAAAGGCCGGAAGCGGTGGCGTTCAGGCTCGCATGCTGTTCGTCCTCGCGGGGCTCCAGCGAAAGCCGGGCGTTCACTGCGCCTTGGGCCTCGACCAGGAACAGCGCCGCGGCGGTTGAAATGTCGGATGCGTCGAGGGTGATGTCACCGGTCAGAAGCCCGTCGCGGTCCGAGGCGATCCCGCCCGTGAGACGGACGCCCTGCGTGGAGAATTCCAGATCGCTCACCCGCCTTTCGCCGTCCGCGACGGCGATCTCGGCCTGCAGGTCCGCCCGCGCGCCCTCGATGAACGCCTCGCCCGAGACACGCCCCGTCAGTCTTTCGTCCTGCAGCGTGCCGTCGAAGCTGACGCGGGCGTCGTTGAGCTGCTTCTCCAGGACGCTGCCATTCGGCACCTGTGCCAGCAGGGACAGGCTCAGATCGCCGGCGCTGCCGAAGGCGCGGCCGTTCGCCGTCAGCCGTCCCTCGGCGCGGTCGGTGACGAGCGACAGATCCTCGATGGCGGTGTCGAAGCGGAAATCGGCCGCCTCGCTGGAGAACATGCCGCCGGCCGTGAACTGCATCTGGTCGCTGGCGATGCGGAAATCGTCGGCCGAGAAGCCCTCAGTCGTGCGCGCTACCCCGCCCGTCAACCGGGTCGTGCCGGCAAGCAGCGGGTCCAGTGCCTCGATCCCGAGGCTGAGGTCCTGCGCCGTGCCATCGAGCGTGAGGTCGAAGGCGCCGCTGATCGGCCTCACCTCGCCATTGGCGGTGAGGTCCACGCTACCGCCGAGTTCGCGCTGCGCCAGCCCGGAAAAGGGCGCGATGTTCGCTGCCCTGAGGCCGATATCGCCGCGGAAGGCATAGTCGCGGACGGTGCCGGACAGGGTTGCCGCAAGATCGTTTCCGACAAGCTCCGCGTTGTCGATGGCGAGCGGCTCACCCGCTTCCCAGCCGCCGTTGGCGGTGAAGCGGAGCGACTCGCCCAGCGCCTGGGCGACATCGGCCCGCTCCGCGGTGATGTCCGTCACGGCGCCGTCGACTTCATAGGTGATGCGGCGCTGGTCGGGCATGGAAAGATTGGCCGCGATGCCGCCCATCGTCAGGGTCGCGTTCCCGGCGGCGAAGCTGCCGGTCTGCAGGTTCTCCACGTCGAGCGAGGCGTTCCACGTCTCTCCGCCGGCTTCGCCGTATTGCGCGGTGAGTTGGGCGCTGCGCACCGAGGTCTCGCCGCCGCTCACGGGCAGAAGCACCTGGCCGCCCGCCGCCTCGGAAATGTCCGCGTCGAGGGAGAGAGCGGTCAGGAAGCCGTCCGAAGACGTTTCCGCGCTCGCCTCGAGAGACAGAGCCGCGCTGGAAAGGCTCAAATTGTCGAGCAGCAGGCCGCCGCCGCTTTTCGCCACGCCCGCCGCCTGCAGGCTGGTCTCTTCGCCGAAAAAGCCACGGAAGCGGGCCGGGATCAGCCGCGCGATGGGGCCGCCCACATCCACGGTGAAGCCGATCCCCTCCTGCCTCTGGCGGAAACGCGCCGTGCCCGAAAGGGCCGGCTCGCCGGCCGCGGCGAGTTCCATCGCCAGGTCCAGATTGTCGATCGGCCCGGAACCGGAAAGCGTCAGCGAGAGCGGCGGGCGCCCCTCGATATTGAGAAGGTTGGCCACGACGCCGTCTTGCGGCTCGGAAAGAGCGAATTCGAGATCGAGTTGGTCTGTCGCGTTCTCGTAGGCGGCCTGGAGGGACAACTGACCACCGGGGCCGTCCAGGCGGGTGATGTCGAGCGCGGTGTCGAGCGAGCCGCCTTCCAGCCGCAGCCGGCCCTCGACGGAAAGAACCGACTCGAGACCGAACACCTCCTGCGCGAAGGAAACCGACGGCACCTCGAGACTGCCGAGATCGATGGCAATCGGCAGTTCGGGAATGGAGAAGGAGCGCGCTTCCGGCGAGGGCAGGGCGTTTTCGTCAGGCAGCGGCCGCCGGAGCACCTCGATCGAATCCGCCGCCAGCCGGGAGATCTCCAGCCTCTGGCGCAGGATCAGAGTCGAGCGGCTCCAGTCGATCGTGGCGTTTGTGATCCGCAGCCACACGCCCTCACGGTCGGCCACCGTGATCTCGCGGATCGTCGCCTCGGATGAAAGCACGCCTTCTATGCCGCTGATACGGATCTGCCGGTTGGGCGTGGAGAGCCGGTTCTCGATGAAGGACAGGAAGAACGATTGTTCCTCTTCCGGCGTCTGCTGCGCCGGGCCCTGTGCAAGTGCCGGCAGCGCGGTGAGAAGCAGCAAGAGAGCGACCAGAAAGCGCATCAGAATGCCTGTCCTATGCCGACATAGAAGGCCACGTCCGGATCCTCCTCGCGCGGGTCGAGCGGCACGGCCACGTCGAGCCGGATCGGGCCGAAGCCGGTAAGATAGCGCAGCCCCGCGCCCACGCCGATCCGCAAGTCTTCCGAGAAATCGGGCACCGCATTTTCGCTCACATAGCCCGCGTCCACAAAGCCGACGAGGCCGATCGTCGGGGTGACGCGCACGCGCAACTCCGCCGAGCCTTCGATGAGCGAGCGTCCGCCCGCCGTGCCTTCCGGCGTTTCCACGCCGATGCTGCGATAGGCGTAGCCGCGCACCGAGCCCCCTCCGCCGGCGAAGAACAGCTTGTCGGGAGCTGTCTCCTCCAGGGGCGGGTCGACGATGGCTCCGAGCTTCAGGCGCCCGGCGACCACGAAACGGTTCTCCTCGTCGAAGCCGTAATAGGCCCTGCCCTCGGCCGTGACCCGCGCGGCGGCATTGCCGTAGTTGAACTCGTAGAAAGGTTCCACGACCAGCTCGGCGAAGACGCCCTCGGTGGCATCGGCGGGATTGTCACGGGAATCATAGGCGATTCCACCCAGGAAGCCGGCGGTGACGAAGTCACGGGTGCCGAAATCGTCCTCGAATTCGGCATAGCCTCCACTGGCGAAAAGCCGGCCCGTGATGCGGTCGGTGAAGCGGTGAGTGAAGCCCGCCTGTGCCGTCACGCCCGTCCTTGTGTAGATATCCAGCACTTCGCGGTCGCCGATGAGCGATGCCACGAAGTCGGTCCGCGGCGTATAGATGCCGGGCTTCGTGAAGGTCACGCCTGCGCGATAGGTGAGGTCCGCGGGATCGATCGTTTCCCCGATGCCCGCCACCTTGCCTTCGATGCGCAGACGCTCGGCGCGGCCGAACAGATTGCGGTGCAGCCAGAAGGCGTCGAGCCCCAGCCCGTCGACGGTCGAATAGGACCCCCCGACCCCGAAGCGCCGCGGCAGGCGCTCCTGCACGATCACCTGGATGGGCAGGCTTCCGTCGGGGCCGATCGTCTCGGCCTCCTGGATGCGGGCCGAGCGGAAGACGTCCAGCCTCGAAAGGTTGTCGCGCGCCTCCTGAATCTCGTCGGGATCGTACTCCACACCCGGCTCGATCCCGGTCTGACGGGCGACGAAGGCCGCGTCCATGCGCTCGGTGCCGGTAACGGTGACCGGTCCGAACACCGCGTGGCGCCCCGGCTCCACGGTCAGCTCCGCATCGATCGTGTTCGTGGTGTGGGCGGCGATCACGCGCCGTTCGATCACCTCCGCCTTGGCATAGCCCTGGTGCCGCCACGCCTCCTCGGCAAGCCGGCCGGCCTCGATGATGACACCGCTGCGCGCCGGTTCGCCGGGGCGGAAGCCCGCATGCGCCGGGCTTTCCACCACGTCGCGGCGGTTCGTGGCCGGCGGCGCCTGATTGACGACTTCGGCTTCCGCGAAGTGGAAAAGAGGGCCGGGATCGATCGCGACGCGCACCGCGGCCGGGCTCGCCAGTTCCGCGTCGGGAAGCAGGCTTGCTGCCTCGCGCCCGTCGATGGTGATGGAGATCGTGCCTCCGTAACGCGCCTGCGCGTAAAGGGCGTTGAGCAGGCGCCGATAGTCACCGCGCGCCTTGGCGATGAGGCCGGCGGCTCCCGAAGCGGGCTCCTCACGGTCACCCCAGAGCTGGGAAGCGCGCTGCAGCGTGCGCTCGATATCCGCATCGCCGCCCGCCACCACAAAATCCACCGTGTAGGGCTGCGGTGTGCCGATCACCTCCTCCTCGGGCCTGTCGCGCTCGAAAAGGCGCAGCCCGAAGATCTCCAGCGCAGCGGCCGGCGCCGGCATGGCAAGAGCCGCCGCGCAAAGAAGAAGCGCGGTCTTCAGGCGCAGTGATCGTCGCCAGGTCTCGGCAGTGCGGTTGCTCAACATCCCTCCCGACCGCGCGAAGACACCGCGCTGTCCAAGTTCCCTCGAAATCCCCGCCTGCCGCACCGCCACATGCAGCAACAGCGACAAGCTGGCTGCAAATGGCAGGCAGGGCAAGCTCTATCTCAAGAGATGGGAGGCCATCAAGCGGGTAAGATGCAGTTCTGCCGAGGTTTTTCCGGCGTGGTTGCCATAAGGTCACTGTCCGGTCGGGCAGCGGTTCAGCGCTACCTCGGTCGGCTGGCTCCCGGCGGTGACGGTGAGGGCGAGGGTGTCTTCCCCCGTTTCGCGAAGCTCAAAAGTGCGGTCCTCGCGCCCCCCGCCGACCGTGCAATGGGCGTATATCTTGGCCTCTCCGTCAAAGACCTCGATGTCGCGAATGCTGCAGGTGGTGCCTTCCCAGCGGATGAGGGTGTCGGTGAGGTAGAGCCCGCTGCCGCCGTCGTCGTCGACGGAAGCGCAGGCCGCCCGGTCGCTGGCCCAGGCTCCCTGGATCTGGGCGAAGGCGTCCCGCTCCGATTCGAGAATCTGCCGGTCCTCCACCGGGCCGGCACCGGGAGTGCGCTCGATGATCACCGGGGATTCGTCCTCATCGATGTCCTCGGCGCGCCCCAGCGCACCGCCGCGGTCGTCCTCGTCCTGCGCAAGGCCGGGGAGGATGGGCAGGGCGAGGCCCAGGACGAGCGAAAGCGCGAAGGCGGCCGGCTTCATTTTCCGCTCCTGTTGCCCTTGCCGAGATCGCTGCGGGCGCGCTTGTCCTTGTCCATCTTGGTGAAGCTCTCCATCACCTCGTCGGGGTGCGTCCGGTTGTCGGGCTGGGCGTGCCGCTCGTTGCGGACGCTTTCCTGGTCGTCGCCCTGCAGGCTGTTCCTGCCCATACGGTCGTTGGCGAGATCCGTCTCCTTCACCTTGGTGGAATCGTTGGGCTTGCGCCCCTGGCCCTGGCTGGCTTTCTCTGCCGGCATCTCGTTCTCCTTTTCTGCGAGGTCTTTTCCTAACCGCCGGGCGGCCAACTGGTTTCCTGGACGAGGGATTTTCCTTGAGGAGAGGCGTCTGCACTGCTCGGCGGTGGGCAAACGCGGCAAAGGTCTCTATTCTTTTTGTCTGAGGGCCCTGTCGCAACGATAAACGGGTGAAGAATGCCTGAACCAGCCAAGAAGACCATAAAGCCGACCCCGCGGCGCGGCACCGGCCGTCGGCCGTCCTCCGCGGCCACTCCGCGCAGCCGCCCGCCGGCGCAGGGCGCGAGGAGACCGGTCTACCTCGTGGACGGCGCGCGTACGCCCTTCCTGCGGGCGAGGGGGAAGCCCGGTCCGTTCACGCCTGTGGACCTTGCCGTGCAATGCGGCCGGCCGCTTCTCGACCGGCTGCCCTTCGCGCCCGAGGCGTTCGACCTCGTCATCCTCGGCTGCGTCAATGTGATCGCCGACGAGATGAACCCGGCACGGGTGGCGGCTCTCCGGCTCGGCATGGGCGAGGCCATGCGCGCTTTCACCGTGCAGATCAATTGCGGCTCGGGCATGCAGTCGATCGATACGGGCTTCCGCCTGATCGAGGGAGGCGAGGCCGACCTGATCCTGGCCGGCGGGGCGGAGGCACTCTCGCACGCGCCGCTCGTGCTGTCGCAAAAGGCCGCCGGATGGTTCGCCCGGTTCGCCACGGCGAAGACCGCCTGGGACCGGGCGGCCGCGCTCGGCGCGTTCCGCCCGGATATGGTCAGGCCCGTGATCGGCCTCGAACGCGGGCTCACCGATCCGGTGACGGATCTCAGCATGGGACAGACCGCCGAGATCATCGGCCACGCCTTCGGCATCACCCGCGAGGCGGCCGACGCCTATGCGCTGGAAAGCCATCAAAGGCTCGCGCGCGCCCAGACGGAAGGATTCCTCAAGGGCGAGGTCATCGCCTCCGTTGCGCGCGACGGCACGCTTTACGACCATGACGACGGCGTGCGGCCCGATACCTCCATGGAGAAGCTCGCCAAGCTCAAGCCCGCTTTCGAGCGCCCGCACGGGAAGGTGACGCCTGGCAACTCCTCGCAGATCACCGACGGCGCGAGCTGGGTCGTGATCGCCTCGGAGGAAGCCGTCAGGAAGCACGGGCTCGAGCCGATGGCGCGCATCGTCGACAGCGAGTGGGCCGCGCTTGATCCCTCTGTCATGGGGCTCGGTCCCACGATCTGCTCGACGGAACTCTTGCAGCGCCGCGGGCTGGCGCGGAAGGACATCGATCTCTGGGAGATCAACGAGGCCTTTGCGGCGCAGATCCTGGCCTGCCTCGCCGCGTGGCAGGACGAGGAGTATTGCCGCGAGGTGCTCGGGCTCGAGGCGCCTTTCGGCGCGCTCGACCGTGACCGCCTCAATGTCGACGGCGGGGCGATCAGCCTGGGGCACCCGGTGGGTTCCAGCGGCAACCGCATCGTGCTCCACCTCGCCAACGCCATGCGCCGGCTCGGCCTGAAGCGCGGCATCGCCACCGAATGCATCGGCGGCGGGCAGGGCGGCGCCATGCTTCTGGAGGTGGAGTGATGGGTATCTCACGCAAGGTCTGGCAGGTGCTGGAGCACCGCAATGACGACTTCGGCCCCGGTGGGGAGCCGACGCGGGTTCTCGCCAACTGGCGCTACACCAAGGACGAGGACGGCATCGTCTGGCTCATCCTCGACCGGGCGGGCGAGAGCGCCAACACGCTGTCGGAAGTGGTGATGACGGAGCTCTATACCGTGCTCGAGGATCTCCGGACCCTCAACGCGAAGGGCCTGGTCATTCGTTCCGCCAAGAAGGGCGGCTTCGCCGCCGGCGCGGATATCCGTGATTTCCGGGGAAGCCGCGATGCGGGCGAAGTGGAAAAACGCATCCAGCGCGCGCATGACATCATCGACCGGCTGGCCGCGCTTTCCATGCCCACCGTCGCCGTCATCCACGGTCATTGCCTGGGCGGCGGCCTGGAACTGGCGCTCGCCTGCAAGTACCGCATCGCAGTCGACGGCGCGAGCTTCGGCTTACCGGAAATCCTGCTGGGGCTCCATCCGGGGCTTGGCGGCACTTTCCGGCTCACCTCGCTCATCGATCCCGTCGAGGCCATGACCATGATGCTCACGGGTCGCACGGTGCACACCAGGAAGGCGAAAGCACTCGGGCTCGTCGATCAAGTGGTGGAGGAGCGGCATGTGCGCGGGGCGGTCAAGGCGGCAGTGGCCGGAGAGCTAGAGCGCTCCTCCGGCGGCGGCTGGAAGGCCGGTGTCCTCGGCCTCGGCCCGGCGCGGCGCGTGGCGGCTGGCCGGATGCGGGCGGAAGCGGAGAGGAATGCGCCGAAGAAGCACTATCCGGCGCCGTATCGCCTGATCGACCTGTGGGAGCAGCATGGCGGCGACCCGCGGGCGATGCAGCGGGCAGAGATCCGCTCTTTCTCCGAACTTCTGGTCGGCGACACGGCGCAGCATCTGATCCGCGTCTTCTTCCTGCGTGAGCGCCTGAAGTCGCTTGCCAAGGGCGAAAGCGGCATTTCACGCGTGCATGTGATCGGTGCGGGCACGATGGGCGGCGATATCGCCGCTTGGTGCGCGGCGCGCGGCATGCGGGTGACGCTGACGGATCTCGATCCCAAAGCGATCGCTCGTGCCGTCGGTCGCGCCTCGGCCTTCTTCGACAAGCGGCTCCATTCCAGCCTGGAGCGCCGCGACGCGCTCGACCGGCTGATGCCCGATTTCGACGGCGCGGGCGTGGCCAAGGCCGACCTCGTCATCGAGGCGGTCGCGGAGACGGAGGATATAAAGCAGAAAGTCTACGGGACGATCGCGCCGCGTATGAAGCCGGGGGCGATCCTCGCCACGAACACGTCCAGCATTCCCCTGGAAACCCTGCGCGAGGGGCTGCCTTTCCCCGACCGTTTCCTGGGCCTGCATTTCTTCAACCCGGTCACGCGGATGGAACTCGTCGAGATCGTCGCCCACGACGGCGCGAGCGAGGAGACGCTGGCCCGGGCGCGCGCCTTCTGCGGCGACATCTCCCGCCTGCCGGCGCCGGTGAAAAGCGCGCCGGGCTTCCTCGTCAACCGGGCGCTCACGCCATATCTGGTGGAAGCCTTCATCATGTTCGACGAGGGTGCTCCGAAGGAGGTCATCGACCGGGCGGCCAGGGATTTCGGCATGCCGATGGGGCCGCTCGAGCTCGCGGACCGGGTGGGCCTCGACATCTGTCTGGAGGTGGCGCGGATGCTGCAGGAAGGGTCGTCCGATCCGATGCCGGACGTGCCGTCCTGGCTCGTGCAGAAGGTGGAGGCCGGAGAGACCGGCCGAAAGGCGGGCAGGGGCTTCTACGTCTATGACGAGAAGGGAAAGCTTAAGAAGGAGGACGAGGTGAAGGTGGCCGAGGGGGCCGAAGCTCCCCGCGCCGATGCCGACATGGCCGACCGGCTGATCCTGCCCATGCTGAACACGCTGGTGCGCTGCCTGCGCGAGGGGATCGTGGCGGAGGAGGAGGTCGCAGACGGCGCCATGATCTTCGGCACCGGCTTTGCACCCTTCCGGGGCGGCCCGCTTCTTTATGCCCGGGAGCGCGGCGTCGATGGGATCGTCGCCAAGCTGCGGCAGTTCGAGGAGAAGCATGGCGAACGGTTCACGCCGGATGAAGGGTGGGAGGCTCTGAAACGTTGATGTTCAGCGCCTGCCTACGATCGTCATCCCGGCTCTCCCTTCGGGCGGCCGGGACGACGTAGAAATTCATCCACCCACCAGCGTTCCGCCGTTCGGATGCAGCGTCTGGCCGGTCATGTAGGAGGAGTCCTCGCAGGCGAGGAACAGCATGCAGGGCGCCACCTCGTTCGGCTGTCCGGGGCGGCCGAGCGGCACATTCGCGCCGAAGCTCTCCACGCTGTCGGCGGGGAAGGAAGCCGGGATCAGCGGCGTCCAGATCGGACCGGGCGCCACCGCGTTCACGCGGATGCCCTTGGAGGCGAGATTGCCCGACAGCGCACGCACGAAGGCGAGGATGGCTCCCTTGGTGGAAGCGTAGTCCATCAGCACCTCCTGCCCCTTGAAGGCGGTGATCGAGGTCGTGCAGATGATCGAGGCGCCTTTCTTCAGGTGAGGCAGGGCGGCGCGCGTGACGTGGAACATGCCGAAGATGTTGGTCTGGTAGGTGCGGTAGAGCTGCTCGTCTGAGATGTCCGTCAACTCCTTCTGATAGTGCTGCTCTCCCGCATTGTTGACCAGCACGTCGATCTGCCCGAACCGCTCGATGACGGTGTTGATGAAATCCTCTGCGACCTTGTGGTCGCCGATGTCGCCCGCCCTGGAGAACACCTCCGCGCCTTCTTCCTCCACCAGGCGCTCGGTCTCGGCGGCGTCCTGCTCTTCATCCTTGTAGAGGAAGGCAATCTTCGCCCCCTCCCGGGCGAACAGCACCGCCGTTGCCCGGCCGATCCCGGAATCACCGCCGGTGATCACTGCCACTTTGCCCTTGAGGCGGTCCGAGCCCTTGTAGCGCGGCGTGTGCTCGGGGCGCGGGCGCATCTCGTGCTCCTTGCCCGGCTGGTGCTCCTGGTGCTGCTTGGGAAGTGCGTGTTCGGACATGGTTCTGCCTCGCTGTTCTCGTTCGGCCAAAGAACATCGGACGCGGCCGCATGTTCCCGGCCCAGGTGGAACTTTCGCGCGGCCGGGCGAATTCAAAGAAGATCAGCAATGGAGGCGAACATGCCTGCGAAATCCAAAGCGCAGCAGAAGGCCGCCGGCGCGGCCCTTGCGGCCAAGCACGGCGACATGCCGAAGTCCAAGTTGAAGGGCGCCTCGCGCGACATGGAGGGATCCATGAGCGAGAAGGAACTCGAGGAGCTTGCCGAAACGAAGCGGAAGAACCTGCCGAAGAAGAAGGATTGACGCCGTCTCTTTCGAGAAGGTTCGGGAAAGCGGCCGTCCTGAGCGTGCCGCCCTTGGCTCGGGGCGCGCGGCTGACGACGGCCCCTGCTAGAGCCTTTCAGGTTTTGACGGAAGCGTATCCTGCATTGACGAAGTAGTTGCTGCATTCACTGGGCTGGATTAAGGAGACGAGGCCGCCGATGTGCCGCCATGTCTCCTCGATGGTCCGCTTCTGAGCCGCGCGCATCCAATGCTTGATCTTGGCGAAGGCCTGCTCGATCGGATTGAGGTCGGGCGAGTATGGGGGCAGATACCAGAGCCTTGCGCCGGCGGCTTTGATCATCTGCCGGACGGCGGCCGACTTGTGCGAGCCGAGATTGTCCATGACGACGATGTCGCCCGGTTCAAGCACCGGCACGAGCTGCTGCTCGACATAGGCGCGGAAGCACTGGCCGTTGATCGGTCCATCGAAGACGCAAGGCGCCGTCAGCCGGTCATGGCGCAAAGCGCCGAGGAAGGTCAGCGTGCGCCAGTGGCCGTGCGGGGCAAAGCCGCGCAGGCGCTTGCCGCGTGGTCCCCAGCCCCGCAGCGGCGCCATGTTGGTCTTGATCCAGGTCTCGTCGATGAACACCAGCCGTGTCGGATCGAGACCGGACTGCCAAGAACGCCAGCGTTGCCGCCGGCGGGCGATGTCGGCACGAGCCTGCTCAAGGGCGAACAGCGTTTTTTGAACCGAAGCCCCTCGCGGCGCAGGAACCGCCACACCGTATCGTGCGACACCTTCACGCCGCGCGCCGCCAGCTCTTCCTTCAGCTTGTGCAGCGACAGATGCGGCGTCTGGCTGATCCGCTCGGCGATGAAGGCACGGTGCGGCTCCAGCACGCGCTTGCGGTGCCCGCCCATCTTGCCCGGCGCCACAGACCCGCTCGCACGGTAGCGCTGAGACCACTTCACCGCCGACGAGACGGCAACGCCGAAACGAGCCGCCACCGACCGGCAGCTCTCGCCGGCCTCGACCGCCCCAACAACACGTTCACGCAGATCATTCGAAAGAGGTCGCGTCATCCCATGCTGGCCTCCACTCCAGCCAGCATCTTGAATCACAAAACCTCCGAAATCGGAATCCCCCTTCGATTCAGACACAACCGGAACCGCTCTAGTGCTCCTCCTCCTTCTTCGCCTCGCCCTTTTCGAGCGCGGCCATGAAGGAGTTCAGCCAATGGGCGGCGTCGTGCTTGCGGATGCGCGCCATGAGAGCCTGTTGCCGCTCCTGCCGCTCGTCCAGCGACATCGTCAGCGCCCGGCACAGATTGCGCGCCATGTCGTCCACATCATAGGGATTGACGATCAGCGCCTCGTGCAGATCTTCGGCAGCGCCGGCGAACTTGGAAAGGACGAGCACGCCGGGATCGTCCATGGATTGCGCCGCCACATATTCCTTGGCAACGAGATTCATGCCGTCGCGCAGCGGGGTCACGAACCCCACTTGGCTCGCACGGTAGAGGGCGGCCAGAGCATCGCGCGGCACCGTACCGTGGATATAGCGCACCGGCGTCCAGTTGAAATCGGCGAAGCGGCCGTTGATGGCGCCCGAGAGTGCTTCGAGCTCCTTGCGGATGTCCACATAGGCCTCCACCTCCTCGCGCGTCGGCGTGGCGATCTGCATCAACGCCACGGACTTGCGCATCTCCGGGTAGAGCTCCAGGAGGCGGGCGAAGGCGCGCAGACGGTCGGGCAATCCCTTGGTGTAGTCCAGCCGGTCGACGCCGATGATCTGCCGCCGGCCCAGGATCTCGCGCCGCTTGGTCTCGATCTGCACCTCGTCGTTGGGCTTCTCGGCCATGGCGACGAAGGCGTCGACATCGATACCGATCGGGTAACAGCCGGCGATCACCTCCCGCTCGCGCGTCTTGATGCGGCCATCGGGCTTCAGTTCGCAGCCCAGATGGTCCTCCACATAGCGCAGCAGGTTGTTCAGGTCGGTAAGCGTCTGGAAGCCGATGACGTCGAACTTCAGGAGGCACTCCACCAGCCAACGGTGGCGTGGCACCGCGGCGAGGATTTCGGGCGGCGGGAAGGGGATGTGGAGGAAGAAGCCGATGCGCTGCTTGCAGCCGCGCTCGCGCAGTTCCGCCGCGAGCGGGATCAGGTGATAGTCGTGGATCCAAATGATGTCGTCGGGCTTGAGGACCGAGACCAGCGCGTTGGCGAATTTCGCATTGACGCGCCGATAGCCGTCCAGGAATGCGGTCTTGTATTCCACCAGGTCCAGCCGATAGTGGAAGAGCGGCCACAGCACGCTGTTGGCGAAGCCCAGGTAATATTCGGTATAGTCCTGTTCGGTCAGCGGGATGGTCGCCTGGGTCACCTCGCCGATCTTGCGGATGCGCGGCTCGGGCTCTTCCTCGTATTTCAGCGTCTGGCCGTCCCAGCCCATCCATACGCCGCCCCGCTGGCGCAGCGAATCGGCGAGGCCGACGGCCAGGCCGCCGGCCTGGGAAGTCCTCGTCAGATCGGCGACGCGGTTGGAGACGACGACAAGCCTGTTCACACCACTGTCTCCCATGGTTTGGAAAGCCGGCGGGCGCCGTTGATGATGCCCACCATCGAATAGGTCTGCGGATAGTTGCCCCACATCTCGCCGGTCACGGGGTGCGTGTCCTCCGAAAGGAGGCCGAGCGGGTTGCGCGCCTTGAGCAGCGCCTCGAAGATCTCGCGGGCTTCGTCGCGCCTGCCGATGCGGGCAAGCGCGTCGAGTCGCCAGAAGGCGCAGATATTGAAGGCCACTTCGGGCTTGCCGAAATCGTCGGCCGCCTCGTAGCGCATCATGTGGGCGCCGATCGCCAAGGCTTTCTCGAGTTGGTCCACGGTGCTGACAAAGCGCGGATCCCGCGGATCGATGAAGCCCACCTCGGCCATCAGAAGTACGCTCGCATCGAGCGTCTCGCCTCCGAAACTCTCCACGAAAGCCTTCCGCTTTTCCGACCAAGCTTCCGCGAGGATGCGCTCCTTGATCTCGTCTGCACGTTCTCTCCAATGCCGAACACGCGCACTTTCTCCCAGTTGCGCGGCGATATGGGCCAGCCTGTCGCAAGCCGCCCAACACATGAGGCTGGAAGATGTATGAACGCGCGAACGGGAACGGAGTTCCCACATGCCGGCATCCGGAGTGTTGTGCAGCCGGTAGGCCTGCTCGCCCGCCTGCTCGAGAAGCCGGAAATGCGTGATGGAGGGTTTCATCTCGATGCGGCGGTCGAAGAAGATCTGCGCGGCGCCGAGGATCACATTGCCGTAGACGTCGTGCTGATAATGCTCATACGCTTGATTGCCGCATCGCACCGGCCCCATGCCGCGATAGCCGGCGAAGTTGTCGAGGATCTCTTCGGTCAGATGCCTCTCCCGGCCGATGCCGAAGACGGGTTGCAGATGGCCTCCGTCCGCATCTGCGACGATATCCATCAAATAGCGGAAATAGTTCTCCATCGTCTGCACGGTGCCGAGGCTGTTGATCGCCCGCACGACGAAGAAGGCGTCCCTCAGCCAGCAGAAGCGGTAGTCCCAGTTCCGTCCGCTGTCAGGCGCTTCGGGGATGCTCGTGGTGATGGCGGCGATGATCGCGCCCGTGGGCTCGTAGGTGCACAGCTTCAGCGTGATGGCGGCGCGGATCACGGCGTCCTGCCATTCGAAGGGCAAAGCGAGATTGGCCACCCACTGGCGCCAGTAGGACGCGGTTCGCTCCTCGAACTCGCGGGCTGTGTGCGCCAGACCCCCATCGATCGTCTCGTCCGGCCCCAGAATGAAATCCATCGGGGCGGAGAGATTGAAGAAGGTCTCGTCGAGCACGTAGTCGATCGGCGCGCCGGTGGTGAGCCGCAGCGTCATCTCTGGACCCACATAGCGCACGTGATTCGAACCGCGCGTGATCTGCGGGCGCACGGTGCCGTTGCTGAAGGTGGGCCGCACGCGAATGGAAACGCGCGGCGTGCCGGAGATCGGGCGGATGCGGCGGACCAGGGTCTGCGGACGGAAGATGCGGTCGCGCCAGAAGAACCGCGGCGCGGAATCGGTGATTTCGAGAGAGCCCGACGTGCCATGCAGCCGTGTGGTCAGGACGGCGGTGTTCTGGTCATAGCTCTGCTCGGTTTCCACCAGGCCTTCGAGCTCGATCGAGAAGAGCCCTTCGGTCGGCTCGTCCTCCCCCGCCAGGAGCGCGTTGAACACCGGATCGCCATCGAAACGGGGCAGGCAGCACCAGACGACCCGACCCCTGGGATCGATCAGCGCGGAGAATGTGCAATTGCCGACAACGCCGAGATTGAGTGTGGTCACGATAAAAATCCTTATCTTCAATAGTCCCGGGAATCGAAGCTGTCGGCCAACTGCCCCAGCCATTCGCGAAAACTCGCAGTCCCTTCCGTTCGAAACAGGGCGGCGGTCGAGCCGCCGCCGATCTTGATCGAAATCCCTTTTATAACCGCAATTCGGCGAAAAGCATCCTCGTCCGTGACGTCGTCGCCGGCAAAGACCGGCACGCGGCCGCAGAACGGCTCCTCCTGCATGAAGGCCGCAAGCGCGTCTGCCTTCGTGGCTTTCCCACCCTTCACTTCGATCACCATCTTGCCGTGAAGGAGGTGAAAGCCCTTCGATCCGTTCACGGCCTCGTGCACGGCGGCGATCGAGGCGTCGCCGAGTTCCGGCCGCTGGCGGTAGTGAAGCGCCATCGAGCCTCGCTTGGTCTCCAGCAGCAGCCCCGGATGGGCATCGACGAAGGCCTGGAGCCTGCCGCGGACCGAGGCGAATTTCTCCTCATCCACCGCAGCCGTCATGCGCGCACCTGCGGCCGTCCGCCGCTCCAGCCCGTGCACCCCCGCCACCGGCAGGCGCAACGGCGCCAGATAGTGGTCGATGTCATCGATCGGGCGCCCGGTGACGATGGCGAGCGCCCCTTGGGTCGCCTCCACGAGCCGCTCCAGCGCGGCGCGCGTAGCGGCGGGGACGGAAACCTCGTCGGGCCGCTCGGCCAGATCGGCCAGGGTGCCGTCGAAGTCCAGGAAAATCGCCGTAGCCGCCGGTTTCAATCCGGCGTAGTCAAGGGAGGAGAGAGGTGCTGCTTCGCCGGCCATGGTGTCACGGTGGATCAGAGTGCGGAAGGCGGCCACTATCATGCCATCGTGGCCGCAGATTCGTAAGCGGCTGCCGGCAGGACGCCGGACAGCCACGCTGCGAGGCAGATAAAGGGATTTTGGCGGTTCGACAAGGTTGAGGACAGGACATGCAAGGACCTGACAGATATATCGCCGGCGCGGCGGCGGCATTTGCTCTGCTGGCGTTTACGGCCGGCCCGGCGCTCGCGCAGGGGCGTATCGATGCGCGCAGGCTTTCCTGCGGCGAGGCGCGCGCAATCGTGGCGCAGAATGGCGCGGTCGTCTTCACCACGGGCCGCTACACCTATGACCGCTACGTGGCGGGCGAACGTTTTTGTCCGATCGGGCACATCGTCGAGGATGCATGGATCCCGACCACGGATACCGAATCCTGCAATGTCGGCTATAAATGCGTGCTCAAACCCTGGGACGACGAGCCCCGGTGGCGCATGCACCGCTGAGGCAACGGGCGGTCATTCGGCCGCCTGCTGCTTCTCGGTCTGCGCGGCGATGTAGCGGCGGATGCGCCCGGCCGCCTCACGCAGCACCGGCTCGTCCTGGCACATGGAGACGCGGATATGGCCCTCGGCCGCGGTGCCGAAGCTCGGCCCCGGCATGACGGCCACCTTCTCCGCTTCTAGCAGACCCCAGGCGAAGGCCTCGGCATCCGGGCTCACCTGCGAGATGTCGAGCATTACATACATCCCGCCCTCCGAGCCGCGCACCACGGCGCCGTCGAGACCTCGGATCGCGTCCAGAAAGGCCTTCCTGCGCCCGGCGTAGCGCGCTGCGATATCCGCCACGCCGAAGCCGTTCTCCACCGCCGCGATCGCGGCGCGGGAGACGAAATCGACCATGCCGTAGCTCGAGACGATGTTGAGGCTGACGAGGTGCCGCACGATCTCGGTGGGGGCGGTGAGCCAGCCGACGCGCCATCCCGTCATCCCATGGCTCTTGGACAGCGAATTGACGACCAGCGTGCGCTCCTTCATGCCGGACAGGGAGCGCGGCGAGACATGCGCGCGATCGGCGCGCAGGGTCCAGTAGACCTCGTCGGAAAGGAGCCACAGATCGTGCCGGCGGCAGATCTCCGCGATCGCCTCCATCGTCGCACGCGAATAGACCGCACCGGTGGGATTGTTCGGCGAGTTGACGAGGATCATCCGCGTCTCGGGGCGGATGGCCTCCGCGATCGCCTCCACATCCGGCTCGAAGCCGTTTCGTGACCGCGTCTCGATCTCGGTGAAGCGCCCGCCCGCCGCGCGGACGGTGCCGGGATAGGTGGCGTAATAGGGCGAGATGATGATCGCGTGGCTTCCGGGGTCGAGCACCGCCTGGCAGGCGGCGAAGAGCGCCCCTTGGCCGCCTTGCGTGACGATCACCTCTTCGGGCGCGGTGTCGATGCCCGTGCAAGCCGTCGAAAGGCCGGCGAGACCTTCGCGAAGCCGCGGCAGGCCGGGAAGCTGGATGTAATGGTGATAGCCGTTCTGCACCGCCTCCACGCAGGCCGCGACGGTCTCGACGGGCGTGTCGAAATCGTGGTCCCCCACCGAGAGCATCAGGATGTCCTCGCCCGCCTGCTTGCGCGTCATGGCTGCGAAATGGACCTCCCATCCGTCCTTGCCGGAGGGCATGATTCCGAGGATGCGTTCTGAGGTCTTGGGCATGGAACTTCTCTTTCCCGCGCGGCGCCTGCGCCGTTTTCTCGGCCAAGGCGTCGTCTCCACGGCGGAAATTGTCAAGCCCCGCGCGACCGCATTGCCGTCACGCTTGTGTCAGCAGACCGGCGGTGAAATGACCCACAGAACGACCGCGGTTTCATCTTCCGGATTGCGCCATCGGAAGGTCTCGCCCCGCACACAGAAACTGTCGCCCGCGGCGAGGCTGTACCACTTGCCCGCGATTTCCACTTCAAACGTGCCGGAGACCACATAGCCCGCCTCCTCCGCCGCGCGCCTTCTCGGCTGGGGGAGGGAGGTGCCGCCGGCGAGCTCGCAGCGGATCATCTCGAAGCGACCGCCGAGATCGGGTGAGAGAAGTTCTTCCTGCACGCCCATCTGGGTCGCTGCGAGCTTGCGGCGCTGCTCGGCGCGCACGACCACCTGCGATTCCTTCTCGTCCGGCGCGGCCGGGCTGAGGAAGAAGCTCACCGGCACCTTGAAATGATTGGCAAGCGCGCGCAGGTCGGCGAGGCTCGGCAGGGATATCCCACGCTCGACCTGGCTCAGCCAGCCGACGGACCTTCCAAGCTGCGAGGCAAGGCCGGCGAGCGTGAGCCCGCGCGCCTTGCGCAACTGGCGGATATCGCCGGCCAGAAGCCGCAGCGCCTTCGTTTTCAGGTCGGTTTCCGCGCTTTCGGACGGAGACGTGGACATCGTGAAATTTTCCTCTGGAAATTCATCAAACCTGCCTGTATGAAAAAATCAAGTTAAATTTCACGCGCGCCGGCCACGACGACAGCCTCCGGCGACCGGTCGATCCCAGCCTCCGAAGGACGGCGAAATGTTGGCACCGGACCAGAAATCAGCGGATGCGGACGCCATAGCCGCGGTCGATCACGCCATCACCTCGCGCCGTTCCGTGCGGGCCTTCCTGCCCGATCCAGTGGACGAGGAGACGATCGGCGACATTCTTCGCGTCGCTTCACGGGCGCCTTCCGGCACGAACATGCAGCCCTGGAAGGTCTATGTGACGGCCGGAGAAACCAAGCGCAGGATGGGGGAGGCCATCCTTTCCTCCGGCATCCGCGCCGAGAAAGCGGACTGGGACGAGTACAAGTATTATCCCGACAGCTTCTTCGAGCCCTATCTCTCGCGCCGCCGTGCGGTCGGCTACGCGCTTTACGGCCTGCTCGGCATCGGCCGGCGCGAGGTCGACCGGATGCGCGCCCAGCACGACCGCAACTTCGTCTTCTTCGACGCGCCCGTCGGCATGATCTTCACCGTCGACCGCCGGCTCAACAAGGGCTCGTGGATCGACCACGGCATGTTCCTGCAGTCGATCATGGTCGCGGCGCGGGCGAGGGGGCTGCACACCTGCCCGCAGGCTGCATTCGCCCCCTATCACCGCTTCATCCGGCCGATCCTCGGCATCCCGGAGGAGGAGGTGGTGGTGTGCGGGATGGCGCTCGGCTACGAGGACACCTCCAAGCCCGAGAACCGGCTCCGGACCGAGCGCGCGCCGCTTGAGGAATGGGCTGCATTCTTCCGCTGAACGGCGGTTCGCCGTCCACCTTACCAAAATGTAATTCTGCCGAAAGCATGCCGTAATGTGCTGCGTGGCAGAAAAGATGCGTTCCCTGGCGCCGCCTCCTGCGGCATGAAATGAGGAGTGAACGCATGTTTCGCAAAATTCTCGTCTCCGCGCTCGCGCTGTCGGTGGCTGCCGGCGCGGTGAGCCTTGCCGAAGCCCAGCAGGCGGACAACGACGCGCCGGCCGCCGCCCAGCCGGCCCCGAATGCGCCGAAGGGGATTTTCGGCCGCCTGGACGCCGATGGCGACGGCTCGATTTCCCAGGACGAGTTCGGCGGCACCCGGATGGACATGCTGCAGGCCGCCGACGAGAACCAGGACGGCACGCTCTCGCAGGAGGAACTCACCAATTACGTCATGCTGCGCGAGTTCCAGCGCCGCGCCGAGCGGCTTGCGAACCGGCTCGACATCGATGGCGACGGCACGGTGACCGTTGCCGAGATCGAGGACCATCAGGGCAAGCGCTTCGCGCTGCTCGACCGCAACAGTGACGGCATGCTGAGCCAGGATGAACTCCGCCGCGGCGAGTTCGGCAAGCGCGCGATGCACATGCGCGGCATGGACAGGGACGGGCCGCGCTTCTCCATGCGCCATGGCGAGGGCCATCATCGCAAGTTCATGCATCATCGCATGGAACCTGCCGGCCCCGCCGGACAGGAGCCGTCTCAGCAGTAGGCAGCACCGCCGCATCGGTGCCTGCTTGAACAGGGCTCGGCCGTAGCGCCGGGCCCTTTTGCGTTCGCAAGTCGCGCGCCGCTTTGGCGATGTCGCAAACAGGCCGGACGCGGTATCGCATCAGGCATAATTCTGCTCTATCCGGCTGTCGCCGGACGGTGTGAGGGAGCAGTGCATGAAGAGCGAGGCGCGCGCGGTCGTCATCGGGGGAGGGGTGGTCGGCGTCTCCACCCTCTATCATCTCGCGAAGAAGGGTTGGTCGGATGCCGTGCTCGTCGAGCGAAGGGAATTGACTTCCGGCTCCACCTGGCACGCGGCAGGCCTCCTGCCGCTCTTCAACATGAGCTACTCGGTCGGCCAGATCCACAAATATTCGGTGAAGTTCTACCAGGAGCTTCAGCGCGAGACCGGCATGAATGTCGGCTTCACCCAATGCTCGAACATCCGCCTCGCCCGCACCAGGGACCGCTGGGACGAATATATGTATTACGCGGGCATCGCAGAGACGATCGGCGTCCCGGTCAACATCCTCACGCCCGAACAGGTGAAGGAGATCTGGCCGCTCTGCGAGACCGACGGCCTCCTGGGAGCGATCCAGCATCCCGATGACGGCTATATCCAACCGGCCGATCTGACGCAGGCATTGGCGAAGGGCGCGCGCGACCTGGGTGCTGTGATCCAGCGCAACACCACGGTCACGGCGATCGAGCAGCAGCCGGATGGACGGTGGCTGGTGAAGACCGACAAGGGCGACATCCTCACCGAGCACGTGGTTTCCGCCACCGGCAACTTCGCCAGGCTGACGGGAAGGATGGTCGGGCTCGACGTGCCGGTGATTCCCGTCGAGCACCAGTATATCGTCACCGAGCCGCACCCGGCGATCCTGGAGCGCAAGCGCCAGGGCATGCCGGAGATGGGCGTGCTGCGCGAAAGCGATTGCTCCTGGTACATGCGCGAGGAGAATGGCGGGCTGCTGCTCGGTCCCTATGAGAAGGGCGCGCCGTGCTGCTATGTCGACGGGCCGTCCGAGGACAGCGAGTACGAGCTGTTCCAGGAGGATCTCGAGCGGCTCATGCCGCATGTCGAGACGGCCATCGCGCGCGTGCCGGCCTTCGGCGAGGTCGGCATCAAGAAGATCTATAACGGTGCCATCGCCTATACGCCCGACGGTTCGCCCATCATCGGGCCGGCGCCGGGGCTCAAGAACTTCTGGCTCAACGAGGGCCACTCCTTCGGCATCACGGCCGCCGGCGGGGCCGGCTGGCAGCTCGCCGAATGGATCGTCGAAGGTGAACCGTCCATCGACATGATGGGTGTCGACCCGCGCCGCTTCGGCCCTTACGCGACGGAAGGCTACCTCCGCGAGAAGAACGAGGAGGCCTATGCCAACGTCTTCACCGTGCACTATCCGGATGAGGAGCGGGCGGCGGCGAGGCCGCTCAGGACCACGCCCTGCCACGGCCGCATGAAGAGGCTCGGTGCGGTCTTCGGCTCCGTCTACGGCTGGGAGCGGCCCAACTGGTTCGCGCCCGAAGGATACGAGGTGCCGGAGGAGGAACTGGGCGTCGGAGCGGACGTGCTCATGAAGCACAACCACGCTGCTCCGCTTGAAGATGGCCGCATCGTGGAAAAGTGGTCGTTCCGCCGCTCGAACTATTTCGAGCATGTCGGGAACGAGGTGAGGAACACCCACGAGAATGTCGGCCTGCTCGACATGTCGGCCTTCGCAAAATGCTGGGTGAGCGGACCGGGTGCCGAAGCCTGGCTCAACCGCATCTTCGCCAACCGCATCCCGAAGAAGGACGGCCGCATCGCGCTCTGCCATTTGCTCACCAAGGATGGCGGCGTGCGGTCCGAATTCACCGTCTATCGGCAGCCGACAGGGTTCTATCTCGTCTCGGCCGGCGCCTATGAGGCGCATGACCACGACGTCCTGAACAAGCTCCTGCCAAAGGACGGTACTGTCGCCATGTTCCCCTTCACCACGCATTGGGGCGTCCTGGTGCTGGCGGGGCCGAAGAGCCGGGATTTGTTGAGGAAGCTCACCCGCGCCGACCTCTCCAACGCTGCCTTCCCGTGGCTTTCCGGCAGGCGCATCGATGTCGGACCCGCCACGGCGCATGCGCTGCGCGTCAACTTCGTCGGTGAACTCGGCTGGGAACTGCACCATCCGATCGAGATGCAGAACGCCATCTTCGATCACCTGATGGAAGCCGGCGCGGAGTTCGGGATAAAGCCCTTCGGCATCCGTGCCATGACCTCGATGGCGATCGAGAAGAGCTACCGGCTCATCCCGCGCGAACTGTCCATCGAATATTCCGCTTGGGAAAGCGGCCTCGACCGCTTCGTGAACCTCGACAAGGGGGACTTCATCGGCCGGGAGGCTTTGGTCCGCCAGAGGCAGGAGGGGCTCGGCCGGAATTATGTGACGCTCGAGGTCCATGACGTGGCCGACGCGGATGCGCGCGGCTCGGAGGCGGTCTACCGCGACGGCAGGCTCGTCGGCCGCGCCACCCATGGCGGCTATGGCTGGCGCGTGGGAAAGAGCCTCGCGCTCGCCATGGTGCGGCCCGATTGCGCGACCGAGGGCACAGGGCTCGAGATCAGGATCCTCGGAAAGCTCCACCCGGCCACCGTGATCGGCGAGAGCCCGTTCGATCCGCAGAACGCTGCTCTGCGGGCGGATGGCTGACATCCTCCCGGCTGCAATCGCGCAAATGTGAACGGAGCCGAGCGGTTTGTCACACGCCGTGAATTGCCGCCGGCTCCGCCTCACGTAAACTCCTCCCATGTCCACGGGTCGAAAACGGGGCTGGTATCTCTATGGCGCGCTCGCCGCGCTGATGCTGAATGCAGGCCCGGCGCAAGCGCAGGAGGCCGTGGATGTGGAGCTGGTGCTGGCGGTGGACGTCTCACTCTCCATGTCCCCGGGCGAGCTCGAAATCCAGCGTCACGGCTATGCCGCGGCTCTTACGCACCAATCGGTCATCGACGCGATCGAGGACGGGCTGCACGGCCGCATCGCGTTGGCCCTCTTCGAATGGGCTGGCGATTTCTCCCAGCGCGTGCTCGTGCCCTGGACGGTGATCGCCTCCGCGGACGATGCAGCGGAGGTGGCCGGCATGCTGACGGCGAGTCCGTCCCAGAGCGCGCGGCGCACCTCGATTTCGGGTGCCATCAATTTTGCCGCCGACCTCTTCGCCGAAAGCCCCTACAGGGGCGTGCGCCGGGTGCTCGACATCTCCGGCGACGGGCCGAACAACCAGGGGCCGCCGGTGACGGGCGCGCGCGACGCCCTGGTCGCCAACAGCATCACCATCAACGGCTTGCCGCTGATGACGAACGAGGGCTTCACGTCCTCCTACGACGTCTCCGACCTCGATGACTATTATACGAATTGCGTGATCGGCGGGCTCGGCGCCTTCATGATCCCGGTCAACGACTGGTCCCAATTCCCGGAAGCCATTCGCCGCAAGCTCGTGATCGAGCTTGCGGGCCGCGCGCCGGACGAGGTGCCGCACATCGTACTCGCCCAGGCAGGGCCGGCCTATGATTGCCTCATCGGCGAGAAGATGTGGCGCAACCGCTCGTGGATGTGGCAGGACCGCTGAGCCGCGACCACGGCTCTACGCGGCCACCAGGTGCTTGCGGTCGTGACGTTCCTGCTGGGGCGAGCGCGCATAGACCTCGCGATAGCATTTGGAGAAATGCGAGGCGGAAACGAAGCCGCAGGCGACCGCCACTTCCACCACCGGCATGGTGGACTGGATCAGGAGGTGCCGCGCCCGGTCGAGCCGGATTTCCAGATAGTAGCGGGCGGGCGAGCGGCCCATCTCCTGGCGGAAGAGGCGCTCGATCTGGCGGCGCGAAAGCCCCACGGCAGCGGCGATCTCCACCAGCGAGAGAGGTTCCGCCAGATTGGCCTCCATCAGTTCGATAATGGTGAGCACCTTCGAATTCTGCACGCCGAGCCGCGCCCTGAGCGGCAGGCGCTGGCGGTCGGAGGGGCTTCTGACGCGATCCGTCAGCATCTGCTCGCAAACGCGGTTGACGAGACCGTCGTCGAAATCCTCGCCGATCAGGCGGAACATCATGTCCATGGCCGCCGTGCCGCCGGCGCAGGTGTAGATGTTGGAATCGATCTCGAAGAGATCGGCAAAGACGTTGACTTTCGGAAACGCCTCGGCGAAGCCCGGCAGGTTCTCCCAATGGATCGCGCAGCGCTTGTCGGCAAGCAGGCCGGCGGCGGCGAGAATGTGTGCCCCGGTGCACAGGCCGCCGAGCGCCACGCCGCGGTTATACTCCTCGCGCAGCCAGGCGAAGGCCGACCTGTTGCCATAGGATTCCACGTCGAGCCCGCTGCAGACGATCACCATGGTCGGCCGGTCGCTGCCGATCATCTTCTGCCGCTCTTCCGCGAGCGAGGTGTGGACCGTGAGTTCGACCCCGTTCGAGGCGCGCACCGGATTGCCGTCGGCGCTCGCCAGGCGCCAGCGATAGGCCTCGTAGCCCAGCATCCGGTTGGCCGAGCGCAGCGGCTCCAGCGCTGTCGCAAAGGCGATCATGGTGAAATCCGGGACCAGGAAGAAAACCAGTGACCGCTTGAGCTGCCGTTCGTCCCGCATGCCAGGCCTCCGCGCGCTTCCGCCCGCCGATCGATGTCGCTAACGGACAAGGCTTCGCCGGAAAGCCCTTGCCTGTCAATCGGCTGGGGCTGCGCCAACGGAAAAATTTCAGCGGCCGGAGCCCTGGCGCAATCGCGGGCAATCGGGGGCGGCTATCGCCGCCCGCCGCTCCCTGCTTGCGGCCGGGAACCTGCTCGCGGGGCGCGCGTCACCGGCCGTCTGCCGGTGCGACCCTGGTCCAGCATCGCGTCGAACTCGCGCAGGAACGCGCGGATTTCTTTCCAGAGTGTCATGGCCTGCCCTTTCAGCGCTGCTGCCACTGCGGCTCCAGATCCGGGTGGAAGGTGCGGCCCGCGCCGCGACCGGCCGAGCCGTTGCCTGGCCAGCCGATATCCTTGCGGATTTCGATCGGCAGGCTGCTGATGTAGCGTTCCGTCCGGCGGCGCCTCCAGATCGCGGCGCGACGACGCAGATATTCCGTCACCGATGCACGAATGGACATGATCTCGCTCCTTCTGCTTCCGGCCGCCATGGCCGGTCGATCAAGCTTGGGATTGACTATGGCGCCCTTTTCATGTTCAATCAAACGCAATGGAATGATGATTACATTCAATGTAATTGAAGGATCGGCGATGAACGCTCCCCTGAACCATCCTCTGCCGCTCTTGGAACTGGACGTGCTGCGCACCTTCGTGGCCATCGCGGAGACCGGCAGCTTCACGGCCGCGGCCAACGCCGTATTCCGCACGCCTTCCGCGGTTTCCATGCAGATCAAGAAGCTGGAGGACCAGCTCGGCCGGCCCGTCTTCGTGCGCGATGCGCGTTCGGTTTCGCTCACCTCGGATGGCGATATGCTGCTCAGCTATGCGCGGCGGCTGCTTGCCCTCAACCGGGAGGCGGTCTCCAAATTCGTGATGCCCGATATCAGCGGCATCGTCCGGCTCGGATCGCCCGACGATTTCGGCGAGCGCGTGCTGCCGAGCGTGCTCAAGCGCTTCGCACAGACGCATCCGGCGATCGCGGTGGACGTGGTGATCGACCAGAGCGTCAATCTCCGCAAGCGCATGGCCGCGCGCCAGCTCGACATCACGCTGATGACCTGCTCGGACGAACTGATGCAGTCGGGGGTCGAGATCCTTCTTTCCGAGCCCATCGTGTGGGCGGGCGCGAAGGGCGGGTGCGCGTATATGCGAGAGCCGCTTCCCGTCTCGTTGTGGGAGGAAGGGTGCGCTTGGCGCGCCGCCGCAGTGACGGCGCTTTCGAAGTACAACCGGGAGCACCGCATCGCCTATATGAGCGCACACACGGCCGGCCAGCGGGCGGCGATCCTGTCCGATCTCGCCATCGCGCCCCTGCCCAAGTCCTTCATCGGCGGGGATCTCGTGGAGCTCGGGCCGAAGGACGGGCTGCCCGAACTGGGCAATTATCATATCGGCATGGTCGTGGCCCCCGATGCCTCGGCGCCGGTGCGGGCGGCGGCCGACCATATCCGCGCGGCTTTCGACATGTTCAACGAGACCGGCCGGTTCTAAGCGCCGGAAGGAACCTCGCCGCAACTGCTCCATTGTTGTATGGTGTCCGGGGCGGCTCGAGGAGGCGGCCATGCAGCGCGAAAACCGCGAGACCATTGCCGGCATTTCCCTTTCGCACCCGGACAAGGTGCTTTTCGACGCGCAGGGACTGACCAAGGCCGACATCGCCAGGCACTATGTGCGCGTGGCGGAGCGGATGCTTCCGGCGGTGAGGAACCGCCTCATCAGCCTCGTGCGTTGCCCGGACGGCCGCAGCAAGGAGTGCTTTTTCCAGAAGCATGCGGGCAGGGGCTTTCCCAAGGCCGTGAGGCGGCAGGAAATCACCGAGAAGGACGGCGGCACCGCCGAATATCTTTATGTCGGCGATCTCGCGGGCATTGTCGCCGGCGTGCAGATGAACACGCTGGAATTCCACATCTGGGGTTCGCGGATCGACTCGCTGGAGAAGCCCGACCGTCTGGTCTTCGACCTCGATCCCGCCGAGGGGCTCGCTTTCGGCGATGTGCGGCAGGCCGCCCTCGATCTGCGCGACCGGCTGGAAGGTCTCGGCCTCAAATCCCTGCCACTGGTGACGGGCGGCAAGGGCGTGCATGTGGTGGCGCCGCTTGCCCGCCGCACCGAATGGCCGCAGGTGAAGGCCTTCGCCCGCGCGGTCGCAAACCGCATGGGCGAGGAGGAGCCGGAGCGCTTCCTCGCGCAGGCCTCGAAGGAAAAGCGCAAGGGCCGGATCTTCATTGACTGGCTAAGGAACGAGCGTGGAGCGACCGCCATTGCGCCCTATTCGACGCGCGCGCGGCAGGGCGCCCCGATCGCCATGCCCGTTTCCTGGGAGGAATTTGGCGGGCTTTCGGCCGCCAACACATTCCGCATCCAAGACATGGGAGCGCGAATGACGGCGCCCGATCCCTGGGCGGAGGCGGAAGGCTGGCGCCAGGGGATCACGAAGACGATGCTGGAGAAGATCGGGGCGGATGCCTATGGGGGGTGATCCGGCAGACCGAGCTCCACGGCCCAGCGTCCGGAATGCCTGCTTTTGCCCACATCATACTGATCTATCGCCTTCGCCTCGCCTCCCGCTCCTCGCGCGAGCGGCGGCGGGGGGCTTGCGTGCCGCCTTCGGCCAGCACCTTCCGGCGCGGCAGCTCGACCTGCCGGCTGAGCTTCGGGAAGGGATCCACCTTGTTGGGGAGCGCCATCGCGTGGACGAAATGCTCCTGGAATTTCGGCTCCAGAGCGGTCTCGATCTTCTCGATACGGCGAACCGTCTCCTCGATCTCGCGGCGGTGATTGCGGTTCAGGAGCGCCATGCGCGCGCCGGTGCCGGCGGCGTTGCCGACGGCGGAGACATTCTCCAGCTCGCAATCGGGGATCAGCCCCAGCACCATCGCATAGGTCGGGTCGATGAAGGAGCCGAAGGCCCCGGCGAAGCGGATCACATCCACCGTCTCGATGCCCTGCTTCTCCATGAGCAGCCTCGTGCCGGCATAGAGCGCCGCCTTGGCGAGCTGGATGGCGCGCACGTCGTTCTGCGTGACGGTGATGCGCGGCTCTTCCTCGCGGAGCACATAGGAGAAGGTGCGGCCCTGTTCGATGATGCGCGGGCTCCTCGCGGCCAGGGCGCCGTCAATCACGCCGTCCTCGGAGATGAGGCCGCAAAGATACATCTCCGCCACCACCTCGATGATACCGGAGCCGCAAATGCCGGTGACGCCGGTGGTGGCAACGGCCTCCGCGAAGCCCGGATCGTCGGACCAGAGCTCCGAGCCGATGACGCGGAAGCGGGGCTCCAGCGTTGCCCGATCGATGCGCACACGCTCGATGGCGCCGGGGGCCGCGCGCTGGCCGGAAGAGATTTCCGCGCCCTCGAAAGCCGGACCGGTGGGCGAGGAGGCGGCGACGACGCGCTGCCGGTTGCCCAGGACGATCTCGGCATTGGTGCCGACGTCGACGATGAGCATCATCCTGTCCTGACGATGCGGGCCTTCCGACAATGTCACCGCGGCGGCATCCGCACCCACATGGCCGGCGATGCAGGGGAGCATGTAGAGCCGGGCGCCCGGATTGAGCGCGAGCCGCAAATCGTCCGTCCGCGCCTTCACCGCGCCGGAGACGGCGAGCGCAAAGGGCGCGCCGCCCAGCTCCGTCGGGTCGATGCCGAGGAAAAGGTGGTGCATGATGGGATTGCCGACGAAGACGGCGTCGAGAATGTCGGCGCGCTCGACGCCACCCTCCGTCGCCACCCGGTCGACGAGCTTCGATATCTCCAGCCGCACGGCCTTGGTCATCGCCTGCCGTCCGTCCGGGTTCATCATCACATAGGAGACGCGGCTCATCAGGTCTTCGCCGAAGCGGATCTGCGGGTTCGACGCCCCCGCCGAGGCCACCACGCGCCCGGAAAGCAGCGAGACCAGATGCATCGCAATGGTCGTGGAGCCGATGTCGCAGGCAAGCCCGTAGGCCTCGTTCTTCAGCCCCGGCCAGAGCGCGATGATGCGCGCGGCATCTTCATCCTGGTCGTGATGGACGGCGGCGGTGACGGCCCATTCGCCTTCGCGCAGGATCTTCTGGACTTCGGGCAGGAGGTGGAGCTCCACCTCCAGGCGATCGTATCCCCAGTCCTTCTGGAGCTGGACCTTCAGTCGGTCGACATCGCCCAGCGGGTGATGCATGTCGGGTTCGGGCACCTCGACATAGCGCAGATTCACCGCCGGATGCCGCTCGATCACACGGCTGTCGGCGTCCTTGCGCACCACTTGCGCGTTGATGATGGCATCCTGCGGCACGTCGACGACGAGGTCGCCTTCGATGGTGGCCGAGCAGGAAAGACGGCGCCCGGGAAGAAGCTCACGCTTCTCCGCATAGCGCGCTTCCCTGGGGCCGGGCGAGGAGATGTGCTCTTTCGCGGATGAAATCTTATGCTTGGCGAAATGGCCTTCCTGCACCTCGATCTGGCATCGCCCGCAGGTGGCCCGCCCGCCGCACACGCTCTCCACATAGACGCCGAGCTGACGCGCGGCATCGAGGACGGTCGTGCCTTTCGGGAAACGCCCGCGTTTGCCCGAGGGCATGAAGAGAACGAGGGGGTCCGACATATTGGGCGGGGCGTTCATGGGAGGAAGGGCTCCGACGTGTCATAAAGGGTCGTGCCTTTCAGACCCCCCTCTGCCCTGCCGGGCATCTCCCCCTCGAGGGGGGAGATTGAGCCGGCCGCTTGGCTCGGCGCCTTTCCTACAGCACTGGCGATCGGCGAAAGCACTCGCGATGGCTGATCTCCCCCCTCGAGGGGGAGATGGCCGGCAGGCCAGAGGGGGGCGTGACGGAGCACTGTCATTTCCGAGCAACCAATCTATCCCCGCCCTATCCGCGCCATGCGTGCCTCGCGGCCGCCGCGCCGGCGCCCGCCGGCGGAGGCTTGGCCGCCGTTCCCGTTCGAAGACTCCGCCGAAGCGCCGGTGTTCCCCGAGGGCGCGGGCTGATGGTCGCGATAGGTCATGATCCAGGTCTGGCAGTTGGGGTCCGTACCGTTCAGTACGTTTGCCGCGCGGACCATCTCCATCTCCTGCGGCCGGCAGGGATTCATGATGGCGCTGGTCATGCCCGCGCCGATGACCATGGGAATGAAGCCCGCATTGATGCCGTGGCGATGCGGCAGCCCGAAGGAGATGTTGGAGAGGCCGCAGGTGGTGTTGACCTTCAGCTCCTCGCGCAGGCGGCGCAGCAGTGCGAAGACCTGCTTGCCCGCCGTGCCCATGGCGCCGATGGGCATGACCAGCGGATCCACGACGATATCGTGTGCGGGTATGCCGTAATCGGCGGCGTGCTGGACGATCTTCTTCGCCACCGCGAAACGCACGTCCGGGTCCTCGGAGATGCCGGTCTCGTCATTGGAAATCGCCACCACCGGCACGTCGTATTTCTTGATGAGCGGCAGGATGGCCTCGAGCTTCTCCTCCTCGCCGGTGACGGAGTTCACCAGCGGCCGGCCCTTCGCCACCTTCAGCGCGGCCTCGATGGCAGCGGAGACCGAGGAATCGATGGAGAGCGGGACGTCGACGAGATCCTGTACGATCTCCAGCGTCTGGACCAGAAGCGCCGGCTCGGTCGCATTCGGGTCCACCGCCGTCACGCCGGCATTGACGTCGAGCATGGTGGCGCCGGCCGCGACCTGGTCCAGCGCATCCTTCTTCACCGTCTCGAAATTGCCGGCCACCATCTCCGCCGCAAGCTTCTTGCGGCCGGTGGGGTTGATGCGTTCGCCGATGACGCAAAAGGGCTGGTCGAAGCCGATCACGACTTCCCGGGTCGCCGAGGCGACGATTGTGCGGGTCATGCGCAGTCCTCCAAAGGGATATAAAGACTTCTTTATGTCGTTATCTGATCTTTTTCAACCGGCATCCGCAAGAGGAAGCCGCGCGCTCACTCCCCGGCACGGCCGCCCGCCTTGACGAGCGCCTTCAGCTTGTCGTCGGTGAACTCACGTTCGATCGTTTGCAGCGCCTTGTCGGCTTCCGCTTCCAGATCATCGCTCACGGGCGTGGGATCGCCGCGCCGCCACTCGGCGAGATACGCGTCCGTGTCGCGCGCGCCGACGCGCATGGCGCACATGTCGATCGCTTCCGTGAAGCGCAGCGGTAGCTCGCGCTTGGCGCTTGCCCGCCCTTTCTTCACGATGACCTGGGCGGGGATATCGCGCCAGTAGACGATGATCAGATCGGCCATGGGAGCTTCTTTCCTTGCTGGTGTGGAGGATGGTCGAGGCGTGGCGCGCCCGCCCGTTATGAAGCGACGCGCGCCCTTTCAAATGCGACGTAGCAGGACGGCTCTAGAAGATGAAGAAGGCGGCGAGTGCGCCGGCGCTGCCGACAAGAAGCGCGATGACGGCGAGAGACAGGAGCCCGATCACGACCCCAATACCCAGCAGGAGGCCGTCGCGCTCCGACAGTGCGAGACCCAGGATCGCGCAGGAAAGGGCCGGAAACCAGTTGCCGAGCGGAATGGGCAGGGTGACGATGGTGGCAAGGAGCAGGGCACAGAGGCCGACCGCGCGCTCCACCTGCCCATGGGCAAAGGGCCAGTAGCGCGGCCGGACGAGACGCTCCAGCCACTTTATTTTCGGAACGACCTTGCCGATCATGTGCCGAAACTGCTCCGCGCCGACGGATTTCGTCAGGATGGGGCGCGGCAGCCAAACGGTGCTGCGTCCGAGCACCATCTGCACGGAGACGAGCAGGAGGGGCACGCCCAGGACCAGCGTGCTGCCCGGCGGCAGCGGAAGCATGTTGATAAGGGCGAAGAAGACGAGGAGCGTCGCGAAGCTGCGGTCGCCCAGCGCATCGCGCAACTGCTCCACGGTGATCGCCGTCTCCGTGCTTCGCGCAAGCTCTTCGAATATCTGCGACAGCCGTCGTGGCGGCACGCCCGAGGACCGGCTGCCCGACATCGCCTGGATTGCGCCGCCTTCCGCTTTCAACCTGCCCTACTTCCGATCATCTGCTTGTTTTCCGTAGCCCGGCGGGCCTGGGTGAATATAAGGAGCTAACGCGCGCGGCGAAACTCCAGGATGTCGAGCTTGGATTCCCGGGCGGGCTCGGGCAGTTCGATGCGCCACCGGTCCTCCCCGTCGCGATAGACATAGCCGACCTGGTCCGTCTCCGGGCCTGCGCCATATTCCGGAGCCTCGTCCTGCTGGACGAAGAAGGAGCCGAGATAGATGAGGCGCTTGTCGCCATCGGTGAAGAACCGGCCCTTGGTGCGCTGGGAGCCCGTGAGCTTTTCGAGCATCCAGCCGGACCCGTCATCCGTGACGCGGCAGCGGAACCAGTCATAGATCACCAGGGAGGCCAACCCGCCGGCCTTGATGGTGCGGCACTGCCAGTCTCCGGCCATGTCGAAGCCGTGGAAGGAAAGGGTGGGGCGGGAAAGGATTTCCTCGAAGGTGGCGACGTCCCGGGTCGATCCTCCCGCCTTCGCCTCGGCGATGGCGGCCCTGCGCGTCTGCTCGAAACGATCGAGCCGGGCGCTGTCCGTTTTCGTGATGATCTTCAACATCTCGCCATCGGCATGGGCAAGGCCGGTGGCGGCGAAAAACAGTGCGAAGGCAAGAATTCGAATAAACATGAAAAGCTCTTCCGAAACGATGAATCGAGCTATAGCAGCAATTCCGGCCATTTCGCGACCCATAGATCGCGTCGGCGAGATTCAGGCGGCGCGGGCCGCATTGCGCAGGGCGTCGGCAAGTTCGCCATAACCTGTGAACCGGCGTTCATAGCTGAGGCCCAACAGCCGCGCGGCATCGCGAGCGACCTTCTCCAGCGCCGGGTCGTCCACTTGCGCCAGGTAAACGAGCTTCTCGTAATTGCCGAAGAAATCCCCGATGAGTTCGGGATGCCGGTCGAGGCCGAGCGGCTTCAGGAAGAACGCGTCGAACTGCCGGCAGAGGAAATCGGTCATGTAGAAGGAGGTCATGTCCGCCTCCTCGCGGTCCGCGAACTGCGCCAGTCCCTGGTAGAAGGCGAAGCAGTGCGGCCCGGCGATGCGCTCGACGCCGTGCTTCTCGCATATGCGGTCGAGCCCGCCACCCGTGCCGCAATCGGCATAGCCGACGAAGATGTGGCGATAGCCGTCTTTCTTCGCCCGCTCTATCGCAGTGTCGAGGGCAGGGGCGATGCGGTCGGGATAGTAATGGTATTCCGCCGGAAGGCATGTGAGTTCGAGATGGTCGAGCCCCAACTGCCCGCGCACGGCAAGCACCTCGCGAGCGATCATGCCGCAGGCGATCACCAGAACCTTTTCCGTTTCAGCGCGTTTCATTCTCGGCGTTTTCATCGCTGTTGCGTATAGCGCACCAGACCAGAACGGGGAAACGGATCATGTCCGCCAGGATCTTTTCACGCATCGCTCTTCTTATCGCGGTAATCGGCTTCGTCACCGGCTGCTCCAACACCATTCGCGGGGTGGGGCAGGACACTGCAAACGTGGTCGACGCCACCCAGGATGCGGGACAGGACGTCGCCGATTCGGCCGATAGTTACTGACCACGCGGCGCAAGGGCAAGCATGGGGCTGCCGCGGCTAAACCGCGGCGCCGATATTGTGCTTGCGCTTCATCAGATCCTTGGCGGTCTCGACCGCCACTGCCGCATCTCGGCAATACGCGTCCGCGCCCACGGCCTTGCCGAATTCCTCGTTGAGCGGCGCGCCGCCGACGAGCACGATGAAATCGTCGCGGATGCCCTTTTCCTTCAAGGTGTCGATGACGACCTTCATATAGGGCATGGTGGTGGTGAGCAGGGCGGACATGCCGATGATGTCCGGCTGGTGCTTCTCGATGGCGTCGAGATAGTTCTCCACCGGATTGTTGATGCCCAGATCGATGACCTCGAAGCCGGCGCCTTCCATCATCATGCCAACGAGATTCTTGCCGATGTCGTGGATGTCGCCCTTCACGGTCCCGATGACCATCTTGCCCTGCTTGGGGGCGCCGGTCTCCACCAGAAGCGGGCGCAGTATGAACATGCCGGCCTTCATCGCATTGGCCGAGAGCAGCACCTCCGGCACGAAGAGGATGCCGTCGCGGAAATCCTCGCCGACAATGCGCATGCCTTCGACCAGGGCCTGGGTCAGCACGTCATAGGGGGCCCAGCCGCGATCCAGCAGAATGCGCGTGCCTTCCTCGATCTCCTCCTTCAGCCCGTCATAAAGATCGTCGTGCATCTGCTGCACGAGCTCGTCGTCTGGAAGCTCCGAAAGAATGATTTCGTCGTCGGACATTCCTGGCTCCTGCCTTACGCCGTCCGGCCATTACCGTCTGCACCTAGATAAGCCGTCCCCGGCCGCTTTCCATAGCCGATTTGCGACGCGTTGCAAAAGGAAAGCGACTGGAACTGCTAAGCTTTTCGGACAAGTTCAGCGGAATTCGTCTTCGGCGCGGATACCTTTCATGCGCTCCGCTCTTATTGCGACATGTGCTGGCGCTTGCTGAACGTCCGGCCGCGCGCCCGCGAATAGGATGCGGCCGAATGAGGCGGCACCATCGGGAAGGTATGCCGCGGCCAGGGATCGGAGCCATGAACCAAATGCCTGCGGACGAAAACACGGCAGCCGAAGCCACCGAGGCAAGGCGCGGGCGTGGCGGACGGGGCGAACGTGGCGGTGCCGCCGCGCGGCGCGCGGCGCGCAGCGGCGGAGGCCCCGGCCAGCAGCTCACCTATGTCACGCGAAAACTGCCTGTCTATGAGGTGCTGGGCGAGGAGGGGATCGCTCTCATCGAAGCCAATGCGGATACGGTGCTCGAGGAGGTAGGCATCGAGTTCCGCGGAGATGCCGAGGCGCTTGCGCTATGGAAGGAAGCCGGCGCCGAGGTGAAGGGCGAGCGCATCCATTTTCCCAAGGGACTGTGCCGCAGCCTGCTCAGCACCGCGCCCTCCATCTTCACGCAGCATGCGCGCAATCCGGAGCGTTCCGTTCAGATAGGCGGCGACGCCACGGTGTTCGCGCCCGTCTACGGTCCGCCCTTCGTGCGCGATCTCGACGGCAACCGCCGCTACGCCACGGTGGAGGATTTCCGCAATTTCGTGAAGCTCGCCTATATGGCGCCCAACATCCACCATTCCGGGGGCACGGTGTGCGAGCCGGTGGACGTGCCGGTGAACAAGCGCCACCTCGACATGGTCTACGCGCATATGCGCTTTTCCGACAAGCCGTTCATGGGTTCGGTGACGGCGCCTGAGCGGGCGGAGGACACGGTGGCCATGGCGAAGATCCTCTTCGGCGAGGATTTCGTAGACCAGAACACCGTGATCATCAGCCTCATCAACGCCAATTCGCCCATGGTGTTCGACGAGACCATGCTGGGGGCGGCGAAGGTCTACGCCCGCCACAACCAGGCGACCATCATCACGCCCTTCATCCTGGCCGGCGCCATGAGCCCGGTGACGGTGGCCGGCACGCTGACGCAGGTATTGGCGGAGGTGCTGGCGGGAGCCGCCTTCACCCAGCTCGTGCGGCCGGGCGCGCCGGTCGTCTTCGGCACCTTCGCCTCGTCCATATCCATGCAATCGGGCGCGCCCACGTTCGGGACGCCGGAGCCTTCGCTCGTCTCCTATGGCGCAGCGCAGCTCGCCCGGCGGCTGGGCCTGCCCTTCCGCACGGGCGGATCGCTTACGGCTTCCAAGGTCTCGGACGCGCAGGCGGCCTACGAAAGCGCCAACACGCTCAATTCCACCATGCTCGCCGGCACGAATTTCGTGCTGCACGCGGCAGGCTGGCTCGAAGGCGGGCTCGTCTCCTCCTACGAGAAATTCATGATGGATGTGGACCAGCTCGGGATGCAGCAGCGCATTGCCGAAGGCGTCGATCTTTCGGAGAACGGCCAGGCTATGGACGCGATCCGCGAGGTGGGACCCGGCAGCCATTATCTCGGCTGCGCGCATACCCAGGCGAATTTCCAGACCGCCTTCTACCGTTCCGCGATCGCCGACAACAATTCCTACGAGCAATGGTCGTCCGAAGGGGAGAAGGCGGCGCATCAGCGCGCCGGCCAGCTCGCCCGGCAGTGGCTCGACACCTACCAGGCACCGGCGCTGGACGAAGCGATCGACGAGGCTCTCAAGGATTTCGTGGCGCGGAAGAAGGACTCCATGCCCGACGCCTTCTCCTGAAGGGAGCCCGCGACAGGCCGGGCTATAGTGGCCGAAATCATCCGCGAAGAGGTCTGGCGCTCCATCATGCGCCAGATGTGACGCGCCTCCGCGTGGACGCCCGCATTCCATTCCTTTGTGATCGGCTGGCCTCCGGCTCTGCCCGGCCGGAGGCACCTGGCGCTTGATAAAAGATATATCTCTTGATAGATATGTCGTATCAAAGTTATTACGCAGGAGAATCCGATGCGTGGAATGCATTCACACAGGCATCATGGATGCCGGCACGACTGGGCCATTGCCGCCGCGCGCGGCTCTTTCGGTGGTGGTGGTTTCCGCGGCGGGCGCGGCGGAGGCGGTCCGTTCGGCCGTCATCGCGGCGGGCCTTTCGGCGGCCGCGGCGGGCGGATGTTCGATTCGGGCGCGCTGCGCCTGGTCGTGCTCGGTCTGATCGCGGAAGAGCCACGCCACGGCTACGACATCATCAAGGCGCTGGAGGCCCGGTTCCAGGGCGCCTATAGCCCGAGCCCCGGCGCCATCTATCCGATGCTCCAGATGATGGAGGAAGCGGATCTTCTTTCTTCCGAGACCACCGGGAACAAGCGGCTCTTCTCGATCACCGAAGAGGGGCGGGTCTATCTCGACGAGCACCGGGAGGAACTCGACCGCATCAACGCGCAGCTCGACGCGGCCTCATCGGAGATGCAGGATGTGGCGCTGGGGGAGGCGCTGGGCGCTCTGCGCCACGAGCTTTTCCGCAAGATGCGCAGCGGCGAGCTGGATGCCGAGCAGGCGCGCAAGGCTCTGGAGATCCTGAGGCGGGCGCTTGACGAGCTGAACAGGTTGTAAGACCAGACCACTCGCCAGTGGCGGGCCTTCAGCCGCGCGAACGGCGGCGTTCGCGGCGGCCGGCACCGGCACTTTCGGCGCCGCTCTGGTTCGCCGCCTTGTTGCGCATCGGGCCGACGCGGGCTTCGATCTCCTGCACGCTGGGGCGGTGCGCCTTGGCGTGACTGTCGAGCGCCTTGCGCATCGCGGCAAGATGCTCGAAGGACGTGCCGCAGCAGCCGCCGACGATCCTCGCCCCGCCGTCGATGGCGAGGCGTACATAATCGGCCATCAGCTCCGGCGTGCCGGAATAATGGATTTCGGTCCCGCGGAATTCCGGAATGCCGCAATTGCCCTTCACGATGATGGTGCTATCGGGCTTCGCTTCGGACATGTCGAGCAGGGCCGCCAGGATGTCGGGCGCACCGACGCCGCAATTGGCGCCGACGGCGAGCGGCTTCTCCT
The DNA here is from genome assembly GCF_029457495.1 of Chelativorans sp. AA-79. NCBI lineage: Bacteria > Pseudomonadati > Pseudomonadota > Alphaproteobacteria > Hyphomicrobiales > Phyllobacteriaceae > Chelativorans > Chelativorans sp. AA-79. The sequence goes on from NZ_CP120361.1 coordinate 2,306,441, forward strand.
CGATATCGTCCACCACGCCGTGGATGTCCTTCGGCGCCAGGCCCATCATCGTGCGGCCGGCGGTGTCGAACGATCCCGTATAAGTGTAGGGGAGGCCGACGCGCACGGCGGCTTCCGCCGCGGCGTGAATCTCCTCCGGCGCAGACATGGTCTCGATCCAGGCCACGTCCGCGCCGCCTGCCTTGAGCCCCTCCATCTGCTCGACAAAGGCTTCCACGGCCTCCTCGTAGGTCATCGCACCGAGCGGCTGCAAAAGCTCGCCCGTTGGGCCGACGGAGCCTGCCACGATGACGCGCCGGCCGGCACGATCGGCCACGCCGCGGGCAATCTCGGCGGCCTTCTTGTTCAGTTCGAACACACGGTCCTGCGCGTGATGCAGCTTCAGCCGCTGGCGCGTGCCGCCGAAGGAGTTTGTGAGGATGATGTCGGCGCCCGCATCGACGAAACCCTGATGCAGCGCCTCGATCTTCTGCGGCTCGGTCTCATTCCAGAGCTCTGGCGCCTCGCCGGACTGGAGGCCCATCGCGAAAAGATTCGTTCCCGTCGCGCCATCGGCGAGGAGAACGCCTTTTTCCGCCAGCAGCGCGTCAATCGGATTGTGCATGGAAAAACCTTCGCAGCTGATGCGGTCGTCATTGGAATAACGATATAAAGAAGTCTTTATATCAGGTCAAACGAAATGCAGCCGCAGCGCCGCCTGAGCGGCGAACCGGTCAGGTCTGACCTAGGGTGATTTGAAAGGGATCGGATTTCCAAAAAAGGCAAAACCGCGTTCTCCGGTGAAGAGGAACGCGGTCTTAAACGCACTACTCTGCGCCCGCCGCTTACCGATACGCTGCGAGGGCGGCCGCTCCGGTACGCGAGACCTTTTCCGGAGTCGGGGAGGCTTCGATGTCCGCCTCGTCTGCTGTTTTAGCCGGACATCGTTACCGGGAGGTTAGCAAGTGCTTGCACAATCCTTAATTCCGGATTTTTTGCGGCAGAAAGTTGCTCTGCCGGGCTTTTCGGGAGCTCAACTCTTCTCCACGGCCGCCTTGCCGCGCAGGAATTCGATGATGCCCGAGAAATCCTTGCCTCCTTGGCCCATGGCTTCGAAGATCGCGTAGATCTGTGCGGCCTCCGCTCCGAGCGGGGTCGCCGCGCCCGCGCCTTGCGCGGCCTCCTGGGCCAGTCGCAGATCCTTCAGCATCAGGCTCGCGGCGAATCCCGGCTGGTAGCCGCGATTGGCGGGGGAGGCGGGCACCGGCCCCGGCACCGGGCAGTAGGTGGTGAGCGACCAGCACTGGCCGGAGGAGGTGGAGGCCACGTCGAAAAGGGCCTGGTGCGAAAGCCCCAGCTTTTCCGCCAGCACGAAGGCTTCGCCGACGGCGATCATCGAGACGCCGAGAATCATGTTGTTGCAGATCTTTGCGGCCTGACCGGCGCCATCCCCGCCGCAATGGACGATGCGGCCGGCCATGGGCTGAAGCACCGGTTCCGCAATGGCGAAGGCTTCGTCGGAGCCGCCGGCCATGAAGGTGAGCGTGCCCGCTTCCGCGCCGCCCACGCCGCCCGAGACGGGCGCGTCGATCGACAACAGGCCGTGCTCGGCGGCAATCGCGTGCGCCTTGCGTGCCGACGCCACGTCGATGGTCGAGGAATCGATGAAGAGCGTGCCCTTAGCCGCCTTCGGCACCAGGTGCTCGTAGACGGAGAGCACATGCTTGCCCGCGGGAAGCATGGTGATCACCACCTCCGCCCCCTCGATCGCCGCCTCGGCGCTCGTGGCCACATCCACCCCGTTGCCGGCGGCCTTGTCCAGGCTTTCGGGAACGAGGTCGAAGCCCTGCACCTGGTGCCCGGCCTTGACGAGGTTGGCGGCCATCGGGTTTCCCATATTGCCGAGGCCGATAAAGGCGATGGTGGTCATGTGTCTCCTCCGAGCTGAGGCGGTAGGGGAATAGGGTGGTGAGGCAGAGAATGAGCGAGGGCCGCCGAGGCGTGTCGATGTTCAGGCATGGAGCGCCAGCGCAGCAATCGAAACGACTGTCCCAAACCCTACCGCCCTCCAACCAAATGCCGCGCGATGATGACGCGCATGATCTCGTTCGTGCCTTCCAGGATCTGGTGCACGCGCAGGTCGCGCACCAGCTTCTCCAGTCCGTAGTCGTGCAGGTAGCCATAGCCGCCGTGAAGCTGGAGCGCATCGTTGGCCACCTCGAAGCAGGTGTCGGTGACGAAGCGCTTGGCCATGGCCGACCATTTGGGGGCATCCGGCTCCCTGGCGTCCAGCTTGGCGGCGGCGGCGTAGAGGAGCTGGCGCGCGGCAGCGAGGCCGGTCTCCATGTCGGCGAGCTTGAACTGCAGTGCCTGGAAGCGGTTGACCGGCTGCCCGAATGCCCTTCGCTCGGCCGTATAGGCGAGCGCCTTCTCATGCGCGGCCTGGGCGCCGCCCAGGGAGCAGGCGGCGATGTTGAGCCGGCCGCCGTCGAGGCCGGCCATGGCGATGCGGAAGCCGTCGCCCTCGCTGCCGAGCAGGTTTTCCGCCGGCACCCGGCAATCCTCGAAGATCACCTGCCGGGTCGGCTGCATGTGCCAGCCCATCTTCTTCTCGAGCGGGCCGAAGGAGAGACCCGGCGCATCCTTTGACACCACGAGCGCGGAAATGCCCTTCGGGCCTTCCTCGCCCGTGCGCGCCATGACCACGTAGAGGTCCGACACGCCGGCGCCGGAGATGAACTGCTTCGTGCCGTTGAGGACGTAGTGACCGCCGGACTTCTGCGCCCGCGTCTTGAGTGCCGCGGCATCGGAGCCGGAGCCGGGCTCCGTCAGGCAGTAGCTCGCGAGCCATTCCATGGATGTGAGCTTCGGCAGGAGCCGGCCGCGGAGCTCCCCGTCGCCGAATGTATCGATCATCCAGGCGGCCATGTTGTGGATGGAGACGAAGGAGGAGAAGCCGGGGCAGGCGGCGGCCAGCGCCTCGAAGATCAGCACTGCGTCGAGCCGCTTCAGCCCGGAGCCGCCATATTCCTCCGAGCAGTAGATGCCGCCGAAGCCGAGCGGCCCGGTCTCACGAATGACATCGACGGGAAAGTGGCGCTCCCGGTCCCATTCGAGCGCGAAGGGCGCCACGCGGTCGGCCGCGAAGCTTCGCGTCATCTCGTAAATGGCGCGCTGATCGGAATTGAGCTCGAATTGACCGGATTCCTCCCCGGCTGTCATTCTTCTCCTCCCAAGAGTCTTCCTCGGAGTGCGAGTTTAGTGCATTGGGTTGCGCGCGCAATGCAAGGTTCCGCACAGGGGCTGTGCGCTTCGGAAGGAGGGCGGATGGCGCGTGCCGTCATGCTGCAGGGAACGGGTTCGGACGTGGGCAAGACCGTGCTCGTCGCGGGGCTCTGCCGCGCCGCGCGTCGGCGCGGGCTGAAGGTGCGCCCGTTCAAGCCGCAGAACATGTCCAACAATGCCGCCGTCGCGGCCATTCCAGGCGAGGAGGCGGAGGGCGAGATCGGCCGCGCGCAATGGCTGCAGGCGCTCGCCTGTGGCGTGGCGCCGACGGTGCATATGAATCCTGTGCTGCTCAAACCGCAGAGCGATATCGGTGCGCAGGTGGTGGTGCAGGGCAGGGTGCATTGCGAGGCGAGGGCAAGGGATTACGGCGCACTCAAGAAGCACCTGCTTTCCGCAGTGATGGATTCCTGGGAGAAGGTGGGCGAGGGGGCAGACCTCGTGATCGTGGAGGGGGCCGGTTCGCCGGCCGAGATCAACCTGCGCGACCGCGACATCGCCAATATGGGCTTTGCCACGCGGGCGGATGTGCCGGTCATCCTCGTGGGCGATATCGACCGGGGCGGGGTGATCGCCGCACTCGCCGGCACGCATCTCATCCTGCCCGAGGAGGACCGGGCGATGGTGGAAGGCTTCATCATCAACAAGTTCCGCGGCGATCTTTCATTGTTCGATGAGGGGCTTGCAGCCATCACCCGCTTCACCGGCTGGCGTCCCTTCGGCATCGTCCCCTGGCTCGCCGAGGCGGCGCGGCTGCCGTCCGAGGATTCGGTCGTCCTGGAGCGCTTGAGAGCCGGAGATGCGCCGGGCCTGAAGGTCGCCGTGCCGATGCTGTCGCGGATCGCGAATTTCGACGACCTCGATCCGCTCAGGGCCGAGCCCGGCGTGGAGGTGGTGTTCGTGCCCCCCGGCCGTCGGTTGCCTGAAGATGGGTCGCTCGTGATTGTTCCGGGTACCAAGTCGACCATCGCCGATCTCGCCTTCCTGCGCCGGAACGGCTGGGACAGGGACATTGCGGCACACCGTGCGCGCGGCGGCGCGGTCGTGGGGCTATGCGGCGGTTACCAGATGCTCGGCCGGCGCGTTCTGGACCCGCAGGGAATCGAAGGAAATCAGCGCGAGGCTGACGGGCTGGGCTTCCTCGACGTGGAAACGGTGATGGCGCCCGAGAAGGCCGTGCGCAATGTGGAGGCGCGCTCGGCCCGCTACCCGGTGCCTCTTTCCGGCTACGAGATCCATCTGGGCGAGACCACGGGGCCGGACTGCGGTCGCCCGGTGGCTTTTATCGGCGATAGGCCCGACGGCGCGATGTCGCCCGACGGCAGGGTGTTCGGCACCTATCTGCACGGACTCTTCGGAGCGGATGCCTTTCGCCGCGCCTTCCTGGCGGAGTTCGGCGTCAGGTCCACCGGCGGGTATCGCGAGCAGGTGGAAGCCGCCCTCGACGCCATCGCCGGCGATCTGGAGCGGCATCTCGATTGCGACGGGATCTTCGCCGCGGCGCGGTAGTATCTGTCCCGCAAGGGGAGAGGTGCCGCCACGTCCTATTCCTCCGCCGCCTCGTGGGCTTTCGGCCAATAGGTGCCGACGGACCAGATATTGCCCTCGGGGTCGCGGCAGATGAACTCGCGGCTGCCATAGTCGCGGTCCACCGGGCCCTGGAGGATTTCCGCACCTTCCTTCACCGCGCGCTCATGGACGAGGTCGACATCCTCGACCGCGACATAGGTGGATTTGCCGCCGTTCTCACCGGGGCCGCCAACCATCGCGCCATAGGCGTCGTCCGCCACCTGGCCGAGCATGACGATCGAGGAGCCGAGGGCGAGCTCGGCATGCACGACGGTGTTGCCTTCGCCGTAACGGGCATGGATGGAAAAGCCGAACACCTTGACCAGCCAGTCGATCATGGCGGCGGGGTCGCGATAGCGGAAGGTCGGGTAGACGCGCGGCGGCTGGATGGCAACGGATTTGCTCATGATGCACTCCTCAGCAGGAAGAGACGGCACAGGCTGCCTTCCACCAACGGTTTACCGCAGCAATCGTTGCTGCGAGGGCGTAACCGTCGCATCCTACACCTCCCTGGCCGGACGGGTCATCCGTCCTTGCAGCGCATGCTGCAGGTCGGGTGCAGCGTCGACCAGGGCCCTGGCCGGCTCGGTCTCCGGGCGCGAGAGAACGGTCGCGGTGTTGCCCCGTTCGACGATCCTGCCTTCGTGCATCACCATCACCGTGTCGGTGACGGCGCGAGCGACGGTCAGGTCGTGGGTGATGAAGAGATAGGCCACGCCGAGCCGGTCGCGGAGGTCTGCGAAGAGGTCGAGGATCTGGGCGCGGATGGAGACGTCCAGCGCGGAGACGGGCTCGTCGGCCACGATCAGCTTCGGTTTGGTGATGATTGCGCGGGCGATGGAAAGGCGCTGGCGCTGGCCGCCGGAGAATTGGTGCGGGTATTTGCGCATGTCCGCGGGTGCCAGTCCCACCTGTTCCAGCGCTTCGGCCACCAGGTCCCGTCGGCCCGCCGCATCGGGCTTCTGGTCGAGCAGATGCAGGGGCTCGGCCACCAGCCACTCCGCCTTGCGGCGCGGATCGAAGGAGCCGTAGGGATCCTGGAACACCACCTGCATGTTGCGGCGGGCGGAGCGCAGCGCTTGCTCGCCCTTCCCGCTAATCTCTTCGCCCATGAAGCGGATGGAGCCGGCCGTCGGCCGGTCCAGCGCCAGGACCATTCGGGCGAGCGTGGATTTCCCGCAGCCCGAACGGCCGACCAGCGCCATCGACCGGCCGGGTTGAAGCGCGAAGGAGACATCGTCCACCGCCCGGAAGGTCCCCGGCCGGGAGAAGAGGGAGGCGCGCCGCACCGGGTAGTCGCGCGTGAGGCCCTTCACCTCCAGGAACGGTGCGGCCGGGGCGGCAGGCTGCTGCGGCCCTGCGCGTGCGGGCACGTGAGTGGAAGCCTCGGCCAGGCGCCTCGTATAGGGATGCGCCATTTCCGTCAGCGTGCGTGCGGTCTCTCCCGCCTCCATCACCTCTCCCCGGCGGATGATGGTGACGCGGTCGGTCATCTCCGCGACGACCGCGAGATCGTGCGAGATGAGGAGCAGGCTCATGCGGTTCTCGTCCACGAGTTCGCGCAGGAGTTCCAGGATCTGCTTCTGCAGCACCACGTCGAGAGCGGTGGTCGGCTCGTCGGCGATGAGCAGCTTCGGTTTCAGCGCGCAGGCGATGGCGATGACGACGCGCTGGCGCTGCCCGCCCGAAAGCTCGTGCGGATAGCGCGTGAGGGGGAATTTCGCCTCGGGCAGGCCCACGCGGTGGAGCATCGCGCGGGCGCGCGCCTCCGCATCGGTGCGGTTCGCGCCCGTATGCCAGCGGATGCCTTCGGCGACCTGCTCGCCGATGGTCTTCACCGGGTTCAGCGCCGTCATCGGTTCCTGGAAGACCATGCCGATGTCGTCCCCGCGCAGCCGGCACATGGCGGCTTCGGGTGCCGCGAGGATATCGATGCCGTCGAAGGCGACGCGGCCGGTCGCCTCGGCTCCATGGGGCAGGAGCTTCATGACGGTGAGCGCCGTCATGGACTTGCCGGACCCCGATTCGCCGACGAGCCCCATCACCTCACCGGGCGCGATCGAAAGATCGATATCCTTCAGGATCGGTGTGCCGCCGATCCGAAGCGACAGGTTCTCGATCGCAAGAAGGCTCATCCTTCGCGCCTCAGCCGAGGGTCGAGCACGTCGCGCAGTCCGTCGCCGAGGAGGTTGAGGCCGAGCACGGTGACGACGATGGCGAGGCCCGGGAAGAGGGCGAGATGCGGTGCGACGGCAATGCGCGTCTGCGCATCGAAGAGCATGCGGCCCCAGGAGGGCATGGGCGGCTGCGCGCCGAGGCCGAGATAGGAAAGCCCGGCTTCCGCCAGGATGCCGAGCGCGAACTGGATGGTACCCTGGACGAGGAGCAGGCTCGCGATATTGGGCAGGATGTGCTCGACCGTGATCAGCATCTTGCCCTTGCCCGCGGCCCGCGCGGCCAGGATGAATTCGCGCGGCCAGAGCGCCAGCGCACCGGCACGGGCGATGCGGGCGAAGACGGGCACGTTGAAGATACCGATGGCGATGATGGCATTGATCGCGCCCGGACCGAAGATCGCCGTGATCATCACCGCCGAGAGCAGCGACGGAAAGGCAAAGACCACGTCGTTGGCGCGCATCAGCATCTCGTCGGCCCAGCCGCCGCGCGCGGCCGCCCACGTACCGAGCGGTACGCCGAGGCCCATGCCGATCCCGACCGCCACGAGGGCGACGGCAATCGAGTTGCGCGCGCCGATCATGATCATCGACAGGATGTCGCGCCCCATATGGTCGGTGCCGAATGGATGGGCCAGCGACAGTCCCTGGAGCCTGTCGGCGACCTGCAGGCGCGTGATGTCGTAGGGTGTCCAGACGAAGGAGACGAGCGCCATCAGCGCCACCAGGGACGTGATCGCAAGGCCGATCAGGAAGGAGCGGTTGTCGAGCGCCTTGCGCAGCACATGCCGCTCGGGCACCGGGGTGAAGACCGGGTCGAGGCTCATCGGCCAACCCTCAGGCGCGGATCGACGACCGCGTAGCAGAGGTCGACCAGGAAATTGATGAGGATGACGCTGGCCACCAGCAGCATCACCACGCCTTCCACCACGATCAGGTCGCGCTGGCTGATGGCCTGGAAGATGAGGCGTCCGAGGCCCGGCAGGTAGAACACGTTCTCGATGATGATCGTGCCGGCGAGCAGGAAGGCGAATTGCAGGCCGAGAATGGTGAGCACCGGAATCATCGCGTTGCGCAGCGCGTGCCGCCACAGCACCATGCGCCGGGGCAGGCCCTTGGCGCGGGCGGTGCGGATATAATCCTCGCCCAGCACCTCCACCATGGCCGAGCGCGTGACGCGGGCAAGGATGGCGGCTTGCGGCAGGGCGAGCGAGATCGCCGGCAGGACGAGCGCCTTCAAGGCCCGCCAATGGCCGCTCCAATCATCGCCCCAGCCGGGAAAGCCGCCGGCCGGCACCAGGCGGAGCCCCACGGCGAAGACGTAGACGAGAAGAAGCGCGAACCAGAAATTGGGCACTGCCACGCCCACCTGCGCGACGCCCATGGTGACGGTATCGGCGGCGCGTCCGCGCCGGGAAGCGGCGAAGACACCGACCGGAAGGGCGATCGCCGTGGAGAGCGCCAGCGCGATCACGGCAAGCGGCAGCGATACGGCGAGGCGCTCCGCCACGAGGTCGATCACCGGCGAGGAATAGGTGATGGAGCGCCCGAAATCACCCACGACCATGCCGCCGAGCCAGTCCAGGTAACGGGTGGACACGGGACGGTCGAGGCCCATTTGGCTGCGCAGGCTTTCCAGCGCCTCTGGACTGGCGTTCAGGCCGAGCATGATGCGGGCCGGGTCGCCGGGCAGGATTTCGAGCACCGAAAAGACGACCAGCGACGCGGCGAGAAGCGTCGCAAAGGCGATGAGGAGACGGCGGAGGAGATAGGCCGTCATCGAACCTGCCCCGTTGCCAATTGGTTTCGCCGGCGCTCCTCCACACCCCCTCTGGCCTGCCGGCCATCTCCCCTCAAGGGGGAGATTGGCTGTCGCAGTTCGTTTCGCCAGTCATCCGCGCTGCAGAAGAGGCACTGAAGCAAGCGGACGGCGCAATCTCCCCCGTTGAGGGGGAGATGTCCGGCAGGCCAGAGGGGGGTCATCCAGTGCAGGAATCCGGCCTCAAAAGAACAACGCACAAAGCGCCCATCAATCCACCCAACGCACCTTCGTCAGGTCATTCGCCTGGATCGGCATGTTCTCCCACATGCCCTCGAGCTTCGCGTCCCACACGCCGACCTTGGGAAGCTGGAAGAGGAAGACGTTCACGGCGTCCTCGGTGAGGATGCGCTGCGCCTGCCCATAGAGCTCGTTGCGTTTCTCCCGATCCGTCGTCGCATCGAGTTCGGCCATCACCTCTTTGAATTTCGGGTTCTGGTAGTCGAAGTAGTAATCGTCACGCGCGTAGATGTTGATGTCGTTGGGCTCGGTGTGGGAGACGATGGTGAGGTCGTAGTCCTTGTTGGTGAAGACCTGCTCCAGCCATTGGGCCCATTCCATCGGAATGATCTCGAGGTTGATCCCCACCTCGCGCAGCTCGGATGCGATGATTTCGCCGCCAAGGCGGGCGTAGGGCGGCGGCGGCAGCTTCAGGGTGGCTGAGAATCCGTCGGGATAGCCCGCTTCCGCCAGAAGCGCCCTGGCCTTTTCCACGTCGTGGGGATAGGTGCCGGTGAGGTCCACATAGGCCGGGTTTGCCGGCGAGAAGTGCGTACCGATCGGTACGCCGTGACCGCTGGTGGCGCCTAGGATCACCTCGTCGCGGTTGACCGCGTGGGAGATCGCCTGCCGGACCTTCAGATTGCCGAAAGGCTCCTTGCCGTTGTTCATGGCGAGGATCGTCTCGCCCTCCGTGGCGCCGATCACGACCTCGAAGCGGGGATCGGCCTCGATCTGCGGCAGCGCATCGCCCGCCTGCATGTTGGGGAAAGCCTGCACGTCGCCGGAAAGCAGCGCGGTCACGGAGGCGGCCGCGTCCGGGATGAAACGGAACTCGGCCTTCTCCAGCGCCGCCGGCTCGCCCCAATAGTCCGGATTCTTCGACATGGTGACGGAAGAGCCCTTGGCCCAGCTGTCGAATTTGAACGGCCCGGTGCCGATGGGGTTCTCCTTGTTGCCGCCGGCCGATTCGGGCGCCACGATCACGGCGTCGCCCCAGCCCATATTGTAGAGGAAGGAGCCCTGCGGGTGCTCGAGCGTGACCTTCACCGTGGCAGGGTCCACCACCTCGACGCCGTCGATCGCGGAGAACAGCACTTTCTGCGCGTTGACGGAATCCTCTACCATGGCACGCTCGAGCGTGAATTTCACGTCCTCCGCGTCGAAGGTCGTGCCGTCATGGAATTTGACGCCCTCGTGCAGCTTGAACGTGTAGGTCTTGCCGTCCTCCGAGATTTCCCAGCTTTCGGCCAATGCGGGCAGCACGTCACCGCTGGGGCCGATGCGGGTGAGCCCTTCGAAGATATTGGCATAGACGATCTCGTCGATCGCGGCGGCCGCACCCGCCGTTGGGTCGAGATGCGGAGGCTCGAGCACCACGCCCACCACCAGGTCCGTGCGCGCGCTCAGCGCAGCAGTGCCCGAGGCGGCCAGGATGGCGGCTGCGCCCAGCAATCGTGCAATCGTCTTCATTCCGTCACTCCCCACGTCCGGCACCGCTTTGCAGGTGCATGTTGCCGGGCCGATTGAAGCGCGAATCGGAGGGCGAGTAAATCGGCTTGGTGCTGAACTTCGGCGGGGAAGCGGTGGCGATTCACCCCTCACTTGCGATTTCTACGGGCTTAGCTTCGCCAAACCCGAGAAATCGCAAGTGAGGGGGAGTCAGCTTCACCCGATACCTCTCAGCAGCGTATCCAGGCTCATCGCCATCACGGTCGCCGATTCCAGCATGTCCTCGATCCCCACCCATTCGTCCGGCCGATGCGCGAGGTCGAGGACGCCCGGCCCGTAGGCCACGCAATCGTGCAGGTGGCCGATGCGGGCGACGTGCTTCTGGTCGTAGGTGCCGGGCGAAATCACGTAGTCAGGCTCCCTGCCGAAGACTTGGCGGATGGCGGCGGCGAGCGCCTGCGGCACCGGTGCACCGCGATCCGTCATGGTGGGCAGCACCTCCATCAGGTCGCGGAGCGAATAGCTGAAGCGCGGGCGCTCGCGTTTCAGCCGCTCCAGGATCGCGACCACCTCGCCCTTCACCTCCTCGAGGCTTTCCTCGATGAGGAAGCGGCGGTCGATCACCAAGCGGCAGGAATCGGCCACATTGGGGGAGGGGAGGCCCGGAAAGAAATCCTCCGTCTGGCCACCATGGATGGAGTTGATGTTCATGGTGGAGCGGCGCGCGCCCTCGGGCACCACGGGCATCTCCGTCCGCTTGCAATCGAGGGCGGGGTAAAGCTCTTCCTCGAAGGCGTGGAGCACCGCCGCCATGTGGCGGATCGCAGAATCGCCGAGGAAGGGCATGGAGCCATGGGCGATCGAGCCGCCGGTCTCGATCTCCGCCCACCACACGCCGCGATGGCCGAGACAGATGCGGTCCTTGTTCAGCGGCTCGGGGATGATGACGTGATCGACACGGGGCCTGGAGAAGAAGCCCTGCCGTGCCAGATGCGCCACGCCGCCATAGCCGCCGGACTCCTCGTCCACCGTGCCGGAGATCTCGATTGCTCCGGGGAAATCCGGATGGACGGCCATGAAGGCGTCGACCGCGATGATGGAGGCGGCGAGCCCGCCTTTCATGTCACAGGCGCCGCGGCCGAACACCTTTCCGTCCCGCACCACGCCGGCGAAGGGATCGACCGTCCAGCCCTCTCCGGCCTCCACCACGTCGATATGCGAGTTGAAATGGACGGTCGGGCCGGGCCGCCGGCCTTCGCGCCGGGCGACCACATTGGTCCGCGGATAGCGGTCGCTGTCGCCGGGCGCGCCTTCGCCGCGGATGAGCCTCGTTTCGAACCCGCGCGCGGCGAGCTTCCCGTTCAGGTATTCCGCGCAGGGCGTGTAGGCCTCGCCGGGCGGGTTCACGGTGGGAAAGCGGATCAGTTCGACCGTGAGCGCGACAAGCTCTTCCCTGCGATCACTGACGGCTTTGGCCAGATCGTCGTTCATGGGGCCATCAAGCCGGGATTCTCCGCGCTTGGCAAGCCGGTGAAAGGGCGAGCTCCGCAACACGTCTTGGCTAAGAGTCGGTAAGCTGCCAATGCTCTACCTTATCGGGAGATTACAAGGAAACTTAATCTCCAAGTTGTATCTCCATGGCAGAGTTCGGCGCGATTCGCGCTGGGGACAGTCGAGGTGAAACATGAAAAAGCTGATTTGGAGCGTCGTCGCCGCGGCGGCCGTCACCACCTTCCTTGCCGGAGAGGCGTTCGCGGGCAATCTGGAGGCAAAAGTGAGCCTGTCCAAACAGGTCATGACGGTCAAGAAGGGCGGCAAGGTCCTTTACCGCTGGCCGGTCTCGACGGCGCGCAAGGGCTATGTCACGCCGCGCGGCAGCTGGAAGCCGACGCGCATGCACCGCATGTGGCACTCGCGCAAATACGAGATGGCGCCCATGCCGCACGCGGTCTTCTACCATGGCGGCTACGCAGTCCACGGCACATCCGCCGTGAAGGCGCTGGGGCGCCCGGCCTCGCACGGATGCGTGCGGCTCCACCCGGACAACGCAGCGCAGTTCTATTCGCTCGTGCAGAAGATCGGACCGGCCAACACGCGCATCGTCGTGACGGAGTGAGGATCGGTCAGCGGATCTGCCAGCGTTTGTGGAACCACATCCACTGGCCGGGATCGGCACGCACCCAGCCTTCCACCACGTCGTTCAGGAGTTGCGCCGTCTTCTGCACGTCGACGGCGCCATCCCCGCCGCGGGGCAGGTCGAGCTTTTCGCTCACTTCCAGACGGTAGCGTCCGCCGGGCAGGCGGATGCAGTGGGCGGGATAGACGTCGCAGTCGTAATGGCGCGCGAGCTTGGGCACGAGCGGGCTGGTGTTGCATTCGCGGCCGAAGAAGCGGGTGCGCACGCCGCCCATGAATTTCTGGTCCACCAGCGCGCCGATATTGCCGCCTTCCTCCAGCACGCGCGCGAGCTGGAGGGCTGCGCCCGAGCGCGATGCGAGAAGCCCGCCCATGGAGGAGCGGCGCGTCTTGTGGATGTAATCGGCGATATAAGGGTTGTTCGGCGGCCGGAAGAGAGAGGTGACCTGCAGGCCGAAGGTCGCTGCCGCGATGGGCAGGAATTCGAAATTGCCGAGATGGGCGGTGAAGAAGATGTGCGGGCGATTCTCCTCGCGTATGCGCAGGAAAATGTCGATGCCGGAGACCTCCACGCGGCCCGGCACAGGGCTGTCGGGATCGAAGTCGAAGAGCTTGTCGAGAAAGACATATTCGACCGCGAGCCGCGCCATGTTCGCCCACATGTCCGAGGCGATGGCTTCGAGTTCCGCCTCCGGCTTTTCCGGATAGGCGCGGCGCAGATTGCCGAGCGCCACCCGGTGCCGCCCCGTCCAGGGTCCGATCCGGCGCGCGACGCGCTCGGCGAAGTTCAGCGCCGCATCCGGCGGCAGCAGCCGGAGCAGCCAAAGGACGGCAAGCGCCACCTGCGCCGTCAGCCAATGCTCGGCGGTCTTGAGCCTGCGGCCGAGCTTGCGGAGGAAGCGCTTCATCGATGGCGATCAGCCGACGCGCAAGATGATCTTGCCGAAGACGTCGCGGCCTTCCATGCGGGCGAGGGCCCTGTCGATCTCCTCGAAGCCGACTTCGGTGTCGATCACCGGCGAAACGAGGCCCGCCGCCATCTTCTGCATGGCATCCGCCATGTTCTCCATGCGGCAGCCGAAGGAACCCAGGATCTTTAGCTGCTGCTGGAAGAGCTGCATCAGGTTGATGCTGGTGGACACACCCGAGGTGGATCCGCAGGTGACGAGCCGCCCGCCCCGGCGGAGCGACAGCATGGATCCAGCCCAGGTGTCCGCGCCCACATGCTCGAACACCACATCCACGCCGCGCTTCTTCGTGATCTTGCGCACGGCGCCTTCGAAACGGTCCTCGCGATAGTTGATCACGTGATCGGCGCCGAGCGCCTTCGCCCTCTCGATCTTCTCGTTCGAGCCCACGGTGGTGATCACCGTGCAGCCCATGCGCCTGGCGAGCTGGATCGCGGCCGAGCCGATGCCCGAGCCGCCGGCATGGACCAGGATCGTCTCGCCCGGCTCGAGCTTCGCGTTGTCGAACAGCATATGCTCGACCGTGCCGAAGGTGACAGGGGCGACCGCCGCCCCGATCTCGTCCACGCCGGGCGGCGCGGGTACGAGGAGGCGGGCCGGCAGGTTGATCTTCTCCTGCGCGAAGCCGTCGAGATGGAAGCCGTGCACGCCGCCCACATTCTCGCACAGATTGTCGCGGCCCTCGCGGCAGGGGCGGCAAAGACCGCAGGTGCGTGCGCCGTAGATGGATACGAGCTGGCCGGGCGCCAGGCCCATGACGCCGGGGCCGATCGCATCCACCCGGCCGGACGCCTCGGCACCCACCGTGAGCGGCAGCTTGCGCTTGGCAAAGGCCATGCCACGCCAACCCCACACGTCGATGTGATTGAGCGCCACGGCCGAAATGCGGACCGTCACTTCGCCGTGGGCGGGAGGAGGGGGCGGGGAAATGTCCGCAATCTCAAGCTTGCGGTCGGCGATGAGCTGGAGTGCGCGCATGGGTCAGTGTCTCGGAAGCGAATAGGGAGTAGCGAATAGCGAATAGAAAGAACCCGATTACAGATGCTTTTCCCTATTCGCTACTCGCTATTTCACCATTGGTTCTTTTCACCCCGCCTCCCTCGCCATCACCAGGCACGTGTTCTGGCCGCCGAAGCCGAAGGAATTGGAGAGCACCGTCGCCACGTCCGCGTCACGCTTCGTGTTCGGGACCACGTCGAGATCGATGGACGGGTCCGGGTTCTCGTAATTGATGGTGGGCGGGATGACCCCCTCGCGCATGGTCAGGAGCGAGAAGACCGCCTCGACCGCGCCGGCGGCCGAAAGCGTGTGGCCGATCATCGACTTGTTGGAGGAAATCGGGATGCTGCGCATGCGCTCGCCGAAGACGGTGGAGAGCGAGAGATGCTCCATCTTGTCGTTTTCGGGCGTCGAGGTGCCGTGGGCGTTCACATAGGCGATCTCGTCTTCCGACATGCCGGCATCCTGGAGCGCGGCGCGCACGGCGGCGATGGCCGGCGAGCCGTCGGGCTTGGAGCGGGTGCGGTGGAAATCGTCCGCCTTCTCGCCGCAGCCGCGCAGGATGCCCAAAACCTCCGCGCCGCGCGAAAGCGCGCTTTCCAGCGATTCCAGCACCAGAGCGCCCGAACCTTCCGCCAGAACGAAGCCGTCGCGATCCTTCGAGAAGGGCTTGGAGGCTTTTTCCGGCCGCTCGTTTTGCGTCGAGAGCGCGGAAAGAAGCGAAAAGCGAATGAGCGCCTCGGCGGTCGCCGAGCCGTCGGCGCCGATGGCAAGCGCCCGGTCGCATTCGCCGCGGCGGATCGCCTCCGTGCCGAGCTGGATCGCCGTGGCGCCCGAAGCGCAGGCGGTGGAAAGCGTGATCGGCAGGCCGCGCGTGCCGTATTTCTCCGCCAGCCGGTCGGCGATCGCGGCGAACTGGCTTTCGTCGAACAGCGCTTCCTCATTCGCCTTGCGCGCGGCTTCGATCAGGCTGCGCCAACCGTTGGAACGGTCGGATTGCGCGTAGAGGCTGAGCCGGTTGTGCCAATCGAGTTCCACCGGCGGGGCGGCGAGGAACAGCGGGCCGCCGAAATCGGCCTGCGCCAGCCCGGCCTCGCCGATCGCTTCATCCGCGGCGAAATCGGCGAGAGCGAAGGTGAGCGCGCTGGCCCCACCACTGCTTTCCGGCAGAAATTCGATGGTGCCGGCGATCGTCGTGGCCAGATGATCGGTGGGGAAGCGGGCGATCGGGTGGATGCCGGAGCGCCCGCCGGTCAGCGCCTCCCAATTGTCCTTCTTGCCCTGGCCGAGCGAGGTGACGACCCCCATGCCGGTGACGGCGACGAGCGGTCGTCCGAAACTGTCGGTGGTCTTCATGGGACGCTCCTTCCTCAGGCCTCGACGACGAGCCCGACGCCTTCGAAGCAGTTGTAGCCGACGGACGTGGCGAGCATGGTCTTGGGCGCGGTTTCGAACGGCTTCTCGACCGAGGGATCGAAGGCGGGATAGGCTTGTCCGTTGCGGATGGCGAGGGCCGCCAGCGCCACGGCGAAGGGGAACTGCGCCTCCTTCAGATGACCGGTGATGCCGGAGAAGGCTCGTGCCACAGCTCCGCTGTCTTCGAGCGCGGCTTTTTCCGCTTCCGTCGGGGCGTGGGCGCCGGAGGCGCCGGAGATTGTCAGGATGGGCTTCCGCTCGCCCGCGACCGAGGCGAGCATGCGTTGAAACTCATCCTTCAGGGCATCGCCGCTGCGCCGGGAGCGGCCGGAAGCCACGGCGCCGATCGCCGCATAGGGTATGCGGCCGCGCTTTTCGGCATGTTCGCGCGATTCGAGCACGAGAAAAGCAGCGCCCGAGCCGGTGATCACGCCGCCGCCCAGATCCTTGTTACGCTGCCAGACGGGCGACCATCTCTCACGCTGGAGATAGCCGCCGAGCTCGTAGGCGAGCAGCATGTCCGGATGCTCGGTCTGAAAGGCCGCGCCCACCAGGAGATGCGTCGACTGGCCGGCGCGGATGCGCGCCGCCGCGGTCTCGACGGCCGAAACGCCGGCGCCGTCCTCGCCCATGAAGGTGCGGGAGGAGCCGGTGACCTTGTGAACGATGGAGATGTTGCCTGCCAGGAGATTGGAAAGCTGGGCCAGGAAGAGCGTGGGGCGAAGCTCGGTGGTGAGCTTCTCGTTCAGGAGCACGTCATGGTCGTTGCGGTTGAGCGAGGCGTCCAGGATCGCCTGGTCCACCGCCACGTCGCGCTCGCCGCCGCCGGCGGCCACGATCATGTCCATGGAAGCGCAGAGCGCCTCGTCGTCCTTTAGCCCGGCATCATCAAGCGCGAGCCCCGCCGTGTAGGTGCCCAGCCGCTGCCATGTCTCCATCTGGCGCTGGTCGCCCCGCTTGGGAATCTGCGTGCTCCAGTCGATCTCGGGCAGGGGATGGACGATGTAGGGCGCAAAGCGCTCGCGATCGATGACCGGCATCGGCTCGCGCCCGGTGAGCGCCTGCCAGTGCGCCTCAGCGCCGAGGCCCAGCGAGGAGACGACACCGATGCCGGTGATGACGACGTCCGTCTGGTTCATGTCCCCTCGCTTGTTAGAAGCAGAAACTCAGCTTGCGGCCTTGGCGGCGACCAGCGCGTCGATCTTGGCGCACAGGTTCTTCATGACGAAGTATTCCTCGCCGTCCACCTTGCCGTCATTCACTTCCTGCGTCCACTTCTCGAGCGGCACCTTGATGCCGAATTCCTTGTCGATCGCGAAGACGATGTCGAGGAAGTCCAGGCTGTCGATGCCCAGATCGTCGATCGTGTGGCTTTCGGGAGTGATCTTGTCGCGGTCGATCTCGCTCGTCTCGGCGATGATATCGGCAACCTTGTCGAATGTCGTCGTCACTGGCTTCCCTCGGAAACGGGATTCGTTTTTCTGAAAAATAGATCAGCGGCTCTCTAATCGGTTTTTGAAGGCAGGAAAAGGGCAGAGACGCTTGCCGGCTCACTCTCACCTAGTTGAACCTGATCCGCGCAGCCACATCGATCCGCTCCGCAGACCGTGAAAGGATCACCGCTTCGGCCTCGCGCGGGAGCACTCCGGTAAGGGATTCGATCACCTCGGGATGCGTCACCATGACCAGATTGCCGGCGCCCGTATAGGCCGTCACGCGCTCGCGCAGCGCCTCCAGCTGCGCTTCCCCTGCTTCGGAGCCCGGCTCGAAGTAGTCGAGGGCATCGAGGGGTTCCGCATCGCCGAAAGCAAGCGTTGCCGTTTCGACGGCCCGACAATAGCGGCTTGTCAGTACCTCCTCGATCGGTGCCGCCCGGGCAAAGAAGAGCGCGCCCATGCGACGGGCCTGCTGCCGGCCCCGATCCGACAGATTGCGCTGGGTGGCGCAGGATTCGATGTCGAAATTCGCGGGGTCGCCGTGTCCGGGTGCGTTGGCGTTGCTGATGAGCACCACCTGTCCGCCCTCGCGCAGAAGTGCCCAGCCCGCCTCCGTCGCCGCAGCGGAAAGGCAGGCAAGGAGGAGCAGGAAGACGGTTGCTGCGGTACGGATCATCAGGATCTCTCGTTCTCTTCCTCTCCATATAGAGTTTGATCTGCCGCTCCGATACCCACGCCGGGCCCGGTCCTGCTTGCGCAGGCGAGGGGAGTGCCATAAAGCGGAAGCGCATGTCTTCTCTCGTCGAAACAGTCGCGTTCGTCTTCGCGCTGGTTGCACTTGGTTATCTGAGCGGATGGTCCGGCTTCCTCAAGGAGGAGACCGGTGCCGGGCTGAGCGATTTCGCCGTCTCGGTGGCCGTGCCGCTGCTTCTCTTCCGCACCATGGCGGATGCCAGTTTCGCCGATAGCCTGCCGCTCCATCTCTGGGCGACCTATTTCACCGCCGTGGCGGTGACATGGGTCCTGGCGCAGCTCACGATCGTGCATGTCTTCGGGCGCGACAGCCGCGCCGGCGTCGTCGGCGGACTTTCCGGCAGCTTCTCGAATCTGGCGCTCCTCGGCATCCCCTTCACGCTCGGCATTTTCGGGCAGCA
This sequence comes from Chelativorans sp. AA-79, assembly GCF_029457495.1. Classification (NCBI taxonomy): domain Bacteria; kingdom Pseudomonadati; phylum Pseudomonadota; class Alphaproteobacteria; order Hyphomicrobiales; family Phyllobacteriaceae; genus Chelativorans; species Chelativorans sp. AA-79. The sequence goes on from NZ_CP120361.1 coordinate 2,325,047, forward strand.
GGGTTTCGAGGTCCTCTCGCTTATCCTCTCCGTCCACTTGCCGATCATGATCGCCGCGTCGATTGTTCTTTTCTCCTGGTTCGGCGACAAGGACGCTCCGCACGGCCTCGGTGCGGTGGTGCGGGACTTCGTCGCCAACGTCGCCACGAACCCGCTGATCATCGGCATCGTGGCGGGACTCCTTTGGCGCGCGGCCGGTGTGGAGATGCCTTCGCTCATGACAAGGCTCGTGGACGCGCTTGCCGATGTCGCAGCGCCGGTCGCACTCTTCGCCATGGGGCTGGGGCTCCGGCGCTACGGCATCAGCGGCAATATCCGTCCGGCGATCGCGATGGCGGCCTTCAAGCTGCTTCTGATGCCGGTGCTCGCCCTTTTGATGGCAAAGACGATGGGCCTCACCGGCATGAGTGCCAAGGTGGTGGTCGCCGCCGCTTCCCTGCCGATCGGCGTCAACCCCTATCTCATCGCCACCCGCTTCGGCACAGGCCAGGCGTTGGCCTCCAATTCCATGAGCATCAGCACCGCGCTTGCCTTCTTCACGACCGCCTTCTGGCTCGCGGTGGCGGAGTGGGCGTTCGGCTGAACGATAGCCTTGCCGCGAGCCGTACGTGGCCCTAGCTTCAAAGGCAAGTTGGCCCAGCGGTCGAGCGTGGACCGCGCTTGAAGCAGTCTGACATTTCGACCACTTTCCCGTTGGCCGGACAATGCGCCGCCGCGGCGGCAAAGGAGGAACCATGCTCAAGAAGACCAGCCATTTCCTGCGCGAGGCGAATTTCATCGGCGGCGAGTGGGTGAATGCGGATTCAGGTGCCACGATCGAGGTGGTCAATCCCGCCACGCGGCAGACGATCGGCACGGTGCCGAAAGGCGGCCGGGCGGAAACGCGCCGCGCCATCGAGGCGGCGGAAGAGGCCTTCCATTCCTGGAAGAAGACATCGGCCAACGACCGGGCCAAGCTCCTGCGCAAGCTGCACGACGCGATCATGGACAATCAGGACGCGCTCGCCGAGCTTCTCGTCATGGAGCAGGGCAAGCCCTTTGCTGAGGCCAAGGGGGAGGTCGGCATGTCGGCCGCCTATATTCTCTGGTTCGCGGAGGAGGGCAGGCGGGTCTATGGCGACGTGGTGCCCTCGCCCTGGGCGGATCGGCGCATCCTCGTCACCAAGGAGCCGGTGGGCGTGATCGGTGCCATCACGCCTTGGAACTTCCCGTCCTCCATGCTCGCGCGCAAGCTCGGCCCGGCTCTGGCCGCCGGCTGCACGGCCGTGGCGAAGCCCGCCTCCCAGACGCCCTATTCCGGGCTTGCCTGGGGTGTGCTGGCGGAAGAGGCGGGTTTCCCGAAGGGCGTGGTGAACATCGTCACCGGCTCGGCTTCCGAGATCGGCGACGAGCTCACCGAAAACCCGCTGGTGCGCAAGATCACATTCACCGGTTCCACCGAGATCGGCAAGCTCCTGATGCAAAAGGCGGCCGGCACGGTGAAGAAGGTGTCCATGGAACTGGGCGGCAACGCCCCCTTCCTCGTCTTCGACGATGCGGATGTGGACCGCGCCGTCGAGGGCGCCATGATCGCGAAATACCGCAATGCCGGGCAGACCTGTGTGTGCACCAACCGCTTCTTCGTGCAGGAAGGCGTCCATGACCGCTTCGTCGAGAAGCTGGTCGAGGCCACGGAGAAGCTGAAAGTGGGCTCGGGCCTCGAAGACGGCGTAGAGCAGGGGCCGCTGATCGACGAGAATGCGGTCGAGAAGGTCGAGGAACTGATCGCGGACGCCACGGCGAAGGGCGGCAAGGTGGCGACCGGCGGCAAGCGCCATGCGCTCGGCGGCACCTTCTTCGAGCCCACCGTGCTGACGGAAGCCGCGCCCAAGATGCGTCTCATGGAAGAGGAGATCTTCGGCCCGGTCGCACCGATTTTCCGCTTCAGGGAGGAACGGGAGGCCGTGCAAATGGCCAACGACACCTCCTTCGGCCTCGCCTGCTATTTCTACACGAGCGATCTGGGCCGCGCGTTCCGGGTGATGGAAGGCTTGAGATACGGGCTCGTCGGCGTCAACGAGGGCATGATCACCACGGTTGAAGCACCCTTCGGCGGCTTCAAGGAATCGGGTCTCGGCAAGGAAGGCGGACATCAGGGCATCGACGACTATCTCGATACCAAATATGTCTGCATCGGCGGGCTGGGATTTTAAGGAAGGGCTCTCGGGTCGCAATCGCCGCGACCCGAGAACACAACTACGTCGCCTCGAACGCCTGCCGCAGCACCTCGAACGGCGCCAGCGCGCCGTAGACCTGGATCACCGCGGCAGCCACACGGTGGGCGCGGCGGGCGGCCGTCTCCGGCGCATCCCCTGCCAGACGGGCTGCAAGATAGGCGCCGTTGAAGGAATCGCCGGCCCCAGTCGTGTCGACCGGCGTTTCCACGTGGAGAGCCGGTATCGACGTTTCCTTGCCTTCGCTTGAAAGCAATGTCGGCTCGGAGCCGTTCTTCACCACAATTTCACCGACGCCCGCCTGCCGAATACGCCTCGCCGTCGCTTCGGGATCCGCATCGTCGTAGAGCGCTGCTTCGTCGGGGAAAGTGGGCAGCGCGATGTCGCTGCTGCCAAGTGCCGTTTCGAAGGCGACGCGGGCGGCTTCGGGGGACGACCATAGGCGGGGCCGGTAGTTGGGATCGAAGGCGATCCTGCTGCCTTCCCGCCGAACATCGTGCAGGACCGAGAAAAAGGTTTCGCGGGCGGCGTCCTCAAGAATTGCCAAGGTGATTCCGGAAAAGTAGATAAGCTCGCGATTGTGCAGGCTTTTTTGCAGTTCCCTTTCGTCGTCGGCGAGCAGGCGTGCGGCTGAATCCGCACGCCAGTAGGTGAAGGAGCGTTCCGCGCCCGTCAGCGTGATGGCGTAGAGCCCCGGCCGGCGGCCGGGGATGACCGGGCTGGCGGCCGTTCCTATGCCGTGCTTCGCGAAAAAATCCTTCTGTTGCCCGGAAAAGGGATCGTCGCCGAAGGCGCTGACATAATCCGCCGGGGTGGTGTCTGAAGTCAGCGCACGGATGGCCCAGAGCGTGTTGAACGTGTCGCCGGCATGCCCCATGCGCCAGTTGTCGTCCCTGCCGCCGGAGAGTTCCAGCATGCATTCGCCCACCGACGCCACCCCGCCCGCCTTCATGCGCTTCTCCCTAGCAAACCATGCGCCGCGCATTAGCACGTTCCGGCAGGAGGGCAAATGCCCGTCGGTTATCCTATAGATTTGACGAGTCAATTGAGGTGCCGGGCGAGAGCGTTATTTGTCTAATCATCTAGACAAATGCGCTCCCTCGCCGTGGCCGTCACCGATCCTTCACTGTCTCCATCACCACGAATGTGGAGGTGTGGGAAACGTGCGGCAGGTTGGAGATCTTTTCGCCCAGCACGCGGCGATAGGCAGAGATATCCTTCGTTCGCACCTTGAGCAGATAATCGAAGCTTGCCGCGATCATGTGGCATTGGTCGACCTCCGGCACGGCGAGCGCAGCCTTGTTGAAGGCTTCGAGCGCGGCGGAGCGCGTGTCCGAGAGGGTCACCTGCACGAAGGCGATGTGGCCTACGCCCATGCGCTCGCGGTCCACGATGGCCGTATAGCCGCGGATATAGCCCTCCGCCTCCAGTCGGCGCAGCCGCGCCTGGACCGGCGTCTTGGAAAGGCCCACCCGTTTGGCGAGTTCCGCAATGGAAAGCCGGCCATCCTGCGACAGCGCGTCGAGGATATTGCGGTCGATGCGGTCCAAACGATCCGGCGCCATGCGTTCCCCTGGTGCGGTGTTATTGTTTCCTTGCAGTAGAATAGTCTCTTTGGACTGGCAATGCCTTCATTTTGGGCCGGGGGGCTCCGGCCCCATATGATATGAAGCTCCAAATCCACTGACGGCCGAGGTCCACGATGCCTGCTCTCGATGCCCTGCGCGCGGAGATCCGGAAACACTATCTGGCCGACGAGGCCGCGCTCCTGAAGCGCCTCGTCGAGCTTGCGGACTTGTCGCCGGCGCGCCGCGAGGCGATCTCGGCCAAGGCCGCGGAACTGGTACGCGGGGTGCGGGCAGGCTCGACCCGGCATCTCATGGAATCCTTCCTCGCCGAATACGGGCTTTCGACGAGCGAGGGCGTGGCGCTGATGTGCCTGGCGGAAGCGCTGCTGCGCGTGCCCGACGCCGAGACCATGGACGATCTGATCGCCGACAAGATCGCGCCGCACGACTGGTCGGCCCATTCGGGAGAATCCGCCTCGATTTTCGTCAACGCATCCACCTGGGCGCTGATGCTGACCGGCCGCGTGCTGGACGAGGAGGGCAGCGGCATCGAGGCCACCCTGCGCAGCATGGTGCGCCGCCTGGGCGAGCCGGTCATCCGAACCGCGGTCGCCGCCGCCATGCGCGAGATGGGCGAACAGTTCGTGCTCGGACGCACCATCGGGGAAGCGCTCAAGCGCGGCCGGAGCCTGACCGCCAAGGGATACACCTATTCCTACGACATGTTGGGGGAGGCGGCACGAACCGATGCCGACGCGTTACGCTATTTCCAAGCCTACCGCGATGCGATCGCCTCGCTCAAGGGCGAGGCGAAGAGCGGCGACATCCGCGCCAATCCCGGCATTTCGGTAAAGCTCTCGGCGATCCATGCGCGCTACGAGGCGACGCAACGGGAAACCATGCTGCCGGTGATGACGGAACGCCTGCTCCTGCTTGCGCAGGACGCCGAGGCTGCCCGCATGGGCCTCAATATCGACGCGGAGGAGGCGGACCGCCTCGACATTTCGCTCGACGTGATCGAACACGTGCTGGCGGATCCATCGCTTGAAGGCTGGGACGGGTTCGGTGTCGTCGTCCAGGCTTACGGGCGGCGCGCGCCCTTCATCATCGACTGGCTGCACGCACTGGCGGAGAGGCTTAACCGCAGGATCATGGTGCGGCTCGTCAAGGGCGCCTACTGGGATACGGAAATCAAGCGCGCCCAGGTGATGGGGCTTGCCGGCTACCCCGTCTTCACGCGCAAGGCGAACACGGATGTCTCCTATATCGCCTGCGCGCGCAAGCTGCTCTCGCTCACCGACCGCATCTATCCGCAATTCGCCACGCATAACGCGCATACGGCCGCGGCCATCCTCGCCATGGCGCAGGACAAGCAGTCCTTCGAGTTTCAGCGCCTGCACGGCATGGGTGATTCGCTCCACGAGATCATCCGCCGCCGCGAGGGCACGCGCTGCCGCATCTATGCACCCGTGGGTGCGCATGAGGACCTGCTCGCCTATCTGGTGCGCCGACTCCTTGAGAACGGCGCCAACTCCTCCTTCGTGCACCAGATCGTCGACGAGGAGGTGAGCGCGGAGGAGATCGCCCGCGATCCCTTCGGCATGGTGGAGACCCAAGGTTCCGCCGCCAATCCGGCCATCCCCGCGCCGCAGCTCGTTTTCGGCCCGCAGAGGCTGAACTCGAAGGGCTGGGACATCACCGACCCGACGACACTCGGCGAGATCGGGGCCGCGCGGCGGCCGTTCCAGTCGCCGCATCGCTGGGAGGCGCGTCCGGTCACACGCGCCGCAGGCGAGGGCGCAACGCGCACGATCGTAAACCCTGCCCGCACCAGCGAGATCGTCGGCGCGGTGACCGACGCCTCACCGGAGCAGGCGAGCGAAGCCGTGGGGCTCGCGCTCGCCGCTCAGCCCACCTGGGCGGCAAGGCCGGTGGCGGAGCGCGCTGACATCCTGCGGCGCATCGCCGATCTCTACGAGGACCATGCCGGCGAGTTCTTCGCGCTTTGCACGCGCGAGGCCGGCAAGACGCTGGCCGACGGCATCGCGGAGGTGCGGGAGGCCGTCGACTTCCTGCGCTACTATGCCAACGAGGCCGTGCGCGCGGAGGAGGGGACGGAGGCGCGCGGCGTGATCGCTTGCATCTCGCCGTGGAACTTCCCGCTCGCCATCTTCACGGGGCAGATCGCGGCGGCGCTCACCACCGGCAATGCCGTGGTGGCGAAGCCTGCCGAGCAGACCTGCCTCATCGCCGCGCGTGCGGTGGCGCTCATGCACGAGGCGGGCGTTCCCGAAGATGTTCTGCATCTCCTGCCGGGCGACGGCCCGTCGGTGGGCGCGCCACTCACTGCCGATCCGCGCATTGCAGGCGTCTGCTTCACCGGTTCCACCGAAGTCGCCCGGCTGATCGAGCGGCAGCTTGCAAAGACCGCCGCGCCCGACGCGATGCTGATCGCGGAGACGGGCGGGCTCAACGCGATGATCGTCGATTCCACCGCGCTGCCCGAGCAGGCGGTGCGCGACATCCTCGCCTCTGCCTTCCAGAGCGCGGGGCAGCGCTGCTCGGCCTTGCGCATCCTCTATGTGCAGAAAGACGTGGAGGCGCGGATGACCAAGATGCTGAAGGGCGCCATGCAGGCTCTTGTCGTGGGCGACCCGTGGCTGATCTCCACCGATGTCGGCCCCGTCATCGACAACGAGGCGCTTTCCGGTATTTCCGCCTATTGCGAGGAGATGGAGGAGAGGGGGCGCCTGATCGCCAGGATCGAAAAGCCCGAGGGCGGCCGTTTCGTGGCGCCCGCCGCCTTCCAGGTGTCGGGCATCGAGGAGATCGAACGCGAGGTCTTCGGGCCGGTGCTGCACGTGGCCACCTTCGAGGCGGAAGACCTCGGAAAGGTGATTTCCCAAATCAATCGCAGGGGTTACGGGCTCACCTTCGGCCTGCACACGCGCATCGACGCGCGCGTGCAGGAAATCGTCGACGGCGTCCACGTCGGCAACATCTACGTGAACCGCAATCAGATCGGCGCGGTCGTCGGCTCGCAGCCATTCGGCGGCGAGGGGCTTTCGGGCACCGGACCGAAGGCTGGCGGTCCACTCTATCTGCGCCGTTTCCGGCGCGGCAAGGCGGGCGCGCGGGCGGTGCCCTCAAACGCGCCGGCGATCGATGGCGAAAGGTTCGTACAGGCCTTCCCGGACGCGCAAGGAAGCGGCTGGGCCGTCCGAACCGACAGGATCGTCGTGCTGCGCAAGACCCTGCGCGGCCGGTGGCCGGAAGTGTTGGCCGCGGCTTCCGCCGTCGACCTCGGTCCGGTTGACCTGCCCGGGCCGACGGGCGAGGCCAATTCCCTTCAGCTTGCCCCACGCGGCCGGGTCCTCTGCCTGGGCGCGGACGACGAGATACTCGCCGCGCAGGTGATCCAGGCGCTCGCCGCCGGCAATGCGGTGCTCGCCGTCGCGCAGAACGCGCAGGCCACGCTGCAGCCGCTGCTCAAGGCGGGGTTACCGCTCGCCGCGCTCGACGGCGCCGTGGCGCCGGAGACGCTTGAAACCCTGTCGGTCGATCTCGTGGCCGCCGCCGGTGGCGAGGAATGGCTTGCGGCGCTGAGACGCGCGCTCGCAGCGCGCGAAGGGCAGATCGTGCCGCTGGTGACGGAGCTTCTCTATCCCGCGGCTTATGTCCACGAGCGCTCCGTCTGCGTGGACACGACGGCGGCCGGCGGCAATGCAAGCCTGCTCGCGGCGGCGTAATCGCTGGGCAATCACCGTTTGGTGAATGCTCCTCCCTGTCCTGCAGGACCTCTTCCCCTCAAGGGGAAGATCAGCCGTAGCGATTTGATTTCGCCAGTCAGCACGCCTGTAGAAGAATGAGCTCTGGAGCAGGCGGCCGCGCTATAATCCCCCTCGAGGGGGAGATGGTCGGCAGGCCAGAGGGTACATACCGCGGGCGCCTTCCCGTTACCGAATACTCACGCCCCCTCGACGGCGGAAAATCCTTCGAACACCGGGTGACCCTTGTAGAGCACCTTGTTCTGGCCGGCATTTTTGTGCGCGTTACGGAAATTCTCCGACTTGGTCCAGGCGACGAAATCCTCCTGTGTTCTCCAGACCGTGTGGGAGGCGTACAGCGTGTAGCCCTCTTCCTCGTTGCGCGGACCGCGCAGCAGGTGGAAATCGACGAAACCCGGCATTTCGCCCAAGCTCGAATCCCGGTTCTTCCAGACCTCTTCGAAGGCCTCTTCCTGTCCTTCCGTCACCTTGAAGCGGTTCATCGCGACGAACATCGATTTTCCTTCATTTTCACTTCGTGATCACTGACTTTTTCGGCATTTCCGAAGCGGCCTGCGGGAACAACACCACATTTTCCGGCAGCATGCCATCCAGACGCGGCGCGGGATCGGGGCCGGCCTGCCGGTTTCCGTAGATCTCCGTCACCGCCGGATGACCTCTTTCGGATTGCCGCCGGGCAAGTTCCAGGAATTCCGGCCTGAGACCGTCGCCGCGCGCGACGCCAAGCTGATGAAGTGCGGCGAGATGGAACATGGGCTATCCGTTAGCGTGTGAATGCGATGGGCACAGTGAACGGCCAGGACGCGCGGCCAGCGTCGGCCGGTATTGCAGGGAAGGGGGCGGCGCGCTGTACCGTTTCAATGGCCGCCCGGTCGAGGACCGGATGGCCGGAACTGCGGGCTACACGGATTCCGCTGACGGAGCCGTTCCCCGATATCGTGAAGGATACGACCACTTCGCCCCGCACGCGGTTGCGTTCCGCATCACGCGGATAGCGCAGTGCGCGGTCGAGCTTCCTCCTGACTCTCCCCTTGTAGTTCGAAACGGCGGCATTACCGGCCTGTGAAGCCCTGCCGGCGCCACGGCTGCCGGCGTCGCGTGCCGCCGTGCTGCCGTCGGACGACCCGCGCCTTGCCTCTTGCGTGTCCCGCCCGCCGGAACCCGCCGATCGGCGGACCGGCCTTTCCTGCTTCCGCTCTGCCTGACGCTGCGCGGCCGCCTTTTTCGGCTGAGGCGTTTCCGCCCGGCGGGGCTCGGCCTTCGGCGGCTCGTAGTGCGGGCGAGGCGTCGGCCGGGGAACGGGAACCATGGCCACCACCTCTTCCTGCGGTTCGGCCGGCTCCACCTCGACAGGATCGGGCACGGCCACCTCGACCGGTGCCGCTTCCGTCGGTTCGGTTTCCGCGAGTTCCGGCGTTTCCGCTTGCGGCACGGCCTCCGCCGGGGTTTCGGCCACGGAGGGCGACGGCGCCTCGACGGGGACCACCGTCTCCGCCTCGACCGCCTCCGGTTCCACCGGAGAGACCGTCGTTGCGGGGTCCGCCACGGGCTCGATGGTCTCGGAGGGCGTTCCGGCGGCGGTCATGTCCGCGAAGGCATTGCCGAGGATCATGATCTCCCCGCTTTCGCCGCCTGCGACCAGGGCTTCTTCCTCCTTCGGCTGAAACAGCACCGCCGCTCCCGCGTGCAGCACGAGGGAGGCGCCCAATGCCAGAACCCATGCACGCTTCCTCATTCGGCGGCGAGCTCCGTGACGATGCTGATCTTCACCGCGCCCGCCTGGCGCAGTTCGCCCACGATCTCCACCAGCCGGACGGCCGGCAGGTTCCGATCGGCAGCGAGCTTCACCTCGAGTTCGCCTTCCGCCGCGCCGCTTGCCCGCAGGCTCTCCAGGAAAGCGGCCGCGGTGGTCGTCGTGCCCTCTACGCGCAACTCGCCCTCGCTCGTCACGAAGAGCGCGTCGGGCGGTGTGCTGCGCTCGGTCGTTGCGGTCGAGATCAGGTCGATCTCCTTGTCGAGCGGCGGGGCGAGCGTGCCGGCCACCAGGAAGAACACCAGCATCAGGAACACGACATTGATCAGCGCGATGGTGCTTTCGCGCTGGCGCGGGGGCAGGGGGCGGGAAAGGCGCAACATGCAATCACCTCGCGACGGTTACGGACAGGGTTGTTTCCTTGCGGATGCGCTCGAGCGCGCTGACGAGGTCCTGCGAGGTGAGCCCCTCGCGCACCAGAAGCACGGCCTTTTCGGCACCCTGGTCCTGCAGGCGCTTGAGTTCCGCCAACCCCTGGTCGGGATCGGCGGAGACGCCGTTCACCTGCCAGGTCTCGCCATCGAGCCGGATCAGGATGTCTGGCGCCTCCGTCGCGGCGGCGCTGGAGGCGGCACCGCCCGTCACCTCCACCTCGGTAAAATGCAGGAAGGTGGAGGAGAGCATGAAGAACAGGAACAACAGGAAGATGACGTCGATCAGCGACGTCATCGACAACGGCCGCCGCCGGGAGACCGGAAGGTCAATGCGCATGGGCCGCCCCCGCGACCGCCTTTACCGCATGGGCCTCGGCTTCCGTGTGCCGGCCCGCGGTGCGGTGGGAGAGCACCGCACTCGTCATGGTCTCGATCGCCACGCGCTCGTTCTCCACCCGCGTTTCGAACCAGGTCAGCACCAGGGAGACGGGCATGGCGACGGCGAGGCCCGCCGCGGTGGTGAGAAGGGCCACCCAGATGCCGCCGGCCAGCATCGAGGGATCGACCGCATTGCCGGCCTCCTGGAGCTGCCGGAAAGCCTCGATCATGCCGAGCACGGTACCGAAGAGGCCCAGGAGCGGCGAGATCTGCGCGACGGCGTCGAGCGCGCGCAAGCCGCGCTGCAACTCGTGCAGGCGCGTGAGCGCGATGCGCCCGACCTCGTCCTCTATCGCGTCCTTGGGCATGTTGGGCGCGACCGCCAGCCGCATGCAGGCGGAAAGCGCCTCGCCCGCGGGCGAACGGTCGCCCTCGATGAGGTTGCGCGCATCGCCGTAGCCGTGATGGAACCAGGCATGCAGGGCCCGTTCCGCCCTGCGGTGGCGCCCCACCTTCTCGCGCCAGAATTGCACGAGCTTCAAGAGGATCATCGCGACCGCGAAGATCGACAGGACGAGAATCAAGACGACGACGGGGCCGCCGAGCTCGAGAAGGGAGGTGATGGAATCGATCAGTCCTGCGGGCATTTTTATCCTGTCCTTGCTGGCGTTCTGCTTGCCGGTCCTATTTTCCGAATGCGACCGCACCGCGCGTGGTGGCTTCCAGCCGCTTCATGCAGGCGGAGGCGTCCGGCCCCTCGCAGGCGGTGGCGCCGTTGATCAGAACACGGCCGAGATTGGCGCAATCGATCTCCGGCATGTCGAACTGGCGGACCTTGGTCTCGGCATCCGGCAGTTCCTTGAAGTCGAGGATGGTGAGCCGCTCGACGAGCCCGTCCTTCCCGAACAGCGCCACCTCATAGGCGGCCCGGGCGATATCCTGCCCGAGCCGGTTGGCCGCGACGAAGGTGAGCCTGCATCCGCGCTCGCTGGGCTCCGCCCCGTTCAGCTCGATGGAGAGGGAGGGCTGATTGCCATCGCCTTGGGCTGCGGCGGGCAGGGCGCCCGCTGCAACGAGGAAACCGAGCATCGGGTACAGCCGGTATTTTGACATGCACTTCACGATCACCATCCAAACTGCTTGGCGAGCGAAACCTTGAAGGTCCGGCCTTTCGCGGCGTCGTTGTGGAGAAATTCCTTGTACTGCGTGTCAAAGACGTTCTCGACGCCCAGATTGGCCTCCCAACCCGCGAAGCGGCCTTCCTGCGGTGTCCAGGTGAGAAATACGTCGTGGACATCGAACGATTCGGCGAAACGCTGAGAGCCTTGCGAACTGTCGCCTGCACAGACGACGGGATTTTCGGAACGGCGGCAGTCGTCTTGCGGAGCAGCTACGAGGCGTGCTTTCCAGCCGAATCTCAGGTCGTGCGCAGGCAACTTGCCGCCAATCGTGAGCGATAGCTCATGCGGCGCGATGGTGGTGAGATAGTCACCGGTGGTCTTGTCTTTGCCGACCACGTACGCATATCCGGCTTCCGCGAAGACATGGTGGGCTTCGTAGGCAAGCTCGACCTCGGCGCCATAGATCTCCGCATCGTCGATGTTGACGTATCCCGGCGCGTTGTTATAGCCCGGTGCGAGGTTTGGATTAAATGAGATCAAATCCTTGATGTCATTGTAGAAACCGGTCGTCTTGATCTGCAGGCTGTCGCCGGATTCCAACAGGTCGTAGCCCGAGATTGCGAAACCAAGCTCAAAATTGTTTGAACGTTCCTTTTCGAGATCGAGGCTCGGATTAAATGTGCTGCGACTGCCACTCGTGGAGAAGACCTCGTCGATTGTCGGAAACCGCTCCGTATGGGCGATCGAGCCGAAGACTGCGAAGTTCTTGTTGAAGCGGTAGTGGGCCGCGATCTTCGGCGAGACGGCTGTGTCGTCCGTATCTTCGGCGCCCGCGATCCCGTCCTCAGGCGAGAGCCGGTGCCAGTCCAGCCGCACGCCGGGAATGATCGTCAGCCGTTCGTCCCAGATGAACTCGTTCTGTACGAAAACGCCGGTCTTTAGGTCTGTGCCTTCGGGGTGGAAGGTGATCCCGACGGGTGCGCCTGTGGCGCTGATCGCCTCTGCCGTCCGGATCTGATAAGAGGTCTGCCAACCGTAGGTGAGGTGGTTTTCCCAACTGTCACCTTGCCACTGGCTGGTGTTCTGGGCGTTGAACTGCCAAGTCTGATAACCGTAGTCGGTGTCACAAAAGAGCGCACTCTGAACGCAGGTCAGGGAAGGCGGAGCTCCCGACGCATCCGTTTGCTCCACCGCTGTGTCGGAAAAGGATGCCGAGAGTTTCAAGTCGACCCAGTCATTGTCTGATACGGGATCTTCGTAGGAGATCACTGCCGTGCGGTCGATGACGTGCCGGTCCACTGTCCCGAACCCACTGACGCTCCCTCCCGATACCGGACCGCCGACCTGAGCGTAATCCTGATCATCTGCGTCTGAATCCCACTGCTGATAAGAAAGGCGCAGCGTGCCTTCATCTCCCACTTGGAACGTACCCTTGGCGAGGCCCGACCAAGCCTTGAAATCGGAACTCCGGATTACCGTTCCGTCGCCGGTTTCGTACGGATCGGCGCGACGGTAATTGCCGGCCAGCAGGAATTCCGCGTTTTCGCCCCAGCGCTGCGCGAGGATCGCGGAGCCAAGCCATCCGTCCTTGTTGGAGTTATAGCCGCTCTTCAGCCGCAGCGCGCCGTTCTGCCCGTCGGCAATGAAGTCCGAGGCATCCTTCGTCTCAAACCGGATGACGCCGCCGAGCGCGCCCGAACCGTAGAGCGTCGAGGAGGCAGGGCCGCGCAGTACCTCTACGCGCTTGTAGAGCTCGGGTTCGGAGAAGAAGCCGCCCATGCGGTACTGTTCGTAGAACTTCGTCGCTCCATCGACCGTGACAATGATGCGGCCTTCCTCATTGGCCGATTCCGGTGCGCCGATGCCGCGGATGTTGAAGGTCTGGCCAAAAACGCGGTCGGAACCAGACGTGTTCACCCCGGGTACACTTTCCAAGATCTCACCGACCGTTGTGGCCTGCTCGTCGTCGATGTCCTCCTGCTCAACCACAGTGACCGACTGGGGCGTATCGATTGCAACCTTCTCCACGCCCGCGCCGACAACGAGTCTTTGGAGCATGGTGACGCCGATTGTGTTATCATCCGTCTCCTGAGCTGCCGCCCCCTGCATTGAAACACACCAAATGACGGCCGCGCAGCCTAGCATCGCCGTCCGATTTCGAGCCAATGGCCCCTTCATTGCGAATCCCCTGATCTCTCGATGAGGCGTTCGCTGGCTTGCCTGCGCGCTGCAGGCTTGCTGGCTTGCCTTGCCCCCGGCAGGCTAAATGTTGACTTCCTTTATCCGGTATTGCGCTTCCTAGTTAAGTTGATTATTGGTGTCAAGAAATCAGATCACACGACGACGTCGCCCAGCCAGCCCAAGCGAGCCAGGCGCGGAAACAAGGGCATCGGAACGTGAACGCTGAAATTCCTCTGGACCGCAATCTGCCGCCGATAGACCATGATCGCGAGCTTCGGCGCCGCGAGGCACCCGTTCGCACCTTGACGAGCGAAGAGCTCTTCCGCGGGGCGCAGGAGATCGCCATAGCCCATGCAGGTTCCTATTACCGCCTGAAGATCACCAGGCAGGGCAAGCTCATTCTCAACAAGTGAATCCGGGGGCATGATGGTAACCGAAGACATCTTTCGCCCGGAGGACATTCGGCGCAGGCGCGCGGAGAATCCAAAGATGCGCGAGCGGGACCTCGCCCGCATCCTCGGCATCTCCGAGGCCGAGCTGGTGGCTGCCCATTGCGGCCATGGCGTGCGGCGGATCGAGCCGCGCGTGGCGGAGTTCCTCGCCGGCATGCAGGCGGTGGGATCCGTGATGGCGCTGACGCGCAACGAAAGCGCGGTGCACGAGAAGATCGGCGTTTATGAAAACGCGTCCGCCTCCGACAGGAGCGCGATCGTGCTCGGCCGGGACATCGATCTTCGCATCTTCCCATCCCATTGGGTCCATGGCTTCGCCGTGGAGAAGCGCGATGGAGGCGAGGTGCGGCACAGCCTGCAGTTCTTCGACCGGGCAGGCGACGCCGTGCACAAGGTGCATCTGCGACCCGAGTCGGACCTCAACGCCTATCTGGCACTCGTTGAAAAACTCTCGAGCACCGAGCAGAGCCCGGCCATCGAGGTTGCGCCGATTATCACGAGCGAGGCGCCGCAGGCGGACGCGGATGTTTCGGCCCTGCGGGAGCGCTGGACGGCGATGCAGGACGTGCATCAGTTCGTGGGAATCCTGCGCAGTTTGAAGCTCACGCGTCGGCAGGCCGTACACCTGATCGGCGAGGAATTCGCCTGGCGGCTGGATGGTGGGGCGGTGCCCGCGATGATGGAGCGCGCAGTCGAAAAACAGATCCCGATCATGTGCTTCGTGGGCAGCCGCGGCTGCATCCAGATCCATTCCGGTCCGGTCGTGAAGGTGGTGCCGATGGGGCCCTGGCTCAACGTGATGGACCCGACCTTCCACCTGCATCTCAGGCTCGATCATCTCGTCGAGCTCTGGGCAGTACGCAAGCCCACCAGGGATGGCCATGTGACCTCGCTCGAGGCCTATAACGCCGCCGGCCATCTCGTCATCCAGTTCTTCGGCAAAAGGCACGAGGGCGAGGACGAGCGGGCCGACTGGCGGGGGCTTGTGGAAGGCCTGCCGCGTCTTCAGCACGCCTCGGCGGCTTGAGGGGAGTTGCGGAGATGCCGGCATCTTTTCACGCTCTCCTCTGGCCTGCCGGCCATCTCCCCCACGAGGGGGGAGATCACGCCGGCCGCCTGCTCCATCGCTTGTCCTTCCATATCGGCAATTGGCGAAAGCCGCGGAGACAGCCGATCTCCCCTCTCGCGGGGGAGATGGCCGGCAGGCCAGAAGGGGGGGCGAAGGGACGCCAGCGTCTCCAAGCGATCTTTGCGAAGGCGACCATGCTTGCCGCGCTGTCGATCACCGTGGTCCTCTTCTCGCTTCCGGCTCACGCGCAGAACGATCTGCCCGAGCCTTTCGCCGACCCCTCCCGGCTGGTCTCCATTGGCGGATCCCTCACGGAGATCGTCTACGCGCTGGGCGAGCAGGACAAGCTCGTTGCCCGCGATTCGACGAGCGTCTTCCCGCGGGAGGCGTTGGAGCTTCCCGATATCGGCTATATGCGACAGCTTGCGCCGGAAGGCGTGCTCTCGGTTGCACCGACGGCCATTCTGGCGCTGGAGGGGAGCGGTCCGCCGGAGACGATGAACGTGCTCACCAGGGGGAGCGTGCCCCTTCTGCTGGTGCCGGACCGCTTTGACCGCGACGGCATCATCGAAAAAATCAGGGTCGTCGGCGCCGCACTCGCCGCGGAGGAGAAGGCGGAAGCTCTGGCCGAAAAGATCGCGGGCGAGATCGACGCGGCCGAGGCCCTCACGAAGGGCATCGCGGAACGCAAGCGCGTGCTTTTTGTCCTCAGCACGCAGGGCGGCCGTATCCTCGCCTCCGGCACGGGCACGGCGGCGGATGGCATCATCCGCATGGCGGGCGGCGTCAATGCCGTCGGCGTTTTCCCGGGCTATAAGCAGGTATCCGAGGAGGCGATCATCGAGGCCCAGCCGGACGTCATCCTGGTGATGAACCGGGGCGGCGGCCTCGATTCGGGCGATGCCGAACTGCTGGCCAATGCCGCAATCGCCTCGACACCTGCGGGCCGCAACCGGGCGGTGGTGCGCATGGACGGCAGCTATCTGCTCGGCTTTGGCCCCCGCACGGCCGGCGCCGTCCGCGACCTTGCAGCGGCGCTCTACGGCGCCTCGATCGCGAACTGAAACATGTTCCCGTCTGCTGAAATGACACTCTCCCGCGGCATCGCCAACGTGCCGGAAGGGGATCGCTCCGCGCGGGCGCGGCTGATCCTCGTGCTGCTTTTCCTGCTGCTGGTCGCGGTTGCGGCCGTGAGCGTCGCCACGGGTGCCTCCGATGCGTCCGTGACCGGCGTCATCCGGGGTTGGCTCGGCGGGGGGGAGGAAAGCGCGCTGTCGGTCCGCGACCGCCTGATCATCCACGATATCCGCCTGCCGCGCATCGCGATGGGGATCCTGGTGGGGGCTGCGCTCGCCGTTTCCGGCGCGGTGATGCAGGGTCTGTTCCGCAATCCGCTCGCCGATCCCGGCATTGTCGGGGTCTCGGCCGGCGCGGCGCTCGGCGCGATCTCGGTCATCGTGCTCGGCACCACCGTGCTTGCACCTCTCATCGGCCTTTTCGGCATCTATGCCCTGCCTTTTGCCGCCTTTGTCGGCGGGCTGGTGACGACGCTGCTGCTCTACCGCGTCGCCACGCGCCGGGGGCAGACCTCGATCGCCACCATGCTTCTGGCGGGAATCGCGCTCGCCGCGCTGGCCGCGGCCTTGTCGGGCATCCTCATCTATGTCGCCGACGACCGGCAGCTCCGCGACCTCACCTTCTGGCAACTCGGCTCGCTGGGCGGGTCGACCTGGGCGAAGATCTGGGCTGCGGGCCCGATCATCCTCGCCGCGCTCGCGGCCGGACCGTTCCTTGCCCGTGGCCTCAACGCGCTGGCGCTGGGCGAGCCTTCCGCGCGGCATCTGGGCGTGCCCGTCCAGCGCATGAAGGCGCTCGCGATCCTATCGGTGGCGGCGGCCACCGGCGCTTCCGTAGCCGTTTCCGGCGGGATCGGCTTTGTCGGCATCGTCGTGCCGCATCTGCTCCGGCTCGTGATCGGGCCGGACAACCGCTACCTGCTGCCGGCTTCCGCGCTTCTCGGGGCGAGCCTGCTTCTCCTGGCCGACGCCGTCAGCCGCACCATCGTCGCGCCCGCGGAACTGCCGATCGGCATCGTGACGGCCGTTTTCGGCGCACCCTTCTTTCTCTGGGTGCTCCTGCGCCGGCGCGGCATTCTCGACCTTTGAGGCACCCCATGATCGAAGCCAGTGACGTCAGCGTCTCCATCGGCCGCAAGCGTATTCTTTCATCCGTAGATTTCTCCGCAGAGCCCGGCCGCGTGACGGCCATTGTCGGCCCCAACGGCTCGGGGAAATCAACATTGATCAAGGCGCTGTCCGGCGATCTTCCCTATGGCGGAAGCATCACCTTCAACGGGCGTGAGCTCGCCGGCCTCAGGCCGACGGAAGCGGCGGTGGTGCGGGCGGTGCTGCCGCAGGCGACGGTCCTCTCCTTCCCCTATACGGTGCGTGAGGTGGTGCGGCTCGCGCTCATGGGCGGGCGCTCCGGGGCGCTGCCCGGCCAGGACGAGCACCTGCCGGAGCGTGCGCTGGCCAAGGTGGACCTTGCAGGCTTCGCCGGCCGCTTCTATCAGGAGCTTTCGGGCGGCGAGCAGCAACGCGTACAGCTCGCGCGCGTGCTCTGCCAGGTCTGGGCGCCGGTGCTGGAGGGGAGGCCGCGCTATCTCCTGCTCGACGAGCCGGTGTCGAGCCTCGACATCAAGCACCAGCTCCTCGTAATGCGGATCGCGCGCGATTTCGCCGAGCGCGGGGGAGGGGTGGTGGCCGTGCTTCACGACCTCAATCTGACGGCGGCATTTGCCGATATGGTGCACGTTATGCAGCGTGGAAGGAGTGTCGCCGCCGGCACGCCCGGTGAGGTGATGCAGGATGCGCTCCTGTCGGAGGTCTTCGATTGTCGGCTGAGAGTGGGCGCCGTACCCGCCGGTACCATGCCCTTCGTGCTGCCTCAGGCGGCAAGCGCCTGAGGCTCAGGCGGTCGCTGCGGCCGGCGCTTCCCCTGTCTCCAGTCCGAGGAGATCGCGCATGTTGGGCCGTGCATCGACCAAGTCCTGGATCGAATAGGAGGCAAGCACCTCGAAGAAGGCGCCGAGCGCCCGGCGCAGCGCCTCGTTGAGGCCGCAGCCCTCGATGAGCGGGCAGTCCGTGCCGTCGTTTTCGAAGCATTCCGCCATGGCGAAATTCTCTTCCGTCACGCGCACGACGTCGAATAGCGTGATGTCCTCTGCCGGTTTTGCAAGCTTCACGCCGCCATTGCGGCCGCGCACCGTCTGCACGAAACCCGCCTCCACCAGAGGCTGGAGGATCTTGAACAGAAAAAGATCGGACAGCGAATAGGCCTGCGCGATATCCGGCACCCGGCTCAGCCGGCCTTCGTTGGCCGCGCAGTACATCAAGATCCGGATCGCGTAGTTCGTTTGTCGGGTAAGCCGCATAACATGCCTTTCGCTCGAAGCCAGCTTCAATATGGATCAGAGTTTAGAATAATTCCAGAGTCGATTCAGCAAAAATATGACTTTGCAACTCCAGAAAAATCACAATATCGAGATATGCACCGCCCGCAAACCCGCAATGCGGCTGCAAGTCTTGTGAAAGTCGCTTTCACGCACATATAAGGTCACGAGTCGAACGGCTCGGGGAGGAACCCGCGAGGAGTACGGCTTATGGTCCAATCGTCAAGATCGACAGTGGAGCCCTCGGGCGTGATTCGCCGGCTGAGGCCTTCAGAGTTGAATCTCTTCCGCGAGCATCTTCTGCGGCTCGACCGCGAGAGCCGCCGTGATCGTTTCAACGGCGCCATCAGCGACGCCTTTCTCGAAGACTACGCTCTGCGCAGCTTCCACGAGGGGGCGACGGTCGTGGGATATGTGGAGGACGGCCGCGTGCTCGGCGCCGCCGAACTGCACGAGCGGCCGGAACTCGACCCACCGACGGCGGAGATCGCCTTCAGCGTGGAGAGGCCGTTGCAGCATCGCGGGCTCGGCAGCCGCCTCTTCGAGCGGCTCATCGCGCATGCGCGCTCGCTCGGCTATACGCAGCTTCACGTCACCACGCATGCGAACAACGACGCAATGCGGGCTCTGGCGCGCAAATTCTCCGCAAGGCTGACCTTCGAGGAGGGTGAGACCGTCGGCGTGATCGATCTCGAGTCGGCACATCCGCTGGATGCCGACATTGCTGCCTATCTCACTCCCGCCGCGCGCAGGGCGGTCGCGGCCTGAGATCCGGCAGGGAGACCGGCGCTTCTCCTTCTGCCTACCGGTTACCGATCGCGATCGAGATCTCGCCCAGCCCCTCGATGCCGCCGGTGATGCGCTCACCGGGCTCCACCCTCCCCACGCCTTCCGGCGTTCCGGTGAAGATCAGATCGCCGGGTTCCAGGCGGACGGCGCGGCTGCAGAAGGCAATGATGTCGGCCACCGGCCAGATCATGTCCGTGAGATCCGCATCCTGGCGGATTTCCTCCTCCACCGCGAGCCAGATGCGGCCTCTCCCGGGATGGCCTGCCCTTTCAACCGGGTGGAGCGGCGCGCAGGGGGCGGACCTGTCGAAGCCCTTCGCCCAGTCCCAGGGCCGGCCGGCCTTCTTGGCCTGCGCCTGCAGGTCGCGGCGGGTGAGGTCGATCCCGACGCCATATCCCTACACATGCGAAAGCGCGCCGTCGGGCGCGATTTCGCTTCCGCCGCGGCCGATGGCGACCACCAGCTCGATTTCGTGGTGGAGGTCCTCGGTGAGAGAAGGATAGGGAAGCGCCGTCCCGCCGTCGGCCACGGCATCCGCGGGTTTGGTGAAGAAGAAGGGATCCTCGCGGTCGGGATCGTGGCCCATCTCGCGTGCATGGTCGGCGTAGTTGCGTCCGACGCAGAAAATGCGCCGCGCGGGAAAGCGCTCGACCCTGCCGGTGACAGCGACGGACGGGCGGGCAGGGGGCGGAAGCACGAATTCGATCATCAAATCCTCCAGGAGCCCCGAAGACATGGCCGAATCGGCCCGGAGAGGCAAGACGGCGAGGTCTCCGCCGTCCTGCAGGCGGAGTTTCACGGGTTTTGGAACTCCCAACGCAATCGCGCATTAACCCGCAAACAGCCGAACATATCTGCCGTCAAAGAAGGGATTTGGAATGGTCTCGTCCCCACAGCTGAGAGACAGCGCCCCGAGGCATCCCGGCTCCGAGATCGTCGACCTTATTCCTGCGTTGCGCGCCTTTGCGAGAACCTTCTACCGCGACCCGAACGATGCCGATGATCTCGTACAGGAAACATTGACAAAAGGCCTTTCCCACCTGCACCAGTTCGAGGCCGGAACCAGTATGAAATCCTGGCTCTTCACCATCATGCGCAACACCTTCTACACCAAGATCAAGGTCGCCAAGCGGGAAGCGCCGGGTTCGGCCGACTGCGTCTCGGCGCGCCCGGTGGTGGGTGCCACCCAGGAATGGTCCGCGCGCGGCCTGGAGATCCACAACGCCATCCAGCGGCTGCCCGAGCAGCAGCGCGAGGTGATGATGCTGATCGGTGTGCTCGGCATGAGCTACGAGGAGGCGGCCACCATCTGCAACTGCGCCATCGGCACCATAAAGAGCCGTCTCAATCGCGCCCGCCTCAGGCTCCTGGCTGAACTCGGCGAGAAATCCGGCGTGTCGGCCGTCGAGCGTGAAGATGCCAGCCCGGGAAGCGACAGCGGCATCTTCTACGCATGAGTTTCTTTCTGACGAAGAGATTTTTCGCATTGCACAATGATTGTGCATGCGCAAAATAGAGGCATGCCGCCTCGATCGCTTTCTGTCCTGGTCATCGACGAAAACACCGTGCGCTCCGCCATCATCGAGGCGGGCTTGCGCGAGGCCGGCTATGGAAAGGTTCATGTGGTGCAGGACGTGAACGGCATCGCCCAGCGGATCGCGGAAATCGAGCCGGACGTCATCGTCATCGATCTGGAGAACCCCAACCGCGACATGCTCGAAAGCATGTTCAACCTGTCGCGGGCGGTAAGGCGCCCCATCGCCATGTTCGTCGACCAGTCGGATGCGGGTGCCATCGAGGCGGCGGTTGATGCCGGCGTCTCCGCCTATGTCGTGGACGGCCTCAGGCAGGAGCGGGTGAAACCGATCGTCGACATGGCCATCAGCCGCTTCAACGCCTATTCGCGCATGGCCCGCGAACTGGAGGAGGCGCGGAGCGAACTCGAAAACCGCAAGCTGATCGAGCGCGCCAAGGGCATCCTCATGCGCTCGCGCGGGGTCTCGGAGGAGGAAGCCTATGCCCTTCTGAGACGCGCGGCCATGAACCAGAACAGGAAGATTTCGGAAATCGCCCAGAGCCTGATCCTGGCCTCCGGGCTTATCGAGGAATGACGGCCATGGCCGACACGCACGCAATCGCCGCCGGGTTCCTGCCGCTCCTCGACAGTGCCGTGCTGGTCGCGGCGAAGGAGAAGGGATTTGCGGAAGACGAGGGCATCGACCTTGCCCTGGTGCGCGAAACCTCCTGGGCCAGCGTCCGCGACCGGATCGCAGTCGGCCATTTCGAGGTGGCGCACATGCTCGCTCCCATGCCCATCGCGGCAAATCTCGGTCTCACGCCCATCCGCCTCGATCTCGTGGCGCCGATGGTGCTGGGATTGGGCGGCAACGCCATCAGCGTGAGCAACGGTCTCTGGGCGGCCATGGCCGGAGAGGGGGCGGGGAGCGCCGGCGATCCCGCAGCGGCGGGACGGGCGTTGAGGATCGTTATTGAAACGCGGCGTAACGCCGGGCTCGGGCGGCTGCAATTCGCGGTGGTCCATCCGCATTCGGGGCACAATTTCGAGCTGCGCTACTGGCTGGCGGCGAGCGGCATCGATGCGGAGGCGGATCTCGACATCGTCATCCTGTCGCCGCCTCTGATGCCGGATGCGATCGCCGCGGGCCGCATCGACGGATTCTGCGTCGGCGAGCCCTGGAGCAGCGTCGCCGTGGCGGAAGGCCACGCCCACATCGCCACCGTCAAGGCCGCCATCTGGAGGTCGAGCCCCGAGAAGGTGCTGGGCGTGCGCGCCGATTGGGCCGTGGCGCACCAGGATACACTTTTTCGCTTGATGCGCGCGCTCTACCAGGCGGCGGAATGGTGCGGAATGGCCGGCAACCGCGCGGAACTGGCCGAGATCCTTGCCGGGGAGCGCTATCTCGGCCGGCCCGCCGAACTCCTCCTCGGAGCGCTCGACGGGCGGCTCGATACCGGCCACGGGCCGCAGGCCTTTCCTGACTTCTTCCTCCCGTTCGAACGGGCGGCCACATTCCCCTGGCGAAGCCACGCGCTCTGGTTTTACGCACAAATGGTGCGGTGGGGGCAGGTGGCCCACAGCGCGGCCAACGCAGAGACGGCGCAAACCTCTTTCCGGCCCGACCTCTATCGCACTGCGCTCCAGCCGCTCGGTGTTTCCGTGCCGGCGGTAGACATGAAAGTGGAGGGCGCGCTTTCAGGAGTTTTGCCGATGGCAGGCACAGGCGAACTTGCGCTCGGCCCGGATGGCTTCTTCGACGGCGCCACTTTCGACCCTGAAAGGCTCGGCGCCTATATTGCCGGCCAAAGACGACGGTAACAACGGCCTTTCATCGTCTTGCCGGTCGGGTCGTTCAGGCATGTCGCCAGCGGTCGAAACGGCCGGATTACAGAAAGACTGCCTTCAATTTAGGCATTCATGTTACTTGCCTATAAAACAATCATCGCGCTGCAACATTCGGCAGCGCTTTTCGCTGCGTGAACGAAGCAGCCACGACATCATTTCATGGCAGTTTGTTGATTTCCCTGGATTTATCGCGACGCAGGAAAACTGGCACGCAACCTGCATAGCTAATAACGGAACCCAGAGGGGACACCAAAGAAGCGTCCAACGAAGGGCGCTCGAGGCAAAGCTGCCGATCAGGCTCGCATCCGCGCGATGAGCGCGGGCCACGCGAGGTCTGGCCGGCAGCTTTTCTGTTTTGGAGCGCTCCTCGGCAATTCGGGCGAGAACAGTTGGATTGGAACCGACAATGATTGCACCTCAGCCAGCCGATATCGCGCCAGCCACGACGCCGGCCCGCGCGCTAACCATGTCCACCGTCGCCTTCACCGTCTGCTTCGCCGTCTGGACGATCTTCTCGATCATCGGCGTTCGCATAAAGCAGGAACTCGGCTTGAGCGACACGGCCTTCGGCCTTCTGGTCGGCACGCCGATCCTGACCGGCTCGCTCGTGCGGTTGGCGCTCGGCATCTGGACCGACCGCTACGGCGGCCGCATCGTCTATATGGCGACTATGCTGGCCTCGGCCGCCGCCACCTTCCTGCTGTCCTTCGCCCACACCTATACGCACATGCTCCTCGCTGCCCTCGGCGTGGGCATTGCGGGCGGCTCCTTCGCCGTGGGCGTCGCCTATGTCTCCAGGTTCTATCCCCCCGAGAAGCAAGGCACCGCGCTCGGCATCTTCGGCGCGGGCAATGTGGGGGCCGCGGTGACGAAGTTCGTCGCCCCCTTCGTGCTTGTCGCCTGGGGCTGGGAAGCGGTGGCGCAGGTCTGGGCGGTGGCGCTCGTCATCACGGCCGTCGTTTTCTGGTTCACCACCGGCGACGATCCGGTGATCCGCGCCCGGCAGACGGGCCAGGGCAAGCCGCATAGCTTCGCGTCAGATTTCGAGCCACTGAAGAATGTCCAGGTCTGGCGCTTCGCCCTCTACTATTTCTTCGTCTTCGGCGGTTTCGTGGCACTGGCGCTCTGGCTGCCGCGCTACCTGATTGGCGTCTACGGCTTCGACATCGAGACCGCCGGTATGGTCGGCGCTGCCTATTCCATCCCCGCATCCATCTTCCGCGCCTATGGCGGCGCCCTCTCGGACAAGGCGGGCGCACGCACCGTGATGTACTGGACATTCGCCGTCTCGGCGGTCTGCACGCTGATTTTGTCGGTGCCTGCGGCCGACTACGTGGTGCACGGGATCAACGGCGCCAAGACCTTTCATTTCGAGATCGGGCCGTGGGCCTTCGTCGCCGTCATCTTCGTGCTCGGCTTCTTCATGAGCCTCGGCAAGGCGGCGGTCTACAAGCACATCCCCGTCTACTACCCCGAGAACGTCGGTGCCGTCGGCGGCCTCGTCGGCATGATCGGCGGTCTTGGAGGCTTCGTCCTGCCGCTCCTCTTCGGCGTGCTCAACGATCTGACAGGCCTGTGGACGAGTTGCTTCATGGCGCTTTTCGTCATCATCGCCGCCTCGCTCGCCTGGATGCATATGGCCATCCGCAAGATGGAGCGCCGCCAGGCGGATTTGCAGCCGGCCTGAAAGAAGCCAGGGAAACGAGAAGGACTCTTGCGCACATGACCACTCAGAAACTCGTCGTCGTCGGCGCCGGCATGGCCTCGGGGCGCATGCTCGAGCATCTCTTCGAAGCCGCCCCGGACGCCTTCGACGTGACGCTCTTCGGCGCCGAGCCGCGCGGAAACTACAACCGCATCATGCTCTCGCCCGTCCTTGCCGGCGAGAAGACCTTCGATCAGATCGTCACCCATGACGCGGAATGGTATGCCGAAAACGGGGTCACCTGCCGCTTCGGCGAGACGGTGACGAAGATCGACCGTAAGGCGAAGGTCGTCTTTTCCAAGGGCGAGGAGATCCCCTACGACAAGCTCGTCGTCGCCACGGGTTCGGCACCCTTCATCATCCCCATCGCGGGCAAGGAACTGCCCGGCGTTCGCGCCTTCCGCGACCTCGACGACGTCGACGCCATGGTGGTGGCCGCCAACAGACCCGGCGCCAAGGCGGTGGTGATCGGCGGCGGCCTCCTGGGGCTTGAAGCGGCAGCGGCGCTGAGATCGCGCGGCATGGACGTCGTGGTGCTCCATCTCATGGGCCACCTCATGGAGCGCCAGCTCGACCCCGCTGCGGGCTATCTCCTCCAGAAGGAACTCGAGGGCAGGGGCATCAAGATCCACTGCAAGGCACAGACTAAGGCGATCCTCGGCGAGGCGCGGGCGGAGGCGGTGTTGCTCGAGGACGGCACCATCTACCCCGCCGACCTCGTCGTCATGGCCGTTGGCATCCGGCCCGAGACCCGCATTGCCGTCGACGCAGGGCTCCATGTGGAGCGCGGCATCGTCGTCAACGACCAGATGGTCTCCTCGGACCCCGACATCCTGGCCGTCGGTGAATGCGTGGAGCACGAGAAGATCTGCTACGGTCTGGTCGCCCCCCTCTACGACATGGCGACGGTGGCTGCGAAGACGCTTCTCAAGCAGGACGCGGCATTCCGGCCGGTCGAGACTGCGACGCAGCTCAAGGTGACCGGCGTAACCCTTTATTCAGCCGGCGATTTCGCCGATGCGGAGGATCGCGAGGAGATCGTTCTGCGCGATGCGAGCGCCGGCGTCTACAAGCGCCTGGTGCTGAAGGAGAATCGCATTCTGGGCGCGGTGCTGTATGGCGAGACCTCCGACGGCGCCTGGTTCTTCGACATGCTGAGGAAGGGCACCGACGTCGCCGAGATGCGCGACACGCTCATTTTCGGGCAGTCCTATCAGGGAGGAGGGCAACTGGACCCTATGGCGGCCGTTGCAGCCTTGCCGGATGATGCGGAAATCTGCGGCTGCAACGGCGTGTGCAAGGGCAAGATCGTCGGCACGATCACCGAAAAGGGACTGACGACGCTCGACGCCGTGCGCGCCCACACCAAGGCCTCCAATTCCTGCGGCACCTGCACCGGCCTCGTCGAACAGCTTATGAAGCTTGCGCTGGGCGACAGCTATAACCCGGCTGCCGTACAACCCATGTGCGGCTGCACCGATCTCGGCCATGACGACGTGCGCCGGCTGATCAAGGCGTCGAGGCTCAAGACCATCCCCGCCGTCATGCAGGAGCTTGAATGGAAGACCTCCTGCGGCTGCGCGAAATGCCGGCCCGCGCTCAATTATTATCTCGTCGCCGACTGGCCGGACGAATACGCCGACGATTACCAGTCGCGCTTCATCAACGAGCGGGTGCACGCCAACATCCAGAAGGATGGCACGTATTCGGTCGTCCCGCGCATGTGGGGCGGCGTGACCAGTTCCAAGGAACTGCGCGCCATTGCCGACGTGGTGGACAAGTTCGATATCCCTACGGTGAAGGTGACGGGCGGCCAGCGCATCGACATGCTGGGCATCAGGAAAGAGGACCTGCCGGCGGTCTGGGCCGATCTCGGCAAGGCCGGCTTCGTCTCCGGCCATGCCTATGCCAAGGGCTTGCGCACGGTGAAGACCTGCGTCGGGTCCGACTGGTGCCGCTTCGGCACGCAGGACTCGACGGGTCTCGGCATCCGCATCGAGAAGTTCATGTGGGGCTCCTGGACGCCGGCCAAGGTGAAGATGGCCGTCTCCGGCTGCCCGCGGAACTGTGCGGAAGCCACTTGCAAGGATGTCGGCGTCATCTGCGTGGATTCCGGCTTCGAGATCCATTTCGCCGGTGCCGCCGGCCTCGACATCAAGGGCACGGAGAAGCTCGGTCTCGTGAAGACGGAGGACGAGGCGCTGGAGGTGATCGTCGCGCTCGTCCAGATGTACCGCGAGCAGGCCCGCTATCTGGAGCGGATCTACAAGTGGGCGAAGCGCATCGGCTATGACGAGATCCGCCGCCAAATCCTGGAGGACACCGGGAAGCGCAGGGCTTACTATGATCGCTTCGTCTTCAGCCAAAAATTCGCCCAGGTCGACCCCTGGTCCGAGCGGGTCTCGGGCAAGGACAAGCACGAGTTCAAGCCCATGGCCACGCTTTCCCTGGAGGCGGCCGAATGAGCATCATCAACTGGTTTGCGATCGGCAAACTCGAAGACATCCCCGCCCGCGGCGCGCGCTGCGTGCATGTCGGCGATGCCACCATCGCCGTCTTCCGCACGGCGGATGACCGCGTCTTCGCTCTGGAAGACAAATGCCCGCATCGCGGCGGCCCGCTGAGCCAGGGCATCGTGCACGATGGCTGCGTCACCTGCCCATTGCACAATTGGGTGATTTCATTGGAAACCGGCCTTGCACAAGGAGCGGACGAAGGGAGGACGGCAGCCTATCCCGTGCGGATCGAGGGGGATCGGGTGCTGCTTGGGCTCGACGCGGTGGCGGAGAAGGCGGCGTGAGACAAGTGCATTCGATCTCGATGGACCTCGGCGGTGCCCGGCAGGGCAGAGCGGGGCGTGAAGGGGCGCCTTCCCTCGGTCATTGGCCCGCAGGAGGCGGACGGTGAGCGTCGCGCGCGAGGTTCGCACGACCTGTCCCTATTGCGGCGTCGGCTGCGGCGTGATCGCCGCGCCGCAGCCGGACGGCTCCGTCTCCATCAAGGGCGACCCAGACCACCCGGCCAATTTCGGCCGGCTCTGCTCGAAAGGCTTGGCCCTTGCCGAGACCATCGGGCTGGAAGAGCGGCTGCTTTCTCCGGAGATCGACGGAAATCGCGCCGGGTGGGACGAGGCGCTCGACCTCGTGGCGCAAAAATTCTCGGACGCAATCGCAGAGCACGGACCGGATTCGGTCGCCTTCTATGTCTCCGGGCAGTTGCTTACGGAGGATTATTACGTCGCCAACAAGCTGATGAAGGGCTTTATCGGCTCGGCCAATATCGACACCAACTCGCGGCTGTGCATGGCATCGTCGGTGGCCGGCCATCGTCGCGCTTTCGGCTCCGATACGGTACCCGGCACCTATGAGGACCTGGAGCTTGCCGACCTCGTCGTCCTCACCGGATCCAATCTCGCCTGGTGCCATCCGGTGCTCTACCAGCGGCTGGCGGCTGCGAAGGAGCGGCGGCCGGAGATGAAGGTCGTTCTCATCGACCCTCGGCGCACGATGACGGCCGATATCGCCGACCTGCACCTCGCCATCGCGCCCGACGGGGACACGGCGCTTTTTGCCGGGCTGCTTCGCCATCTGGGAGAATCGGGAATCATCTCAAGGGATTACGTCGAGAAGCATACAAACGGAATCAACGAGGCTTTGGCCTCGGTCCGCTCCTACGATGTGGAAAAGGTGGCGGAGGAGGCCGGCCTTTCCATCCGCGATCTGCAGGCCTTCTATGACCTCTTCGCGCGCAATGAGCGCACGGTCACCGTCTACAGTCAGGGCGTGAACCAGTCGGCAGTGGGTACCGACAAGGTCAACGCCATCATCAACTGCCATCTGGCGACAGGCCGGATCGGCCGGCCGGGTGTGGGGCCGTTCTCCGTCACCGGCCAGCCCAACGCCATGGGCGGGCGCGAGGTGGGCGGGCTTGCCAACATGCTCGCCGCCCATATGGATCTGGAGAATTCCTGGCACCGCGATCTGGTCCGGCGCTTCTGGCGCGCCCCGCGCCTGGCGGAAAAGCCCGGCCTGAAGGCGGTCGAGATGTTCAACGCGGTGGCCGATGGGCGCATCAAGGCGCTCTGGATCATGGCCACCAACCCGGCCGACAGCATGCCCGATGCCGACGCGGTGGTGGCGGCGTTGAAGGCCTGCCCCTTCGTCGTCGTTTCCGACATTTCGAGCGCCACGGACACGCTGCGCCACGCCCACGTGAGGCTGCCGTCGACAGGCTGGGGCGAGAAGGACGGCACGGTGACCAATTCCGAGCGCCGCATCTCCCGCCAGCGCGCCTTCCTCTTCCCTCCCGGCGAGGCGCGGCCGGACTGGTGGCAGATCGCGGAGGTGGCGCGGCGCATGGGCTTCAACGAAGCCTTCGCCTATTCGAGCCCCGCTGAGATCTTCCGCGAGCACGCCGCGCTCTCCGCGCTGGAGAATGACGGCGCGCGCGATTTCGACATCGGGGCCTACGCAGGGGTGACCGCCCCCGCCTATCAAGGGCTCGAGCCCTTCCAGTGGCCGGCGCCGGCGCTGCGCGAAAGTGCTTTCGAGGGGGCGATGCCCGGCAGGGCGGAGGGGGGCGATCTTCGCTTCTTCGCCGATGGCGGTTTCTACACGCCTGATCGCCGCGCACGCTTTGTTGCGATTTCGCCAACAATGCGCAATGTGACGGAAGCTGCCTATCCCATGGTGCTCAATACGGGTCGCGTCCGAGACCATTGGCACACCATGACCCGCACGGGAAAAAGCGTGCGCCTTTCGGCCCATCTGGCGGAGCCGTATGCCGAGATCCACCCGGAAGACGCGCTCCGCTTCGGCATCCGCGGGGCGGAGCTGGTGCGCGTCGAAAGCCGACATGGCACGGCGGTCGTCCGCGCGCTGGTCTCGAACCGGCAGCGCCGGGGCTCTGTCTTCCTGCCGATGCATTGGACGGACCAGGTTGCCGCAAGGGGCCGTGTGGATGCGCTGGTCGCGCCCGTCACCGACCCTGTCTCGGGCCAGCCCGCGCTCAAGAATGTCGCGGTGCGCATGAGCTCCTTCAAGGCGGCCTTCTACGGCTTCGCCGTCTCGCGGGAGCGTCCGGAAGCCGAAGGCCTCGACTATTGGGCGCTGGCGCGCACGACCGGCGGCTGGCGCATGGAACTGGCGCACGGAGCGCTTCCGGAAAGCCCCGATGCGCTGCTGAGCAAGCTCGTGGGGTTTCCGGCGGGCGCCGAGGTGATCGCCTATCGTGACGAGCAAAGGGGAGACCATCGGCTTGCAATGTTCAACGGCGAGCGGCTCGTCGCAGCGCTCTACCTGTCGCCGGGGCCGGTTTCCGTATCGCGGGGCTTTGCAGCCGAGCAACTGGACGCCGCCCATCCGGACCCGCGCTCACGCTATCGCGTGGTGGCGGGCCGAACGGGCTCGGCGCGTCCCGACATCGGGGCGATCGTCTGCTCCTGCTTCGGCGTCGGCGCCGACCAGATCGCGGCGGCGGCAAGGCAGGGGTGCCGCACGGTGGACGCGATCGGCAAGACGCTCTCGGCCGGCACGAATTGCGGCTCCTGCCGCGCGGAGATCAGGGGAATTGTAGAAGCCAATCGGGCGGTTGCGGCGGAGTAGTGAATGGTGAACGGTAGATGGTGAATAGCTGATCGTTTTTTTGTGGCGGCATCTTCGTCGCTGCCATTCACTCAAATCAACTGCATGCCCTTCATGCTGGCATGGCCGTTCTTGCCGATGATGATGTGGTCATGAATGGTGATGCCGAGCGGCGCGGCCGTGGCAATGATCGTCTTCGTCATCTCGATATCGGCGCGGGACGGCGTCGGGTCACCCGAGGGATGGTTGTGCAGCAGGCAAGGCCAAAGAATAAGTATTTGATTTGAGGCGCAATTTGGCGCTGACCGACCAAACTGGTGCCGATAACTGGGGGTGGTATTGAGTGCGCCACCGTGAGCGTCACGGTCAATCACGTGAGCTCTCCATGAGTCGGTTTGACGCACGACAGGAGACCCGATTCTGTTCGTCCCACGCGTCGAGCTCAGCGAGTGGGTAAAGCACGGCCTTTCCAATCTTTACAAAGCCGGGACCGACTCGCATCGAACGCCAGTTTCTTAGCGTACCAACGGAAACTTCGCCACGGTAACGCTCCGCAACTTCTTCGGGGGTTAGGAATTTGACGGCATCCATAAGCTACTCCGTTCCTATGCAGGCAAGGCGCCGCCCCTCGCTCGTTGTTCGTGAGGGGCGCACTACGAGCGGGGGGTGTCGCGTTCGCGTCACCGGCTGGCCCAGCCGCGAACGATTACGCACGCTCGTTCATGAGATGAGATGCCTCGCTTTCGATGTCGGTGGAAGTGGTCGCCGATCTCGGTCGTAGAGATGGATACCGGCGGCGGCAAATCGGTCGGACCGAAAGCCGCAAGGAACGCGAAACTCAGGGTGGATACCGAGTGTTGCGCTCCGAAGGTGGACGCCCCGCGTTCGAATCGCGGCGGGTGCGCCATCCCCCATAAACTGTTTGCATCTCAGTACCAGAGTCCCGACCAACGGCGACGAGGCGGAGTAGCCATGCGCCTCATGTGGATCGGCACGACCACTGCGGGCCGCCGAGCCAGTTCTGCCGTGGTGGGCGGCCCCTCGTCCAAATCGATCAGGCGACTGGCAAAGGCGGGCGGAATATTGCCGAAGGGGATGGGCAGGGCGAGAATGATCGCGAGAATCAGGCAAAGCGCACCGATTACACGTTCAGCCGGCGGACCGACAAGGATCGTGAGCCGCGGCTTGAGCAGCTTCTCCGCTGTTGTCAGCCAATTCCCTGCACGGTCGAGCATCAGAATGAGATCCGTTCTCGATATGGAGCGCCTGGCAATGATCCGTGGAAGCCACGGTTTGCGACCGAGCATCAACTGAGTGGCCAGGATTATCAGCGGGAGCCCGAGAATGCCGGAGGCGCCGGGCGGCATCGGGAGGATGTTCGGGAGCGCGAAAAAGAGCATCAGCGGGCCGAAGGCCCGGTCACCCATGGCGACGAGCAGATCTCCGATCGAAATACGCTCGCGTGAGGTATCATCCGCGAGGGACCGCAGGATTTCAGAGATTTTGCGTCCGCGCTTGCGGTAAGCATCCAGCTGGGCGCAGACGATTGAACTCGATGAATCTCCGTAAGGCATTCCTGGGCATAAAGAGGTCGGTGAGCTTCTCGAAGTTTGTGTGGGATCAATATGGTTCCGCGCATCAGCAGCGCAAGTTTCAGAACGATCGCTCTACCGGTTTCGGTCAGCCAGATGTGAAACATCGCTCACCGCCGCGAGACCGAGAAAACCGGAAGCACAGCGGGCCGTCCGACGGGGCGACACATATCGGTTCGAGCCGGCCCCTTCGGTTCAGTCGAGCTTCAGGCTCGCTGACGTCGGCGTGCAGACCCTACCAGCGCGGTGCGATCTCAGTCTCAGCGCCCGGCGCGAACCTTTGGGGTGAGGATAGCCGTCGTGCCGGCGCCGTGGCTCTGACGCGCGATCTGGACGGTCAATCCCTCAGGTTCGGGCTTGCGGAACTGGCACTTGAAGCCGAGAAAAGCCCGACTATGTCTTTGAAAACCCCCGTTTCTGACGCCGAAAGGGAGAGCGAGGACAGCTAGAGTGCAAAGGTGAGGTCGCCATGTCTACCGTCGAGGATTCCACACCTGTTAGCTCTGCTGCCCCGAACCGCTCGATGCCGCGCGATGCGTCGGCCGAAGAGCTATGGCAGGCCACGCTTCGAGGTGATCGAAACGCGTTCCAGCGCCTGATCAGTCCTCACCTTGATGAGCTGTTTGCAGCAGCCAGGCGAGACATCCGCTATCATTCGGCGGTTGGCGACCTGCGGGAGGATGAGATTTCCCCCGAGGAGCTTGTCGGCGAAACGCTGTTGCGCGCGTGGCGCGATCGCTACCGGCGGCCGCAGGGGCTCGATATTCGCCCGTGGCTGCTGGGTCTCCAGTTCCGGGTTCTGACCCGCATCGTCCGGCAGGAGCAACTCTTGCGTAAGCTGGTCGCCGTCTCGCTCGAAGCGCCGGTTCCCGCCGAGCCGATCTACGACGACGATGAATCGTTCTGGGAATGGCATCAGCCGGACGAGATGCTGCGGTGGGAGGATGTCGTCGCGGCGGACGTTGCGGCTGAAGTGGCGGAGCCCGCATTCTTCGAGCAGGAGGTGCCCGGACTGTCGCCGCTCGCGCGGCAAGTGCTCATCTTCCGCCATGTGCATCGGTTCTCCGTCAGAGAGATCGCATCCGGCCTCGGCCTGCCCGTTCGCCGGATCGTGGAGCTTTGGCAGGAAGGCCACGCCGTGCTGGTCGGCACCAAAAAGAAGGAGGCGACATGAACTCGCTCACGGTCTCGCTGGGTGTCCATAGCCCGCTGACGCCCGAATTGCGGGATCGCATTCTCGAGACGACCCGCGCGCGAATGGAGGAGCCTGCCTACAGGCTCCTGTCACCCGAGCATCTGCGCGGGCTCGTGCGGCTTGAATCGAGGGACGATCCGATCATCAGCGTCTATCTCCGTCTGACGCCCGAAAGACGGGCGACCGGCGGATGGAAACCGGTGCTATCGAGCCTTGCCCACCGGACGCTGCTGAAGTCCGACAGTGCCGCCTCCGACAGCATTCGAAGGCAGCTCGACCGCATCGAGACCGCGTTGAACGAACAGCTCCCCGAGCTGGGGCGGAGCGTGGTCTTCCTTGTCTGCGAGAGGCTGGGGATATGGCGGCAGATCACGCTGCCAATCGCGCTGGCGGACAGGATCCATGTCGGGCCGCGCCCCTATATCCGCCCGCTTCTGCGCTGCTGGGGCGAAGGGGACCGCAATCTGGTCGCTCTTCTCTCGCAGGAACGGAGCCGGTTCTTCGTCGAGCACCTGGGGCAGGTCGAAGAGATCTACCGGGTCAAGGGGCAGAGAATCCGCGGGATGCTGACCGACCGCGTTCCCCGTGACCGCCGCGATGTCCTTGCCACCCAGGTGCTCAAGGACGAAGCGAGAGCGCTTGCGCAGATGGCGGAGATCATCATGCGCGAGCTTGAGACCTCGTATCTGCTGGTGGCCGCGCCGCCGGACATGCGCGCGGCTTTTATGGAGCATCTGCCCAAGGCGATTGTCGAGAACGTGCAGGAATTCGCAGCGGATATCCATGCGTCCCCGCATGCTATCGGAGAGGCTCTCGGCGCGCTGCGCGAAAAACTGCGGCGCGATCGGGAGGCGGCCGTCCTGCAGGAGCTCGAAGAGGCCGCCTTCGGGAAGGTAGCGATCGGGGTGCAGGAGACTTTGGATTGCCTGCGCGAAGGCCGCGTCGCAGCGCTGGTGGTCGATGACCGCTTTGCCGCACCCGGCGAACAATGCGCCGAGTGCAAGGCGCTCTTCCAAGAGGCGCCCGGCGACGGCTGTCCGGTCTGCAAAAGCCGGGAGCTCCAAAACGTGGATGATCTCGTGGATGCCGCTGCCCAGCGGGCCCTCGACAGCGCCGCGCGCGTCGCGTTCATGCGTCATCCGGAGACACAGGCCCGGCTTGGCAAATTCGCTCCGATGAGCGCGCTCCTGCGGTATTGACCGCCCCGCGCGGGCCGGAAGGCGGGACTTTGAACCTGCAAAGATACTGTCGAAAAAAGTGTCTCCCAAGGGTATGCGTCTGGCGCCGGGTTGGATCGCGACGGAAGCAGCGGTGCGTCACGCCCGATGATTGCGTTCAGCCTGCCCGCGGCAAAAGTTGAGCGATTTCTTGAACATGGCGCGACCGCTTCCTAATTCGTACGTCGCACAGGTCCAAACTGCGCGCGCAACCAACTGCTGAAGGAGGGTCCTGCCAGACGGCCGCCGTCTGCAAGTCGCGCGAACCGATGATGCGGACATGCCGGTCCTTGGGAAGCGACGGACGGCTTCGGACATCGTAGAGGCTAGCCACGCCTTGCGGGGTGGCACCGGGCCACTCCCGATGCGGCTCATTGTCAACGCTTTGCTCAATCGAGGAGGTATTGTCGATGAAGATCGCCCAGATCGCCCCGCTCGCGGAACGCTGCCCACCCCGCCTCTATGGGGGGACGGAACGGATCGTAGCCTACTTGACCGAGGAATTGGTGCGGCAGGGACACGACGTTACGCTGTTTGCCAGCGGCGACTCCAAGACCAGCGCACGGCTGGTGCCATGCTGTGATGTCGCACTAAGGCTCAACCCTGCGGTCAGCGATCCTCTTCCCTACCACATGATGATGCTGGAGGAGGTCCGGCGGCGCGCCGATGACTTCGACGTGCTGCATTTCCATATCGATCTCCTGCACTATCCCATGCTCGCCAGTTTCTCCGACAAGGTCGTCACGACGCTGCACGGGCGGCTGGACCTTGCGGATCTGAAGCCATTCTATTCGATGTTCTGGCGCTATCCTTTGGTCTCGATCTCCAACGAGCAGCGTCGCCCGATGCCGCCGGTGAATTGGGCCGGCACAGTGTATCACGGTCTGCCCCAAGACCTTCTGCCCTTCACGGCCAAGCCGAAGGGAGACTATCTTGCCTTCCTCGGCCGGATTTCGCCGGAGAAGCGGCCGGACCGGGCGATTGAGATTGCGGCGCGCAGCGGCCTGCCGCTCAAGATCGCGGCCAAGATCGACAAGGCCGACCAGGGTTATTGGGACGATTTCATCAGCCCGCTGGTGGCGAACCATCCCAACGTAGACTTCATCGGTGAGATCAACGAGCACCAGAAGGCGGATTTCCTCGGCAATGCCCGCGCGCTGCTGTTCCCGATCGACTGGCCGGAGCCGTTTGGGCTGGTGATGATCGAAGCCATGGCCTGCGGCACGCCGACCATCGCCTTCCGCTGCGGGTCGGTGCCGGAGGTCATCGACGACGGCGTGAGCGGCTTCGTCGTTCGCGATATCGACGAGGCTGTCGATGCGGTTCGACGGGTGGACAGCCTGGATCGAGCCAGGGTGCGGGCGACTTTTGAAGATCGATTCACGGTTGAGCGGATGGCCAGGGAGTATGTCGAGATCTATCGGAATCTGCCCTCCGTGCGGCGTGCGATCTTGCGCAGCGCGGGGCTTTCGGCACCGGGCGTGAGCACCTCCGGGCAGATGGATCTAAGCGCGGTCGCTTGAACGGGGAAAGGCAATGAAGCACGTCAACATCGATGCGGTCGCTCGTGCCCTTGTGACAAGTGGTGCTGATGACATGACCGCGCAGTTTCTTGTTCCGGTCGCCACGTCGCTGCAGGATCGCCGGCCGCGAACGCTCAAGCATGGTGATACCTTCGCCGTGTTCGATCACAACGGCGACGCGGTCTCATGGCCGGGAAGCCCGGAGGGCCTGTTTCATCGCGACACGCGGTATCTGTCGCATCTCTATTTGACGATCGAGGGCCAGCATCCTCTCCTGCTCTCCTCGACGCTGCGCGACGACAATGCAACGCTGACCTGCGATCTCACCAATCCCGACATCCTCGACGCGGACGGCCGGCTCGTTCTCGAGCATGACCTCGTGCACCTGCGGCGATCCCGGTTTCTGTGGAAGGGGGTGTGCTACGAGCGCCTGGCAATTCGCAATTTCGACGAGCGCCCGCACCAGATCACCCTGAAGCTCGCCTTCTCCGCAGACTTCGCGGACTTGTTCGAGGTGCGCGGGGCGCGGCGTGAGCGCCGGGGTGACATGCAACCTCCGGAGGTGAAAGGCGATCGAGTGACTCTCGCCTATCTCGGCCTCGACGGCCGTCGGCGGACGACGACGCTCCGGTTCGATCCCGCGCCGCAGGAGATCAGCGCCGGCCATGCTTCATTCGTGCTCGACCTCGCGCCGCGCCAGGTCAGGACGATGGTGATCGAGATCGCCTGCGACGGCGTCGGCGGCGGGCCGCTGCGGCGCGGCTTCGGCGTGGCGCTGCGGGATGCGCGGGCTGCGCTGCGGCGGTCGTCGGCCCGGGCCGCGGCCGTCGAAACCTCGAACGAAATCTTCAACGAAGCGGTGCGCCGCTCGGTGTCCGACCTCAATATGCTGGTCACGGATACGCCGGAGGGACCTTTTCCCTATGCTGGCATTCCCTGGTTCAGCACAGTTTTCGGCCGCGACGCCCTGATCACGGGGCTGCAGACCCTTTGGCTGGACCCGGCGATCGCACGAGGCGTCCTGCTTCATCTCGCGGCGAACCAGGCGGCCGATTTCGATTCGACGGCTGATGCCGAGCCTGGCAAGATCTTGCACGAGGTCCGTTACGGCGAGATGGCCGAACTGAAGGAGGTGCCGTTCCGCCGCTATCACGGCAGCATCGATTCGACGCCGCTCTTCGTCATGCTGGCCGGCGCCTATCTGGAGCGGACCGGCGATGCCGTCACGCTTCACCGGCTGTGGCCGAGTATCGAGGCGGCCCTGTCCTGGATGGACCGGCATGGCGACCGCGACGGCGACGGCTTCATCGAGTACGGCCGGCGCAATCCCGACGGCCTGGTCAACCAGGGCTGGAAGGACAGCCACGATTCCGTCTTCCATGCCGATGGTTCCCTTGCCCGGGGGCCGATCGCGCTCGCGGAAGTGCAGGCTTATGCCTACGGGGCTTGGCGCGCGGCAGCCACTATCGCGCGAGCTGCCGGGCGTCCGGAGCAGGCCGAGGGCTTTGAGCGACGGGCGGAAGCGATCAGGATTGCTTTCGACGCAAGCTTCTTCGATGAGTCACTCGGCACCTATGTGATGGCGCTGGACGGAGACAAGCGGCCCTGCCGGGTGCGCGGCTCCAATGCAGGGCATGTCCTGCTGACGGGCCTGGCGCTTCCGGAGCGAGCGGAAGCGGTGGTGCGGAGCCTGATGGGATCGGCGTCTTTCTCCGGCTGGGGCGTGCGCACCGTGGCCGCCACCGAGGCGCGATACAATCCGATGAGCTATCACAATGGCTCGGTCTGGCCTCACGACAACGCCCTGATCGCCGCCGGCTTTGCACGCTACGGCTTCAAGCGTGAAGCGGCTCGGATTTTCGAAGGCCTGTTCGCGGCATCGACCTATATCGATCTTCGGCGCCTGCCCGAGCTGTTCTGCGGCTTCGCGCGCCAGCACACCAGGGGCCCGACCTTCTATCCCGTGGCCTGCGCCCCGCAGGCCTGGGCCGCGGGAGCGCCGCTGTTAATGCTCCAGTCTTGCCTGGGGCTCGGTTTCGATGCGGAGCGGATTCACATCAGGTTCGATGAGCCGGTCCTGCCGGCGTTCCTCGAGGAGGTCACCATCCGCAATCTGGTGCTCGATGGAGGTTCGGCGGACGTCACGCTGCGCCGGTCCCGCTCGCAGGTGGTCGTCGATGTGCTGCAGCGCCAGGGGCCGGTCCGCGTGGTGACGACGACGTGAACGTGACGGGCCGCGCCCGAGCGCCGATCGGTTGCGGACCGGGTGTCGGGCCGACATTACCGGCCGGGGGGCGGAAGCATGAGCGGCTCCGCGAGCTTGACGATTTGCTTCCGCCCCTCGCCGTCGATGATTTCCATGCTCGAGAGGCCGGTGGCGCCTTCGTCTACGGCCATGCTGCGCGGACGATGTATCAGGTGATCGAGGCCCTCGAGGGCGATGTCGACGATATCGTTCTTGGGATCATAGGTGATGCCGAGGACCGGAACCCACTTGGTGGCGATTTGATCCCCCAAGGGCAGTGCAGCGACCTCGATCTGAGCACGCTTTCCCTGCAATCCCTTGGATACGCGATCGCAGTACGACTGCCATTCGCTCTTGGAGAGTTGTCGGACGGACATGTGGAATCTCCTGTGTGGTTATGGCTAGTGGTGCTCCAGGAGGCTAGGACACGACGTGTCACCTCCGTGCGGAATCCGAAAACGCCGCGCGGTCATTTGTGGCCTGACCACATTGTGCCTGATGCAGATCGGTCGTGAATTGACGACCGTCATTGTCGTGGCCGCCTGAATAGGCGAAGCGATTCATCATGAGGGCGGGCTTCGCCTCGCCCATGATCAGGTTTTGCGCTTTCCGGTAGCATCCTCATACCCAGGGCAAGAATATAGATCTCTATCGAACCGCGACGGAGTGTTGATTGAGCGAAGATCCCTACAGGGTGCTGGGTGTGAGGAAGGAGGCCAGTCAGGAGGAGATCCAGAAGGCCTACCGCAAGCTGGCAAAGAAGCTGCACCCCGATCTCAATCCCGGCAACAAGCAGGCCGAGGAGCAGTTCAAGGCGGCCTCGGCGGCGTATGACCTGCTGAGCGATCCCGAAAAGCGCGCGCGCTTCGATCGCGGAGAGATTGACGCCGAGGGTCATGAGCGCCCGCGCCAGCGCTACTACCGGGATTTCGCCGGAGCGACCGCCGGGGAGCATCCCTATGCCACGGCGGAGGGTTTCTCAGACTTCAGCGATGAAGGTGACCTGTTCTCCAGCATTTTCGGTCGCGGCGGACGTTTTAACCTGAGAATGCGGGGGCAGGATGCGCATTACCGCCTGCCGGTGGAATTCCTGGAGGCCGTCAACGGAGCGGTGCGCCGTGTCACCCTCGCCGACGGCTCGACGGTGGACGTGACGGTTCCGCCGGGCGCGCGCGACGGGCAGGTACTGCGGCTCACCGGCAAGGGAAGCGCCGGCGTCGGCGGCGGCCCGCCCGGCGATGCCTTTATCGAGATCACCGTCAAACCCCATCCGATCTTCACCCGCAAGGGGGACGACATCCACCTGGAGCTTCCTATTTCGCTTACCGAAGCCGTCATGGGGGGCAAGATTTTAGTTCCAACGCCTGGTGGGCCGGTGACGATGAGGGTTCCCAAAAGCTCCAATTCCGGGACCGTTCTGCGCCTGCGCGGCAAGGGCCTCCCGCGGGCAAACGGAACGCGTGGCGATGAATACGTCAGGCTGAAGATCGTTCTGCCGGACAAGCCCGACCCGGAACTGGAGCGGTTCGTACAAGGATGGGCCGCAGGCAAGAGCCACAATCCGCGCCGCGGCATGGGGGAATGAATGCTCGAGTTCAATGAGTTTGTTCTGCGCGTGAGGCTCAGTCAGGAGATCATTGAGGCATGGGTTGCTGAGGGTTGGTTGCGCCCGCGGCGAACGGAGCAGGGACCGGCCTTTTCGGAGATGGACGTCTCACGCGTGCAACTGATCCAAGACCTGCGCAACGACCTGGGCGTCAATGAAGAGGGCGTTGCAATCATCCTGGACCTCATTGATCAGATGCACGGTCTACGAAAGACGTTGCGCGAATTGTGCGATGCGATCGGCGTACAGCCGACTGAGCTGCAGCATCGAATATTGGCGGAAGTCCGTAGTCGGCGCCCCATTCTGCTGAAGGGGAACGACGAGCCGTGACCTGCTTGCCGACCTGAAGGTCGTGCTGCGTAAGTGCGAAGGGAGCAGGTATGAAGTTGCTCGAACGGTTGGATATCAACACAGCGCAATGGCATCTCGCGAGCACCTACGAGAAGTTCGAGCAGGTGGTCGTGCTGGCTGACTGGGCTGATCATCGTCGTCATCGCTTCTGCTGTCCGGCATTTGGCTGCCAAAATCTTGTCCAGCCTCATTCTGTCAAGTTTCGACCCGACAGATCCGGCGGTGTTCCAAACCGTCTTCGGGATGATTCTGACCCTTATTATCGCTCTGGAGTTCAAGCATTCGATCTTGATAATGGTCAGACGTCAGCAGAGCGTTGTACAGGTCGCACAGTTGTTCTGATCGCAATGCTGGCAGTGATCCGAAAGTTT
The DNA here is from genome assembly GCF_029457495.1 of Chelativorans sp. AA-79. Lineage (NCBI taxonomy): Bacteria > Pseudomonadati > Pseudomonadota > Alphaproteobacteria > Hyphomicrobiales > Phyllobacteriaceae > Chelativorans > Chelativorans sp. AA-79. The sequence continues at coordinate 2,364,995 of NZ_CP120361.1, forward strand.
ATCGCTGGCTGCAGCCATTATTGCCTTAGGCGCCGTTTACTGGCTGGTTCGCGAACAAGACCGCAAGGACCAGATCGACGTTCTGGAAAGGGGCACGCGCGAAATCCGCGACGGCGCATGATTCACGCGTAGATCGAATATCCAGCGCGAACTTGGCCACGGTCTCGATGGTTCGTCCCGACCTTTTACAGCGCGCGGGCTGGGTCTGCAGGGCCTTCGGACGAGTAATGGGACCCGCCGGCCGATCCGCGGTGCGTCACTTCGGCCAGGCGCCCCCCTACAGCTGAACTGACGGTTGTCAGGGCGGCTGTTCCTAGCCTGTGCGAATGGTCGGCCGAAGGCAGTCTGTTCAGGCCGGCTGACGAACGCCGCCGAGGATCGGGATTCATGAGATGGGTCAGGAGCGAGCATGTCGTCGCCACACAACAAAGAAGATGAGGTAGTCGCAACCGAGGCCGTAGATATTGGAACGTTGCTCGCGGAGAATGCGTCGCTCCAAGATCGCCTGCTGCGTGCGTTGGCTGAAGCTGAGAACGTTCGGCGACGGGCGGATCGTGACATGGAAGAGACGCGCAAATTTGCCGTAGCGGAATTCTCGCGCGAGCTCTTACCGATTCTCGACAATCTGCAGCGCGTTCTCGACGCGAAAAGGCGGACGGAGAACCAGGTGAGTGACGCGTTGGTAGAAGGCGTCACGACAACGTTGCGCCTTTTTCTTCAGACCCTCGAGCGCTTTGGAATCAAGAAGATCGCTGCCCTGGGAGAGCGCTTTGATCCAACCCTGCATGAGGCGCTGATGGAATCTGCGGACCAATCTCACCCGCCAGGAACTGTCACGCAGGTCCTGGAAGAAGGCTTCACTATCCATGGACGCCTTCTGAGACCAGCGAGAGTGGTGGTAGCGAAGCCGATGCGATCTGATGGCTAACATCGCCAAACCAGTTGAGGAATGCCCAACGGCAGCCACGTGAGGCTTCGCGAGGGTCATGCAACGAGTGAGCAGCGGGATCGATCTGGAGGTCGTGCAAACAGAGGTCGGGATGGGCCGAGGCTCACCATGCCGCGTCAGAGTTGCTTCGGGTGGTAGTCGCAGAAAAGCCAGCAGCATGACGACACGGGCGCGTTGCCATAATCGCAAGACGCGGAGCGCGGCTGGGAAACGTTGGCGCCGCCTACGCAGCCTTCCTGCTTTCCGGCTCCCTGATCAGCGCGTCGGGATCAGATCCGACTTCCGTTGCCGACACCGGTCGCTCCCAATTCGGAACGCGCAGCGCGGGATTGGACGGACCTTCAACTGGGGCAGTTTGCAGGCTTCTGAGCGCGATGCTCTGCAACGCGAGCCACGGAAATGCTGCGGCAACGCTCATATGCGAGACGAATACCATGGAGAGAACCGCCTCTGTGAACATTTTACTAGCCTCCCGGATTATTGGCAAAGGGCCGGAAGGGCTGACCCACGCCACGACCTCATCCTGTTGCGGCTTCTCCTTCGCGGTGACCGGAATGATGAAGTCGTCCGTTATCCGCTCTTCGGCCTCGATGCGCTTGACAACGAATCCACGCAACGGCCGGAAACGCTTCCTCGTCCTCCGGACCACCAAACCATATTGTGCCAAAGCGACGGCGGATGGCGATCCGCCGTCGCTTTGGAGCTAGGTACGGCTAAACGAATTTCAAGCGTCACCGTCGAGCGGATCGGAGCAGCGCCGCCTTCACGAGCTGCCCCAAGAAAATCCGCAAGTGGAGCGGGGGGACGAACCCCGCCTGATCTCTTCGCGCGGCGTCAAAGGGCTTCGCCCATAGAGGTGATGAAGTAGCATGCCGTCTGCTTTGCAAGGAGCGGCCATGGTGCTTCTCGTGCTGGCGGGAGGACCCGTGCCGAACTTTAGTGCCGAACCCTTCTGCCGCGGGATCGCCGAGCTTCTCCGAGAGCCGGAATACCTACAAATATGTCTAGACAGGGAGCGGGAGGCGAGCGACCAATTGAAGGCTTCGTGGCCTAAGTTCTCGCCGGCGGATCGCACGCGCTGCCTGCACCTCAGCTCACTGGGGAGCGCTCCTAGCTATGTCGAATTGCTCGCCTGTCTCGAGATTGCACAGGAGATTCGCGAGCGCGAAGCCCGTGAACGTGGGAACGGTTTCAGTCTGCCTCCTTGACGCAAGGCCGGCATGGCATAGAGCGGTGGATGACGAGCCCTGGAGGCCCATGTGCTCGGCCAGACGCGAGAGCGTTACGCGTCCGGATCGGGCTCGCTCGATTCAAGAATTTCAACAAGCGCGCCGACGCGTCCGGAGGGATGGGGCCGCCCCTCGTTGATCAGCGCCTCATCGGCGTTGAGCCACGCCCACGCTTCCGCCAGCTCTTCGGACGTCGCTCCCGTCTGGTTGATCTCCGCGATCAAGATCTCGTCGACGGGCCCGAGAATGACGGTGATTTCCTCCTCGGTCATTGTCTGTCCTCCGTCGTGTCCTTGTCGTGGTGGGCGACGACCGCGCGGCCGAGACGTTGTGATCTCGGTCGCCGGCCGTCGCGGTCAAATTGCGTGCTTCAACGATATCCCGCTCGGCTGAGAGCCCAGTCGAGCTCCCGCAGCGACGGCTGGACGAGCACCTGGCCGCCGATCGTCACAGTCGGGCTTCCGATCCGCCCACCCGCCAGCCATTCGAGCTGGTCGCGCGCTTCGGGATGGAGGTCCCAGTCGATGAACCGATAGGGGATGCCGGCCCGGTCCAGATGACGGCGCACCATCATGGTGATGCCGCACCAGCGGCTGCCATAGACGGCCACGTCCGCGACCTGCGGACGGTACGCAAAGGGGGAGTAGGTTGACGCATACATGGTCCAATCTCCTCAAGCCGCCTTAGGGGTTGCCAATTGGTCCAGTGCGCTGAACAAGTCGTAGATGTCGGGGACGTGCTGGAGCTTCGGCGAGACCTGCGCGTGGCGGATGATGCCGTTCTCGTCGACGATATAGAGCGCCCTTTCCGAGAAGCCGTCGGCCTCGCGCCAGACCTTGTAGCGGCGCGCGACGTCGCCCTTCGGATTGAAGTCGGCGAGCAGCGGGAAGGTCAGCCCGCGCACGGCCGCCCACGCCCCATGGCTGTAAAGGCTATCGACGGAGATGCCCATCACCTCGGCGCCGCGCTTGCGGAACTCATCGAGCTCGTGCTGATAAAGATCGAGCTGGCGGCTGCACCCCGGACTCCAGTCGAGCGGATAGAAGGCGAGGACGACACGCCGGCCGCGATAGTCGGACAGGCGAATCGTGCGGCCATTCGCGTCGGGAAGCGCGAAGTCGGGCGCGGGTTCTCCGGCGGCAAGCGGCGTGTTGACAGCATCGCCCTCCATCGGGGGCGCGTGTTCATGGAGATCGACGATGTCATCGATGGTGGGGCCGGACCGGACCTGCCTCGCATTGCCGGACACCTGGATGCGCCAGAGCTCCTGCACCATGCCATGAAGAACGGACAAAGCCTTCCTTTCGGCACTGTCGGAAAGCTGCGGCGCAAGTGAAGCAAAATCAGCCTCAAGCTGCTCAATTCGGCTCGGCCGGACATTTAAAGGGCCTGCATGGCTGTCCATGGCTAAACCTCCTTCTTCAACCTGTATCCTTTCGTTCCTTTGAGTGATGTGCCGTGAACGCCGGACGACGCCACGAGCAGTGGTGATATAAGGACGGCATTTGAGAGATGCCACTCGTGGTAGCCGGTGCGAACGCTCCCCAAATGAAGGGAAAGTGTTTGCATAAGGAATCACGTCGATGGAGAAACGTCGCGTCGTTTGCCCGAACTGTGACAGTATCAATGCCGTGCCGGTGAATCGGCCGGCCGAGGCGGCAAAGTGTGGCCGATGCCACGCGAAGCTGTTCCAAGGAACGCCGGCCGAACTTGATGCCGCCCGACTGGAGAGGCACATCGCCAATTCCGACATTCCGGTGGTCGTGGATTTCTGGGCGCCCTGGTGCGGCCCTTGCCGGGCGATGGCGCCGATCTTCGCCCAAGCCGCGAAAACGATTGAGCCGAGAGCCCGGTTCGCGAAGGTGAATGTCGATGAAAATCCTGAGGCGGCGCGCCGATATGGGGTCCAGGGGATCCCGGCTCTTTTGGCCTTTTCAGAAGGCAAGGTGGCAGCCCGGCAAGCCGGCTTGACGGACGCGAACACGCTGCGCGGGTGGGTCGAGCGCCTGGTGGTCTGTTCGAATCCAGGCTGATCGGGGGCTTCGCCTCTTGAACCGCTAAAGCGCTGAACTAAATCAAAAAACGCCGGCTGCCACTCCGGGGCCGGCGGCGATCGGTTGGGCGCCAACGGCGCCCGGCGTTCGCCATGAAGTCTTGTATCCATGTTGCTCAAAGGAGGATGTGGCTATGAGCACCGTTTTGGATTTCTCTCCCTTGTTCCGGTCGAGCGTCGGCTTCGACCGAATGTTGAACGCGCTCGAGAATGCGAGGCGCGTCGCGTCCATCGACAATTGGCCGCCCTACGACATCGTCAAGACGGGTGAGGACGAGTACCGCATCACCATGGCGGTGGCCGGTTTCACCGAGGACGAACTGACCATCACGCAGGAGCAGAACATGCTCATGGTGGCGGGCCACAAGTCCGGCGAATCTGAAGAGAACGGGCAATATCTGCATCGCGGTATTGCGGGCCGTGCCTTCCAGCGCCGCTTCGAACTTGCCGACCACGTGAAGGTCGTCGGCGCCAGCCTTGTCAACGGCCTGCTGACGGTCGAGCTGAAGCGCGAAATTCCCGAGGAAATGAAGCCGCGCCGGATCGCGATCGGGACTGGCGAGACGCTGCCGAGGGTCGAGGCCAGACAGGCCGAGCCCGAGAAGCTCGCCGCCTGAGGCTTTCCGTCAACGCGGTTTCTGCAAGGTGCCGGGCAGCGTGCCCGGCGCCCCGGGAAAGCTTTGCCAAACAACGAACAGAAAGGAGAAGCAGTATGAGTGTGCGTGATCTGATTCCGTGGGGTCGCTCCAGCAACCAGGCCCCCATTGTGTTTCGCGACGACGATCGCAACCCGTTTCTCTCGCTGCACCGCGAAGTGAATCGGCTTTTCGACGACGTCTTCCGCTCGTTCGACAGCCGCCTGCCGGCCTTCGGCTCGCTGTCGTCGTTCAGCGCGGCTTGGCCGAATGTCGAGATCTCCGACACCGACAAGGAGATCAAGGTGAACGCGGAAGTGCCCGGCCTCGAGGAAAAGGACATCGAGGTTCTGCTCGATGACGGCGTGCTGACGCTGAAGGGCGAGAAGCGCTCGGAAACTGAGGACAAGGACAAGCAGTTCTCGGAACGATTCTATGGCCGCTTCGAGCGCCGCATCCCGCTCGGCGTCGAGGTCGAGGAAGACAAGATCGACGCGCGCTTCAAGAACGGCGTGCTGAGCATCGTACTGCCAAAGAGCGCGAAGGCGCAGTCGCAGGTGAAGCGCATAGCGATCAAAAGCTGACAGGCCTGACTGCTGACGGCGGGCCGACTGGCTGCCGTCAGCAGCATCCTTCGCCAGAATGGGAGGGATAGGCAATGATGGAGAACATCAGACAGACGGAGAATAGCAGATCAGCCACGGTGGCGCGGACATGGCCCTTCAACGACAATCGGGTTCAGCCGCTTTCGATGGGGCGCTCGGTTTTCCCGGAGGATGCCGTCGCCCACATCTACAAGCCGTCCCGCTCGGTGATGACTTCGGGAAAGGCGCGCACGAGGGGCTGGAAGCTCCGTTTTGAGCCGCGCCGCGCACCCTTCATCGAGCCGCTGATGGGTTGGACCGGCAGCGATGACACGCTGACTCAGGTCGAGCTCAGCTTTCCGACGCTCGATTCGGCGGTTCGCTACGCTGAACGGCAAGGTCTGAACTATGTCGTGGAGGGCGACGTGCACCGCGCTCCGATAGCAGCTCGCGCGGGGCGTATGATGCATTCGTTCTCCGACGCTACCCTGAAGAAGCTCGGCCTGACGCATCTTCAGGGAACTTACGGAAAGGCTCTGGAGGACGCGGCCAACCGAAACGATCCTGTAGGCGCGGAACACTGGGATTCGCCAATGCAGCTTCTGGCTGACGCGACTTTGTCGCACGACGCCAAGCGATCGATCCTGATGAACTGGGCCTATACGGAGTACCTGATCGATCAGGCGACGAACGAGGGTATGCCGGAAAACGATCGCCCCTCTCGTCTGGACGAGGTGGAGCAGGCCTTGCTGGCGCTTGAACGCGAGGTCGCGGCCGGCGGCGCCCGCAGCACACGAAAGGCGGCGTGAGGTGCGACCATGGACCCGTCCGTCGTCTTTGATTGCGAAAGGGTTCTGCCGAACCGCTTCGCGCTGACCTTGGCAGCGGCCGCGCGTAGCCGGGCGCTTAACAGGGGACATTCTCCGCGGATCGCCCGGCCGGCGGCCAGCACGGTCGACCTCGCGCTGCACGAGATCGCTGCAAACGCCTTCACGGAGGAGGAACTCGCCCCCTTCCTGCCGAGCCAGGACGGCGCGAGGCTGCTTCCGCCTCCGGCAGGCCCCGCGCGTCGGGCCGACGCGGCTGCGCCGCTCTCTCTCGAAGCCAGATCTTTTACTGATGATTGTCATCGCGGGACCGCTTGCGGGTGGGGCATGCAGACGCCTGCTGGTGACGCATCCAACCGACAAGGAGGAATGAACAATGGCAAACTCACTGTCTTCCAATAACCGGACGGCCTTCGATGTCGTCAACATCGTTGCCGGTCTCGGTCTTCTGCTCTCACCTTGGTATATGGGCTTCACGAACGAAGCCTATGCCGCGTGGAATGCCTGGATTGTAGGTGCTGCCGTCGCCGTGATCGCGGCTGCCGCTCTTTTTGCATTCCATGAAGCTGAAGAGTGGGTCAATCTGGTGGCTGGCCTCTGGGCCGTGCTCGCGCCCTGGGTGCTCGGCTTCTCAGCAGTTACGGTCGCGATGTGGGCGCATGTGATTGCCGGCATCGTGGTGGCTGTAGTGGCCGGCGCTTGCATCTGGTTCGTCCGTGGCCGCCCGCTCTCAACCGCGTGATGTATTTCGGCAGGACCGGCCCGGCCCGAACGCCGGGCCGGTCATTGTGTCTTCCGTCTGACCTCAGACGGAAAGGAGGAGGCCAAACCGTCGGGTCAAACGGAGATTTGCTCATGATCAGAAAGGATACCGTCGTCCATCGAGCCATCATCGCTTTCTGGGTGGCGGCTGCAATTGTAGTGGGACTGCCCTCTTACGCTGTCGGGCAGGCGGTTCCGGGCATAGCCGGGCAACTTCCGACGCTCGCGCCCGTGCTTGAACGGGTCACTCCCGCAGTCGTCAACATCTCTGTCATTTCGGAAACGCCCGCAGTGTCCAACCCGCTCTACAACGACCCGTTTTTCCGGCGCTTCTTCGACCTGCCGGACACCCCGCCGCCTCAGCAGCGTATGAGCGCCGGTTCCGGTGTGATCGTCGACGCGGCGAGAGGCCATGTGCTCACCAATCACCACGTTGTGGCGAACGCCCGGGAAATCACGGTGACTCTGAAGGATGGGCGGCGCCTGCCTGCCGAGCTTATCGGCTCGGACCAGGCGACGGATATCGCCTTGCTCAAGGTCGAGAGCCGCAATCTCGTCGCTTTGGAGATCGGCGACTCCGATCGTCTCAAGGTCGGGGACTATGTGGTTGCGATAGGTAATCCGTTCGGTCTTGGTCAAACGGTGACCTCCGGTATCGTCAGCGCGCTTGGGCGCAGCGGGATCAACAACGAGGGCTATGAGGATTTCATCCAGACGGACGCCTCGATCAACCCCGGGAATTCGGGCGGCGCATTGGTCACGCTGGACGGCAAGCTCGTCGGTATCAACACAGCGATCCTCAGCCCGGCCGGCGGCAATATCGGCATAGGCTTCGCGGTGCCCAGCAATATGGCCGTCACCGTCATGAACCAACTTGTTGCTCATGGCGAGGTGCGGCGCGGCCGGGTCGGCATTGGCATCCAGGACGTCACTCCGGACCTCGCCGAGGCGCTGGGGCTTGGCGACCTGAGGGGTGCCGTGATCGCCAATGTCGAGTCAGGCTCACCGGCTGAGCGGGCCGGTTTGCGGGTTGGCGATGTCGTCACTGCCGTTGACGGACGGGCTGTTCTCGGATCGGCCGACTTGCGCAACCGGATCGGCCTCACGCCCGCTGGAACCGATGTCAGGCTGACGGTGGCGCGCAGCGACGGCGTGCGAGAGGTCAAGGTCCGGATCGAGGCCGGCGGGCGCCCCGCGTCCTCGCAGTTGGCCAGAACGGCTTTCGAAGGCGCAAGTCTGCGGAACGCTTCTCGCCAGGAAGCGCGAGAGGCCGGATCGGACGGCGTGATTGTCGATAGCGTAACTCCTGGAAGTCGCGCCGCTCGTGCTGGCCTTCGCCCGGGCGACATGATCTTGGCGATCAATCGGATGCCCGTGATATCGGTCGATGATATCCGCCGCCAGACCTCCGACCGTCTGGCCACACTCGCCGTAGAGTTGCTGCGGAACGGCGGCCGCCTGCTGCTGATCATCAGGTAACTGGAGAAGGCGGCGATGGAAATGGACAAGAAAACTCAGTTCAACATCTGGTACTGGATCGCGGCATTCTTCTTCCTGATGGCGTTTCAGTATGTGTTCACGACGGCCACGCAGGTGGCGCAGATTCCTTACAGTCAATTCGAGAGCTATCTGCGGGACGGGAGGATCGCCGAGGTGGCCGTGTCGGACCGCTTCATTCAAGGGCGGTTCAAAGAGCCCGTCGAGGGCCGGTCGATGTTCATCACGACGCGGGTTGAGCCGGACCTTGCCCGCGATTTGCAGCAGCACGGCGTCGTCGTCAGCGGCCAGATCGAAAGTACCTTCCTGCGCGACCTCCTGTCTTGGGTCATCCCCGTGGTGCTCTTCATCGGCATCTGGATGTTCATGCTCAAGAGAATGGGCGGGGGCATCGGCGGCGGACTGATGCAAATCGGTAAGTCGAAGGCGAAGGTCTATGTCGAAAAAGATACGGGCGTGACATTCGATGATGTCGCTGGCGTCGACGAGGCAAAGGACGAGCTGAAGGAGATCGTCGACTTCCTCAAGGACCCGCAGGGTTATGGCCGGCTCGGCGGCCGTATGCCCAAGGGCGTCCTCCTCGTCGGCCCACCCGGCACCGGAAAGACGCTGCTGGCCAAGGCCGTCGCCGGTGAGGCCGGCGTCCCCTTCTTCTCGATCTCAGGGTCCGAGTTCGTCGAGATGTTCGTCGGCGTTGGCGCAGCCCGCGTGCGCGACCTGTTCGAGCAGGCCCGCGCCAAGGCGCCAGCGATTATCTTCATTGACGAACTTGATGCGCTCGGCCGAGCTCGCGGCATCGGGCCGCTTGTAGGCGGTCACGATGAGAAGGAGCAGACGCTCAATCAGCTCCTCGTCGAGCTGGACGGGTTCGATTCGTCGACAGGCCTCGTACTGCTGGCCGCGACCAACCGCCCCGAGATTCTCGACCCGGCGCTGCTGCGAGCCGGCCGCTTCGACCGTCAGGTCCTGGTCGACCGGCCCGACAAGACTGGTCGCATCCAGATCCTGAACGTTCATCTGAAGAAGGCGAAGCTCGCGCCAGAGGTGGACGCGGAGAAAATTGCTGCGCTCACCCCGGGCTTCACGGGCGCCGACCTCGCGAACCTCGTCAACGAGGCGACGCTGCTGGCGACGCGCCGCAAGGCCGACGCCGTCACGATGGAGGACTTCAACAACGCGGTCGAGCGCATCGTGGCGGGGCTGGAAAAGCGTAACCGTCTGCTCAACCCGAAGGAGCGCGAGATCGTCGCCTTTCACGAGACGGGCCATGCGCTGGTGGCCATGGCGCTGCCCGGCGTTGATCCGGTCCACAAGGTCTCCATCATCCCGCGCGGCGTCGGCGCGCTCGGCTACACGATCCAGCGGCCGACGGAGGATCGCTTTCTGATGACCCGGGAGGAACTGGAAAACAAGATGGCGGTGTTGCTCGGCGGACGCGCTGCGGAACGGATCATATTCGGGCATCTTTCGACGGGAGCCGCAGACGATCTCGCCAAGGTTACCGATATCGCACGCGCCATTGTCACGCGATATGGCATGACGGACCGGCTCGGCCACGTCGCGCTGGAGAAGGACCGCCGCTCGTACCTTGCTACGGACCAGCCCTACTACGGTCCGCAGGAGCGTGCCTATTCCGAGGAGACCGCCTCAGCGATCGATGAAGAGGTGAAGCGCATCGTGGACGACACTTTCGAGAGGACCGTCGCACTTCTGCGCGAGCGCAGGGATGCATTGGAGCGGATCGCCCGAAAGCTCCTGGAAAAGGAGACGCTCGACGAAAAGGAGCTCGCCGCGCTGGCCAGCATGAAACCAGTAGCAGCGGCCAACGCATGACCGAAGGCCTCTTTACCAACTTGGGAGACGCATCTGCTGAGTGCGCAGACGAACAGCGTCTGCGCGAACTACAAAAGCTGGAGGCGCTGGGCAGACTTACGGCCGGCATCGCTCATGACTTTAGAAATCTCATCATGGTCGTCCAGGCCGGCCTTCGGCTGATCGGCACAAAGCTGCGGGAGGGAGCGCCAGCGGCCGATGTGGACGCGCTCATTCACGAGATCATGCAGCGCACGCAGAATGCCCAGGCGCTCACCGGACATCTGTTGGCATTCTCGCGCAATCAGGTCCTGGCGCCAAAGATCGTGAACGTCAACGAACGAATTGCGTCGATAGCATCCATTCTCGGCCAGACGTTAGGCAGGGGTATCGGCATTCGGACCGTATTGAATGAGGATGTCGGACTCGTGGAGGTCGATGCCGATCAGCTCGATGTCGCGTTGCTGAACCTCGCGGTCAACGGGCGGGATGCCATGAATGGGTGCGGCACGCTGACGATCGAGACGAGCGTGGCAGCGGACGGGAGCGAGCCCGAGGACCAGCCGGGTTTCATCCGCGTCACGGTCAAGGACACAGGGATCGGCATGGACGCCGAGACGAAGGCCAGAGCGTTCGAACCTTTCTTTACCCGCAAAGGCGACGTCAACGGCACAGGTCTCGGATTGAGCCAGGTGTATGGCTTCGTCGTACAGTCGGGTGGCCAAGTCCGCATCGATAGCGAATTGGGAACTGGGACCCAGGTGCATTTGTACTTACCACGGCGCGCGCGAGGCCACGACGCAGATCGAAGCGTGACCGTGTAAGGGAGGCTGGGGGCCGGTCAAGACGGCCCGCCAGATCACATCGTAGAGCGCGATGAACCGCAGCCGGCGCTGGTCGGGCCTGCCTCTTTCACCTCCGCTACCCACGCGAAGGGGCCGCGACGAGGCAGCGTCCATTGCAAGTCAGGAGGATTCTGTCGTTCATCAATTCGATTTTCGTGTTGGAATGCTTACCTTTCTTTCGTGATGGCCAACTGATCGCACAACACCATGCCGCATCACCAAACCGAGCTTATCGCAATGGTGGCCCTCGGGGTGGTGCTTGCCTTCGGGCTGGGACTGATTGCACGATTCCTGCGCCTGCCGCCTCTGATTGGCTATTTGCTGGCCGGGATTGCAATCGGTCCGAACACGCCCGGGTTTATCGGCGATGTGGGGTTGGCGGGCCAAATCTCCGAACTTGGTGTCATCCTTCTGATGTTCGGGGTTGGGCTGCATTTCTCCCTTAACGATCTCCTCGTCGTTCGTCGGATCGCAGTTCCAGGCGCAATCATCCAAATCGCTGGCGCCACGGCCATGGGTACTGTCCTGACAAAGGCGTGGGGATGGGACCTGAGCGCTGGGTTGGTGTTCGGACTTGCGCTTTCGGTTGCAAGCACTGTTGTGCTGCTGCGCGCGCTCGATGAGATGAACCTGCTCGACTCTGCCAACGGACGCATTGCAGTCGGTTGGCTGGTTGTCGAGGACATTGCCATGGTCCTGGCGCTGGTGGTGCTGCCGGCTTTCGCTGTGCCGGCCGGGACGAATGATCCAGGCGCGGTAGGCCAGGCGGGAGCAACGAATCTCGGGTTCGCGATCGGGCTGACGCTGGCTAAGGTGGGCGCGTTCACGGCGCTCGTGCTGGTGGTCGGCCGGCGCGTCGTACCCTGGCTGCTCAAACAGGCAGCGCGCGCCGGTTCTCGGGAGCTCTTCACGCTGGCCGTCCTGGCGATAGCACTCGGCATTGCCTGTGGATCGGCGGAGTTGTTCGGGGTGTCCTTCGCACTTGGCGCCTTCTTCGCAGGTGTGGTGCTCAGTGAATCCGAATTGAGCCATCGGGCAGCCACCGAGTCTCTGCCGCTGCAGGATGCCTTCGCGGTGCTGTTTTTCGTCTCGGTCGGCATGCTGTTCGACCCCTCTGTCCTCATCCGGGATCCATTGGCAGTGATCGCTGTGGTCTTGGTGATCGTTGTAGGCAAGGCTCTTGCGGCCGCGGCGATTGTGGTCGCACTCGGCTATCCGCTTCCAACCGCTGTGATCGTCTCGGCCGCCTTGGCGCAGATTGGCGAGTTCTCCTTCATACTCGCTGAGTTCGGTGTGTCATTGAGGCTGATGCCAACGGAAGGCCGTGATCTTATCATTGCCGGAGCCTTGCTCTCGATTTCCCTCAACCCGTTTGTATTTGCCGTGGCGAAACTCGCCGAACCACGCCTGGCGAAACTGAGAGCTGGAGCCGGAACGAGTGCGCGCGCGGACCGCTTATCCGGTTTGGATATTGAAGAGCATGAGAGGAAATGGGCGGACCACGTTATTGTTGTTGGTGCCGGTCGGGTGGGGCGAACGGTCGCTGCGGCGCTACGACAAGCAGGGGTGTCGCACATTGTGATCGAGCGCAATCGCCGACGTGCGGAAATATTCCGAGACGAGGGTGCCCCGGTGATACAGGGTGATGCCGCAGCGCCGGGCGTCTTTGAAGCTGCGGGGGCAGAACGCGCTCGGCTTATCGCTATTGCAGTTCCAGACGGCTATGAGGCCAGGCGTGTGCTGGAACGCGCCCGAGAAATAAACGCGCGCGTCGAGATTCTGGTACGCGCGCACAATGATTCAGATCGCTTGTATCTCTTGTCGCATGGCGCGACGCGGGCGATCTTGGGAGAGCACAATGCGGGTCTGGCGATAGCCGAGGCGACCCTCAGCGGGCTTGGTCTAGCGCGTGCGAAGGCAACGGCTACCGTGGATGCGCTACAGCAGGAGCAGGCGAAAACGGCTGATGCTTCTGGCTCTTCCGAGGAGATGCACGGTGCGCCAGAGTTGCGCCCTCACCAGGAGTAGGACAGCCTCTTGCTCACGGGGTCGAGGCGTGCACAAATCAATCTTTACCGCTCCCCGGCCGAATTATGGTGACCTGTCGAGGGCCTTCCAACGATATTGCGCCGCGCTCGCGAAGATCGGTGAACGCCCGGCAAACGGTTTCAGTGGAGAGACCCAGCAGGTCGGCGATATCGTAGCGCGTGATGGGAAGGGCCAGACCATCTTCGCCAGACCGCCCAACTCTGTCCCGGAAATGCACTAGGAACGCCTTCACGCGCTCAGGGGCCGACATTGTGCTGACAACTAGCATCTGCTGTTCGAGCCTCTCGATTGCTGCAAACGTGCCCATCCGAATGAGTCGGGCGACCGATGGGTCTGAATCCGCAAGAGCCTCCGTCATCCTTCGCGGATAGCAGGCGATCGTTGTTCCTTCCACTATCGCCTGAACCGAAAACCCGTGCTTTTCATTTGACGAGAAGCCAAAGAAGTCTCCGGGCAGGTGGATATCCGCGATCTGCCGGCGCCCATCGCTTCGAATTCGATATTTGCGCGTAGCACCCGAGACAATACGATACCACCAATCACAACGATGATCGCATTCAAAAACGTCTTGATCGCGATGAAAGGTACGCAGAATGCTGATCGAGTGGATGTCCTTCCCGTTTCTACTATTATGCGGTCCAAAATCTGGGTCGGCACATCCTGAGGAACGAAACATTGACACCCCTTTCGAGAACGGCACCGCCCAAGGAAAGGGGGACGGTCGGGGTGAGGATATGAAATGGCACGTGTAAGGGACTATTTGTGGAATCCCCTTATGGGCCTTCTCTCAACGGACAAAAGTGGCTTGTTCGTAGTAGAATTGGAGCTTGGAGCGTTTCGCCGACACGACCGCAAGGCATATGCTGAGCCATTACCCGAACAACGCCAAGGCATGCTGTTTCTCATCTCGACGGGCCGCTTGCGCTGGCGCGCGCTGCGACCGCCCAACCCGATGGCATGGCCATAAGGTCGGCGGTGAACGTCGCCACGGGCGGCGCTATTCCTTCAGACCCGCGAGAACTGCAAGCTTGATCGCCTCAGCGACGGTCTTCACCCCGAGTCGCCGCAACATCCGCGAGCGATGGACTTCGACGGTACGGACACTAATGCCAAGGTCGTGGGCAATTTCCTTGTGCGCCTGGCCATCCGCTAGCCTGACGAGCACCTGCCGTTCGCGCTCGCTGAGGCTCTGCAGGCGCGCAGCCGCTTCCTCCCGTTCATCGGAGATCGCTGGAGACGTTCCGTCCTTCAGTTCGATCGATGTCTTCGAGGTGCTGGAGACCTCCTTGCCAATGATGCCGATCGCGACCGGGCCGGTTGGTGGCAGATCGAGGCGATAGCAATCGAAGAGGAAAGGCCTTGCTTCCTTGGACTTGGTATTGAGAAGCCGGAGCATGCCGGTCCAGTGCCCCTCGGAGAGAAGTCGATGCCACACGCCGTAGCGAAGCTGATCACGGTCGCCGATCGCCAGAAAATCGGCGATATGAAGTTCCGAGGCCTCGCGCATGTCGGCCAAGCCGACGTGCTGTAAGCCGGCGGGATTCACGAACAGCGGCCGGCCCTGGAGGTTCATGATTCCAATGAAGTCGGAGGAAGCCTCGATGAGCCTAGCGAGATATGCATTGGGAGCGGTCTTCTCGCGCCGGCGCAACTCCAGCATGGCCTGGCTTGCGGCCATCCGCTGGAGTAGCGCCTCGACGTCCGTCGGGAAGTCCGGTCGTTCCGATGCGACGATAAGGGTTGCCTCTCCGTGATTGCCGATGGGTGTGGCGTAGACCGTGACCTGATTGCCGCTGACGGGACTAAGGATCTTCCCGCCATCGGTGACGGCACTAAGGAGCGAATTGCGGACTGTGGGAACGAATGCCGGCGGAAGGCGCCCGCTGGACCCGTAAGCGAGTTCCACCACGACGTGCAGTGTTGCTATCGACACATACGCAAAGTCGGCACGGAGGGTCTTCACGAGCACCGAGGCGAGGCTTTCGGCGACGGCATCCTCGTCGAGATCCTTCCAGTCCGCCTGAAGGGCGGAGAGGCGGAAGAGATCGTCAAGCGCACGGACCAGGTTCTGTTTTTCCGCTTCAGGCATTCGCGTCTCCGCCGATCGGGTTGTTCGACAGATCCTGCGGATCGGGTCTTGCCTGCTACAACCAGGATCGGATTTCGGCTACAATTCGATTTGTGTTCGTGGCGGCCAGCCCAATCAGCCGCCATGGGCAGTTGTCAGGATCGATGGACAATCTAAATTTGCAGCGGTGGCTATGTTCTGTCCAGACGGAGCGGCGATAGTACGAACCGGAAATTGAGGTCATGAGGTTGGACACGAACGTGACTACGAAGGAGCGACCGATCTACACCGTTCTCGATGACCCCGGGCTAGCTGCCGGGAACGAGATTATCGTGACCATCTTCGACTGGCAGGGAAAGGCCCCTGTGCGGGCCACCCTCGGATGGATAGCGCATGCCCGGAAGGAGGCCGAAGTTGGGCCGGACGAGAGTGACGAGGTCGAAGTCGGTCTCGCACTGGCTCGGGCCCGACACCTTCAGCGGCGCTATGGGTTCCGGAGGATCGTGATCGTGCTCGAGCATGAAGACCTTTGGGATCCGGCTTGGGGCGAACTCGTGCGTCGCTGAGGCCGTATCGACGATCCAGGACGGTCGCCAGAGCTGGATGCGCTAGACCAGCATGTGGGTTGCTGCGCCCGACGGCTCGGCGCCGTTGGCGAGCATGGGAATCCCGCCCACGTAGGTCTCGGGCAGCACGCTGGACTGCTGGACCGAAGAGTCCGTCTTTTTCTCTGAAACTGACGGTCATCAGTGCTGACCCCGGAGCTGAGCTGCCATCATACCTGCAACATCAGCAAGGGAGTTCGGTGATGCTCGCTTATCAGGGAAATGCGGGGCGCTGGTTCGATCCGCTCCGCCAAATCCGGCTCATGCAACAGGATATGAATCGCCTGATGGACAGCCTCCGGGCGCCGGCGCCGCCCGAGTTCCCGCTGATAAACATCTGGACGGGTCCCGACGGAGCCGTCATCACCGCGGAGATTCCCGGCGTCTCGCCGGACGACCTCGAAATCACCGTCCACCAGAACACAGTGACGCTTCGTGGTCAGCGCGTGGCCGAGCCGGTCGGCGAAGGCGACATTCTGCATCGTCGCGAGCGCGTTGCCGGTGCCTTCGCGCGCAGCCTGGTGCTGCCGTTTCGGGTGGACGGGGACAAGGCAGCGGCAATGTTTCGGAACGGGCTTCTTCGCCTCGACTTGCCTCGCCCGGAGGCCGATCGCCCCCGCAAGATCACCGTCAGCCGCTCTTAGGGAGAATAGTCATGGCCGATCAGGAAACCAACGGAAGCGTGGCTGCAGAGACCACACGAGATGTTCCGGTCTTCGTACCCCCCACAGATATCATCGAGACCGAGTCCAGTCTGCTTATGGTCCTCGACGTCCCCGGCGCCGATCCGGACAGCCTCGATGTGACGCTCGACAAGCGGGTACTGCGGATCGCAGCCCGCTCGGCGTCAAGCCATCCCGAGGGCTGTACGTTGCAGCACGCGGAGTACCGGGATGGGAACTACGAGCGGAGCTTCGTCATCTCCGAACCTGTCGACGCGGCAAAAATCGAAGCTGTGTTCAAAGACGGCGTTCTGCGGTTGACGCTACCGAAGGCGACGCCTGCGCCCGCCGCCAAGATCCCTGTCAAGGCCGCGTGAGGAAAGACAATGAGGATCACCGATCTTATTCCTTGGCGTACCTCCCGTCGGGACGTGGCCGTGCGAACGGAGCCGGCGGACCCGATCCGCGCATTTCGGCAGGACATCGATCGCGCATTTGAGAATTTCTGGCGGATAATACCGTCTTCATTTCCGGCGCTCGGTCAGTCTGAGTTTGCCGATGTCGTTCGCGTTGATGTCAGCGATAGCGGCAAAGAAGTAACCGTCACGGCCGAATTGCCGGGTCTCACCGAAGACGATGTCAACATCTCCATCGTTGATGGAGAATTGACGATCCGCGGTGAAAAGAGGACCGACCGGCAATCAGAGGACAACGGGCTCATAGTCCACGAGCGAGCCTATGGCGCCTTCGAACGCACCTTGCCGCTACCCGAGGGAGTGGATCCCGACGCGGCCAGCGCGACATTCAAGAACGGTCTACTGACGGTGGTGCTTCCAAAGACAGCCGAGGCCCTTGCCAACGTCAAGCGTATCCCTGTGCAGGCGGGTTGACATCGCCGCTTCTTAGCCCCACCCGCCTTGCCTGCCCGCCATCCTGCCCCCCGGATGGCGGGCATTCCTTTGGGCAGCAAGCCAACATCTCGGTATGATGATCATCCGCGTGTCCAGATCGCCGGAAGTGTCCGCTATCCGTGCAGTGGTTCGTGATCGAGGGTGCAGCTGCTCGATCCCCACCCGTGCCCGCCGGGTCGGCCTACGACGTCGGCCCACCGTCTTCGGGATTATCGATTCCCAATCTGCAGACTAAAGAGCCGGTTGAGTTCAGCCAGATCGGCTGGAGCAAGCCGCAACTCGAGTGCTTCCCGATTATCTTTGACATGCTCTGCGGTTGCAGCCTTCGGAATGGCAACGACACCCTCTTGGCTCAAGATCCAAGCGAGCGCCAGGCGGGCGCGGCTCACCCCGTATCGGTCGGCTATGCGCGCCAGCCTTCCCTCGCGAGCGAGTTGACCTCGCTCGATGGGTGAATGGGCTATGAGTGGAATTCCCCTCTCCCGGCACCAAGGCAGGAGATTGCGCTCAATGCCGCGTCTCATGAGATTGTAGGCGACCTGGTTGGTCTGAACGGATTTTCCCATCGGAACGGCCGCTAAGTCTCGCAAGTCGTCAATACCGAAGTTACTGACCCCCCAGTACCGTATTTTTCCCGCGGCTTTTAGGGTTTCGAAGGCCTCGATGGTTTCGCTCAGCGCGACGTTACCCCGCCAATGAAGCAGATAAAGATCAATCCAGTCCGTGCGGAGACGCTTTAGGCTCCGGTCACAAGACGTCAGGACGCCGAGACGGGAGGAGCGATGCGGATGCACCTTGCTAACGATGAAGACTTTATCGCGCTGACCCGCAGCAGCCTCTCCCACAACCTCCTCAGCGCCTCCGTCTCCATAGGTTTCTGCCGTGTCGATGAGCGTCATATCGAGGTCGATGCCGGTTCGCAGTGCGGCCACCTCTGCTTTGTGCGATTCGCGGTGCTCACCCATCCCGCATGTGCCCTGTCCGAGCAGTGGTATCGTCTCTCCGGCGGGTAAAAGTATCGTCCTCATCGTGGCAGGCATGAGGGTTCCTATTGGGCTTGGCCGCGCTGAACCTTCGGAACAGGTTCTCGGAGGCGGGCTGATTGATCGTGCGGACCACGCGAGTTTGTGGGAATCCCTTATCGTAAAATCCCGTATGGGCCGTTGGGGTGGTCCCGCCTGAAAGCCCGGCCGACCGATCGTCCTGTCGACCCCGGCGAGACCAAGCAGGTAGGCAGCCCTATCCGGCACCAACCGCCGAAAGCTCGCCGCTTTGCCAGCGCCCACCGGCAGCCGAGGATCCGCGATGGGGCCGCCCTGAATGATGGCGCCCGCTAGTCCGCCTCGATGATGACCTTGAGCGCTCGCGTATCTGATGCTTTCGAGAAGGTCTCGTAAGCGTCGAGAATGGCATCGAGCTTGAAGCGGTGAGTGATCAGCTTTTTCGGATCGATTTTCCCGGATCGCACGGTCTTCAGCAGCATCGGTGTGGTGACCGTGTCGACCAGGCGCGTAGTGATGGCGATATTGTGCGACCAAAGCTTTTCAAGATGAAGGTCAGCCTTAACACCATGAACGCCGATGTTGGCGATGACGCCGCCCGCGGCGACGATCTCCTGGCACAGCTCGAATGTTGCGGGGATGCCGACGGCCTCGATGGCTGTATCCACCCCCTTGTTCTCTGTCAGTTGGAGAAGCTGCCGCTTTGCCTCCTCTCCGGTGGCCTTGACCGTCTTTGTCGCACCGAAACGCTTCGCGGCCTCGAGCCGGTTCTCGTCGAGATCGATCACGATCAGTTCTGCAGGTGAGTAGAACTGCGCCGTCAGCAGAGCTGCCAGGCCGACAGGCCCCGCGCCGACGATCGCCACGGAAGCACCCGGCTGGACTTTGCCATTGAGCACGCCGCATTCAAAGCCGGTCGGCAAGATATCGCTTAGCATTACCAGTGCATCTTCATCGGTGCCGTCCGGGATAGGATAGAGGCTGGTGTCAGCGTGAGGAATGCGGACGTACTCGGCCTGCGTGCCATCAATGGTGTTGCCGAGAATCCAGCCACCGGTTGTGCAGTGGGAATACATGCCGCGCCGGCAATATTCGCACTTGCCGCAGGAGGAGATGCAGGAAATCAGGACATGGTCGCCCTTCTTGAATTGCGTCACTCCTGCGCCCGCTTGCTCGACGACGCCTACGCCCTCATGCCCGAGGACGCGCCCAGGCGCGCAGGGGGGAACGTCACCTTTGAGGATATGGAGGTCAGTGCCGCAGATGGTGGTTTTCGCCACCCTGACGATGGCGTCGGTCGGATTCTGGACGGCCGGAATATCACGCTCCTGGAGCGATTTCTTGCCGGGCCCTTCAAAGATGAGAGCTTTCATTGTTTCTCCGTCGCTGACGATCGGTGGGGCGTGCAGTAATCACTAGATCAGCACCACGATTGGCCCTGCACTGACGTTTGTCAGTGTCGCGAGGACGCGCCTGCGTACGCGCCAAATGAGCGTGATAATTGCGCCCGGCACTGCCGGGGCGCGTCAGCCTCTGTGATCAGGGTGCAATTCACGATCGTCACGCTGGGCCACGCCTCAAAGCTGGCTCTGACGCAGATACGGCTCGTTCGAGAGCTCCGGTACCGCGCCACTTCCGGTGACTTTTTGTGTCGGATTGAGAGCCGCTTTTCGACGGTGGCCTAAGGACAAGATGCTTAACCGGTGAGCCGGTTGTTCGAAGCCGGTGCCGTTCGCTTCCTGACGACTGCGTCGCACCCTGGCAATCACAAATGTTGAGCAACGCTGACGAACGTCAGTGAACGGCCAGCCGCGGGCCCTCATCCTACCAGGATGATCCGGACCTTGAATTCAAGAGGTCGGTCGTGGTCGCGCCTTAGGAGGAGAGCATGATTAAGGTGTTGGTGGTCAGACTCGACGGAACGGGCGGAGACGATTTCAGGCTCGCGGCCACGGAAAGTCTGGCGAAATTGTTCAATGCCCATGTGATTGGATTGATAATTAACGTTTTGCCAGACCCAACCATCGTCGACAGCGTGGTCAACGTGAACGAGTGGTCCCGACTTCTCGATCAGGCACAGACGGCAGGAAGAGAGTTCGAGGACAAGATCAAGAACCGCCTGAAAGGCCTAGCGTCGTCATCCGAAGTGCGTCGAATCGATGCGTACGCCCATGAGCAGGCGCGTCTCACGGCACGGGAATGCCGGACGGCAGACGCCCTCGTCGGTCTTCGCCTCAGCGATGAGGATGATGCGATTGAACTGCACGACGTGGTGGAGGAAACCCTGTTCGAGGCGGGAAGGCACATCTTCCTCGTGGCAGATCAGAGGAGCTTCGACGAGGGTTTTCAGCATGCGGTGATTGCCTGGAACGGCAGCCGCGAAGCAACACGGGCGGTAGCCGAGGCATTGCCGTATCTTGAGAAATCGAAAGCAGTCACTGTGCTCCGCATCGGCGGGGAAGGCGAGTCAATTCTGACCGCGACGCAGGATGATAGACTCGTTGCTTATCTTCGACGACACGGCATCAGCGCCGCGCTGGAGCGGGTTGCGAGGCAGGGGCTTGGCAACGTCGCGACGGCGCTGGCGGACGAAGTGGTTGCGCGCAAGGGTGACCTGCTTATCATGGGCGGCTACGGCCATTCCCGGTTGCGGGAATGGTTGCTCGGGGGAGCGACGTACCAGCTCCTTCGCAAGTCGCCAGTGTCGCTCGTCATGGCGCATTGAAATGCTGTCCATTGGTTTCTGGGGATGAGCCGGCGCGTAGCGGTCTCTGCCGGCCGCTGCGAAGGATCGATGATTATGACGAATCCAGACGACGAGGGGATTCTTGAGACGCGGAAGGTCCGTGAAGTGGCCGGCGTATTTCATAGGAAAGACACTCTCGAGGATGCAATCGAAGCCCTCTTGCATGCAGGTTTCGACCGAGCGGATATTGACATCATGGGTGAGCTCGAAGCGGTCAGGCGCTGTCTGGGCATGCTCTACATTCCGCCGGAGGAGATCGCCGATGTGCCGGGGACCCCGCGTCGGGCGTTTGTCGCCCGAGACGATCTCGCAACGGCGACCGCCGGCGTGGCGGGAATCCTCTTCTATGTTGGCGCCACGGCGGCCGTGATGTCCGTCGTCGCTTCCGGCGGAAGTCTCGCAGTGATCGCCGCAGCCGCAATGGCAGCCGGGACGGTCGGAGCGGGCATCGGCACTGCTGCAGTTCGACTGCTTGGCAACAAGCAGGCGGAGGAGCTCGAGCTTCAGCTCATGTCTGGCGGCATTGTGCTCTGGGTGCGTGCCCGTACCGCGGAGAAGGAAGCGGAAGCACAGGAGATTCTGGCAAAATTCGGCGCCGAAGCGATCCGGGTACATGAGATTGATATCGTGAAGCGGTTGGAAGACGTGCCTCTTGCGAACGTTCAGCCGGACCCGTGGCTGGAAAGAGACGCGCACACCGGAAGTTAAGGCCGCAAGAGATCGGGCCTCTCTACGGGGCTTGCGGCAAGGTGGCTTTAGTTTCGGGTCCGCACAACCAGCCGACTGAAAACCGCCCGTGCTGGAGCGCGGCGCGTACACCGCTGCACGGTTGGCGCGAGTCCGCCGACCTCGTCGCTTGGCGGCCGGCGATTGGCAAGCTTGACTGTCCTGTCCAGCCGATTGCATTGCCGTCGGACTGACGTCCGTCAACGTCGATGACCTGCCCCTCGGCCATACTGCGGGGCAGGTGTTGCATCGAAATTCCCGACTGACGGAGACACAGCATGACAGGCAAGGTGATCGGCATCGACCTGGGTACGACGAATTCCTGCGTCGCGATCATGGAAGGCTCCCAGACCAAAGTCATCGAAAACGCGGAGGGTGGACGCACGACACCATCCATTGTGGCCTTCGCGAGCGACGGTGAAATTCTCGTTGGCCAGCCTGCGAAGCGACAGGCGGTAACAAATCCCGAGAACACCATCTTCGCCATCAAACGTCTGATCGGCCGGCGTTATGACGACCCCATGGTGGAAAAAGACAAGGCTCTTGTGCCCTACAAGATTGTCAGGGCCGACAATGGCGATGCATGGGTTGAGGTGCAGGGCAAAAAGTACAGTCCGAGCCAGATCAGCTCGTACATACTAGTGAAGATGAAGGAGACCGCTGAAGCCTATCTCGGCGAGAAGGTCGAGAAGGCGGTGATCACCGTTCCTGCATACTTCAATGACAGCCAAAGGCAGGCGACGAAGGATGCCGGCAAGATTGCCGGCCTCGAGGTGCTGCGGATTATCAACGAGCCGACGTCCGCCGCTCTTGCCTATGGCCTCGACAAAAAGAAGGCCGGGATGATCGCGGTGTACGACCTCGGTGGCGGAACCTTCGACATTTCGCTGCTCGAGATCGGTGACGGCGTGTTCGAGGTGAAGGCCACCAATGGCGATACATTCCTGGGCGGCGAAGATTTCGACAAGCGGATCATCGACTGGCTCGCAAGCGAGTTCAAGAAAGACCAGGGCATCGACCTGCGCAATGACCGGCTTGCGTTACAGCGGCTCCGGGAAGCGGCGGAGAAGGCCAAAATCGAGCTCTCCTCGGCGCTGGAAACCACCATCAGCCTGCCCTTCATCACGGCCGATCAGAATGGCCCGAAGCATCTTGAGATCAAGCTCAGGCGCGCCAAGCTCGAGGAACTGGTCGACGACCTAGTCCATCGCACGGAAAAGCCCTGCCGGGACGCAATGAAGGATGCGAAGATCAAGCCGGAGAAAATCGACGAGGTTGTTCTCGTTGGCGGCATGACGCGAATGCCGAAGGTCCACCAAACTGTCACCGACCTCTTCGGCCGAGAGCCGCACAAGGGCGTCAATCCCGATGAGGTGGTGGCGATTGGCGCGGCGATCCAAGCCGGCGTGCTCCAAGGCGACGTCAAGGATGTGCTGCTGCTCGATGTGACACCACTGTCGCTCGGCATTGAGACTCTTGGTGGGGTGTTTACCCGCCTCATCGAGCGCAATACGACCATTCCGGCCAAGAAGAGTCAGGTCTTCTCGACAGCGGAAGACAACCAGGCCGGGGTCACGATCCGCGTCTTTCAAGGCGAGCGCGAGATGGCGGCCGACAACAAGCTGCTCGGCCAGTTCGATCTCGTTGGTATTCCCCCCGCGCCTCGTGGCGTTCCCCAGATCGAGGTGACCTTCGACATCGACGCGAACGGCATCGTGAATGTCTCGGCGAAGGACAAGGCAACAGGGAAAGAGCAACAGATTCGCATTCAGGCCTCGGGGGGCCTGTCGCAGGCAGATATCGAGCGAATGATCAAGGAGGCTGAGGCAAACGCCCAAGCCGACAAGAAGCGGCGGGCGCTGGTCGAGGCGAGGAACAGGGCAGACTCCGAGATTGCGGCAAGCCAGAAAGCGCTCGACGAGTCAAAGGACAACGCGCCGGCCGCAGAGAAGGAAGCGGTCGAGAAGGCAATCGAGGATTTGAAGTCGGTGGTTGGTACCGACTCGACCGCAGAGATCGAAGCCAAGGCGCAAATGCTGCAGATCGCCCTGTTGAACTTCAAAGCGAAGCTGAACGACAGCTCCGCCGGTGGTGCGAGCGGACAGAGATCGACCGGCGAGGATGTCGTCGATGCGGACTTCGAGGAGTTGGACGACAAGGACGACAAACGCGATGTCTGATCCTCGCGCTACCAGGACGCGGATCGATCGGGGGACTGGGCCGGATCTTCGATCGATGGCGCCGACAGCGCCTGCCGTCGAGCACAAGGCGAGGCTCGCTGAACTCGAGCGCGAACTCATGAGCGCTCTCGCCGAACAGGAGAACATTCGCAAGAGGATGCGACGCGAGCGGGATGAGGCCGTGAAGCGGGCAGTCGGATGCTTCGCGGGGGAACTGCTCGACACGTTTGAGAGATTGAACACCTCGATCGAGGACGCGTGCATGGATGCGGGTAAGGCCTCGGCGGCATCACTCATCGCCGGTGTTCGGGCGAGTGAATATTCATTACTGTCGGCTCTCGCCCGTCATGGCGTGCGCAGGATTGATCCGATAGGACAACGGTTTGACCCGCGCGAGCAGCAGGCGGTGTATCTACGAATCGAAACGACTGTCTCGGAAGGCACGGTCGTCGAGGTTTTGCAGCCAGGCTATCTGCTCCACGGCAGATTGGTACGTCCAGCTATTGTTGCTGTCGCGGCTGCTGATAATCGGTCTTCCGATCACCCCAAGACGTAGTTGCTCCGGCTTTCTCGATCTGCGGGTGCCAGCCTGACGGTCATCGCCGGTCGCTTCACTAACTTCGAAACCTCAGCGTCGCTCAGCCGCTGATTGACAGTGCCATTCGCATTGTTCGAACGACTGTCGCTTTAGGTGAATCTGCTGCTCCTCGCCCGAAACTGACACACGTCAGCGCGCTCCACCTGGCCGGCAGTAGCCTCGTCTGGCTGCAAGTTGTGGAGGACCGGGCGCCGGCCCTCGCAGTGCGGCCATGCCCTAACAGCGAAAGGAAGCACGACAATGAGATCCGACAGCGACATCAAGCGCGATGTGGAAACCGAACTGAAGTGGGACCCTGACATCGACGCCACCGACATCGGCGTGGCCGTCAAGTCGGGCGTCGTGACGCTCACCGGCTTCGTGCGCAGCTATGCGCAGAAATATGAGGCCGAGCGGGCGGCAAAGCGCGTGTCGGGCGTGCTCGGCGTGGCGAACGATATCGAGGTGCGGCTGCCCTCGGAAAACCAGCGCCCTGACCCGGAACTGGCGCGCGAGGCCGTGGCCGCGATCAAGACCGAGCTTCCGTATGCGCACGAGAACATCAAGGTGGTGGTGAAGAGCGGCTGGGCGACGCTGGAAGGCAACGTGGAGTGGGATTACCAGCGCTCACGTGCGGAACGGGCGGTGCGCGGCCTGAAAGGCCTGAAGGGAATCTCCAACCTGATCACTTTGAAGCCTCGCGTTGCTCCATCCGAGATCAAGGCGAAGATCGAAGACGCGTTCAAGCGCAGCGCCGAGATCGATGCTAACCGCATCATCGTGACGACAAATGGCGGCGAAGTGACGCTCACCGGTTCGGTGCGCTCCTGGGCAGAACGTCAGGAGGCCGAGCGGGCCGCGTGGCGAGCGCCGGGGGTCACCAAGGTCGACAATCGCATCACGATTGCCGTGTAGGCGCTCGTCACCCAAAAGCGGAGGGGCGGACCGACGTCCGCCCTTTCACGCGGGCTTTGAGAAAAAGCCGGCTCAGATTTAACGCGGTTCTGTATCGGTGAAGAGCATGCCATATGGACCTAGATCGCGGCTGCCGCTCGCCGGGCATGCGAGCCTCCGCATTGAAGTGCGACAGCTATGCTATGTGATAGCTGCCGCACAAGCGGGCAGCTTTCGCGGTGCTGCAAGCACACTCAATGTCGAGCAATCGGCAATCAGCCGAAGAATTCGCGACCTGGAGGATCGACTCGGCGTCTCGCTGTTTGTACGCGGCCACAGCGGCGTTTGCCTTACAAACGCCGGACAGTCCTTCGTAGGCCGGGCCCGCCGCGCACTGAACCACATAAGACATGCTGCATCGGACGCAGCCTTAGGTGGTCGTGGGGAAGTCGGCAGTATTCGCGTGGGAATATTTATGTCATTGGCCGGTGGCTTTCTGGCGGACTTGCTGCGCACCTACGGTCAACGACATTCGGCTGTCCGGCTCGACCTGGTGGAAGGGGCGCCTGCCGCGCATTTGTCAGCGGTTCGACGTCTTCAGATCGATATCGCCTTTCTGACAGGCACACCGACCGCAGACGACTGCGATCGGGAGCACCTTTGGACAGAACGGATATTCGTCGTTCTGCCCGTGGCGCATGAACTCGCGGGACGGCGAAAGCTCACATGGAATGACCTCCGCGCGTATCGCTTTATTGTAAGCGAGTGTGATCCCGGACCTGAGATCGAAGATTACCTTGTCAAGCACTTGGCCGACCTTGGCCACCACCCGAGTGTAGAGCGCCACGCGGTCGGACGGGACAATCTCATGCATCTGGTGGCGATGAGTCAGGGGCTAACCCTGACAAGCGAGGCCACGACAGCGGACCGCTTTCCTGGCATCGCGTATAGGCCGCTCAGCGGGCATTTGCTACCATTCTGCGCAATCTGGTCGCGCCAGAATGACAATCCGGCCCTGAGGCGGCTGCTCAGTCTTGCCAAAGCAATGTCGCGCCAGCGGCCCGACGCCAACGGCAGGACCGGTAAAGCGGATGGTGAGAGGCGGCAGGTCAAGGCTGGGGGGGCCGCGATCCCGGGCCGCGGCGAGCCTTCCCAAATGCCCGATCAGTCGCCATGAATCGCTCAATCATTGGCGCGATGAGCTTGGCAGGATCGGGGACGGGCTTACCGGTCTCCCGTGCGAGGACATCGGCATAAGCTACCAACTGCCGATGGACGGCGGCAGGTAGTTCTACCGTCACTTTAACCGGCTTGTCGTCTTCCAGGGCCCCCAGCTTCAGCTTTGTCACTGATCATCCTCCGTACGGCTCGAGGACGAGATCGCGTGTGACGATCACGCGGACCGGAAAACCAGGTCGGACCGTCAACGTCGGCGGCACATTAAGCTGACGCCGGATGATCTGCTGGCCGGCGTCGTTGATCGTGTCCTGTCCGCCGTTGCGGATTGCGCGGAGCAATCGGTCCTCGTCATCGATCGCCAACTCCGCTCCCACACTGAGAAGTGTGGAGAGACCGGCCGCCTTCGCGAGATCCCACCAGTGATAATCCACGCCATCCTCGAGGCCGGCATAGCCCTGCGTATCGGCTCCCGGCTGGCGCTCGAGCACGATTGAGCGGCCATTTGGGAAGATGAGACGATTCCACACGAGGAGCACACGGCGCTGGCCGAACTGCACCGCGTTGTCGTACTGGCCGATGATGCGAGTGCCCTGTGGGACGAGAAGGATGCGGCCGGTCGGGCTGTCGTAGACGTGCTCTGTCACCTGCGCGGTGATCTGCCCCGGCAGATCTGAGCGGATGCCGGTAATCAGAGCAGCCGAGATCACGGCGCCGGCCTGAAGTACGTAAGGCGATGCCGGCGCCAGCACACGATCGGGCGCCATGGTGCGGCGATCGATTGCGGCGTTCAGGAAGGCGACTTGTCGGTCCTGGGCGGTGGGTAGGCTGATTTGACCCGGAAGGCCGAGGCCGGTCGGATTCACGGTAGTTGCCGCGTCGCCCGGCCGGGTCGGCACCGCAAGTGCGCGTGCCTCGGTTTGGAAGAACACGCGGCTGGTGCGTGCCGCTTCCTCCTCGGCAAGGCGGCGCTGCTCATTGGGGTCGATCGTCGGGCGGATTGGCGGAGGCACGACCGGTTGGCCACGATTCTGGGCGTCGAGTATCGGGCGGCCGAGATCGCCGGGCAGCGGTGGTCCAAGCCGCGGGCCAGTATAGTCGCGCGGAAGGCCGGCGAGGCCGTCCGCCGTGGGGCGGTTTGTCGTCGAGTAGAGTTCCTCGCTGCTGGTACCGGCGCTACGGGTCTGAAGCGCGTAGATCAGCGCGCCTCCCAGGCAAAGGGACGCGATCAGGCCGAGCGCTGTCAACGCCTTCCGCGACAGCCGGGTGACACGTGGCGGCTCTCCGCGCAGCCTCATGGGAGCTGCGGAATTCAGTTCTCCCTCCGTCCCCGAATCGCGGCCGGGATTGTCAATGTCGCTCATGACGATGGCCTTCCATCGGATCGCACGATTCTGACCGTCTGCTGGCGATCGCCACTGCCAAGGCGAAGCTCTGCGGCGCCGAAAAGACGATCGACGATCAGGATGTTGTGGTGGATACGGCTGTTGACGATCTGCAGCTCGCCTTCCGAGCCGATGACGAAGAGCGGCGGCATTTCCCCCTGGACGATACCGCGCGGGAATTCGACATAGACACGTCGCCCGTCGTCATAAACGGCGACCGGCCGCCAGGGCGGATTGTCGCCTGTCAAGGCATAGCGGTAGTTGCGGGCCGCGCGGGCCGGAATGATCGGTGCTGCCGGCATGGCCTGACGCTGCGAAGCGGGCGGCTGCGGGTAAGCCCACGCCACCGCCGGCATGTACGGGCTCGTGCCGGAGCGGAGCTCGATCATGTAGATGCGTCGGTCGGTGGTGATGACGAGATTGGTGGAGATGTCCGCGCGCGTCGGCTTCACGAGCACATGGACGCGCCGGGTGGCGCCCGACCCGCTCTCGGTGTCGCCGATGATCCAGCGCGCGGTATCGCCAGCGGCGATCGGTCCGGCGCCGGTCAGGCTCTCGCCCGGCTCGAGCGCGATGTTGGTGATCTGACCGGGTGCGGCATAGACTTGATACAACGCGCCTTCGCTCCAGGGATAGATCTGGATCGCGTTGAAATAGCCCTCGCGACGGGGTTCAACGCGGGCAGCGGCGTTGGCGTTCTCGACCCGGCCGGTCGGCGAATTCGACGCGGCTCCTCCGCGGGTAGGAGTCCAGGCCGGTGGTATGTGCAATGGCCGCGGTCGCTCATCGATGAGCGCGGCAGGCACGGGAGGGAGCGGCGGCACGTCGGAGTCGTAGCTGATTTGCGGCGGCTTGTTGGTCGCGCATCCGCCAAGCGCCAGTGCTGCGAGCACGAGGCACAGAAAGGCGGGTTTAAGGAAAGCCGGCCTGGCCGGTGCGCCTATCGGACTCATTGCCCCATCTCCCGCGACCAGTTGATCGCATTGACGTAGATGCCGAGCGGATTGGCGCGGAGCCTTT
Source organism: Chelativorans sp. AA-79 (assembly GCF_029457495.1). Classification (NCBI taxonomy): domain Bacteria; kingdom Pseudomonadati; phylum Pseudomonadota; class Alphaproteobacteria; order Hyphomicrobiales; family Phyllobacteriaceae; genus Chelativorans; species Chelativorans sp. AA-79. The sequence continues at coordinate 2,394,188 of NZ_CP120361.1, forward strand.
CGGCATCGCGCGGAGGCTGCAGAACGACGGTGATGATGGCGGTCCAGCGCTCCGTCGCTGCGAGCTGGCCGTTTTCGTATCGGCGTTCGGTCCACGCCACGCGGAAGCTGTCGGGGGACGCCCTGATCACGCTGGACACCTCAACGGCGACCTGCTGGCGGCCAACGCGTGTGAACGGATCGTTCGCCCTGGCGTAGTCGTTCAACGCCGCCGCACCGCGATCAGTGGTGAATTCATACGCGCGCAGCCAATTCTGGCGTACGACGATCGGGTCGGCGGGTAGTCCACGGACCTGCTCGATGAAGCGGGCGAGGTGGTAGGAGATCTGCGGATCGGTGGGGCGATAGTCCGCGATCGCGGGCGCCACGGCCTGCGCCTGGCCGAGGTTGTCAACCTGAACCACCCAAGGCACAACGGTGCCACGGGCCGACTGCCAGACGAGCGCCGCGGCGAATCCAGCGGACAGGAACAGGCAGCCGAACGCCATGAGGCGCCAGTTCTTCGCCTGCACGCGCGCCGAGCCTATCCGCTCGTCCCAGACCTGAGCGGCGCGCTGGTAGGGTGTTTCTGGTTCGGGCGTCTTCCCGTAGTGTGTCGATGGCCGTTTGAACATTATTGGTCTCGCTGGGAGAGGTGGACGGAGGCGCCGCCGCCGTGACTGTCGCCGCCGCGGATCGCGTGAGCGGCGGCCATGACGCCGTGGGTCATGTGTTGAGAGCGCTTCATGCGGCGGGCCCAGGCCGGCGGACCGTCAGACGCCGGCGCGGCCGGCGCCTCGGCAGCACTGCCGCCGACGCTCCTCATGGTCGATGCACCACCCGTCGCTTCGAAAGCCGACTGAGCGCCCTGTGCGTAGCTGGCTCGCACGCTGCCGGCAGCACCGGTGGCAACCCGGCGCAGCGGCGAGACGGCGGCGCTGCCTGCGGCGCGCGCAACACCGCCGAGGCCCGAAGCCACGCCGGCAGCGCCGGATTGCCCGGCCGCACCAAGGCTGTAGGCTGTTGTCGCGCCTCCTGCGACGGCGGCTCCGCCGCGCGCGGCAGCGGCCGTGCCTGAAAGCGCCGCAGCGCCGCCACGCACTGCAAGCCCGCCTGCCGCGCCCGCGGCGACGGCGGCGCCACCCGCGGCGATCCCTGTGCCGACCGCGGCGCCGGCGCTGAGCTGTGGGCCTCCGGAGACGATGCCGCTGGCGATCCCGGGACCGAAAATGCCGAGGCCAAGCAGCGACAGCGCCGCCAGAACGATCGCCATGGCCTGGTCGATGGTCGGGCTGGCGCCGCCGAAGCCCGTGGTGAACTCGCCAAAGAGGGTCGAGCCGATGCCGATGATGACGGCCAGCACCAGAACCTTGATGCCGGAGCTGATCACGTTGCCAAGCACGCGCTCCGCCATGAACGCGGACTGGCCGAACAGGCCGAAGGGAATGAGCACAAAGCCCGCGAGCGTAGTCAGCTTGAACTCGATGAGCGTCACGAAGAGCTGCACCGCCAGGATGAAGAAGGCGAGCAGCACCAGCGCCCAGGCGAGAAAGAGGCAGGCGATCTGGATGAAGTTCTCGAAAAACGACCAGTAGCCCATGAGACCGGAGATCGACTCGAGAAGCGGCCGGCCGGCGTCGAGACCGGTCTGCGCGACACGGCCGGGACGCAGGAGATCGGCTGTGGTGAAGCCGGTGCCGGACGCCTTGAGGCCCAGCCCGGCGAAGGACTCGAAGACAATGCGGGCGAGATTGTTCCAGTTGCCGATGATGTAGGCGAAGACGCCGACGAACAGAGTCTTCTTGACCAGCCTGGCGATGATGTCGTCATCCGTGCCCCAGCTCCAGAACAGCGCGGCGAGCGTGACGTCGATCACGATCAGCGTCGTCGCGATGAACGCGACTTCGCCGCCCAGCAGTCCGAACCCGCTGTCGATGTAGCGGGTGAAGACCTCCAGGAAGTGGTCGATGACGCCGGTGTCCCCCATGGCGCTACTCGGCGTCTTCGGTGTGCGGCGTCGCCTCACGACGATGCGCTTCGTGCGCTGACGAGCCTTGGGCGGGCGCCCCGCCGCGCGTTCGCGACTGCTCCCGATCCGCTGCCCTGTTCGGGCTCCCAGCGGTCAGGAAACGCCGGCGGCTCTCCGCCCAGGCGCGCAGGCAAGCGGGATCGCGCGGACCCGCCTCACCGAGGCTCTGACAGCGGAAGAGCTCTGCCTGCAGCGTGTCCTCCGCATTCGCCTGCACTGGGTGCGCGGGGGCCATCTCCGACCGCTCCTCCTTCCGGCTCAGTTCGATGACCGTCGCGGTGATCGCGATCGCGACGAAGGCGACGGCGCCGAGCCGGGCGAGCATTTTTCCGTCCATGACGAGGCCTCTCAGTTGCCGTCCGGGAACATGCTCGCGTTGCCAGGTTGGTAACCGGCGCCGGGTGTAAGGAAGCGTCGGCGCTGCTCGCGGCCTTGCTCGGCTGCCGCCGCGCGTTCCGCTTCGGCGAGCGCACGCGCGCGGCCATCGGCGGCGACGACCGCGGTCAGGTCTGCGAGCTGTTGCGCCTGAAGGGCGAGGATCTGGTTACCGGCCTGCGCGGCTTGCAGGGCGCCGGTCGCACCTTGGCTCTGGCCGAGGAGCGCCGACATCTCAGCGCGGTTGGTATCGAGATTGCCGACGACCGTTGCCTGCACGCGCATGGCGTCCTGCAAGCCGCCCACGGTATGCTGCCACCGTGTTCGCGCGTCGGCGATGAGCCGCTGGTCGGACGCAGACAGCGAGGCATTGCCGTAAGTCGTCTGAAATGCCTGGTCGATCTGTTGAACGTCGAAGGCGACGCCCTGCGCCTGGGCGAGAAGCTGCTGCGTGCGCTGGATCGACTGTTCTAGGCGCTGCAGCGAGGAATATGGCAGGCTGGCGAGATTTCTTGCCTGGTTGATCAGCATCTCGGCTTCGTTCTGAAGCGACGTGATCTGATTATTGATCTGCTCCAAGGCGCGCGCCGCCTGCAGCACGTTCTGCACGTAGTTTGTGGGGTCGTAGACAATCCACTGTGCCGATGCAGGCGGGGTCACGAGGGGAGCAATCGCGATCGGGAGCGACAGGAGAGACGCGGCGACAAGTGCCGCGCGCGAGCGACGAATGATCATGGGGTGGTCTCCAGATTGGTGAGATCGGGAACAAGATCGGCGGCCCAGTCGACGCCGCGGTGGCGCAGCCAGGCCGTGAGAAAGCCTTCGCGGCCTGCCTCCGCGTAAATGCGCGCGATGTCCTGTTGGTCGGACTTCGATGACGCGGCCGTCAGCGCGATGATGGCCGGCGAGATGGGGGAATTGTCGATATCGGAGAGCGACTGCGTGGCGAAGACGACGGACGCATTCTTCTTGCGCAGCGTCTTCAGCCATTCCCGCAATTGCGTCGCAAAGCCCTCATCGTCGAGGGCAAGCCAGCCCTCGTCGATGATAAGGAGTGTCGGCCGGCCATCGAGCCGATCCCCGATGCGGTGGAAGAGATAGGCGAGCACGGCCGGAGCCGCACCGGTGCCAATCAAGCCCTCCGTCTCGAAGGCCTGCACCGATGCTTCGCCGAGATGTTCGTGCTCGGCATCAAGGAGGCGACCGTAGGGGCCGCCGACGCAGAATGGCCGGAGCGCCTGCTTGAGGTCGTTGGACTGGAGCAGGACCGCGAGGCCCGTGATCGTCCGCTCCGCGACCGGCGCGCTGGCGAGCGAGGTCAGCGCAGCCCAGAGAAGCTCCTTGACCTCCGGCGTGATCGCGACTCCCTCGCGCGCGAGGATCGCGACGATCCAGTCGGCCGCCCACGCGCGCTCTGGCACATGTTGGATGCCGGCGAGCGGCTGCAGGGCAACGCTCTCCGTCGATCCTTCCGTCAGCCCGCCGCCGAGATCGTGCCAGTCGCCGCCCATGGCGAGCGCCGCGGCGCGGATCGATCCTCCGAAATCGAAGGCGAAGACCTGCGAGTTCCGATAGCGGCGGAACTGGAGCGCCATCAGCGCGAGCAGTACCGATTTTCCGGCCCCCGTCGGGCCGACCACGAGCGTGTGACCGACGTCGCCGACGTGAAGAGAAAGTCGGAACGGCGTCGAGCCCTCGGTCTTGCCGAACAGCAAGGGGGGCGCGCCAAGGTGCTCATCCCGTTCCGGGCCGGCCCAGACAGCCGACAGCGGGATCATGTGTGCGAGGTTAAGGGTCGAGATCGGCGGCTGACGGACGTTGGCATAGACATGGCCCGGCAATGAGCCGAGCCATGCGTCCACCGCGTTGATCGTCTCGGCCATTGCCGTGAAGTCGCGGCCCTGAACGACCTTTTCGACGAGACGGAGCTTTTCAGCAGCGATGCGTGGGTCGGCATCCCACACGGTCACCGTCGCTGTGACGTAGGCCTGGCCCGCATAGTCGGCGCCAAGTTCTTGAAGCGCGAGATCGGCATCGGCCGCCTTGTTCGCGGCATCCGTGTCGACGAGTGCCGAAGCCTCGTTGGTCATGACCTCTTTGAGGATGGCGGCTATGCTTTTCCTCTTTGCGAACCACTGCCGTCTGATGCGCGTAAGGAGCTTGGTCGCGTCGGTCTTGTCGAGCAGGATCGCGCGGGTCGACCAGCGGTAGGGAAAGGCAAGCCTGTTGAGTTCGTCGAGGAGTCCGGGCGTCGTGGCGCTTGGAAAGCCGACGATCGTCAGGACGCGAAGGTGCGCATCGCCGAGCTTCGGCTCGAGGCCTCCGGTGAGGGGCTGGTCCGCCAGCAACGCGTCCAGATACATCGGGGTCTCGGGGACGCGGACGCGGTGCCGCTTCGCCGAGATGCATGAGTGCAGGTAAGTCAGCGTCGCGGCGTCATCGAGCCAGAAGCACTCTGGCATGAAGTTCTCGATGAGCTGAAGCACGCGGTCGGTGCGATCGACGAACGCGCGCAGGATTTCGCGCGGATCGACGCTTCGGTCGGCCTTGCCTTCGTAGAGCCAGTTCTCCGCGCGCGCGGCCTCTTCGGCTGGTGGGAGATAGGCGAAGGTCAGGAAATAGCTCGACTCGAAATGCGCCGTCTCTTCTTCGAAATCGGCCTTGCGCTCCGCATCGACCAGAGCGGACGCGGGATCGGGAAACCGGCTCGCCGGATAGGCGCCGACGCCGTAGCGCTGCGCCTCGACGAAGATCGCCCAGCCCGATCCAAGGCGGCGGAATGCGTTGTTCAAACGGCCGGCGACCGCGACCAGCTCGGCTGGAACGGCAGAGTCGAGATCTGGCCCGCGGAAACGTGCCGTCCGCTGGAAACTGCCGTCCTTGTTGAGAACGACGCCTTCTCCGACGAGAGCAGCCCAGGGCAGGAAATCCGCGAGGCGAGCGGCGGTTCGGCGATATTCGGCGAGGTTCATCATGGTCCGGCTCAGACCGCTAGAAAGGAGGGGACGCGGAGATGCCGACGCGTGACCTCGACGAACATCGGGTCGCGCTTCGCAGCCCATACCGCCGCGAAATGGCCGAGCGCCCAGAGCCCGAGGCCGACGATCCAAAGCCGTAGGCCGAGGCCGAGAGCGGCCGCCAGCGTCCCGTTGAGGATCGCGATCGACCTTGGCGCGCCGCCGAGCAGGATGTGCTCCGTCAGCGCGCGGTGGACGGGCACTGAGAAGCCCGGGACCTCGGTGCTGTCGGCGATGCCCACCATCACACGAGCGCTCCACCGCCGAAACTGAAGAAGCTGAGAAAGAAGGAGCTGGCCGCGAAAGCAATCGAGAGACCGAAGACGATCTGGACGAGTCTCCGAAAGCCGCCGCTCGTGTCACCGAAGGCGAGGGTCAGGCCGGTGACGATGATGATGATGACCGCGATGATCTTGGCGACCGGTCCTTCGATCGACTGTAGGATCTGTTCGAGCGGTTGTTCCCACGGCATGGAGGAGCCGGAGGCATGTGCGGCGGGTGCAAGCGCGATGCTGACGACAGCGGCCGCGGTTGCTGCAGCAAGATGACGACGGAGTTTCTGAAGGTTGCGGATCACCTATGATCTCCTGTGACGGGTTCGGTTGCGGGTGTGACGCGGTAGTCGCCGTTGGACGTCAGGCCATGGACGCGCGCGAGCTCGGCGAGACGGCGCGATGATCCGCGGCCGCTGAGGACAGCGACAAGGTCTATGGTCTCTGCGATGAGCGCGCGCGGGACGGTGACGACAGCTTCCTGGATGAGTTGCTCAAGACGGCGCAGCGCCCCGATGGCGGTACCGGCGTGAATGGTGCCGACGCCCCCGGGGTGCCCGGTTCCCCAGGCTTTCAGGAGATCCAGCGCCTCCGCGCCACGCACCTCGCCGATGGGAATGCGATCGGGACGAAAGCGAAGCGAGGAGCGAACGAGTTCGGAAAGCGAGACGACGCCATCCTTCGTGCGCATGGCCACGAGGTTCGGGGCCGTACATTGAAGCTCGCGTGTGTCCTCGATGATGACGAGGCGATCCGATCCCTTCGCGATCTCGGCCAGGAGCGCATTCGTGAGCGTTGTCTTGCCGGTGCTCGTCCCACCCGCGACCAGGATGTTCGCTCGGGCGGCGATGGCTTCTCGCAGAACAGCAGCTTGCTCGAGCGCCATGATGCCGGCGGCGACGTAGTCGTCGAGGGTGAATACCGCGACCGCCGGCTTGCGGATTGCGAAGGCCGGCGCAGCGACGACGGGCGGCAACAGGCCTTCGAAACGCTCGCCCGTTCCGGGAAGCTCGGCCGACACGCGGGGGCTTGCGGCGTGGACTTCTGCGCCGACATGGTGGGCGACGAGGCGGACGATGCGCTCTCCGTCAGCGGCGGACAGGCGCTCGCCTGTGTCGGCAAGGCCCTCGGCGAGCCGGTCGATCCAGAGCCGCCCGTCGGGGTTGAGCATCACCTCGACGATCGACGGGTCTTCCAGGAATCCGGCGACCGCTGGCCCAAGGGCAGTTCGCAGCATGCGCGTGCCGCGAAGTATCGCCTCTGTTTGCTGGAAGGAATTCGCCATGTCGTCCCCGTTCTTCGCGGGACCACTCGAGAGCGGCCCTGGATCGGGGACGAGTAGAAGAGGCAGAAATTCGGGCGACGCAACAACCGCAATGTGATCGGCGTATTGTGGCGTGCAAATACAGGGAAACGGCGGAACGGCGGCAGTCTTGTGCGGGGTCGTTGGCTCTATTCGGCCGGGACGTCTTCGGAGACTTCCTGACGAAGCCGCGGGCCCTTGGCGAGCCGGCGGCCGAGCGCGGCAACAAATGCGTCGTACCGCTCGCCCGCCTGGGCGCGCGCGGCGGCTTGGGCCGGCTCGGGCAGGGGTGGATTTGTCGTCAACCAGTGCCGGACGAAAACCGCCAGCGTCTCGATCGCGATGCCAAGATCACGCTCGAGGCGTGTCATGCGCCGGTCGAGCTGATCGAGTCGCTTCGTAATCGCCGCCTCCTGCCGTTCGGCTGCGTCGGGTGATAGGAACGAGGCGATCCCAGCTTCGGCCACGAGCGAGCGCGATTGGCCCCGCCGCGCCGCGTATTCGGCGAGCGCCTTCATGATTTCTGGTTCGAGGTAAACCGAAAGCCGCTGCTTCTTGCCGGGAATCGGCATGGCGTCCCTACAGCTCCATGCCGTCGTTGGGGTCGAGCGAGACCTGGCGCGCGATGCCTTGCATCAGACGGTTCACGCGGCTCATGCGCGCCGCGTCGCCCGGATCGTCATCCACCTGGTCGATCTCGAACTCGTTCTCCATCGGGGCCTTCTTTTCCACCGCCGCCATGCGGGTGAGCTCGGGCTGGCGCCGCTTCTCGGAGCCGGTGGGATCGTCGTCGTCGCGTCCGCTCGATGATTCCGGCAGCTCGAACGCTGGGCGCGGCGGCAGGGGCATAGCCGTCCAGTCGTTCGGCCGCGGCGTGGTCATCTTGGTGGTTTCTGGCGGCGGAAGGATACGCTCCTGGAACCGTGGGTCCTCGAAGTAGCGGGCCTTTTTTGCGCGAAGTGGTGGCGTGCCGGCCACCATGACGATCTCGTCGGTGGGAGCGAGCTGCATAATCTCACCCGGTGTCAGCAGCGGTCGCGGCGTCTCGGATCGCGAGACCATAAGATGGCCGAGCCAGGGGCTTAGCCGATGACCGGCATAGTTGCGCATGGCCCGCATCTCGGTCGCGGTGCCGAGCGCGTCGCTGACTCTCTTGGCGGTCCTTTCGTCGTTGGTCGCGAAGCTGACCCGGACGTGGCAGTTGTCGAGGATCGAGTTGTTCGGCCCGTAGGCCTTCTCGATCTGGTTCAGCGACTGCGCGATGAGGAAGCTCTTTAGGCCGTAGCCTGCCATGAACGCCAAGGCGCTTTCGAAGAAATCCAGGCGACCGAGGGCGGGAAACTCATCGAGCATGAGGAGGAGCCGGTGACGCCGGCCCTTCGTGTCAAGGACTTCGGTAAGGCGTCGGCCGATCTGGTTGAGGATCAGGCGGATCAGAGGCTTGGTGCGCGCGATGTCCGATGGCGGCACGACGAGGTAGAGAGTCGACGGCGTCGGTCCTCCGACGATATCGGTGATCCTCCAGTCGCAGCGGCGCGTGACCTCGGCAACGACCGGATCGCGATATAGGCCGAGAAAGGACATGGTGGTGCTCAAGACGCCACTTCGCTCGTTGTCGGACTTGTTGAGCAGCTCGCGCGCAGCACTGGCGATGACCGGATGTGGACCTGTCTTGCCCAGATGCGCGGTCTTCATCATCGCGGCAAGCGTCGACTCGATCGGGCGTCGCGGGTCGGAGAGGAAGGAAGCGACGCCGGCAAGCGTCTTATCCTTTTCAGCGTAGAGCACGTGGAGGATCGCCCCGACCAGGAGTGCGTGGGACGTCTTCTCCCAGTGGTTACGCTTCTCAAGGCTACCTTCGGGATCGACGAGGATGTCGGCGATGTTCTGGACGTCCCGGACCTCCCATTCGCCTTTGCGCACTTCCAGCAGCGGGTTGTACGCCGATGAGCTTGGGTTGGTCGGATCGAACAACAGGACGCGACCGTGCTGCGCCCTAAATCCGGAGGTGAGCTGCCAGTTCTCGCCCTTGATGTCATGGACAATGGCGCTGCCCGGCCAGGTGAGCAGCGATGGTATGACGAGGCCAACACCCTTGCCGGAGCGGGTTGGGGCGAAGCAGAGGACGTGCTCTGGCCCGTCATGCCGGAGGTAGTCGCGTCCCAGTTTCCCGAGCACGACACCATCTGGACCGAGAAGGCCTGCCGCCTTCACCTCGTCGAGGCGCGCCCATCGCGCCGACCCATAGGTGTCGACGTTCTTTGCCTCACGCGCCCGCCACACCGACATGGCGATGGCGACGAAGATCGCGATGAAGCCACCGGAGGCGGCAATGATTGCGCCGCGCACGAAAATGGCGGGCGCATATGCGTCGTAGAAGTACCACCACACGAAGAACGATGGTGGATAGTAAACGGGCCAACCGAATAGATAGAACCACGGCTCGCCGAGTTGCGCTTGAAAGCCCAGTTGCCAAGCCGTCCACTGCGTCGCAATCGAGGTCGTGGCGAGAACCGCCGCACAAACCGCGAGGAGCTGTCCCCAGAGGATTTTCGATCCAGACACCCGATCATCTCCATCTGGAGGAGAGATCGGGAGATTTGCTTGGGATTTTCAAGCGCGTTTCGCCTGCTTCGCGGGTCGTCGCGCTGTAGCGGAGAAATACAGGGATTATCGTACTCACGAGCGGGAGGAATTGGGCGCAATGCCTCAACAACGGGCTGGCGTTATGAAGCTCTTGCGCGCGCGCTCGACCTTGGCTCTCGCGATACACTGCTCGACGTGATCGTTGATTAGGCCCATCGCCTGCATGAACGCATAGACGGTGGTCGGGCCGACGAACTTCCAGCCACGCTTCTTGAGTTCTCGCGACAGCGCGATCGACGCTGCGGAGGTCGAGGCGGTCTGCGGGCTTGCGAGCTGCTTGTCGTCTGGCTCGTACCGCCAGATGAAGGCCGCGAGCGAGCCTTCTTGTCTCGCGAGTTCCTGAGCGCGCTGCGCGTTGTTGATGACCGCTTCGATTTTGCCGCGATGGCGGACGATGCCTTCATCCTTGAGCAGGCGCTCGACGTCACGCTCTGTGAAGCGTGCGATCCTGTCAAAGTCAAAATCGTGAAAGGCCGCACGAAAGTTCTCACGCTTGGCCAGAATGGTGCGCCAGCTCAGTCCGGACTGAAAACCTTCCAGGCTCAGCTTTTCGAACAGGCGGTAATCATCACTGACGGGAAATCCCCATTCATCGTCGTGGTAGGCAAGAAACTCCGGCGCAGCGTTCGACCAGGCGCAACGCGGCGCCCCGTCCGGTCCGATTACCGTTCTTCCCATTGATAATCTCCTCACTCCTGCCTTTGCCGTGTCCGCGGGTTTCGGACCGCGGACACGGCGTCCTCTGACGAGCTCCGGCTTCAGCCCCTGGCGGCGATCGGGATCGCTAGCGGCCGCATCGGCGAGCCGGTGGCGCCGCGGAGCTTCAGCGGCGCTGCGACGAACAGGAACTCGTAGACCTTGTCTTTGGCGAGATCCTCGAGCCACATCACCTCCATGAAGGGCACGCCCTTCTCGGCGAGGAGATAGGTGTGGACGGGGGCGAAGTTCTCGGCATTCGTTGACGGGAAGCTTTCCAGGCCGAAATTGTCGGCACCAAGCAGCATCACCTGCTGCCTCTCGACCAGCCATTGCGCCGCCTCAAGGCTCAGGCCGGACTGGTTGAAGAGCTGGTATTGCGACTTGTCGGGCCAGACCGTCATCAGGCCGGTGCGGATCAGAACCACGTCACCCGGGCGCAATTCGCTGCCCTGCCGGGCCAGTGCCCCCTCGAGGTCTGCGGGAGTGATAGCATAGGAGGCGGGCAGGTGTTGCACCCCCTTGAACGCTGCGAGGTCGACAAGCACACCCCGTGCCACGATCGGCGGTATCTTGTCGGCGCCGGATCTGGTCCAGCCGCGATCGCCCAGTGCCTCGCTGGCGCTTATTCCATTCCAGATTCTCCCGTGGAGGCCGAAATGATTGAGGCTGTCGATATGGGTGCCGGTATGGGTGTTCATCAGGATCGTGTCGCTCGAGTGGGACACGAGCGCCCCGCCTTCCTGGCGCGTCGGCTCATGGGTCTTCCAGATCTGGTAGGCCGGGTCGCCGAACGCTTCGGCACAGCATGTGGGCATTCCGACGAACAGGTCGACTGACAGGTCGTAGACCTTTCCGCTGTGGACTTGCTGCAGAATGTCCAACCGCGACTGGTCGGTCATCATGTTGAGCGTGCCTATCTCGTCGTGGGAGCCCCAAGGGCTGCGCCCCGCAACGTCGGTTGCGATCTGCGCATAGGCACCTGTGCCGGCCATGGCGAACGCGATGCACAGTGTAGTCAGGTGAAGTATCAGTCGACTCACGGTTATTGCTCCTTTTGATGCATGTGAATGGTGCATCGGCGCAGCAGGGTCCTCCGCTCGACCTCGCCGGGCGATCCTTGAACTCTCTCGGGAAGCGTTCAGCCGAGCAGGAAGCTCATCCGGACGGTAGGGGCGGGCACCTACGTGCAGCCGGCAGTAATGATTTCATCCGCGGCGCGCTCACCCGACTCAATCGCGGTGGTCATCCACCCGATCAGGGGAGAAGTGTGTTCGCCGGCAAAATGCACACGCCCTTCGGGCCTTCCCCTGGCCTGGAACGGGCCGCCCATTTCTGCGAGCCCAGTCCACGCCCAGCCGCCTTCCACCCAAGGATCTTCCTGCCAGACCTTTTCGGCAGCGGCGACAACTTGGTTCGATGTCAATCCCGGTAAAAGGTTGTCGTGGATATGCTGGCGCATGGTTTCGACGCGGTCCGGCATCGCTGCGTAATCGGTCGCGTCGGCATCGAACATGTAAGATTGGATCATGCCCATGTTCGGATCGGCCTGCTGAGAGCTCGTGTTCCAGATGCGGCCAGCGAACGTGTCGGAGCCCACGAGGTTCAGACCGCCGAGTGGGCCGAGCGGATCGGTCGTCCAGAAGCGCGTCCTCGTCTGGAAGGCGCAGCGCGCCACCGGCATGTATCGGAGGTTCTCAATCGCGCTCATCTTGTCGGCCGCAAACGGCGTTGCGATGACGACCTTGCGCAGGGTCGAAAACGGAAGCGCGCACACACAGCGGTCGGCACGGATCTCGTTCTGCCGGCCGTGCTTGTCGAGGTAGGTTACCATCACCTCGCTCTCGCTCTGGTCAAGGCGCACAACCTTGCACCGGAGCTTGATCCGATCGCCAAGCGCCGCGGCAAACGCCTTGGGCAGTCTGTCATTGCCACCAGGAATGCTGGTCGGCTGCTCGCCGCCGAAGCCGGCCAAGAGCCGCTCCGTCGCGGGGCCCGCAAACGCATTGAGTCGTCTGACATTGCCCTCCAGCGTGCAGAACCACTCGATCCAGCCCTGTGAGGCGCCTTGTCTCAACAAGAATTGCTCGACAGTGAACTTATCGAGTTCGAGAGCCGACGGCTGGTCGTTCGGCCACCCTGGAGCGTTGACGTCGCCAAGCATCTCGAAGCCGGGGCCAAGATATGTCGCGAGGAAGGCATATGGATTTGCCTTTTCGGCTTCGGACATTTCGGCAATAGGCCAAGGCTGACCGGCCGGTGGCGGTGCGAAGCGCGAACCTTCCATGAAGAAGGCGCTTGTGCCGGTGTCGTAGGGCACGAGCGGGCCGAGCTCGAATAGATCGACGTATTTGAGTGTTGCGGCGTGCGTGCTGAAGATGCGCGTCGCACCCATCTCGGCGTGACCGCCGGCGTCGAAGCCGTCCCGAACCGTCAGCACCCGGCCACCGACGCGGTCCTGCCCCTCGAGCAGGATGACCTCGTAGCGCTGGTTCATCAGCCTGTACGCTGCTGTCAGCCCGGCCAAGCCACCGCCGAGAACCACCACGCGCTTGCCGTTGCAGTCTTGTCCATCGGCGGCAGCGGCCGGGCCGCTATCCAAACCGGCCAGTAGTCCGGTGCCTAAAGCGGTTGAAAGGTAGAGGAATTGGCGCCTGTCGATATGAACCAGTAGTGGGTTCATTGAAAATTTCCTTCGTCACGGGGTTCAGCGTCGCGCCGACGCGAGTTGAAGCTCCGCCTCTGGGTCCGGCGCAATTGCCGGTCCCCTGAGGTGGCCGCCAGCTTCAGCCGACCAGGAAACTCAGCTGATCGCTCGTCTTCGAGGGAGCGATTTCCAATATTTCGGCGGTCACAACGCTCTCGGCCACGAATGGGTCGCTATTCACCCGGTCCTGCAACTCAGACAGGGACGTATTGTGCGCCAATATTCCACCGCCCAGGTTGGGCTGAAGGGTGCCAACCAGCAGAAACACGCCATCGTCGAAGCCGCGTTGGATCCACGCGTTGTGGTCTTGCATCAGACGGGCGGCCTCGCCTTTGTTGCCGGAAAATCGGAGTAAGACGATGAACATCGTGTGCGCTCTCCTGTTCGTGATCAGTGGGGGGCCGCCGTGTGCCGCGAACATCGCTCGTCTGTCGCGATGCACTTGGCTGAGATCTGCTTTCTCGGACTTGTACTGGGCGTTCAATGCCTCGCGCGGGTGCCCTGACTCAGTTCAGACGCGGTCTTGCCGACGTATGATTTCAGCCAGTCGCACATCTGCTCGACTTCCTGCTTGATGAATCTCTCATCGCGGAAGGCGCTTGCCAGCGTTGCGACACCCTGGCTGCGGGCCAGAATATGCATGGCCAGTTCGTCGGCGTCTTCGCGTCCGAGCAGGGCGAACTGCCGGCGCAACCAGGTCCGAAAGAGCGTGAAAAGCTTGTTCGCCTCGCCCTGCGAGGCATGGTTCAGCTTCGCAAGCTCGCTGCACAACGTGCCGACGGGGCAGCCGTAACGCTTTATGTCGGCGCGGTTCGCGATCAGGATGAAAATGAAGCTCCGGATGCGATCTTCGGGCGTTTCACCCTCGACCTCCCATCGCTGCAACATCTTTCGCGTGTTGGCCAGACGCTCATTGATGACGGCGTCCAGGATCTCGTCCTTGGTCTTGAAGTAGTAGTAGAAGTTGCCGCGCGATATCTGCACGGCATCCGCAATGTCCGAGAACGAGGTGTGCTCGAAGCCCTGCCGATAGAAGAGATCGTCCGCGGCTTCGACGATGTGTTCGCGAGTGCTCTTTGCGGTCATGACACGCGCGCCCTTTCCAACGAAGCTTCGACAACCGTCGCTGCCGTGTGCCCGAACAAGGATCTCGCAAAGTTCCGCTGTTCCTCGCTTCCGGGAGCAGGCGGCGGCTGGCGCAGTTCGGCGCCGGCGGCCATCCCTCTCTGGACGGCCGGACGCGCCCCGATGCGATCAAGCCAAGCCACAACGTGAGAAAACGGGCTCACGTCCTGGCCAAAGAAGCTGGCCGTTGACACCCATGGATAAAGCGCCATGTCGGCGATCGAGTAGTCTCCGGCCAGGAACGTGTTGCTGGCCAGCCGCCGGTCGAGGACCCCGAGCAGCCGGTCTGCTTCGTTGCTGTACCGCTTTGCCGAGTACTCTATCTTGACCGCATCATCCACGAGGCGCGGCGCATAGACGTTGAAGTGGCTGGCCTGGCCGAACATCGGTCCCACGCCCGCAACCTGCCAGAACAGCCACTTGTCGACCTCGATCCTCCGGCGCTCGCCCGTCGGATAGAACTTGCCTGTCTTGCGACCGAGATACTGCAGGATGGCGCCCGACTCGAACACCGAAACGGGAGCGCCGCCAGGGCCTTCGTGATCGACGATCGCCGGCACACGGTTGTTCGGGGAGATGGCAAGGAACTCCGGCGCGAATTGCTCGCCCTTGCCGATGGCGACCGGCCGGATGGTGTAAGGCAACCCCATTTCCTCGAGCGCGAGCGTGATCTTCCATGCGTTGGGCGTCGTCCAGAAAAAGACTTCGATGGGTGTGGTCATACAGCCTTCCCGCGGGGTGGTGAATGCGATTTGGACGGTCGTCCTAGCGCAATCTAGGACGACCGTCCAAATCCTGTCAAGCGGGTCCTCGGGGGCAGCGGACTGCTCCTGACAGGTTTTCTGAGGCAGCGGATGAACGTTGTGGTGGTCATAGGCCGATTCCCCGTTTGCGGCTGAAGCTCCAATCAACGCCGCCGTCGCTCCGCGCGACGCCCGAGACATGGCGGCCGAGGTACCGTTCGAGGGACGGCGACCATGGCACGAGCTGAAAGCCGAGGCCGTCGTCGAGCATCGCGAACCGGCCGGAGGCGAGATCGAAGCGGCGGCGGTATGTGCCCGCGACGTATTCGCCGACGCCCACCTTGGCGGCCGTTTGGCCGGTCTCGGCCGCGAGACGCTCGCTCAACTTGTCCAGCTCGCGACGCTGCAGCGTCTCGATGAGGTTGCGGCTGAAGCTGACGCCGCGGCTCTGCCGCTCGGCCATACCCTGACCGATCAGATGGTCGGCGCGGCGCTGAAGCGCGTCACGGACCTCGGCGCCGAAACCGCCGCCGCCGAGCGCGACCGGCTTGCGCGCGACAGCCTGGCGGTCGAGCCAGGTGGCGCCGTTCGCTGTGATCTGCTGTTCGAGCGGGAGGTCCGACCGGACAGCGAGCGCGACGCGCCGCCGGCCCGGTGCATCGTCGAACCTACGCAGTTCGACGATCGAGTCGGGGCGGAGTCCCCGGCCGCATTGAGATCGGCGAGCTTGATGTGGTGGGTGCGGCCATCGACGCCGTCGACGACGACGTAGGTGGTGCCCTTCAGTTCGTCGTCGAGCCCGCGCGTCAGCAAGCGGCCCACGATCGGCTCGTCCAGGCTTTCGCCGGCCAGCACGTAGCTCGCTGCGCCGCGTTCGATGGCGCGCTCCGCGAGGCCGCGATGAATCCGCTTGATGATGTCGCCACGTTCGCCCAGTTGGCGCAGGCGTTTCTCGGCCGCGTCGGAGATGACCCATTGGCCCGGCCCGATCTGATCGGCGAGGCCGAGAGCCTCCAGCTTCCGCAGGCGCCCGACTTTCAGCGCGTGGAATTCGTCGGGCTGGCGATCGGCGCGGGGCGCGAGATCGATGACGCCTGTCCGATAGGCATCGCGCGCGAGCTGGCGGTCGAGGTTCGTCCAGCGCTCGGCCTCGATCTGGCGCTCCAGCGCGGTGCGGATGTCGTGATCGGTGCGCGGGCCAAGTTCCTGCGTGATCAGGTCGCGCGCCCGGTCGCGCATGCCTTCCTTGATGTAGTCGCGCGAGATGACGAGGTTTTCGCCGTCGTTGCGAACGCCACGCACGATCAGGTGGACGTGCGGATGCTCGGTGTTCCAGTGATCCACGGCCACCCAGTCGAGGGTCGTCCCGAGATCCTTCTCCATCTGGCCGACCAGGTCGCGCGTGAACTGCCTGAGGTCGGACATCTCGATCGCGTCGTCCGGCGACACGATGAAGCGGAAGTGATGACGGTCGTCCGAGCACCGCTCCGCGAAAGCCTTCGGGTCGGACTCCCCTGTTTCGGGACCGAAGAGCCGCGCTCGCTCCCCGTCCCGGGTGACGCCCTCGCGCCGCAGGTAGCCGAGATGCGTCAGGAGCGGCGCGCCGCGCGCGCTGTGGCGGACGACGCGCGCCTTCACGACGGCGCCGCGCGATCGCGAGGTGATGAGCCGGTTGGCCTGCACCGAGGCGCGCTGGCCGCGGCCGAAGCGCGAGCGATGGCCGGGACCGATCGTCCCCTTGCGGGAGACCGAGCCGCCCGCCCGCTGGGCGGCGGCCAGCGCCTGCGCAATGAAGGGCCGCGCCCGCTGCGCGCGGGTGGAGCGGATGCGGCCAGGCCGGATGCGGAAGTCGTCCTCGGAGCTCATAGCCGCAGCCCCGCACATCGCGCCAAGAGACTGAATTCGTTGCAAGAGTGCCGAAGGCGCAGTCTGCGCCGGGACGGCGCACCTCGCGGCTTCGGCCTATAAGTCATTGAAAAAGCACAACCGCCACGGAGCGCACATCGCGCCCTTTATCCTGCCATCGTGCGGTCGTGGTTCCAAGCTCCTGCCTCAACGCACTCCATTCCACGCCTGAACACGCCATGACGCGAATGGGGACGGCAGTCGTCATTGCGGCCTCTCGTTGCCGCCGCGTGCTACGAATAGAGCGGGTGAACGCGCTGAGAATGCGCTGGTGTCTTGCATTCGTGGCGCGTTCGGTCCGCTCTCGCGCTGACGCTCGGGATGCATTGCGGCTGCTTTTCCGACGTCATCAGAGCGTGCGACGAAGAGCGGGGCGCTCATCCAAGCAAGCGGATCAGCGCGCGTCGACGGCTTTGCATACGGCGGCGGGTCAACCCCGAGAAGGGGTGCGATCGTGGCGACATAGGCCCGCGTCTCGACCGGCAGATCGCGCGTGCCCGCAAGGTACTCGTCGTAACGCCGGGGCCCTGCATTGTAGGCGGCCAGCATGGCGCTGACATTGCCGTATCGGTCGTACATCTCGCGCAGGTACGCGGTGCCGGCGAGAATGTTGTCCCGCACATCGAAGGGGTCGCGACCAAGATCGTAGCGGGCGCGCAGCTCAAGCCAGGTTTCCGGCATGACTTGCATAAGGCCGATCGCGCCAGCAGAGGATACGGCGCGGATATCATGTGCGCTTTCGGCGCGCATGACCGCGCGAATCCAGGACGCCGGAATGCGGAAGCGGCGCGAGGCCACGTCGATGTGGAGGGCGATGGGGCTCGCCTGATCGGCGCTGGCGGACGGCACCACCTGAGCGCTGGCCGAACCGCTGATCGTGACTACCGAGAGCAGGTCGGTAAGGAGAAGAGCGGTGAGACGCCGGGCGGGCAAACGCCGCCCGGGCCTCATGATCCGCGTTGGTGAGGTGCAGCAGATGGGCATTCCGTCAGTCCCGCTCGGCGCGCTTCTGCGGACGTGTCCAATGCAAACCCCAGACGGACTTGCCCTCGCCCGATTGAAAGAGATTGGCGCGGATCGGCTGTCCGAGTGCGGGGTCGTCGATCTGGACCGAGACGTAGTCGCCAGCCTTCTCACCGGTGCGCTTCCAGCCTGCGCCGATCTCCGGGCCATCGCCGTCACCGAGATGCGCGCGATAGTCCGGCGCGTTCTCGGCGTCCGAATGTTCCGCCGGAACCAACACCATCTCGATGTCGAGTGAGAGCGTGCGGACGCGTCCGGAATAGCCATCCTTGGTGCGGGTGAACTCTCCGATCTGAGGCATTTCGGTCTCCTTGGTGGTGCGATGAGAGGGATGACAGTGCGCACCGTCACCGCGTCGCTGCGCGCCATTCGAACTGTCCGGTGCCTTCCTCATCGGTCCACAGCGGCAGCGCGTGGCCGACGATTGCGCTGGCGGGGAGCGGGCCGAAGTAGCGCCCGTCGAGGCTGTCCTCGACCCACCAGTTCATGAGGAAGACCTCGCCGTCGGCGATGCGGCGGCAGCCCTGCCAGATCGGCAGTTGCCGGCCGAGCCGGTCGCGCACCAGCGCATCGCCCATGTCGATGCCGTCGACTGTGACGTGCATGCCATGGCGGCAGACTTCTTGCCCCGGAAGCCCGGCAACACGTTTCAGGAGCGGCACGCCGCGCGGCAGGTAGTGGCGCTCAGCCAGGAAGGAGGAGAGCGGTTCAGGCGCGTTGACGACGACCAGGTCGGTGACCTCAAGCCGATCCGCCGGCGCGATCGTATAGAAGCCAATCGGCATGCTGGCGGAAGCGTTCCAGATGAGTCGGGGCGTCACGGGGACGAAGGAGCCGACGCCGATCGACATCGCGGCGAAGTACGTGGTCATGACGTAGCCAAAGCGCGTCATGACTCGATCTCGCGGCGCAGTAGGATCGCGCGATGTTGCTCGACCGTGTAGGCGCGCGGTTCCTGGCCCGCAGTCAAGCGATTGTGGACATGCCGCCAGTGATGCGGCGAGACCTCGCTCGGATCGATTCCAGCCGACTCAATAGCGTCGATGACCTGGAGGACGCGCTCGACCTTCGGCCAGCTCTCCATCTTGAGGAGGATGTCGCCGCCCGGCCGCACGAAAGGCAGTGTGGAATAGCGCTCGCCCGGCGTGATCGTGCGCACGATGTCGATGCGCGAGATGAGCGTGCCGTGGTCGTTCGAGGCCCAGCGAACGAAGGCGAAGACGCTGTTGGGCGTGAAGCTCAGGACGCGGCGGCGTCGGTCGAGGATCTGCTCATCCTTCTCCTTGCCGAAGCGAATCCAGTATTCGACCTTCTTCTCGATCCATGTCAGCTCGACGCGCGTGAGGCCGTCGACGGGAAGCGGCGACGGCACGAGACGCAGATGCGACGCGCCGGTCATGGCAGGTCTCCTTCGGCTGGAGGGAATTCGCGGGCGAGCAGGTCGCGCAGCATGTCCGCGACGGTCAGGCCGCGCTGGAAGGCGACGATCTTGATGCGGCCGCGCAGCTCCGGAGTGATGTCGATCGTCAGCCGCGCGGTGAATGCGGCCGCGTCGCTGTTGCCGCTGGAGCGCGGTTCCGGCGCCTTGATCCAGCGTTCGGGGTCGGCCGGTCGCGCGATGAAGGCGCGTTTGGAAGAGCGCTGAGTCATCGCGCCAGCCTCCCGACTTCGCTCGCAAGGGCAGTGATCTCGCGCGCCGCGCTCGTTGCGTGGGCTTCCCAGACGAGGCGGCCGGATTGCGCGGCGTCGGCAAAGGCGATGCGCTGGCCGACCTTGGAGGTGAGCAGCGGCGGATCGTGATCGGCGAGCGTGAGCGCCGTCTCGCGCGCGATGATCGTGCGTGCGCCGCACCGATTGAGCACGAAGCGGGCGACGAGCTGTGGCCGGTAGACGCGCGCCTCGCTCAGCAGCGCGAGCATCTCGGCCGAGCCCCAGCCGTCGAACGGCGATGGCTGCACCGGGATCAGGATGATGTCGGCCGCGAGCAGCGCCGAGCGCATCAGCCCGGCGACGCGCGGCGGGCCGTCGATGACGATGTGATGGACGTTGCGCGCGAGCTCGGGCGCTTCGCGATGAAGCGTGTTGCGCGGTAGGCCGATCACGCCGAACAGGCGTGGTAGGCTTTCGCGGGCGCGCTGCTGCGACCAGTCGAGGGCGGAGCCTTGCGGATCGGCGTCAATGACGGTGACACGCTGGCCACGCCGCGCCCACTCGCCGGCGAGGTGAAGAGCGAGCGTCGTCTTGCCCACCCCGCCTTTCTGGTTGAGCAGCGCGACGATCATGGCGCGCCCCGCTCTCGGCGGCGCTCATGCACAGGTGTGGATTTCGGAGCGGCCGTTAGAAAGATTCCGAAGGAATCTTGGTTAGAAGAGTTACGGCGCGCGCAATGGCTTGAATCAGCGTGCGGATTCGACGATTCCGGTCCCCGATAGCACGAGGATCGGGTCCCCGATGGCACGATAGGTTCGGTCCCTGATAGCTCGAGACGATTCACAGCTTATCCCCAGCGCGCGAGGTCCCGCGCTGCTCCAGCGAAGCGAGGGCAGCGGGATCGATGGGCGCGAAGGTGAGGCGTTCGGGGGCGTCCGGCGGCTGCTCGATGGTCAGCCGGTAGCCAGGCAGCGTCTGCCTGCGAACGATGTCGCGCAGGTCGTAGGCGAAGTGCTTGAGCGGCGAGAGGCTGCCTGACTTCACGTGAAGGTAGGCGACGTCGAAGCTCCAACCGTGCTGCTGGCGGCCGCCGTGCTTGCGCACCACCCGATACAGCCAGCGCTCCAGTCCGCCGGTCAGCCGGAAGTAGGCGCGGTCGATCGTCAGCACCAGCGCGTCGTCGAGGACCGCGGCGTAGAACCAGTCCGGCACGATCAGCTCGAGGCCGAGCGGACGGCCGTGTGCGTCCGCGCGCTCCTTCCACTCGTTGATCCAGGAGAAGCGGTGCATCCGCCGCTCGTTTGGCTGGCGGATCGAGGTCGCGACCGTGGTCGATTGCAGGCGGTCGAGCGCGGCTTTGAGACGATCGTAATCGCGTGCGCTCACGCCTCGGCCGATGAAGGAGAGAATCTCGTAGGGCGTTGCCGCCATCAGGCGCGACGGCTTCAGGCCGAGGTCGCGCGCCTCGACGATCTGCGAGGCTGCCCAGATCAGCACGTCGGCGTCCCAGATGGTCGCCATGCCGTGCTCGGGCACCGCCTCGACGCGGATAACGATCGTGCCGGCTTTGAAGTCGATCGGCGTCAGCCGCTTCGACTTTGCGAGAGAGAAGAATGGGTAGGCCATGAGGTCCTGCGCATCGCGCGGCGCGAGATCACCCGGCAGCGCCCGGAAGAGATCGAGCTGTTCCCGCTCATTGGTGCGTCGCGACAAGGACATGCGGTGCCTCTTAGCGACGGCTGCGGCTGGCCTGCCCCGCGGCCGCGTTATGACGCTTGGCCGGCAGCACCGAGCCGCGCGGGTCGGATGTCGATGTGACGGCGCCGCGGTCGGCCCAGGCTTTCAGGTCGTCGAGCGCATAGACGACGCGACCGCCGAGCTTTCGATAGGCTGGGCCGGTGCCGTAGGTGCGATGCTTTTCGAGCGTTCGGCTGGAAAGGCCGAGGAAATCCGCAGCCTCGGGCGTGCGCAAAAAGCGCGGCGGCAAGCCGGCAAGATTGGTCATTGTCGCACCTCCGGGCGTTCGTTCAGATTGCCGGCGAGCACCGGCGAGCGAAGGCCACGGTGGCGGAGGAAAAGCAGTGTGGGGGATGGGGAAGATGCGAACGCTTAAATCGCACCCCCGGGGTCGGGCAGGCGCCGAAGCTATCGACGGCGGCGCCGACGCAGAAGTGCGCGATAACCGCCATCGATCAGCGAGAGGCCATCTTTCACGAGGTCGATCGTCACGTCGCGGAGCGGTGAGGTCTTCCAGGGCATTTCTGAAATGCGAGCGGGTCCG
The DNA here is from genome assembly GCF_029457495.1 of Chelativorans sp. AA-79. Lineage (NCBI taxonomy): Bacteria > Pseudomonadati > Pseudomonadota > Alphaproteobacteria > Hyphomicrobiales > Phyllobacteriaceae > Chelativorans > Chelativorans sp. AA-79. The sequence continues at coordinate 2,415,938 of NZ_CP120361.1, forward strand.
AAGATTGCCTCGGCGATCTCGCGATAGCTGGCGCCCTCATTGTGGCCGTCAACCGCCTGCAGCATGCGTCGAAGCCTGCGCCGTTGTTGCGCGGTGAGTCGAGGATCGGGCGGAACGCGGCGATTGTTAAGGGCTCGCCACAGGCGCATGGCGGCATCGATGCGATCATGGCCATCAGCGCCAAGTGGCAAGACCGCCACGATAGGCTGTTCCGGCGAGGTATCGGGCGTCAGAAAGACGCGGATTGTTCTGGCGCCATGGCCAAACAATATGCTTTGTCCATCGGGACTGCTATGCGCGTGATCGCTTGCAAGGTCTGCGAGAGACTTAACCTCGACGGACGTAAGCTGCGACACCGAGGAGAGGATGACGGTGCCTGGATCTACCTCCGGTGCCCAGAACACGGTGGCCTCGGTCGCGGCAAGCGATGGATCGATCGGGAAAGCGTAACCCCCAGCGCTGACGCACAAGGTCTACGAGACGATCAGCGTCGGCGATGGGGTTTCCGCCTTGCCCGTAATCTTGCTGATAGCGCTTGTTGCGCCTGAGCGCTTCCCAGGCGGCATCGGGGGCGTAGAGGCTATCCACGTAGTCATACGATGAGGATGATCGCCAATGCGTCGTGTCGGGTCGCATGCCCTCTCCTCCCTTCCGCGATACGTTGGTGCGGAGGACGGACACGATTACCAGTTGTACGAATTGCGGGAAGACCCATGGGTGGCAACGGGTGATGCCGGGACGGCACCACCCTACGGTTAGACGCCGGCTTCGCGCACGAGCTGTCGATATCCCTGCTCGGTCATCCAATGAGCTCGGGCAAGATGGCTGCGATGCACGCGAAGGGCGCGGTCGGGTTCCTTTGCGGGATCAATCCCGAACAAAACCTCGACCGCCTCATGCCAGTCGGCACCGTCGCTCTCGGCGTCGAGGAGACGCAGATAGAGCTTCATGTGAGTTCGGTCATAGCTCGTGAGAGCCATGCTCTGCGGCGGCTCATCCATGAACGGAACGTGTTTCAAATCGAAACCCGCGGGTTGACGCGTCTTCGCGTCAACGAATTGTTAACGCTACGCGGTCTGACGCAAAGTGCAAAGGGGGGAGCTTGAACGATGATGGGGCCGTTCACGAATCGTGCGGCGTCATCGTTTGGTGCCGGCCTCGACTTTCGCGCGGACAAGCATCACTCCTTCGCCCTGGTCGGACGACAGGAAGACAATGCCGTTGGCCTCTAGCGTGCGACGGACCTGGTCTTCCGTCGACTCGTAGACGCCGTGGTGACCGGATTCGAGGCGCTTCAGCGCCGTAAGCGAAACAACGGCCCGGTCAGCAAGCGTTTCCTGCGTCCATGCCAGCAAGCGCGAGCGGCCCGCGATTGTCGGGCGGTGATCATGCATGATCACCTCCCATTGGGTCGAGCGAGCGCGCCAGAACTACGACTAAAATAGTCGCTCTTGATCAGGGAAGCGAGCGAAAATGGGGGCCAAAGACGGGCAGTTGTCCGAATCACGGCGAACTGATTCGGTCGCTCTGGCGACTCGCCTATTTGAACGAGGCTGGGCCCCGCCCGGGGAACCCGGGCGGGGCCTTGGGCTCGCCTCACTCGCCGCTGCGGCGGCCGTTGGGGCGGGACCAGATCAGCAACTGTGTTTTGAGGTCGCAGACCGGAAGCAGGAAAGTGCTCAGCGAGCAGCAATACCGCCGGGCTGGCTGGCGGCGCAGCCGTGGACGGCGTTCACCTTGCACGCAACCGCTTAATGTGATCCAGGATCAGCCTGTGATCATAGGGCTTTGCGAGATGCGGACCTTCCTCGCAGAGATCGCCGGCCGTATCGGCAATGCGTTCTACGGCGCTGGCGAGCAGTATCTTCACCTCGGGCTTGGATTTGCGGATCCAATGCGACAGCTCGAATCCGCTGATTTCCCCAGGAAGCTCGACGTCGGACAGGACGATATCAATGGTAAAGTCCGGATGTTGGAGCGCCTGCAGTGCTTCCGTCCCAGTCCCCGCCTCGAGCACACGGAAGCCGCAGTGGCGCAGATACTCGGCGATCACAGTTCGGGTTATTACGTCGCCGTCGACGATGAGGACGGTTTCGGCTGCAACTTCCTGCTCCATCAGCCATCCCTCTTTGCAGGGCTCGCCTCGATCATTGCCATTATCGCCGTTGCCAGTTGATCGCTTTGGGTCGGCTTCGAAACGAAGAGATCGATGAGATGACCGTGCTCCTCGTTCGGTGCGAGATGGCCTGACATGATGACAGTTCTTAGACCTGGGCGCTCCTGTCTGACAGCACGCGCTACGTCGAGGCCATCGCGGTTGCCAGGCATCCGTACGTCCGTCACGACAAGGTCTAGGCGAGCGGTCGACTTCACGACATCGATCGCTTCGTCGGCATTGCTGGCCTCGATCACCTGACACCCCAACCGTCTGAGCTCATCGGCGATGTCGAACCGGATGATGGGTTCATCCTCCGCCAAAAGCACCACGGGCCTATTCGCATCGAATTCATGCCAGAGGACAAATTTAGCAGCCATCGGCTGCATTCTGGCGCGAGATTATTATGTTGGCCATTATTTACCCCTTCGAAACTAACTTGTCTCAGGGAGTTCAGTTCCTCGTTGCTGCAAATAAATCAGTAATATGGGCTGGGTCAGCCACTCGGAGGCCGCTTCATGCCCGTTCCACCCGGCTACCCCTTTGACAGCAGTTACACTAGTTGATGCTCCTGCCACCGCTCGCCTGACCGGGCCATCGCGTTGAGAATGGTGAGCATTTTTCGCATGCACGCGGTGATCGCGACCTTGGCCGGCTTCCCGACGGCACGCAGCCGCGCATAGAAATCAGCGACGAGACGATTGAAGCGGCACGCTGTGAGTGTTGCCATATAGAGAACGTGGCGGATGACTCCGCGCCCGCCCGTGACGAAACGATGTCCCCTTCGCCGGCCGCTGTCGCGATTCATCGGCGCAACACCCACCAGGCTCGCGATTTCCCTTCGGCTGAGTGTACCGAGTTCGCGGAGGTTGCCGATCAGTGTGCATGCGAGGAGTGGGCCGACACCCGGGACACTGGTCAGGAGATCATAAAGCTTTCGTTTGTCGGAGTTGCGCACCAACTGCCGCATCGTGGCGTCGATCTCCTTACATTCACGCATTGCGGCTTCAAGTCGCTTGTCAAGTGTGTATCGGATCGAAGGATTTGTCAGCCGCCGGAGTTGATTCCGGATGGCGATCGTTTCGCGGATCAAGAATCGGCGGTATGTCAGATAATCGCTGAGTTGGGCCTCCAGGTTGGACTGCGGGCGTGTCTCGCGTGGACGAAACACCTCGGCGAATTTTGCAATCATCTCCGCATCGATTGCATCCGTCTTCGCTGTTCGTCCTGCACCTTTCGCAAAATCCCTGACATGCCGAGGATTGACAATTGAGATTGCGATGCCGGCCTCGACCATCGCCGCGAAGCATCGTTTCTCGTAACCGCCACTTGCCTCGAGAACGACGCGTTCAACGCGGAGCGGTTCCAGGATGTTGATCAGTTCGGCGATACCGCGGTGGTTGTTGGCAACCGAGACGCTATGAGCCTGAGGCAGAATGTGAACGTCGAGGCGGTCCTTAGAAACGTCGATCCCAACGTAGCTACCGATTTCCATATACGTGTCCCATCCTTGTAAGTTCGGGGTCGCTCCCCCAAGCAACTGTTCGGGCTTCGGCATGGAACGACGCAGTCCCTTGCTAATCTTCGGGCTTTTGCGCCAAGGCTGTAGTCGGGCTCTGCGTCGGAGGCTTGGGGCCGCCCAGATGGACGGCCCCGGAGTCCTCAGTCGGTCTTCCTAGCAGGTCTCGACCACACAAGGCTGTAGCCTTCGCCTTCCTCGTCATCGAACAGGTTGGCGTAGATGGGAGCCGTGAACGACGGGTCGTCGAGCTTGAGACCCAGATAGTCGCGGCCCTCGTTGGAGCGCTTGGCCCAGGCGGCGCCGATCTCGACGCGGCCCACGAAGACGCGGTGGCTGGGGGCGTTCTCTCCCGAGCGGTTGGTCTCCGGGACGATGCGGACGTTCTTGGCCTGGACGCTGAGGGTGACGATCTGGCCGACGAACTCGTTGCCGGACTTCTTGAAGGTGCCGATGGTCGCCATGGTAGTTCTCCTTGATCTCTGTTTCGAGCCCGCACCATTGCGGCCTCGATGGCGATCGGTTGGCCGGAGGCGATCGACGCCGCACCTGCGCGCAGGCCGTAGCGCAGCGGAGGATGGCAGCCGGGAGACTTTCTTGTTTCGCGAGGAATGGGCGTAGCCCAGGGGAAGAAAGTCGATCGGCGCCATTGCGGCATAGGCGATCGAGGCGAAGCCGTCCTTCGGCCAGATCAGCCCATCAAAGAGGCCGCTTGGAGCGCTCGATCAGACAGAGAATGATCAAGGAGAATTTGGTGAGCTCGTCGTGCAACCGTAGAGATCCGACGGCGAAAGCGGCGAACTCATCACCGCGTCAAGGCAAGCAGAACTCCACGCATCGCGACTGCCGATGAGCCGACAGGATGATCGCTCCAGTCACCGCCTTCATGGGATGCGACGTTCGTTGCGCCGCCCGGCTGTGCGTTCCGACGATACCTGCGACCAGAGGTTCAGCGCGTTCCGTCGTTCTTGTGCGCACGAACTCGCCAAACCTGTTCGATGAGGAGGAATTGCAGGCAGCTTGGTCTGGTCGCGCCAACGTGGCTGCGATGGCGTCAGGCGCGGGCCACGCCCTGGCTGGTTTGACCGGGCGGGGCCAGCGTCGCGAGGCGGGCGAAGGCGGTGATGCCGACGACAATGGCGCCGACCACCGAGAAAGCGACTGCCCAGGTTTCCGAGGGCATGGTGTGCTTCACGATGCCGTGCGTCGCGTGATAGCCGGCGACGGCCGCAGGTGCGACGAAGACCGCCGCGATCATCAAGCGGAGCCAGAGAGGCTTGACGAATGTGAGCAGGAGGTGGCCGACGAGGAGCGTCGCGAGACCGGCGACGAAACCGACGGCAATACCTCCAAACCAACCCGCGCCGGTGCCGTATGCCCACACACCGGCCGTCACGCCCGCGAACAGCGGCAGAGCATAGACCGCAAGGTAGAACAAAAGGCAGCAGATGACGCCGATGGCGGCGATGCTGGCGAGAATGCCAAGAACAATCATGATGGTGGCCTCCGTGAAAAGCATCTGACGGTCACGCCTTCCACCACCACCACGGCGCGGACGGATACCATAGCAAAGAATCGACGGCCGCGGCGAGTTGAAATCGCCGCGGCGTTGTGTATCCGGCAATGTTGACGGCGATCACATCGGTTTGTCGCCATAGCGCCAGACGGGAACTCCAAGCTTGCGAGCTTTGTCGGCAAGGTTGTCTTGGATGCCGGTTCCCGGGAAGACGATGACGCCGATCGGCAGGACGCCAAGCATGGCATCGTTGCGTTTGAACGGTGCAGCCTTCGCATGTTTCGTCCAGTCCGGCTTGAAGGCGATCTGCGGCACGTTGCGATGGTCGGCCCAGCGCGCCGCGATGCGTTCGGCGCCCTTCGGCGAGCCGCCGTGCATGAGCACCATGTCGGGGTGCTTGGCGTGCACCTGGTCGAGCTTGGACCAGATCAGACGATGATCGTTGAAATCGAGTCCGCCGCTGAGAGCGACCTTCGGACCGGGCGGCAGCATGACCTCGGTTTCGGCGCGCTTCTTCGCGGCGAGAAAGTCGCGGCTGTCGATCATTGCTGCCGTCATCGCCCGATGATTGACGAGTGAGCCGTTGCGCGGCCGCCAGGCCGATCCCGTATGGCGCTCGAAGTGCTCGCAGGCCTGGTCGCGCATCAGCTCGAACGCGTCGCGTCGCTCGATGAGCGTCTGTCCCTCGGCGATCAGTCGCTCAAGATCGACGGACTTGACCTCGGTGCCGTCCTGTTCGCGCTGGCTGCGCCGCTGCGCCTGTTCGTTGTCGTCGAGCTCGCGGGCGACGCGGTCGGCGGCGCGATGGAAGACATTGGTGGTCGACCAGAGCAGGTCCTCGAGATCGGGCTCGAGGCGGGTATCGCTGAGCGTGGCGACGAGAGCGTCGAAGATGTCGGCGATGGCGCCGGCGACGAGGTTGCCTTCGGGAAGCGGCCGGGGATCGGGTTCGTCCTGGAAGGGGCGGAAACCGTAGAGCTGAAGCTCGGCGAGAACGTGATCGGTCGGAGACGAAGTGTGGTGGGGTTCGAAGTCGTCATCGGTGGTCATGGGATGCTCCGTCGCTGGATTGGCCGCGACCCTCGCGGCCTTCATGGCGACGGAAGACCGCGGGCGGGCCGGCCCTGCACCTGGAGCGCAGCGCAGGGCCGAAGCGGAAGCGGAGGACCGCAGGGGGCCGAGTATTTTGCTTCGCGATGTAAAGGCGGCTCTGCCGCCGACGGAAAATAGTCGGCCACCAAGGTTGCCGGGCCGGGCCGTTTGCCGTCCCGATCGCCCTCTTGAAGGCCGAGGGTGCGGCTCTCTCCGGCGCTTCGGAGCATTGGCCGCAGGCGCAATTCCGGACCTCACCTTCGTTCCGGCCCTGCGTTCACGGTCGCGTGCTCTATGCGGCGTCGGCCATGAAGCGGGCGGCATCCCGGTGCGCGACCTGGGCCCGAAGGTCTGCACCCAGCACGTCGGGGCCGAGCATGCGGAGATCCTCGTTGAAGTCGCCCAGCCGCGGCGACAGCACGATCGCCTCGATCCCGTCATCGGACGCGCGCTCGATCAGCGTGGCCATCGCACCGTCGCCGGCCGGATCGTCGTCGCGCGCGATGTAGAGGCGGCGCAGCGTGCCCGCGAACAGGATGGCCGAGAGATGGGCGGCCGACAAAGCGGCGACCATCGGCATGTCAGGTAGCGCCATCCTGAGCGAGAGCATGGTCTCGATGCCTTCCCCCGCGGCCATGACCTCGCCGGCGATGCCGAAGCGGACAGCGTTCCCGAGAAGATCGCCCATCGCGCGGCGCGGCGTGTCGATCGGCGCCTTGCCAAGCCGGATGGGGTCGAACCCGTCGGGATCGAGCCAGGTCCGATGCGCGCCGGTGAGTCGGCCGTCGAGATCGGTGACGGCTGCGACCATGGCGGGCCAGGTCTCCGTTGCGGAGTGCTCGTCGGGCCGGTAGTAGCAGCGCGGGTGGAATCGGAGCGATCCGGTTCCGTGCAAAGACGTAATGCCGCGTCTGCGGAGATAGGCCTCGACCAGCGTGCCGTGGATCGGTCGCGACATCGCGAACAAGCGCCGGGCGGCCTCTGGAGACCCTGTCGGGGCAGGATGTAACGTGCGGCGGCGCTCGTCGCGCGGGGTCTCGGCTTGCGGCAAGCTGAGGAAGGCCCGTGCCTCCTTCGCGACATCGGCGAAATCCACGAGGCCGCAGCTCTCGCGGATGACGTCGAGAAGGTCGCCGTGCTCGCCGGTGGCGGCGTCGGTCCATTTGCCCGCCGCCCCCTTGCCGCTCTCGGGGCCGGCCAGACGCACGAACATCGAGCGCCCAGGCGTGTTGCGCACATCGCCGACCATCCAGTAGCGGCCTTCGCGACGGCCGTTGGAGAGATAGTGGCGGCACACCGCCTCGGCATTGCGCGCGAGACGGTGAGCCAGTTCCGACGCATCGAGCCGGGACATCACGCCGCCTCCCGCTCGCCGACGCGTGCGACCGCATAGTGATCCATCACCTTGGCGAGGATCGCGGGGCCGCTGGCGTCGGTGGGAACGAACATGCGCAGCTTCCACGAAATGATCTCGTGGAAGAGCCCGTAGGCCGTGAGCCGGTCCCGCATGGTGTCGGTGAAGCCCGACAACTCGATGCGATGGCCGCCCATGACCCGGACGCGACGAAGCTGAAGCCCCTCGGCGAGATCGATGACGGTCTTGCCCTCGATCAGGGCGGCGAAGGCGTCATCCGGCGTCAGCGAAGGCAAGCCGGTCGCCGTGGCGGTCGCCGCCCACGCCGGCGAGATCCGGCGGCCGATGATGCGCTCGCCGTCGTCGGTCTGCAGCCGATAGACGCGCGTCGACTCATTCGGCAGCCGCTTCCAGATCGGCAGGAGCAGACCAGCGACCATGTGGATGGTCGAGTCGGCGAATGGCGGCACCTCGTTCAGTTCCGCGGTCCAGGCTGCGGCGAAGGTCGCCTCGTCCGCCTCCTGCCAATGGCTTTCCGCCATCATGCGGACGGGGACGTTCGGCGCCTCCATCGGACGGATCAGGCGCACGCGATATTCGACCTCGCCATCGTCAAGCATGACGGACGGTGCGTGGACCTGCACGGCGGCGCGCCCGGAGCGCTCGTTGATCAGAAGCCGCGCGTCGCGCTCGCGTAGACGGCTCAGCGCTTCATCGAGCGTGAGCGGCCGGTTGCGCTGGCGCTGCTCGATGGTCAGCATCCGCGTCTCCGCGCCGGTGCCCGGGTGCGTGTAGATCGTCTCACGGTTGGTGACGACGAGGCTTTCGGCGCGCAGCGTTTCCAAGCCCATGTCGTAGGTGCCGGCGGCGATGGCGCCCTCGATGCGGGCGTTCAACAGTTGCTCAAAGGCTGTGAACAGGATGGCTTGCAGCTCGATGGTCAGCGCGAGCATGCGGTTGAGGAAGGTGGTGATCGGCGGCAGGTCATCCTTGATGCCGTTGGCATCCATGAGCTTCAGGCCGGTGGCCGCTTCGAAGCGTTGAAGCGAGCAACCCTGGGTCTTGCCGCGAACGAGCAGCATGTAGAGCTGGCGCAAGGCGTCCCGCGCATAGTGGGACTCGAGATTGTCCTCCGGCCGGAACAGACCCTGGCCGCCGGTCTGGCGTTGTCCGCGCGTGATCGCGCCGAGCGTATCGAGCCGGCGTGCTATCGTGCTGAGGAAGCGCTTCTCGGCCTTGACGTTGGTCGCGACCGGCCTGAACAGCGGGGGCTGCGCCTGGTTGGTGCGATGGGTGCGGCCGAGTCCCTGGATGGCCGTATCCGCTTTCCAGCCGGGCTCGAGGAGATAGTGCACGCGAAGGCGCGTGTTCTTCGCCGTGAGCTCCGCATGATAACTGCGGCCGGTGCCACCCGCGTCACTGAACACGAGGATGCGCCGATGGTCGTCCATGAACGCCTGCGCCTCGGCGAGGTTGGCGGAGGCCGCTCGGGTCTCGACAACAAGGCGGTCACTCTTTGCGGCGCCGATGGACTTGCGGACGATGCGGCGCGACCGGCCGGTCACCTCGGCGACGATGTCTGTGCCGAAGTGCTGCACGAGCTGGTCGAGCGCGCCGGGGACGGGCGGCAGGCTCGCGAGCTTTGCGATCAGCGCATCACGGCGGGCAACCGCCTCGCGACTCTCGACCGGCTGCCCGTCGCGATAGACCGGACGCGACGACAGCTTGCCTTCCGAATCCGTGAACGGCTCATAGAGCTGGACGGGAAAGGAGTGGGCGAGATAGTCGAGAACGTATTCCCGCGGGGTGATGTCGATGCGAACGTCGTTCCATTCCTCGGTCGGCAGCTCCGCGAGACGCCGCTCCATCAGCGCCTCGCCCGTCGAGACGATCTGGACGACGGCGGCATCGCCTTCCTCGAGATCGCGCTCGATCGAGCGGATCAGCGTCGGCGTCTTCATGCTGGTGAGCAGGTGCCCGAAGAAGCGCTGCTTCGCTGACTCGAACGCGCTGCGTGCGGCGGACTTGGCCTGGCGGTTGAGCGTCCCTGAGCCGCCCTCGCTTCCGCCGGTGATGTTGGCGGCCTGCATGGCGGCGTCGAGGTTGTTGTGAATGATCGCGAAGGCATCCGCGTAGGCGTCGTAGATGCGGGTCTGCTCGGGCGTCAGCTCATGCTCGACCAGCTCGTATTCGACGCCGGCGAAGCTCAGCGAACTCGAGGTATAGAGGCCGAGCGCGCGCAGATCGCGGGCGAGCACTTCCATGGCCGCCACACCGCCGGCCTCGATCGCCTCCACGAACTCGGCCCGGGTCGAGAACGGGAAGTCTTCGCCACCCCAGAGGCCGAGGCGCTGCGCATAGGCGAGATTGTGCACGGTCGTCGCGCCGGTGGCGGAGACGTAGACAATGCGGGCGTCCGGCAGCGCGTGCTGGAGCCGCAGGCCGGCGCGGCCCTGCTGCGAGGCCTCCTGTTCGCCGCGTTCACCCTTGGCGCCGACGGCGTTCTGCATGGCATGGGACTCGTCGAAAATGATCACTCCGTCGAAGTCGGAGCCCAACCATTCGACGATCTGCCGCACGCGGGAAAGGCGTTCGCCACGGTCGTCGGAGCGTAGCGTGGCGTAGGTGGTGAATAGGACGCCTTCCCGCAGCGTGATCGGCTTGCCCTGCGGGAATCGCGAGAGCGGCGTGATGAGCAGGCGCTCCATCCCGAGGGCCGACCAGTCGCGTTGCGCATCCTCGATGAGCTTGTCGGACTTGGAGATCCAAACCGCCTTGCGACGGCCCTGCATCCAGTTGTCCAGGATGATGCCGGCGGACTCGCGCCCTTTGCCGATGCCGGTGCCGTCACCGATCATGCAGGCGCGACGGAAGCGGACCGCGCCTTTGGCGTCCTCCGCCGCGGCGGTCACCACGTCGAGCGTGTCGTCCACGGTCCAGGCGCCGGCGAGATAGTCGGAATGCGCTTCGCCGGCATAGATGACGGTTTCGAGCTGCGCGCCGGAGAGCAGGCTGAGGATGTTCGCCGGAAGGCGCGGACGATAGCTCGGCTTCGGAGGCGCGACCGAGGCCATCGCCGCGGACTGGACGAGCTGCGTCGGGTGATCCTGAGCGCCCGGAATCCGGACGCTCTGGAGCGCATAGTCCTGGTAGATGGAATCGGAGAGGCGCGCGCCCTGGGGCGGTGTCCAGTCGACCGTCTCATAGGTGAGCTCGATGCCGGCGGGCTCGGCCGCGCTCGTGGACTGTGATGCGGCTCGCGCGGAGCGTGCCAGGTAGCCGCGAACGGTTCGCGGCGTGGTGACAGTAGGCACAGTCACGGAGGCATCGACCGGCAGCCGTGCCGGAACGCGCTCCGCGATCCAGGCCAGCAGCGTGGCAACGTCCGGCGCGACGCCGGGCGCCGCCGGGAAGGCGGTGGGATCATCGGCCGGGCGCTTGTCGATGACGGTCAGCCGCGTCGAGAACGTCGTGCCGTGCTTGGCATATATCCGGCCGTCGATGGCGGCGGAGAAGACGACGCGCCCGCGCTCCTGCAGCCGGACATAGGAGTCGCGCCAGGCCGGAGCGTCGGGCGCGAAGTTGGCCCCGGTGATCGCGACCAGGCGGCCGCCATCGGCGAGCCGCGCGAGCGCCGAGCCGATATGGCGGAGCGCGGCGTCGGCCATACGCCCCTGCACGTTCGCCATCGCCGAGAAGGGCGGATTCATGATGACGACGCTCGGCACGATGGCGGCGTCGAGGTGATCGTGGATCTGCGCGGCGTCGTGGCAGGTCGTGGCGATGTTCGGGAAGAGCAACGAGAGAACGCCCGCGCGGGTCTCGGCCAACTCGTTGAGCACGAGCGATCCGCCAGCGATCTCCGCGAGGACGGCGAGCAGGCCGGTGCTGGCCGAAGGCTCGAGCACGCGGTCGGCTGGCGTGATCGCGGCGGCTGTCACTACCGCGAGGCCGAGCGGGGCCGGCGTTGAGAACTGCTGGTACGCCTCGCTCTCCAATGAGCGGCGCGTGTGTGTCGGCAGAAGCCCGATGACCTTCTCCAACAGAGGGAGGGCCTGTGCCGGAGAGCCGGTCTTCCGCAAAAGCGCCTTTCCGTATTTGCGGAGAAACAGGACGGTCGCGGCCTCGCAGGCGTCGTAGGCCGTTTTCCAGTCCCAGGCGCCGGACGCGTCGGAGCCGCCGAACGCTTGCTCCATCACGGCGCGAAGGGTTGCCGCGTCGACCTGACGGCCCTGTTCGAGATGCGGAAGGAGATGGTGCGCGGCTGCGCCAATGCAGCGAGCGATATCGGAGGGAGACGCAAGCGGAGACGCCGCGACCGCAGGCGCGGCCGCGAGAGCGGTGGATGGGGTCATGTCGGTGAACCTCGGGAGAGCGGGAACGGGCGAGCCGGCCGGCGCTCTCTCTGGACCGCACCGGCTCAAACCAGTCCCGGCCAAGCTCTCCCTCTCGTCACGCCGCTGCCTTCACAGCGCGCCACCACGCGATGCGCTGCGCGCGCGTCGCGTTGGCGAGCCGCAGCAGCAGATCGCCGTGGCACGGACGCGACGCGCAGAAGCGGCTCGGTCGCCGTCGGCGCCGATCCGGAACGATTGCCCCATTTGCTGCCGCGCCCGATGGAGACGGCGTCCGCCGGCACGCCTGAGTGGTGCTTGTTGAGAACCCTGCACATCCGACTGGCTCCTGATCCCGTTGCGACGGACTGGCGACCGGAGGGGGCCGAGGCACGCTCGGTCACGCAGCGCAGGCGATGCGGGAATGGCTCGCCCGTTGACCGGCGGGCCGCCGCGTCCAGACAGGCGACGGCGCAAGCGGTCAGGAGGTTGGGTCGTCCGGCAGGGTTGCCGAGGGCGGCACATAGGCGTCGAAGGGGTTGCCATCGGCGAGATGGCCGAACGGCGTGAACACGAAATCCGTGCCGTCGCGCCCCACGGCGCAGATGACGTAGCGCGCCTCGCCGGTGACGGCGTCGGCGCACTCCATGAGCGCAAGGTTGCCGTCGGCTGCGGCTCGCAGGAGCGACGCGAAATTCGCGCGTGCATGATCGGGGATGCTCATGGCGCGCCTCGCTTGCTGCGCCTGGCCGAGAGCGTGGTGTCGAGCCAGGGATTGGTGGCGATCCATGCCACGTTCTTGCGGCGGCCGAGGTCGAGGACATACGCGCCGCCACCGAACGCGTTCACGCGCGGGCGCGAGCATGTGTTCGCCCGTTGGAAACCCCAGCGTCCGGAGAGGCCGAATTCCTTCGCGCAGCGGAGCACGAAGTCGATGACGGCTTGCGGATCGCCGGTGACGTCATCGCGAATCCAGAGCTGCGTTCCGCCATGCTCCGGCTGGATGGACAGGAGGAACGCCTCGGAGGGCGGGTCCTCGGCAGCGTTCTCCTCCATCATGCGATTGTAGAGATCGAGCGCACGCGCGGCGTTTTTCGGCGTGCCGACATCGAGAAGACAGGAGAAGTGCGTGAAGAAGTCAGCCATGTCAGGCTCCTGAAACGACAAAGCCCGGCGCGATGGCCGGGCTGGTTGAAAGACGGGGTTGCTGCTGGAGCGTAAGAGCCGCAATGCGGCAACGAGCCGTTGCGTGTTCGCGTGGTGCTCGAGCATCGCGCGGTAGAAGCGCTTGCGCGCGTCGCGCTTCGCCGGATCAAGTCGCGCCGATCGCGTGAGCTTGCGCCGCGCGGCGTGGATCACCGCTCGGTCGCTGGCCCAGACCGTGACCTCGAGGCGGAGATAGGTGCCGTACATCTCAGCCTCCCTTCGCTTGCTTGGCGGCTCGCAGGGCGGCGAGCGCCGCGCGGAATTCCGCGGCGCCCACCTCCTCTGACAAGTCGATGCCGGCCGCGACGGACAGGCAGTTCGCGTGGATGTCTGCGTCCGACACCGCGTCCGAGGTCAGAGTTGCGAATTCGGGATCGGTCTCGACGATCGCGGCCATCTGGTCGCGAATGCGGTCCTCCCGGAGTTGCGCAAGGACGTGAGAAGGGCGCGGAGCCGCAACGGTTTCGTCGGGATCGCGGGCGCCCTCAATCGCCTCGGCCTTTGCGATCGCGGCGGTGGCTCGCGCAAGCCAGTAAGCGTCCGTCCGCCGTTGTGCGGCTTGGTCCGCAACGACGATCTTGAGGAGGCCGAACAGGACCTCGAAGTGCGCGGCCTTGCGCTGGATCGTCTCATCGAAGTGCGATGGCACCGGAAGGGCGTCGCCCGAATAGGCGGCGTCGGTCCCCAGCCAGATGCGGGTGACGTAGGTTTCGCCGGCGCACTCGTAATCGAGCTTGTCGTTGGACCAGTCATCGTCCTCGATGGCTTGGCGACAGGCTTCAGCGGGTGTCGCCGCGTCATAAGTCCGCTGCCTGTAGACAGGCACGCGGTAGGTGGTCTCGATCGTATAGGTGGGCATGAGAGGCTCCTGAAAACGCGAAAGCCCGGCGCGATGGCCGGGCTGTTGGGGTTGGATGGAGAGAAGGCGGGCTAGTAGCCGAACTGCCAGGACGGCCAGGACTGGCCGTCATCGGCGGCCTTGACCGCCGCCTCGAGATAGTCGGCATCCCCTTCCACGACGGTCGGGTTCTCGACGGGCGTTTCGTCTATCACCGTCACGCTGCAGACGAGGCCGTCCTCGACCTCGACATGGACGGGCACGAGATACTGGAAGACGACGCGGCGGGGCGCGTCGGGTCTGGGCTTGGTCATCGGATTGCTCCTGATCGAGGGTGGCGGGAGCGACCGAAGCCGCCCCCCGCCGTGGTCGCGTCACTCGGCAGCGATCATCGCCGGGTTGTCGGCGTCGCCGTCGCCCGACTGCTCGTCCTCATCGTCGGCGAGGAAGGCCGGCAGCGCCTCGTCGCCGTCGGCCTCGCTCGCGTCCGTGGAAATCGCGTCGGGATCGGCGAGACGCAGCGGCTCCGGCAACCAGCCGGTGTCTGCGAGCAGGCGCTCGGCCTCCTTGGCCATTTCCGGCTTCTTGAGGTGGTCGATGAGCTGCGCCTTCTCTTCACCGAGCGCTTCGCGCACGGCTTCGGTGATCCGGCTCTTCGTAACGCGGCCGAGATAGTTCGCGACGCTCGGACGCCATCCGGCCTCCGCCATGTCGAGGCCGGTGGCACGGGCGAGCCGATCGGCATCGCGCATGCGCCGGTCGAGCCCGTGCTGGGAGACGCCGTTGCCGCTATAGGGATTCGGACGCTCGTAAAGAGCGTTGATCCCGTAGCTGACGCAATGCGCGAGCAGCGCGAGGCGGCTCGCATCGTCGAGGGCGTCAATCCAGTCCCAGAGCCAATCGTCGTCATCGAGCGGCATGTCCGCCTTCCAGGCGTCCACGCGCGCCTTGATCGCCTTGGCGGACGCGCTGTCCTTCAAGTCGGTGGCCTGGACGGGGAAGTGAACCTCGCGAACGGCTGCCTCGACGGCGGAACCGTGTGCGTTGCGCTTGAAGGCGTCGAGCACGAGCTTGTGGAGGAGCGCCGTGAGGGCGACATGCGGGTGATTGGCGACTGATTCACGCAGCGCCAGCGTGCGATGCGCGGTGAGCTCGATGACCAGACGCTCGGGCAGCGGTTTGACGCCATCATCGTCCTCATCATCCTCACCCTCTGGTTCTTGTCCGCCGATGGTGATGACAGCGCGCTGAACGGACGGTGTTGCGGGAGCATAAACCCCGCCGTCCTCTCCATCGGCCTCGGCGTCGCCGCCGTCGACGGCAACAGGGGCCTCGTCCTCGGGCCGCACGTAGCCACGATCGACCACGATGTCGCCGTCGCGTTCCACGCTGACGAAGACCCCAGCGCGAGCGATCTCGGTGGGATCGTAGACGATCGGGCGCTTCTCGAAGGCGTCGAGAGCCTCCTCGATCTCGCCTAGCCGCTGATCGATCTCGTCCGGCAGCTCGTCGGCGCCGTCATACTCCGCCTCGAGCCGATCGTATTCCGCGCGCAGCGTTTCACGTTCGGTCCGCTCCTCGTCGGTGAGATCCACGAAAGAGCCGGTGATCTGGCGCAAGCCGTGATCGTAGCCATACGGAAGGTCGAGGTCGATCTTGACCCACTTCCAGCCTTCGCTGGCGATCTCCTCGGCCACGGTCTTGAGCCGCTCGCCGACCAGGCGGTGAAGCAGCGACGGGTCCGCGAGCCAGCCGCCGTTATCGTCCTCGAACAGGTCGCGCAGAACGGCGCCGCCGGCGGCGACATACGCATCAATGCCAACGAGGCGCGCGCGCTTGTCGGAGGCCGGGATCGTGGTCTCGGTCAGCAACTGTCGGATATGCCAGGGCTGGCGATTGTACGAGTGCTGCACGGCCTCCCATACCTGCTCCTGGCGGTGGTGATCCGGGTTGACGGTAAACGCCATGAGCTGCTCCAGCGTCATGTGCTCCTCGGCATAGGCGTCACGCAGCGCGGTCGAGACCGCGTTGAGACGTAGCCGCTGCTTCACGACCTGGACGGTGGTGAGATAGGCGGCGGCGATTTCCTCCTCGGTCATGCCCTTGTCGAGCATGTCCTGGAAGGCGCGGAACTGATCGAGCGGATGAAGTCCGGCGCGCAGAAGGTTCTCGGCGAGGGAATCGTCCTCGGCGAGGATCTTGGTGTCGGACTTGCGCACGATGCAGGGGACGAGCCCGTCCTTCGGGAAGCGCTTGGCCTTCACCAGGCGCTCGATCGCGCGATAGCGGCGCCCGCCCGCCGGCACCTCGAACATGCCGGTCTCGTTGCCGTCCTCGTCGAGAATGGCGCGGACGTTGAGGCCCTGGACGAGATCCTCGCGCCGGCCGATGTCGTGGACCAGTTCGTCGAGCTCGGCTTCCGGCCGGGTTCGCCGGACATTGGACTCCGAGAGCACGAGCTTGTTGAAGGGAATGTCGCGCGAGCGCGAGAAGACGATCTTCTTGGCAGCCTTTGCCATGTCGGGATACTCCGCGACGGGCGCCGAGAGCCTCTCTCTCGGCTTGAAACCCGTCACGAAGCGAAGCGCCGCCCTCTTCCTCTGAGGACGGCGCCACCTTCCGGCGACCCAGAGAAGCGCGGAGCCGGAAACACACAAACGTGAATCTCCGGCTCTGCGGAGTTCAGGATGAGGCGCGTCCCACGCCGTCACGGCGAGCCTGCCGTGCGCGGTAGAGAATGCGTTCGGCGGCACGGATGCTCCCAGCCTCGCGGGCGGCTTCCGCCCAGACCGAGATCGGGAAATCGCCGGTGAAGAGGATGTCGCGCTCGATGCCCATACCGAACGGCAGGGTGATCGAGGCGAGTTCCTCGAGCGAGAAGCTGCCGAGTTCGGGACAGCCGAGGTCGGCGATGCCGAAGAGCGTGTCGCCATCATCGTCGAGCTCGGTCGCGAGCCAGACGCCTTCGCCCAGGGGTTGAAGAATTTGACGACGGGCACATGGTCGGCGCCCCGTTCGCGGCCATTGGCGAGCAAGCGCTCGCGCAGGTCAGGGGGTCAGGAGGATCATGCTGCCCTCCTGTCGACGTCGGTCTGGGGACTGCTGGCGGTATCCGGCAGGAAGCCGAGCAGCCAATCCGCGGCCTTGCTGGCGTGAGAGGCAGCACGAACGATGGCGCGATTATCTTCGCGCAGCACGTCGAGCCACGAGGCGATATAGTCGGTATGGCGGACGGTCGGGACGATGCCGAGGGAAGCGCAGCAGAACGCCGCGTTCATCTCGGCGACCAGTTCCTCGAAAGCATATTTCTTCGAGCCGAAGGACCCCGAGAGATCGCGGCCGAGCCTGGACGCATGGCCCGTCGCGTGACCAAGTTCATGCAGGGCCGTGCGGTGCCAGTTGATGGTCTCGAAATAGGCCTGTGGAGGTGGCACCTGCACATAGTCGTGCGCCGGCATGTAGAAGGCACGGTTCCCGCCGATCCGAACATCGATGGCGGTCGCTTTGATCAGCGCCTCGACGGTGGGCTCGATCAACCCCGGTTCGGGTGCAGGCGGAGCGACGGCGAGACCTTCGGGGAGATCCTCGCACTGCGCCACGTTGAAGACCGTGAAGCGCTTCAGGAACGGTATCGCCTGCGCCTGCTCGCCGGTTTCCAGCGCCCGCTTCTTCTCGTTGTCGGGAATGAAGCGATCGGCATAGACGACGGTCGTACCGTGCTCGCCTTTGCGGACATGACCGCCGAGCGACAGCGCCTGGCGGAACGTGAGCCAGCTCTGGACGGGGAAACCGTGCTCGATGACGGCGCCCCAGAGGATCAGCACATTGATCCCCGAATACTGTCGGCCGGTAGCCACGTTCGCTGGCATCGCCAGCGGCGCCTTCGCCGCCGCCGAGCCCCACGGCTGCACCCAGGGAATGCGGCCGGCTTCGAGCTCGGCGATGATCTTGTTGGTAATGTCGTCGTAAAGGCTCGTCCGGTCGGCGCCGGAGCGGGCGTTGCGGTCATGTCTGGACATCGGGGTTCTCCGCGACGGGCGCCGGAGGCCTCTCCTCCAGCCCTCAACCCGTCACGGCAAACCCGTCCGCACTCTCACTCTGAAAGGGGGCGTAGCGGGGTCTCCCCGCAGAAGGGGTCGGCCGAGACCTTGGCTCGGCCGCAGGGGAAGGCTTTCCCCTTCAGGATTTCAGAAAATGAGTTCCGCGTGCCAGGGTGGGTCGGGCGCTGGGCGATTTATGGTAGAATTCGTTGCTGCGTCCCATGCGGAAGCGGGGTACGTACAGTCTCGCTAGCCAGTTCGGTTGCCCGACGTCATGCCGTTCAGCCGATCAGGGCTGTCCGAAGTTTGTATATGTTTTTCGGACAAGTTGCCGCTTGTCCGAAAAAGGACTACAAATTTCGGACATGAGCGACTTGCCCGATCTAAAGACAGCCATACTTGAGCGCATCCGTGCGGACGCGCCGCGCAAGGTATGGACGCCCAGCGATTTCGTCGATCTCGCCTCGCGAGACGCCGTCGATAAGGCGTTGCAGCGGCTGACGAAGGCCGAAACTCTCAGGCGGATCGATCGTGGACTCTACGATCAGCCTGGCTTCAACAAGCTCACCCAAAAACCCAATCCGCCTGATCCGCGCTCAGTCATCGACGCCGTCGGGCGACGTGACCAAACCCGGATGCTTGTCGACGGCATGACCGCGGCGAACGATCTGGGCCTAACTGACGCCGTCCCGGCCAAGATCGTGGTGCACACCGACGCTCGGCGCCGCGCAATTAAGCTCGGCAATGTAACGATCACCTTCCGTCCGACCGCGGCCAGCAGGCTATTCTGGGCCGGACGACCAGCGATGCGCGTCGTCCAAGCGCTTCACTGGCTGCGCGATCTCCTGGTTCGTGAAGGGGAGAGTGATCAAGTCAGGCGCAAGCTGGTCAAGCTTTTCGAAGATCCAACGGTGGGGCCGCCACTCAAAGCGGATCTCACTGCCGGTATGACGGCGCTTCCGACATGGATGTGGGTGTTTCTCAAGCCGCTCGTTGAAACCGACGCTGGCGTTCATCGTCGGCACGTCGATGATGATCGTGCTGATGCTGATCATGATCGTCATCAGCAACGAACGGCGGACGATGCCGATGATCAGCGTCACGCTGCCGTCGCCCGGCCCAAGCGAAAGCCGCTCTCTCCGCAGAAGGCACAAACCGCCAAGCGCGGTGCAGCCCGGGCGGTGAAGACATGAATCCGGCTTTCGACGAGGTTCTCGCGGCCGGGTCGGACGCGATGTTGAGCGCCTTCGATACGACGGCGCTACGCCTCGGCACGGCGTCCCAGAATATCGAGAAGGACTTCTGGGTGTGCTGGACGCTGGATGCCTTGTTCAATGGCTTGAAAGAGGGCGGCCCCCGCCTTCTCTTCAAAGGTGGAACCTCCCTGTCCAAAGGGTTTGGTTTGATCAACCGCTTCTCCGAAGACATCGATGTCACGGTGTTTCGGGACGACATCGGCGAGCCGGCCACCATCGACGAGCTCGAAGCGCTGAGTGGCAAAAAGCGCCGGGCGCGCCTCGATGCGATCAAGGACGCTTGCCAAGCCTATATCAACGGCCCGCTGCGTGCCGAGTTGACGGTGATCCTGCAGGAACGGCTCCAGGCTGCCGGTTTCGGAGCCGACGCGGCACGAGTGGAAGCCGATGACGCTGATCCCGACGGGCAGACGCTGCTGATCTGGTATCCCGCGGCAACGCCGCGATCGGACTATGTGCGGGCGGCTATCAAGATCGAGTCGGGCGCGAAATCCGCGCTCGATCCGAACAGCGAAGTGCCGATCAAACCCTATGTCGACGATGATCTGCCGGCGCTCGACCCGACTGTGCCTGCTGTCCGCACGGTCGATCCGGAGCGTACCTTCTGGGACAAGGTCGTCATCGTCCACGGGTTGCGGCGGTGGTTCGACAAACGCGGCGAGCTGCGCGGGGGCGGCCAACGCGTGTCCCGTCACTATTATGACCTGCACCAGCTCGCCGCAGCCCCCGTCGGCGCCGACGCCATCGCTGATCCGGCGCTCGGTGCGGATTGCGTCGCGCACGCCCGGATGTTCTTCAATCGACCGGACTTCGATCTCACGAGCGCCGAGCCCGGCTCGTTCACGCTTGCCCCGCATGACGCGATGATCGAGCAGTTGCGCGTCGACTACAGGGCCATGCAAGGCATGATCTTCGGCGACCCTCCGGATTTCGAGGCGGTGCTCGACAGCATCGGCTCGCTCGAGACGCGTCTCAACAAAAAGGGCGATACGGGAGGCGGGGCCGCGCGATGAACCAGTTGGGGGGAGCTGTCGACACCGTGCAAAAGACAGATGCGCGTGGAGCGGGCGAAGCGATCGCAACCCCGCTGCGGAAACGCCGCCTCAGCGGCGAACTCTACGAGCGCGACCCGAAGATAGAAGCCCTCATCGCCGAATTGGCAGTCCTGCCGCGTGATAGCTTGATCGCTAGGGCGGAAATCACCAAGCGCTCGGACCCGGGCTACGTCCCCAGCGAATGTCTCGTGTACTTCATTCGCGCGAGCCGTCGCGACAACAACGAGGTGTGGTTCGAGCGCCTCTATCGGATCTTGACCGAACGGGTGCTGCGCAGTTTGCCCAGGACGGAAAGCTCCGATGGCAAGACGGAATCGCTGACGCGCGGGGTCGTGCGCGACAAGGTGTTCGGCCGGTTCGTCGAGCTCCTTTCGGCGGACCGCGCCGCCCATAACGAAAAGGTCGACTACTTCGAGGTGCGCTTCGACGGCGCGCTGGCGAGCCTGCGGCGCGATGCGCAGGAAAAGGCCTGGCGCGACGAAAACCGTTCCCAGCCCCTCGAATATGACGAGGAGAGCGGAGAGCTGTCACCGGAGGTCGAGGCGGCCGCAGGGGCCCACGATCCCTTCGCCGCGTCGGATTTCGACGACCCGTCTTACCGGTCGCGCCTGGATGCAGCGATTGAAGCTCTACCGACAGCACAAAGCAGGATCATTCACATGTTGAGACAGGGCTTCCCCATCGACTCCAAGGAGCCGGACGTCATGACCATCGCCAAGGCTTTGGGCCGCTCCGAAAAGACCGTCCGAACTTACCGCGACAAGGCCTTCGCCGCCCTGCGAGCCGCCATGGCCGACGGAGACGAGCGGTGAGCCCCGGCGGCGGACGTCCATCTCGCGAGGCCGTGCTCGATGCGTTCGCGGTCGAGAGCGAGCCTGGCCGGGCGACCTTGGAACGCTATCTGGGGCTATACCCGGAATATGCCGGGGAGCTCATCGACCTCTCGCGCGAACTCAGCCGCGAGGCTTATGAAGATGCCGCACCCCTCTCTGCTGCCGATCGGGCGCTGATCGACGCTGCCTGGTCGCAACACGCGAAGGCTATGCCGGCGGCAGCAGCCGACCCTTTCGCGGCGCTGACGGTCGATGACTGGCGCGCCGTCGCGCAGCGTCTGGATGTGCCCCGGCAGGTCGTCACCGCGCTGCGCGAACGGCGGGTCTCTCTCGTCAGTATCCCGCGACGTTTCCTGGCGAGGTTGGCGGAGGCGATGCGCAGCTCTGTCGCGCAGTTGGAGTCGTCCTGGGGGCCAGCGCACCTGAATGTCGCGCGCAGCTATAAGGCCGACAGCAAGCCGGTGGCCGGCGAGCAGGTCACCTTCGAGCAAGTGCTGATCGATGCCGGCGTCCCGGCCGAGAAGCGCGCCCGGCTGTTGGCGGAGGCGGACTGACATGGACAGCGTGGAGCTCGCCAGGCAAGTTGCCGCCGAGCTTCACGCTCGCCTCGTTGCATCCGGCGCCGATCCCTGGTCGCCCTATGACTTTGCTGTCGCCGAGGCCAAGCGGCGGAGGATTGATGTTGAACCGACTGCCGCCGGCGCAGCCGTCCTCAACGGCGGCCGCGCGACCTTCGTCGCCGCCGACGATCTGATCCTTCACGAGAATGTGGGCTCCCCGTTCGAGCAAGCTTTCCTCGTGGCGCACGAGATCGGCCATGTCGAGCTGGGCGACGATCCTGGTGGCGAGGCGGCGCCGACGATTGATCCGGCCCGCCCGGCCGAGCCCTCGCCAGTCGGAATGGATCGGGTTGTCGATTATGGACGCCGGCAACGCCGCGAAGTCCAGATGGATCTGTTCGCGCGCGAGCTGCTGCTTCCACGCACCGTCGCGCGGGCGCTCCATGTCGACCAAGGGCTCGCCGCGTCCGCCATCGCCGCGAAGCTCGGCGCGCCGTTCGAGGTCGTCGCGCAGCAGTTGTTCGATGCTTTGCTGCTGCCGCTGGTGCCTCCCGCCGCGACTGCGGCGCATGTCGAACGGCCGCTCAATCCGCTGCAAGCGGCCGCTGCGGCGCATCGCGGCGAAGCCTATCTGCTTGAGGCGGGGCCTGGCACCGGCAAGACTCAGACGCTGATCGCGCGCGTCGAAGGCCTTCTACAGGAGGACGTCGATCCGAGGCGCATCCTGCTGCTGACCTTCTCGAACAAGGCGGCGGGCGAGATGGCCGAGAGGATCGCGCGCAAGCGGCCCGAGGCTGCGGCCGCGATGTGGATCGGCACGTTCCATGCCTTCGGCCTCGACATCATCCGTCGTTTCCATGCGGAGCTCGGCCTGCCGAAGGATCCCCGCATGATGGACCGGACCGAAGCGGTCGAGCTCCTCGAGGAGGAGTTCCCGCGGCTTAGGCTCGCGTACTACCGCAATCTTTACGATCCGACCCAGATCATTGCCGACATGTTGGCCGCCGTATCGCGGGCGAAGGATGAGGTGGTCGACGCCGAAACCTACGCTGCGCTCGCCGACGCCATGCTGGCGAAAGCTCAGGACTCGGATGCGCGCGAGGCGGCGGAACGCGCCGGCGAGGTTGCCCGCGCCTACGCAGCCTACGAACAGCTCAAGCGCAACGCGCATTGCATCGACTTCGGCGACCTTGTCGCCTTGCCGGTGCAACTGCTCGAAAAGGACGCAGCCATCTGCGCGGCGCTGCAGGCGCAATATGATCATGTCTTGGTGGATGAGTATCAGGACGTGAACCGCAGCAGCGTGCGGCTGCTGAGCGCGCTACGGCCCGACGGCCGCAATCTCTGGATGGTCGGCGACGCCAAGCAGTCGATCTACCGGTTTCGCGGTGCCTCATCCTTCAACATGACCCGGTTCGGCAAGGAGGACTTCGCTGGCGGCAAACGCGGCCGATTGAAGCGTAACTATCGTTCGGTGCCGGAGATTGTCGCCAGCTTCTCCAGCTTCGCAATCACGATGCGCGCCGGCGATGCGGATAGTGGCCTGGACGCGGACCGCGACGCCAATGGACATAGGCCCGAGTTGCGCACGGTCCAGCGCGCAGAGCAGCAGCAGGTCGCACTGGCCGACGCGATCGGGGAGCTCCGGCGTGACGGCTACGCCTATCGTGACCAGGCGGTCTTGTGCACCGGCAACGAAAAGCTGTCGACCATCGGTCAGGACCTTGAACGGCTTGGCGTGCCGGTCCTGTTTCTCGGCAGCCTGTTCGAGCGTGCCGAAGTCAAGGATCTCCTGGCCTTGCTCTCCGTCCTTGTAGATCGGCGCGCCATGGGCCTAGTGAGGATCGCCTGCTGGCCCGATTTCACCATGTCCTTCGCCGACGTGGCGGCGACCTTCGAACATCTGCGGGCGTCCGAGCACGCGCCGGGCGGCTGGCTTCAGCATGCCGATGCGATCCCTGGCGTCAGCGACGCCGGCCGCCAGGCGCTCGCCAAGCTCGCGGTCGTGCTTGACGGGTTCGACCAAACGGCCTCGCCCTGGACCGTGCTCGCGACGCTGCTGCTCGATCGCACCCGCATCGCCGCGCGCCTTGGGGCGTCCGGAGATCTTGCTGATCGCACGCGCGGGATCGCGATCTGGCAGTTCCTCAACTTCTTGCGGGTCCAGCCGGCGGGCCGCGGACTGCCGATCACGCGCGTGCTCGATCGTGTGCGCAGGCTCGTGCGGCTCGGCGACGACCGCGACCTGCGTCAATTGCCGGCGGCCGCCCAGCATCTCGACGCCGTGCGGCTGATGACCATCCATGGCGCCAAGGGGCTGGAGTTCGGCGGCGTCCATATTCCTGGGCTTAACAGCGACACGATCCCCCGCACGCCGCCGGCGCCGCCCTGTCCGGCGCCCGACGGGATGATCGCGGGGGCGGAGGGCAGTGCGCTGGAGGCGTTCCGCGCAGGTCAGGCCGAGGAGCAGGAGTGCCTATTTTACGTGGCGCAGTCGCGCGCCCGCGATCGCCTGATCCTTTATGCGCCGACCGAGAAGAGCAATGGTCACAACCGACCGCTGTCGCCATTCCTCGACCGTCTCGGGGCCACTTTCACGCGCCGTTCGGTCGTGCCGGCACGGCCGCTTCCCGTGGCCGCGGAAACTCGGGATATCGATTTGGTGGTCGACGGACGGCTGCGGTTCGGAGCCCCGCAGATTGCTCTTTATGAATCCTGCCCACGCCGCTTCTTCTACACGCATGTCCTGCAGGTCGGTGGCCGGCGAACCGCGACCGCCTTCATGCATCTGCACGAGGCGGTTCGCGTGGTGGTAGAGATGGTGATCGCGGCGGACGAGCCCGTGACCGAGCGGGACCTGGAGGAACGCACCGACGCGGCGCTTGCCGATCAGGGGCTGGGCAACCACGGCTATCGCGCGGAATTCCGGGATCTGGCGCTGGCGATGCTGCGCTTCTTCCTGGCGAACCGCGCCGAAGCGGTCGCCGAAGCGTCGGTTGCACTGAGCCTCAATTTCGGCGGGGAAGAGATCATCGTTCGGCCGGACGAGGTGCTGGTGCGGCCGGACGGCGTCCGCGCCGCGCGCCGTATCCGGACGGGTCACATGCGGTCGGCCGAGAGCAAGGATGTCGGCGCGGCGGCGCTGGTGCTGGCGGTCAAGCAGGCCTTTCCTAGCGCCGTCGCGGAGCTCGTCCATCTTTCCGACGGCGAGACGCATACGCTCGCCTTGTCGGATCGGGAGCCGAAGGGGCGCAAGGACAAGCTCGCAAAGTTTCTCGGCGACATCCGCGCCGGACGGTTTCCGGCCGAGGTCTCGTCGCGCACCTGCCCGAACTGCCCGGCCTTCTTCATCTGCGGGCAGACCCCCAACGGCCCCTTGCAAAAAAAGTTCGCCTGACCTTACCGGTCGGCCTCCCTCGCTCCGATTGGATCCTTAGAGCCGCGGCGCTGCCTCGGCCGAACCTAAGGACCCAATCTTATGAACACCGAAGAACTTCTTGATTACGACGATCTCGGCGACGCCCTGCGCGAAGGCCGGGCGTTGCGTCCGGCGCGGGGGTATCGCTTTCTCCTCGCGCAGGGCGATCTCAACTTCCAGTCCCGCCAGGTGAGCGATCCCATGCCGCTCGGCTGCCAGTTGCTCGAGGCCGGCGGCCTGGACCCGCGGGACGGTTACAGCCTGTTCGCGATCCTGCCCTCGGGGGACTTCGAGGACGTGCGGCTGAACGAGCCCTTCGACCTGCGCGAGCGCGGCGCCGAGCGGTTCGTCGCCTTCCTGACGGACCGCGACTTCAAGCTCACCCTCAAGGACGACGAACTGCGCTGGGGCAAGCCGGTCATCAGCGGCACGGTGCTTTACGGTCTCGCCAACCCCGGCGAGGGGGAGGCCGTCTTCCTTGAGGTTCCCGGCGGTGAAGATCGCCTGATCGAGCATGGCGAGCTGATCGATCTGACCCAGCCCGGCATCGACCGGTTCATCACCGCGCGGCTGACGTTCGAGATTATCGTCAATTCGCGGCCGCGCACGGTGAACGCTCGCACGGTGACGTTCGAACAGATCGTCCAGCTCGCCTTCCCGGGCCAGCACGAACCCAACGTCGTCTTCTCGATGACCTACCGGCACGCGGCGTCGACGCCGCACGCCGGTGAGCTCGGGGCTGGCGGCTCCGTCGACGTCAAGAAGAAGGGCACGGTGTTCAATGTCACGCGCACTGTTCAGTCGTAATCCGGACCTGAAGCGGCTGCTGGACGAAGGCTACTTCGTCCAGCAGCAGGGCGGGTATCTCGTTATGCGCGAGGTGCCGTATGTCGATGCGCGCCGGGAGGTGCGCATCGGCACCCTCATCTCCAGCCTCGCGCTGGCCGGAGATCAGACGCGCCCGCCCGACACCCATGTCATCCACTGGGACGGCGATTTCCCGTGCCACGCCGACGGCAGGCCCATCCAGGGCATCTCGCATGCGGCCGGCGCCTTCGATCTCGGCCACGGCCTGAAGGCGACGCATAGCTTCTCCAGCAAGCCGGACGGCGGCTACTCGGACTACCACCACAAGATGACGAGCTACGCGAACATCCTCGCGGGCCCGGCCGCGGTGCTGAAGTCCGGCGCGACGCCTCGCACCTTCCGCGAGCCGGAAGAGGAGGAGGACAGCGTCTTCAACTATGTCGAGACCGCCTCCGACCGTGTCGGGATCGGCGTCCTGACCGAGCGACTCGTCAACGAGCGGGTCGCCATCATCGGCGTCGGCGGGACCGGCGGCTACATCCTGGATTTCGTCGCCAAGACGCCGGTCCGGGAAATCCGGCTGTTCGACAGCGACGAGTTCCTGACCCATAACGCGTTTCGCGCGCCGGGGGCCCCGAGTCTGGAGGAGCTGCGAGAAGCGCCGAAGAAGGTCGACTATCTGAAGCGCATCTACAGCCGGATGCATCGGAACATCGTGGCGCACGACGTCGCGCTCGGCGTCGACAACATCCACCTCCTGGACGGCGTCACCTTCGCCTTCCTGTCCCTCGATGCGGGCGACGCAAAGCGGTTGATCGTGGAGAAGCTCGAGGCGATCGGTGCCGCGTTCGTTGATGTCGGCATGGGTCTCGAGCTCGACGAGGGATCGCTCGGCGGCATCCTGCGGGTGACCGCCAGCACGCCGGAGAAGCGGGCTCACGCCCGGCAGCGCATCTCCTTCGTCGGCGGCGGCGCGAAGGACATCTACGCCTCCAACATTCAGGTCGCGGATCTCAACGCCTTCAATGCCGTCCTCGCGGTCGTGAAGTGGAAGAAGATCCGCGGCTTCTATCGCGATCTCGAGTGCGAGCATCACTGCACCTACACCACCGATGGCAACATGCTGATCAACGGGGACCTGGCGTGATGCGGCACAAGCGACTCGATCATCGTTTCGTCGAACACATCCCCGAGCGCCTGGAGCCGGGCGTCCTCTATGTGTCGATGGACTATGCGACATCGGCCCATAGCTGCTGCTGTGGTTGTGGCGAGGAGGTCGTCGCCCCCTTCACGCCGACGGACTGGAAAATGACGTTCGATGGCGAGACCGTCTCGCTTCGTCCGTCGATCGGCAATTGGACGCTGAAATGCCGGTCACACTATGTGATCGACCGCGGCAAGGTGATCGAGGCCGGCCCCTGGAGTGACGAGCAGGTCGAAGCCGAGCGTCGTCGTGATCGCGCTGCCAAAGCGCGCTTCTACGGGCAGACGCCAGCGATCGAACCCGCCGTTCAGCCCGCTCCCGTCAAGGCGGCTCCCGGCTTCTGGCGCCGCGCCTGGCGTTGGCTATCTGGCAGATCGTGACGATAGGCCCGACGGCAACTTGCCGTCGGGCTATCCCGCTTCGGAACGCAGCGCAGCCCTAGGAAATCAAGAGCATCTATTCAGGAGCTTACACGGTCTTCGGCGAAATTCTTGTGCAAGGAAGGACCGACACACCATATATTGACGTTAGGCATGGGGCGATCTCCTAGCACGTGCGTGCCTCCACCCATGGTGGTGGGGACATGGGCGGGCTTCTTGCGACCTCCTCCGGTGCCTGGCGAGGACGGATAGGCATCGAGAAGGAGCGTGGAGAATGGATGCGACCGAATTCAAGCTCGGCGATCTTGTGCGAGTGAAGTCAGGCGGGCCAATCATGACGGTCGAGCAGGTCGGGAAGACGGCCATGCTGGAGGAGGATGCCGTCTGGTGTGTCTGGTTCGAGAAGGTGGGCAACAAGCAGGTCGCGCGGAAAGACACGTTCGCGCCGTTCGTGCTGGAGAAGGCTGAGAAGCCGCGAGCCGCGTTCTCCGTCGGCGTCGTTCGGGCGTAGCGTGGTGCCTCATGCCGTTTCGTGGCCTGTTCATCGGCATCGACCGTTATAGCTCGACCGGCATTGATGAGCTGACCTGCGCGCGTCGCGACGCGACCGCGCTGGAGGCGCTGTTCTTCGACACGCTGGGCGGCAGCACGGTCTTGCTGGCAGATGCGGAGGCCACGCGGCATCGTATTGAGGACGCATTTGCCGACCTAGCCGGCTGCGGCTCCGAGGATACGGTGGTGATCGCGTTCTCCGGCCATGGGTCGGAGACGCATGAGCTAGTCACCCATGACGCGAACCCAGATGATCTCGCCGGCTCCGCGATCCCGCTCGAGCTGTTGCAGGAATGGTTCTCGCGGATACCGGCGAGGCGCCTGATCCTGTTCCTCGACTGTTGTTTTTCCGGCGGCATTGGCGCGAAGGTTCTGCACGTCGATGCGAAGCCGCGCAGCCTTTTGTCCGCCGAAGCGCGCCTAGCTCAGCTTGGCGGCGCTGGCCGGATCATCTTCACCGCCTCCGCGGCGACCGAGCCCGCCTATGAGCACCGCCGGTTCGGGCACGGCTTTCTGACCCACTTTCTGCTGGAGGCGCTATGTGGCGCCGAGGAAGTCGTGAGCGGCGGCAAGCTCTCGCTCTACCGCCTCCTTGAGCATGTCACGAGCCGCGTCAGGGCGGCCGCGCTGCAGGGCGGCAAAGAGCAGAACCCGACCATGCGCGGGAGCATCGACGGCGATGTCGCGTGGCCCGTGTTCGTGCCGGGCGCGAAGTATCGGGCGGCCTTCCCGGCGCGTCTGCCTGCCAAGGTGACGTCCGATCTTGCGAGCCTCTCGTCGGCCGGTTTCCCCGACGCGCTTGTCACCGCCTGGGCTGGAGCGATCCCATCCTTAAATGCGCTTCAGATCGCCGCCATCACCGACTTCGGCGTGCTGGACGGCGAGAACTTGGTGGTGTCGGCTCCGACATCCTCGGGCAAAACGATGGTGGGCGAGCTCGCGGCGCTCCGGAACGTGCTGGATCGCAAACGGGCTTTGTTTCTGTTGCCGCTCAAGGCTCTTGTGGCGGACAAGCGGCGGCACTTCGAGAGCGTCTATGGCGGTTTCGGGGTCCGCACAGTGGAAGCGACGGGCGAGACGGACGACATCACGCCTCTGTTGCGGGGCCAATACGATGTCGGCCTCCTGACCTATGAGAAGTTCGCTGCGATCGCGCTGACATTCCCTCATGTGTTGGCGCAGGTCGGCGTGATCGTGATCGATGAAGCGCAGATGATTGCCGACCGTGGCCGCGGCGCGAATCTGGAATTCATTCTGGCGCTCATCCGGATGCGCCGGCGTGAGGGGATCGAGCCCCAACTGATCGCGCTTTCGGCGGTCATCGGGGACACGAACGGGCTTGAGCAATGGCTCGGAGCGCGGCTTTTGCGGCGCACGGAGCGGCCCGTTCCGCTTGAGGAGGGCTTGTTGCTCGGCACCGGGCATTTTCGCTTCCTTGACCCGGAGAATGGCAATGAGCGGGTGGAGGGGCCGCTCGTTCGGCGTCTTGTTGGCGGCAAAGGATCGAGCCAGGATTGGATCATCCCGCTGGTGCGCACGCTTGTCGCCGAAGGCCAGCAGGTGATCGTGTTTCGCGAAACCAAGGGCGAAGCCCGCGGCTGCGCCAACTATCTCGCGGGGTCGCTCGGATTGCCTCCGGCTGCTGAGGCGCTGACGCAGATGCCCGGCGGCGATCCCTCGCAGGCCAGCGCCGACTTGCGGAGCGCGCTCGCGCGCGGCGTCGCTTTCCACAACTCGGATCTCGACCGCGAAGAGCGACGCGTCATCGAGGAAGAATTTCGTCGTAGCGGCTCGGGCCTGCGCGTCATCGCAGCCACGACGACGCTGGCAATGGGCGTGAACACGCCCGCTTCATCGGTCATCATCGCCGGCTTGAATCATCCGGGCGACGAGCCCTATTCGGTGGCCGAATACAAGAACCTCGTCGGCCGCGCAGGAAGGCTCGGCTTCGCCGAGAAGGGGGCTTCGTATCTGCTGGCGCTCGATCCGCGCGCCGAGCATGATCTGTGGTCGCGCTACGTGACCGCGGAGCCGGAAGACTTAGGGTCCCGCTTCCTCGACGGTACGACCGACCCGCGCTCCCTGATTATCCGTGTCCTGGTCGCGGCACGACGCGCGGCCGGTGAAGGCGTGCGGAGCGAGGAGATTGTCGAGTTTCTGGAATCGAGCTTCGGCGCGTTCCAGGCCCGGCGCGCCCACAGCGCGTGGCAGTGGAGCCGGCCGGACCTGCTTTCGGCGCTGGCGGATTTGGAACGCCACGGCCTAGTTCAGAAGGACGCCACAGGCGCGTATGAGCTAACCAAGCTGGGCCGTCTCGCTGGCGAGAGCGCAGCCGAGGTCGGGTCTATCGTCGCGCTCGTAGATTGCCTCGGCGCGCTCCAGCCCCAAGACATCAGCGATCCCGTCCTGATTGCCGCAGCCCAAACGACGGTCGAGGTCGATCAACTCCTCTTTCCGATCAACCGGAAAAGCACGCAGAAAGAACCCCAGCTATGGCCCAACGAGCTGCGGAGGCAAAATGTGCCGTGGCACGTCCTGAACGCGCTTCATCGGGGGGCCACAGACGATCATCAGGCGACCCTGCGTGCGAAGAAGGCGGTCGCTTGTCTCTTGTTCGTGTCCGGTCGCGCCATGAGTGAGATCGAGCGCGTGCTGACGCAGTTCGGCGGGGCGTTTGGCGGCGCCGCCGGCCCGATACGCGCGGTCGCAGCGCGGACTTGCGATCTGATGCCCGTCGCGGCTCGCGTCGCCGAAATCCTGCACCCGACGCTCGATCTCGGTGACCGTGTGAGACGTCTGGCGATCCGATTGACGTATGGCGTGCCCAGCCCCGCCGTCGACCTCGCCCAGGTCGCTGGAGCCGATTTGCTGCGGGGCGACTATTGTCGATTGGCCGCCGCGCAGCTCTGTGAGCCCGAACAGATCGACGCCGCAGCCGACGATCAAATTCTGGTATGCGTGGACAAGGACCGGCGCAAGCTCGCGCTTGTCCGCGATGCGGCGAAGCGCGTTGCCAAGCGTCGGGCCGAAGCGGTCACGCCGTCCGTCCCGGTTCTCGAAGCATATGCGCCCTGAATCGCGCGCAATGACCGCCTGAGGCGACCGCGTCAGAAGCCCCCCTCCGCGAGACCGTCCTGCCGCAACAGGTCTCCGATGCTGGTGGAGCCGATCCGGCAGCGCGCGATAACGCGATCGAATGAGACGACGCGGCCGCTGCGGCCGCGCTCCATGTGATCTCGCGATGTAAGGCTATGCGCTCAAGCGCCGCTTTGGCCGCTGCGCCGCCGGGTTGGTGAAGCTCAGGCGCGTCGAAATCGGCGAGGCGAACCTCGATCCACTCGTCGGGATCGGCCGTCCTGCCGACGCACAGGCCGTCGCCGTCGCCAACGTATTGGACCGTGCCGGAGAACCGCACACCGGGTTGAGCTGGCAGAGGCGCTTTGCACGGATCTGCAAACGCGGGCGCGACCGAGCAGAAGAAGACAAGCACGCCGGCAAGAAGGAGAGACCGGCGGCTCATGCGGCAGCCTTCAACGTGCTGTTGCCCTTCTTCTTTTTCAGGAGCGCGCGGACGAACTTGTCCCAGCGCGCCATGCCGGCGCGCTTCTCGGGCATGTAGTTCCAGCGATCGTAGTTCTTGGAGCTGACGTCCTGCAGCGCGTGGTTCTGGAGGCGGTCCCGGATCTCTTTTGGCACCCCCGCCTTGCCGGCGAGCGTCTTGAACGTCCGCCGCAGGTCGCGGTTGGTCGCGTAGGGGATGACGCCGCGGTCGCGCTGCCGCCAGACGAAGCTGTAGAGCGTGCCGTGGCTGACCGGCTTCGACGGATCCTTCGCCGAAGGAAAGTACCAACCGAATTCGTTGGGCTTGATCGACTCGATAAGCTCGGCTGCGAGGGATGGGACCGGGACGGCGTGCGCTTGAAGGTTCTTGGTCTTCGACCAGTCGATGATCCGCTCGGCCGCGTCCCACTGATCGACATGCAGCCTAGCGATCTCCTCGACGCGCTGGCCAGTCAGCATGATGAGCTGCACGGCGCGCGGATACGACGGATGGACGGGAGTGTCAGGGCATTCGAGCCAGCGATAGAGCTGAACGAATTCATCCTCGCTGAGCCAGCGCGTGCCCTGTACCTTAGGTTCGGTCGGGATGTCCGAGGCCGGGTTGAAGGGAATCCGAAAGCGACGAGGGGAGGTGTTGCGATAGTCGTTGTCCGACTTCATCCCCCAGCTAAAGGCAGCATGGATATACGACCGCACGTGATCAGCCATCGATCGAGCACCGCGCTCATAGATCGGTCGGATCAGTTCCACGATCTCTTCGGCCTCGATCTCGCGGGCAAGTCGATTACGTCCAAGCGTGTCGGCAATCTTGTTGAGGCCTTTCTCCGTCTCCTTCCACGAGGGCTTGCCGGCGGCCTTCAACGACCCGACGTAGCCTTCGAACAGATCGGCGACGGTCCCCGGTCGAGTGTCGGTCGCTATCTTGATGCTGCGACCTTTCTGGATCACGTCAGCGAAGTCGCGTTTGAAAATTTCCCGCGCTTGAGCGAGTGACATCGAGGGATACGAGCCGAGCTTCTTCTTCGACCGTTTCCCATCCCGCCACTGCTGCGCCATCCAATCGGCCGTAACGCGCTTCGGCATAGGCTTCAGCACGAGCACGAGACGGCCAGTGCCCCGACCTTCGCCGTCCGCGAGATTCTCTTGCTTCTGGCTCAGCTCGACGCGCTTTAGCGCATGCCGGATTGCGGTGTCGGTCAGGCTTGGCATGGCGTTCCTCCTTGTCCGCAACTGGGATCGGTCGAGGAGAAACGGGGATCGTTTGCTGGGATCGGAAAGCCGTTTTCAGTCCCTCTAACCGCTCCCAATTTGCCATAGCCGCCGCCTGTACGCAACGTGCAAAAATCAGCTATTTAATTGATGATTCAGCGGTATTCAGCGTGATCCAGCGTGACTTTGGAGGGGGGTAGTGGGGTGGTTGTGCACCAGAATAACGGCGCTGGCCGAGAGCTCGAGCGCCCGGCGCACGATCTCGCGCGGATAGACCGGCGTATGGTCCACCGTGCCCGTCTGCTGGCATTCGTCCTTGATGAGCGCGTTCTTCTTGTCGAGGAAGAGGATGCGGAACTGTTCGCGGTCCTCATAGGCCATGGCCGCACGGCAATAGTCCAGCACCTGGCTCCATGAAGAGAGCACCTGCTTGCCGCGCACCTGGCTTCTCAGCATACGCTGCGTGAGGGCGGCGACCAGCTTCAGGTCGCGCGCGGCCGCCTCGCCGATGCCCGGCACCTCGCGCAGGCGGCTTTCAGGCGCACCCAGGACTTCGCCGATCGAGCCGAAGCGGTTGAGCAGTTCCTTCGCCGGCCCCTTGGTGTCGGCGCGCGGAACCGAGCGGAAGAGCACCATTTCGAGAAGCTCGTAATCCGCAAGTGCCTCCACGCCCGCCTCGTCGAAGCGCTGGCGCAGGCGCTCCCGATGCCCTTCGTAATGCTTCCTGGCGTCTGCTTTACCGGATTTTTCGGAGGTCTTCGGCGCAGGCCGCAAGGAGCCCTCGCCGAAAAAACCGTGGTCGTCGCCGTCGCTCATGAAACGCTGCCCCCGCCGCGATCACGAGTGTATCAGGCAAGTCCGGGGCGATCGAGCCCGGCCGGCGACAATGTGAAGATCTCGCAGCCGTCTTCGGTCACGCCCACGCTGTGCTCGTACTGGGCGGACAGCGAGCGGTCGCGAGTCACCGCCGTCCAGCCGTCCGACAGAACCTTCACATGCGGCCGGCCGAGATTGATCATGGGCTCGACCGTGAAGATCATGCCGGGCCGCATCTCAACGCCTTCGTTCGGGCTGCCGTAGTGCAGGATGTTCGGCGCGTCGTGGAAGAGCTGGCCCACGCCGTGGCCGCAGAAGTCGCGCACGACGGAGCAGCGCTGGCCTTCGGCATAGGCCTGTATGGCCGCGCCGATGGCGCCTGTGCGCGCGCCGGGCTTTACCGCCGCCACACCCAGCATGAGGCACTCATGCGTGACCTCCAGAAGCCGCTCGGCGGCGCGCTTGATGGTCCCTACCGGATACATGCGGCTCGAATCCCCGTGCCAGCCATCCAGAACATAGGTGACATCGATATTGACGATGTCGCCTTCCTTGAGCGGCTTGTCGTCCGGGATGCCATGGCAGACCACATGGTTGATCGAGGTGCAGGTGGATTTGGTGTAGCCGCGATAGTTGAGCGTCGCCGGGATCGCCCCATGGTCCATGCCGAATTCGAAGACGAAACGGTCGATCGCGTTCGTCGTCACCCCCGGCTTCACGAGCTCGGTCAGCTGGTCGAGACAGCGCGCCGTAAGGCGGCACGCCCGACGCATGCCCTCGAAGCCCTCCTCGCCATAGAGCCGGATCTGCCCGGTGTTGCGAAGGGGGGCGGTGTCCGCGTCGAGATAAGTAACCATCAGGGCTTGTCCTGGAATTCCATATCGATCAGGCGATCGGGCGTGATCGCGTCTGCAGAGATTTGGCACCCTAGCACGAAAGCTTCAACCCCTGCACCTCTCGCGCGCGCGAATGCGGCGGCATAGGTCGTGTCGAGGTCGCTGCAGAGCCGGAAACGGGAACAGTCGCCGCGCTGCACCACGTAAATCATCACGGCGCGGGCGCCGGCTGCGCGCATGGCGGCAAGCTCGTCGAGATGGCGCGCGCCGCGGTCCGTCACCGTGTCGGGAAACTCCGCCAGGCCCTTCTCGCGCATGAAGTGGACGTTCTTCACCTCCACATAGACAGGCGGACGCTCCGGGTGCTCCAGCAGGAAATCGATGCGCGAGCGCTCGCCATAGCGCTGCTCGGGCTTCATCACGGGATAGCTGCCGAGATCACCCACGAGCCCGGCGCGGATCGCCTCCGCCGCCAGCCGGTTCGGCAGGCCGGTATTGATGCCCACCAGCGTTCCGTCCGCCTCGACGATCTCCAGCATGTAAGGATATTTGCGCTGGGGATTGTTCCACTTGGACAGAAGGACGCGCGAGCCCGGCGCCGTCAGGCCGAGCATCGAGCCGGTGTTGGGCACCGAAACGGTGCGTTCCGTTCCGTCGGCCAGCACCACGTCGGCAAGGAAGCGCTTGTAGCGGCGGACGAGCCGGGCTTCGGTCAGCGGAGCGGGAAATTTCATGGGCGGAGGAGGATCATGTGCGCTAAGTCGTGCGTGAATATCGCCGGTGGGGCAGGAAGGTCAAATGCCAAGGCCAGTGACGGCTTGACGGGAACGCCGTTGTCCGGCCTCATGTGGAGGATGAGGCAAGAGGGGCAACCGCAGTGGCCACGAACCGACTGATGTATTTCCCTTCGGTGGCGGCCGCGGCCTTGTCCTTCTCGTTGCTCGTTTGTGCGAGTGCCGGTGCGCAGCCTCTCGAATGCGCCGAGATCATCGGCAAGGTCTTCGACGACCAGAACGGCAACGGCTATCAGGACAAGGGCGAGCAGGGCCTTGCAGGTGTGCGCATCGTCACGCCCAAGGGCTGGATCGTCATCACGGACGAGCGCGGGCGTTTCCATGTGGCCTGCGCCGATCTGCCCGAGGGCCCCACGGGATCGAACTTCGTCATGAAGGTCGACACGCGCTCGCTGCCGACGGGCTACCGGCTCACGACCGAGAATCCGCGCATGGTGCGTCTGACCGCGGGCAAGCTCGCCAAGCTCAATTTCGGTGCAACCGCCGCGCCCTGAGAACGTTGCTTGGCGGTCCTTTTCGCGTTGGAAAGGCTCGCGCGTTCTGCGGAAGCGGATCGGGGAAAGCGGGCGTGGGAGATGGTGGGCGCGGTAGGGATTGAACCTACGACCCCACCCGTGTGAAGGGTGTGCTCTCCCGCTGAGCTACGCGCCCGCCCGGCGGCAAATCGCCAAGCGCGCGGGGATATAAGGGAGCCCCGGCGGTGAAGTCAAGCGGCTGGCTGGCCGGCGGCGGATTTGATGAGATTGTCCGCCAGTTCCAGCGTCAGATCGTCGAAATGGGAGATGACGATGCTCGGCTCGAATTCGTGCACCGGCCGGTCCGTGTAACCGAAATCCACGGCCACCACGGGAATGCCCGCCGCCTTGGCGGTGTCGATGTCCGTGCGCGAATCGCCAACCATGACGGCGCGGTCGCGGTCGCCGCCGGCGCGCTCGATCGTATCGACGAGGTGGCGCGGGTCGGGCTTGCGGTGCGCGAACGTGTCGGCCCCGCAGATCGCTTCGAACCATTCGGTCATCGAAAGCGCTTCGAGCAGGGTACGCGACAGCCCCTCGAGCTTGTTGGTGCAGACGGCCATGGCGAAGCCCGTCTCGCCGAAGCGCGAGAGTGCCGCCCGCACGCCGGGAAAGGGCTGCGAGAGGCCGGGCATCCCGGCGGTGTAGTGCTCTATGAAAAGCCTCTGCAACGCGTCGAGCTCCTCCGCCTTGGTCGGGCGGCCGTGGGCGGCGAAGGCCCGCTCGATCATCGCGCGGCTTCCCGAGCCCACATAGCGGCGGATCTCTCCGTCTGCCACTTCCGGCACGTCGACCGTGCGCAGGCAATGGTTGAGGCTGGCGAGGAGGTCCGGCGCCGTGTCGACGAGCGTGCCGTCGAGGTCGAAGACGAGGATCGGGCGTGTCATGAGCGCTTCCTTCTGGTCACTTCAGCGGATAACCCGGACGGCGCGCCACTTCAAGGAGCAGAGGGCCTGGGGACATCTGCATGGGTCGATGGTGTGGAAAGCCATTTGCGGGACGAAGTGAAACAAGCTAGGAAGCCCCCCTCTGCTTGCGGGGGCAAGATGGTGCTGGACGCGAACACTTTGAAGACGGAAGCCGCGCGCGCGGCACTCGAGCATGTCGAAGGCGGGATGACGCTCGGAATCGGCACGGGCTCGACCGCCGAGGCGTTCGTGCGGCTGCTTTCGGAGCGCGTGGCCGCCGGCCTCGATATCGTCGGAGTGCCCACGTCGGAGCGCACCGCTGCGCTCTGCCGCGAGCTTTCGGTTCCGCTTTCCTCGCTCGAACAAACCCCGGAACTCGACCTGACGGTGGACGGGGCCGACGAGGTGGGGCCGGAGCTGTCGCTCATCAAGGGCGGCGGCGGCGCTCTCCTGCGCGAGAAGATCGTGGCTGCGGCCTCGCGCCGCATGATCGTGATCGCTGACGAGAGCAAGGTGGTGGAGACCCTCGGCCGGTTTCCCCTGCCCATCGAGGTCAACCCCTTCGGCCTGCGCGCCACGGCGATCGCCGTCGAGAGGACCGCGGGGCGGCTCGGGCTTTCCGGCGCTCTCGAGACGCGCATGGCGGGGGAGAAACCTTTCGTCACCGATGGTGGACATTTCATCATCGATGCATCTTTTGGCCGTATTCCAGCGCCAAGAGCACTTGCGGAGGCTCTGAATGCAATTCCCGGCGTCGTGGAGCACGGTCTTTTCATCGGTCTCGCCCATGCGGCGATCATCGCAGGCAAGGACGGCGTCCGGGCGCTCGACGCCCGGAGCCGAATCGAGGAAATGGAGTAGAAGCAAGATGAATCTGGCCAGACGCGCTCGCTTGATCGCATTGACCGCAGCGATGGCTTTGACCACGATGACGCTGTCGGCCGGTGCCCAGGAGATTTCCGAGGAGCACCTCAAGGCTGCGCGCACGGCGATCGACGCGATCAACGCCACCGACCCGTTCGACAACTATCTGCCGGAGGCCGCGGCGACGCTGAAGGCCCAGCTCATCCAGCAGAGCCCGAACCTGGTGAACCTCATCAACGCCACGGTGGACGAGAAGGCGCTGGAACTCGCCAGCCGCCGGGCGGACCTGGAGAAGGAGTCCGCGCTCGCCTATGCGCGCATCTTCAGCCAGGAGGACCTGCAGAACATCGCCACCTTCTACAATTCGCCAACGGGCAAGAAGCTGCTCTCGGACGGGCCGATCGTCACCCGCGAAGTGCTGCAGGCAGCCGAGATCTGGCGGCGCGGTGTGGTGCGCGACCTGTCCAACTCCGTGGTGGAAACCTTGCAGGCGGCCGCCGGCACCCAGGCGCCGCAGATGCCAGCCGAAGAGCCGGAGGGGGCGGCGCCGGCGCCGGTGGAGGGCGCAACGTCCAACTGACGGAAAGTGACCGTTGAACAGAATTGAAGGCCCGGCCTGCGCGCCGGGCTTTTCTTTTGCGGCGCGACGTCATAGCTGCAGGGAAACGAAAAACACGAGTGGCGGGTGAGACCATGGCGACTTACGACCTCGACCTCTTTGTCATCGGCGGCGGATCGGGCGGCGTGCGTGCCGGGCGGCTGGCCGCGGCGATGGGCAAGCGCGTGGCGATCGCGGAGGAATACCGATTCGGCGGCACCTGCGTGATCCGCGGCTGCGTGCCGAAGAAGCTCTTCGTCTACGCGTCCCAGTTCCCGGAGCATTTCGAGGATGCGGCCGGCTACGGCTGGACCGTCGGAGAAACCAGCTTCGATTGGCCGACGCTCGTGGCCAACAAGGACCGTGAGATCGCCCGGCTGGAGGGACTCTACCGCAAGGGCCTCGAAAATGCCGGCGCACGGATCATCGAGGGCAGGGCGGTTCTCCTCGACCGGCACACGGTGCAGGTCGGCGCCGAGACGCTGACGGCGGAAAACATCCTGATCGCCACCGGCGGCAGGCCCAACCCGCACGAGGCGCTGCCCGGGCGCGAGCACTGCATCTACTCCAACGAAGCCTTCGACCTGACGGAGCTGCCGCGCACCATCGCCATCGAGGGCGGCGGCTACATCGCCGTCGAATTCGCCAACATCTTCCACGGGCTCGGCGTCGAGACCACGCTCATCTATCGCGGCAAGGAGATCCTGAGCCGCTTCGACGGGGATGTCCGCCGCGGCCTGCACGAAGCCATGGAGGCCAAGGGCATCCGCATCATCTGCCAGGACATCATCGAGAAGGTGGAGAAGCGGGCGGATGGCAGGCTCGACACACAACTGATGTCGGGCAATGTGGAGACCTTCGACAAGGTCATGCTCGCCATCGGCCGCCTTCCGAACACGGAAGGGCTGGGGCTGGAGAAGACCGGCGTGGAAACCGGCGTGAAAGGCGAGATCCGCGTTGACGCATATTCACGTACGAGTGTGGAGAATATCTGGGCGATCGGCGACGTCACCGACCGGGTGCAGCTGACGCCCGTCGCCATCCACGAGGCGATGTGCTTCATCGAGACCGTGTTCAAGGACAATCCGACCGAGGTCGACCATCAGGACATCGCGACGGCGGTGTTCTCGCAGCCGGAGATCGGCACGGTGGGACTGTCGGAAGAAGATGCGGCGAGGCGTTTCGAGGAGCTCGAGATCTACCGCGCCAGCTTCCGCCCCATGCGCCACACGCTGTCGGGCCGCCAGGAGAAGATGATCATGAAGCTCGTGGTCGACGCCTCCTCGCGCCGCGTGGTTGGCGCGCACATCCTGGGACCCGATGCCGGCGAGATGGCGCAGCTCTTGGGCATTGCGATCAAGGGTGAGCTTACCAAGGACGTCTTCGACCGCACCATGGCCGTGCATCCCACCGCCGCGGAAGAGCTGGTGACGATGTACCGGCCGACCTATCGTGTGAGAAATGGAGAGCGCCTGTACGATCGCTAGATCGCGCCGCGTAAGACTGTCGCTCCTCAATTCCAGCGGATCAATTTCACATCGATTCGCGGTGAAATGCGGGGTAGTATCCTGGCGAAGCTTCCGGTAAATAGCCGCCAGCCTGCCGGATTATGCCGGGGGCGGACGAAGCTTATGGGTGCTGACATGACGAAATGGTCGCCGAGTTCCTGGAGAGAGAAGCCGATTCAGCAGGTCCCGGCCTATCCGGACGCTGCCGCGCTGGCCGAGGTCGAGGCTCGCATGGCGACCTATCCGCCGCTCGTTTTTGCGGGCGAGGCGCGCAAGCTCAAGAGGCAGCTCGCCACCGTCGCCAATGGCGAAGCATTCCTGCTCCAGGGCGGTGACTGCGCGGAGAGCTTCTCCGAGCACGGGGCCGACAATATCCGCGATTTCTTCCGCGTTTTCCTGCAGATGGCGGTCGTTCTGACCTTCGGCGGCGCCCAGCCCGTGGTCAAGGTCGGGCGCATCGCCGGGCAGTTCGCCAAGCCGCGCTCGTCGGACTCCGAGACCAAGGGCGCGGTGACGCTGCCCGCCTACCGCGGCGACATCATCAACGGCATCGATTTCTCCGAGAATTCGCGCGTGCCCGATCCGGCGCGCCAGGAGATGGCCTACCGGCAGTCCGCCGCGACGCTCAACCTCCTGCGCGCCTTCGCCCAGGGCGGCTATGCCAATCTGGAGAACGTGCACAAGTGGATGGTGGGCTTCATCTCCGATAGCCCGCAGGGCGAGCGTTACAAGGCTCTGGCCGACCGCATATCCGAGACGATGGATTTCATGCGCGCCATCGGCATCAATGCGGAAAGCCATCCCTCGCTGCGCGAGACGGATTTCTACACCAGCCACGAGGCCCTGCTTCTCGGCTATGAGGAAGCGCTGACGCGCGTCGATTCCACCTCCGGCGAGTGGTACGCCACCTCCGGCCACATGATCTGGATCGGCGACCGTACGCGCCAGCCCGACCACGCCCATGTGGAATATGCCCGCGGCGTGAAGAACCCGCTCGGCCTCAAATGCGGCCCGTCGCTGGAGCCGGACACGCTGATCCGCCTCATCGATGCGCTCAATCCGCAGAACGAGGCCGGCCGGCTGACGCTGATCGCACGCTTCGGCGCCGACAAGGTGGCCGATCACCTGCCGAAGCTCGTTCGCGCGGTCGAGAAGGAAGGCCGCAAGGTGGTGTGGTCCTGCGATCCCATGCACGGCAACACGATCTCGCTCAACGGCTATAAGACGCGGCCCTTCGACCGGATCCTGAAGGAGGTCGAGACCTTTTTCGAGGTGCACCGGGCCGAAGGCACGCATCCGGGCGGCATCCATGTCGAGATGACCGGCAAGAACGTCACCGAGTGCACCGGCGGCGCGCGCGCGATCTCGGCCGACGATCTGCAGGACCGCTACCACACCCATTGTGATCCGCGCCTTAACGCCGACCAGGCGCTGGAGCTTGCTTTCCTGGTGGCGGAGCTTCTGAAGAAGGATGCCGCTGCGCACCCGCAGAGGAAGGCGGCTGCAGGCTGAGGCCGGCCACTCCCCCCGTCATTCCCGCCGACCGAACGGAGAGCCGAACGCATTGGGAGGTGCAGCCGGTCTCCGCGGAAACGGGGACGGTTCCGAAGGGTGCGCGGGAGCAGGAAGCACGCCGATTTCCGCGACGAAAGGATTCTGGATAGCCCTTCGGGGCTTCCGGGATGATGCGTCGGCGTTTCAGCGCTTGCTCGCCCCGTCTTGTTTCATTTCGTCGCGCACCCACATTGACCGCAGCGTTCAATGCTCTGAAATGTCATCCGCGTCCGCGCCGTGGCATGATGCCGCCAGATCACAGGGGAGATAGTCGATGAGCGAGATCAGGCACGGTGCTTGCCTGTGCGGCGCCGTCCATTTCCGCGCTGCGGGCAAGTTGCGCGGCGTGGTCTATTGCCACTGCTCGCAATGCCGCAGGCAGACCGGGCACCACTATGCCGCGACCGACGTGGAGGATGCGCGGCTCACCATCGAGGGGGCCGAGAACCTTACCTGGTATGCCGCGTCGGATTTTGCCAGACGCGGCTTTTGCCGTATCTGCGGCTCGGCGCTCTTCTGGAAGCGCAACGATGCCGACGTGACATCGATCATGGCCGGCAGCTTCGACCGCCCGAGCGGGCTCAAGGCGGAGGCGCACATCTTCGTTGCCGACAAGGGTGACTACTATGAAATCACGGATGGGCTGCCGCAATATGCGCGGTCGAGCCCCTCGGTTCCGGTCGCGGAGGAGGCGCCGGAGAACGACGAA
Source organism: Chelativorans sp. AA-79 (assembly GCF_029457495.1). Lineage (NCBI taxonomy): Bacteria > Pseudomonadati > Pseudomonadota > Alphaproteobacteria > Hyphomicrobiales > Phyllobacteriaceae > Chelativorans > Chelativorans sp. AA-79. Next base: position 2,457,929 of record NZ_CP120361.1, read on the forward strand.
GGGCGAGCATGAGCGATCTGCCGAGCGGTCTTCTCATCGACCACCGCACCGGACTGCCGGAGGACCTGCGCTTCCTGGCGGAAAAATATCCGCGCGAGACCTGGGCCGGCCACGCCAATCTCGGCGAGATGGCGCAGTTCTGGCTGCAGCGGCACGATATGTTCCGCGAACTGGGCGGGATGCTGCAAAAAAGCGTCTCAGACTATCGTGAGGGGCTTCTGCCGCCGGCCGGGTTTGCGCAGTGGTTCGCGCCGCGCCTCAACTTCTTCCTGCAGCAGCTCCACGGCCATCATCAGGTGGAGGACCTGCACTATTTTCCTGTGTTCGCGAGGGCGGAGCGGCGGCTGCAGCGTGGTTTCGACATCCTCGACAGCGACCATCACGTCATCCACGACGCGCTGGAGCGCAACGCGGCAACGGCACGCGAATTCCTCGTTGCCCTGCAACAGGATGCGGACAAGCAACATTTTGCCGCCGATGCCTATGCGGACGAGAACGAGCGGCTGATCCACATGCTCACTCGCCACCTCCACGACGAGGAAGACCTCATCATCCCGCTGATGCTCGACCGGGGCGAGGATGCGCTGGGCGTTGCCGGCTGAGGTGCGACGGTTGCAAGCTTTCGGACCGCAAGCTAGATGAGCTTCATGACCAACGCCGCTCCCGATATCCTCCGCATCGCCGTCGCGCAGTTGAATCCCACCGTGGGCGACATTACCGGCAATCTCGCCAAGGCGCGCGAAGCGCGGGCGGATGCCTCCCGGCAGGGTGCGGACCTCGTCCTCTTCACCGAACTCTTCATCGCCGGCTACCCGCCGGAGGACCTGGTGATGAAGCCTGCCTTCGTCACTGCCTGCGAGGAGGCGGTGCGGGAATTCGCCGCCGATACGGCCGACGGGGGCCCGGGCGTCATCATCGGCACGCCGCTGAAGCGCGAGAGTGGCGTGCACAATTCCGTCATGGTGCTCGACGGCGGCACGATACTCGCCGAGCGTCACAAGCTTGACCTGCCGAATTACGGCGAGTTCGACGAAAAGCGCGTCTTCCAGGCCGGGCCGAGCATGCCCGGTCCCGTCAACTTCCGTGGCGTGCGGCTCGGCATCCCGATCTGCGAGGACATCTGGGGCAAGCTCGACGTGTGCGAGACGCTGGCCGAATCGGGTGCGGAGATCCTGCTCGTCCCGAATGGTTCGCCCTACTACCGCGGCAAGGTGGAGGTGCGCCAGCAGGTCGCGATCGTGCAGGTGATCGAAAGCGGCCTGCCGCTCCTTTATGCCAATATGCTCGGCGGGCAGGACGAGCTCGTTTTCGACGGCGCCTCCTTCGCGATTTCAGCGGACAAATCGCTGGCCTTCCAGATGAGCCAGTTCGAAGAGACGGTGGCCGTCACCACCTGGCGTAGAGGCCGCGACGCCGAAGGCGCGCAAACGGGAGAGCCCGACGGCTGGGTCTGCTCGGACGGCCCGATGGCCATCATCCCCGAGAAGGAAGAGGCGGACTATCGCGCCTGCATGCTGGGCCTGCGCGATTATGTGAACAAGAACGGCTTCAGGAATGTCGTGCTTGGCCTTTCCGGCGGCGTCGATTCCGCGCTCTGCGCGGCACTTGCCGTCGACGCCCTTGGCGAGGAGCGGGTGAGGGCGGTGATGATGCCCTACCGTTACACGTCGAGGGAATCGCTTCGTGATGCGGAGGACTGCGCACGGGCGCTCGGCTGCCGCTACGACATCGTGCCGATCCACGAGCCGGTGGAGGGTTTCCGCAACGCGCTCGGCCAACTGTTCGAGGGTACGGAGGAGGGGATTACCGAGGAGAACCTGCAAAGCCGCGCGCGCGGCACGCTGCTCATGGCCATCTCCAACAAGTTCGGCTCCATGGTGGTGACCACCGGCAACAAGTCGGAGATGTCGGTGGGTTACGCCACGCTCTATGGCGATATGAACGGCGGTTTCAACCCGATCAAGGATCTCTACAAGATGCAGGTCTATGCGCTCTGCCGCTGGCGCAACGCGCATGTGCCGCCCACCGCGCTTGGACCTTCCGGCGAGGTGATCCCGTCCGCAATCATCGACAAGGCGCCCTCGGCGGAACTGCGCCCCGACCAGACCGACCAGGATTCGCTGCCGCCCTATCCGATGCTCGACGATATCCTCGAATGCCTGGTGGAAAACGAGATGGGCGTCGACGACATCGTCGCGCGGGGGCACGATCGCGAGCTCGTCCACCGGGTGGAGCACCTGCTCTACGTGGCCGAGTACAAGCGCCGGCAGGCCGCACCCGGCGTGAAGATCACCAAGAAGAATTTCGGGCGCGACCGCCGCTATCCCATCACGAACAAGTTCCGCGACCGGCAGTAGGGCGTTCGGCTTCCGCGGGGCTTCCCCGGCACCACGGGGCCGCGTTCCGGAAACCGCCTTCAGTCGAAAGAGACGCCGTCCCTTATCTGCTTCATCGGCATCTCCAGCGCCGCGCGGCGGCTATAGACGTGATCGACCAAACCCCATTCGCGGGCGTCCTCGGCGGTCATGAAGAAATCGCGGTCGAGCGTGCGCTCCACCTCTTCTTCCGTCCGTCCGCAGTGCTCGGCGTAAAGCCGGATCATCCGCCGCTTGAGCCTCGCCACGTTCTGCGCGTGGCGCTCGATATCGGAAGCCTGTCCCTGGAAGCCGCCCAGCGGCTGATGCAGGATGATGCTGGCATTCGGCAGCGCGACGCGCATGCCGGGTTCACCGGCCATGAGAAGGAAGGACCCCATGGAGGCGGCCGAGCCCAGGCAGAGCGTCGCCACCGGACACTGGATGAACTGCATCGTGTCGTAGATCGCAAAGCCGCTGGAGACCACGCCTCCCGGCGAATTGATGTAGAAGGCGATCTCCTTCTTCGGGTTCTCCGCCTCCAGATGCAGCATCTGGGCGCAGATGAGGGCGGCGGAATTGTCGTCCACCTGGCCGTTCAGGAAGACGATGCGCTCGCGCAGGAGGCGCGAGAAGATGTCGAAGGCGCGCTCGCCGCGCGCGGACTGTTCGACCACCATGGGGACGAGATTCATCGTGTCGCGCATGGCGCAACCTCCTTTTGAAACAGGTAATTGAGGCGCTTTCTTTAAGCCGCCAGTGCCAGCGGCGGCCGGTTCGAATTGGCGGCGCCGCCGACGCGTGCGGTCGTCTCGCCATGGGTCAGGCGGAACCACGTGCGGCCGGCAGACAGCCGCTCGAGTTCGACGGTGACGGCCGGCGGCGCATCGGGGCTTTCGGGATCGTGCCAGGCGTAGCGCACGCGGCTGTAAGGCTTCGCTTCGACGATCGGGTAGCTCGGCCCCTGCGCATCTTCGTCCGCCGGCCGCGCGCCCAGCCAGTCGGCCAGGAAAGGCTCCTGCGTCAGCGCCCGCCAGAGCTTTTCGGGCGAGGCCTCCATCTCGCATTCCACGACGACTTCGTCCGGCCTGGTGTCAGCTTCGTCCTCGGGGATCATTGATCCATCTCCTTCAGAAGCGCCTTCAGCCTTTCGACGCGCGTCGGCCAGAAGGTGCGGTAGCGGGTGAGCCAGTCGAACACCGGCGCAAGCCCCTCGGGCGCCAGGCTATAGTGCACATGGCGGCCGCTCTTCTTTTCCGCGATGAGGCCCGCGCTGCGCAGCACCGCGACGTGCTGGGACACCGCCGGCTGCGAGATGCCGAGGCCCTCGCGCAGCTCCGTCGCGTTCTTCTCGCCCTCGAGCAACCGCTCCAGTACAGCGCGCCTTGTCGGGTCCGCCAAGGCACGAAAGACTTCCGACTCGTTCATGATGATAGATAAGCACATGCTTATCTATCATGCAAGTGCCGTTGCGCCAGCGCGAAAAAGCCGGTGTGACAGGGTGGCCCGTGCCTTGCGCGATCGGGATAAGCGCCTAGGATTGTGCCGTCCTTGCCCGAGTCCGGTATCGGCCGAAGCCTGCCGGCACTCCCCACCAGAGAATTCGATGTCCTTTTTTCATTTCCTTCGCGAGAACGCCCGGTGGCTCGCCGGCGGGTTCCTGCTCACCTACTTCTCTTCTTTCGGCCAGACCTTCTTCATATCGATCTCTGCGGGCAATGTGCGCGCTGAATACGGGCTCTCCAACGGCCAGTTCGGCATTATCTACATGCTGGCCACTCTTGCCAGCGCCTTGACGCTCTCCCGTTTCGGTCAGATCGTCGACCGCTACTCGGTGAAGACGGTCACCGTCATCATCGTGCCCGTTCTGGCGCTTGCCTGCGTGTCGATGGCGCTGTCCACTTCGATCGTCGTGCTTTGCGTGACGATCTATCTCCTGCGCCTCTTCGGGCAGGGGATGATGACGCAGAACGCCTTCACCGCCATGGGGCGCTGGTTCTCCGCCCAGCGCGGGCGCGCCGTCTCCATCGTCACTCTCGGGCACAATGCGGGCGAGGCAACCCTGCCGCTGACCTTTGTCGCATTGGCCGGGGCATTGGGCTGGCGCAACGGCTGGCTGCTCGGGGCCGCTTTCCTGATCGCCGTGGCTCTGCCGCTTATCGCCGCCCTCATGGCCGTCGAGCGTACGCCGCGCTCCACGGATCCGGCGGCGCGCCCGACGACTGGACGCGACTGGACGCGGGGTGAGGTGGTTCGCGACCCGCTGTTCTATGTGCTCCTGCTCGGAGTCATGGCGCCGGGCTTCATCGGCACCACCATTGCCTTCCACCAGGTCTATCTGGTGGAACTGCGCGGATGGTCGCTGGAAATCTTCGCTTCCGCCTTCACCGTTTCGGCAACGATGACGATTCTCTTCGCGCTGGTGGCCGGCCAACTCATTGACCGCTTCTCCGCAGCCGCGGTATTGCCGGCCTTTCTCCTGCCGCTCGGTGCGGCCTGCTTCGTGCTGGCCTTCTTCGAGGGCCGGTGGAGCGTCTTCGTTTTCATGGGGCTGCTCGGAATGTCCAACGGCTTTTCCTCCACGCTGATGGGCGCGCTATGGCCGGAAATCTATGGCATCCGGCATCTTGGCGCGGTGCGTGCGCTGGTCGTCGCCATTCTCGTCCTCGCCACGGCCGTGGGACCCGGGCTGACGGGCGCGCTGATCGACTTCGGGGTCTCCTATCCGCTGCAGATCGCGGCCATGGGGCTTTATTGCCTTGCCGCCGCGTTCCTGATGCTGCTCGTCTCGCGCCGTCTGCGCGCGCGTGCCTTGCCAAGCACGCACACCTCCGCTACCTCCGCGCCATGAGTGTCACGGTCCGCTTCGCCCCGTCCCCCACGGGGCAGATCCATATCGGCAACGCCCGCACGGCGCTGTTCAACTGGCTGTTCGCAAAAAAGGCCGGCGGGCGCTTTGTGCTGCGTTTCGACGATACGGATGTCGGGCGCTCGCGGCGCGAATATGCCAATCAGATCGAGGCGGACCTTGGCTGGCTCGGCATTGCGCCGGACCTGACGGTGCGCCAGTCGGAACGCTTCGCTCTCTACGAACGCGCCGTGGAGAAGCTCCAGACCGCCGGCTTCCTTTACCCCTGCTACGAGACGCCGGAGGAACTGGAGCTTCGCCGCAAGATCAGGCTCTCGCGCCGCCTGCCGCCGGTCTACGGACGCGAGGCGCTGAAGCTCTCCGGCGAGCAGAAGGCCGCGTTCGAGGATGAGGGGCGCAGGCCGCACTGGCGCTTCCTGCTGCCCAATTTCGATGCCGATCCCTTTTCGCCGAAGCGCACGGAAGTCCGCTGGGACGATATCGTGCGCGGGCCGCAGACGGTGGATCTGGCCTCCATGTCAGACCCCGTGCTGGTGCGCGAAGACGGGACGTTCCTCTACACGCTGCCCTCGGTGGTGGACGATATCGACCTTGGCATCACCCATGTGATCCGCGGCGACGACCATGTTACCAATACGGGCGCGCAGATTGCGCTTTTCGAGGCGCTGGGCGCGACGGCGCCGGCCTTCGGCCATCACAATCTGCTGACCACCGTCACGGGCGAGGGGCTTTCCAAGCGCACGGGCTCACTCTCCATTGCCGGTCTCCGGGATGGTGGAATAGAGCCCATGGCCGTCGCCTCGCTGGCGGTCCTCATCGGCACGTCGGAAACTGTGACGGCTTATCGCGACATGGAGGCGCTTGCCGCGCAGTTCGATCCCGCATCGAGCTCGAAATCCTCTGCCAAGTTCGACCCGGTGGAGCTTGAAGCGCTGAGCCGCTCGCTCATCCAGTCCATGCCCTTCGAGGAAGCGGCTCCCCGGCTTGCCGGAATGGGCATAGGCGGGCCCAAGGCAGAGCCCTTCTGGCTCGCCGTGCGCGGCAACATAGAGAAGCTTTCCGATGCCGCCAACTGGTGGCGCATCGTGGCCGAAGGGCCGGAGAAAGCGGAGCTTTCGGAGGACGACCGCGCCTTCGTGCGCGAAGCCTTGAACCTCCTGCCGCCCGAGCCCTGGGATCGCGAGACCTGGCGCTCCTGGACGGAAGCGGTGAAAGAGAAGACCGGGCGCAAGGGCAAAGCGCTTTTCAAGCCCCTGCGCCTGGCGCTCACCGGGCGCGAGGCTGGTCCGGAGCTCGCAGATTTATTGCCCCTTCTGGGTCGGGAAGGAATTTCGGCCCGACGACCCTGACATTCTTCTCGGCTTCCGTCATCGGCCGGACGGCTGCCTCCTGGGGCTTCCCGGCATCATCGGCGGTCACACCCACGTCCGGAATCTCCTCGATGGAGGAAGGTGCCGCCTCCGGCGCGCGGATCGAGGAGGTCTTCTCGAGGCCCGGTGCTGGATCGCTTTCGTATTTGCCTCCGATCACGGTGTAGCCGATCGATTGGGCCGTGGCGCCCGTGCTTCCAAGACAAAGCGCGAGCGCCGCAAGAAGGGCAAGGCGCGCCGGGGTCAACGAATTGTCTGAACGCTGCATCCGTATCTCCACAGACCACTCGCCGCGGCTCTTCCAGGCATGGCCGCGATCGGGATGGGAATGGTCTGGAAGCCTATCGGGTTCCGGTTAAATGCCCGTTAGCCCGGAAGGCTCAATTGCCGGTTTTGCGCCTGCAGGGCCTCGACCGCCGCGAGTGCCGTCATGTTCACGATGCCACGCGAGGTGACCGACGGCGTCAGGATATGCGCCGGGCGGGCCGCGCCCAGCAGGATCGGCCCGACATGGAGCGCGTCGGTCATCTCCTTCACCGTGGTCAGCGTGATGTTCGCCGCGTCGAGATTGGGGAAGACGAGCAGGTTTGCCTCGCCCTTGAGGAGGGCATGCGGGTAGACGCGCTGGCGCAGTTCCTCCGAAAGGGCCGCGTCGCCGTGCATCTCGCCGTCGACCACCAGATCGGGAGCGATGCGATGCAGGATCGAGACCGCCTCGCGCATCTTGAGCGCGCTGGGCGAATCGCGCGAGCCGAAATCCGAATGGGAGAGGAGGGCGGCCTTGGGATCGATGCCGAAGCGGCGGATTTCCTCTGCTGCAAGCACCGTCATCTCCGCGATCTCAGCCGCGGAAGGGTCAAGCGTCACATAGGTGTCGGTGAAGAACACCACACCCTGCTGCGTGATGAGCAGGGAGAGGGCGGAAAGGTCGTGCACGCCATCCCGCCTGCCGATGATGGCCTCCACATAGCGCAGGTGCCGCTCGAACCGGCCTTCCAAGCCGCAGATCATGGCGTCCGCCTCACCGCGCATCATGGCGAGAGCGGCGATCACGGTGGTGTTGGTGCGCACCAGCGTGCGCGCCACCTCGGTGGTCACGCCGCGCCTTCCGGCGATACTGATCAGGAGATCCACATAGTCGCGGTAGCGCGGGTCGTCTTCCGGATTGATGATCTCGAAGTCCTTGCCCGGCTTGATCTTGAGGCCGTAGCGCTGCAGCCGCACCTCCACCACATGCGGGCGGCCGATGAGGATCGGCTGCGCCAGCCCTTCCTCAAGCACGACCTGGGCCGCGCGCAGCACGCGCTCGTCCTCCCCGTCGGCATAGATCACACGCTTGCGGCCGGCCTGCTTGGCGGCGGAGAAAACCGGCTTCATGACGAGGCCGGAGCGGAAGACGAAGCGGTTCAGCCGGTCGAGATAGACGTCCATATCCTCGATCGGCCGGGTGGCGGCACCCGAATCCATGGCCGCCTTCGCCACGGCGGGGGCGATTCGCAGGATGAGCCGCGGGTCGAAAGCCGAAGGAATCAGGAAGTCGGGCCCGAAGATCGGTGTCTCGCCGGAATAGGCGCGCGCGGCCACGTCCGAGGGCTCCTCGCGCGCAAGGGCTGCGATCGCGCGCACGGCGGCGAGCTTCATCTCCTCGTTGATCGCCGTGGCGCCCACGTCGAGCGCGCCGCGGAAGATATAGGGGAAGCAGAGGACGTTGTTGACCTGGTTCGGGTAGTCCGACCGGCCGGTGCAGATCATGGCATCCGGCCGCGCCTTGCGCGCAAGCTCCGGCATGATCTCGGGATTGGGATTGGCGAGCGCCAGGATAAGCGGACGTTCCGCCATTCCTTTCAGCATCTCGGGCTTCAGGACGCCGCCGGCCGAAAGGCCGAGGAAGACATCCGCCCCGCCGATGACATCGGCGAGCGCGCGGGCGGTGGTGTCCTTGAGATAAGGCTCCTTCCAGCGATCCATCTCCTCGACGCGACCGCGATAGGCCACGCCGTGGCGGTCGGTCACCCAGATATTCTCCGCCTTCGCGCCGAGGGAGACGAGCAGGTTGAGGCAGGCGATGGCCGCCGCCCCCGCGCCGGAGGTGACGATCTTGACCGAGGCGATGTCCTTGCCGGCAAGCTCCAGCCCGTTGAGCACCGCGGCCGCCACGATGATCGCCGTCCCGTGCTGGTCGTCGTGGAAGACCGGGATCTTCATGCGTGCCTTGAGGCGCTCCTCCACCTCGAAGCATTCGGGCGCCTTGATGTCCTCCAGATTGATGCCGCCGAAGGTTGGCTCCAGCGCCGCGATGGTCTCCACCATGCGGTCGATCTCGTCCGCATCGATCTCGATGTCGAACACGTTGATGCCGGCGAATTTCTTGAAGAGGACGGCCTTGCCCTCCATCACCGGCTTGGAGGCGAGCGGCCCGATATCGCCGAGGCCCAGCACCGCCGTGCCATTCGACACGACGCCCACCAGATTGGCCCGCGAGGTGTAGTCGGCAGCAAGCGCCGGATCCTCGTGGATCGCCAGGCAGGGTGCCGCCACGCCCGGCGAATAGGCCAGCGCCAGGTCGCGCTGATTGCCGAGCGGCTTCGTCGGCTGGATTTCCAGCTTGCCCGGGGTGGGATGGCGATGGAAGAAGAGGGCAGCCTCGTCGAGATCGGATTTCACGTCCTTGTCCGCCATGCTTACCGCCGCCCTTGCCGGCCATGTGTTGGAAAGTAGATGAATAGGCGACGGAGAGCCGTCATTTCCGAATGTGCAATCCCGCTATATGAACGGCTACCGCGCCACGACGCGCTGGCGCTGCTCGCCCAGGCCGGCGATGCCGAGGCGCATCTCGTCGCCCTCCTTCAGAAACACCTGCGGCTTCCGTCCCATGCCGACGCCGGGCGGCGTGCCCGTGGTGATCACGTCGCCGGGCTCCAGCACCATGAAGCGTGATAGATAGGAGACGATCTCGGCCACGGAGAAGATCATGGTGCTCGTGTTGCCCGTCTGCATGCGCTCGCCGTTCACATCCAGGAACATGTCGAGGTTCTGCGGATCGGCGATCTCGTCCGGCGTGACGATCCAGGGGCCGAGCGGCCCGAAGGTCGGTGCGCTCTTGCCCTTGATCCACTGGCCACCGCGCTCGGCCTGGTATTCGCGCTCCGAAACGTCGTTGCAGACCGCGTAGCCGAATACGCGCGAAAGCGCCTCCTCCTGGGAGACATAATCGCAGCGCTCGCCGATGATGACGGCGAGCTCCACCTCCCAGTCGGTCTTCCGCGACTCCTTCGGCAGCATCACGTCGTCATCCGGGCCGGAGAGGCAGCTCGGCGCCTTGGAGAAGACGACGGGCTCGCCCGGCACCGGCAGGTTCGATTCGGCCGCGTGATCGGCATAGTTGAGGCCGATGGCGATGAAGTGCCCCGTGCGCGCGACCGGCGCGCCGGTGCGCGTCATCTCCGGCACCGTCGGCAGCGCGGCGAGGTCGGCCGAGCGAAGGATGCGGATGAGCGCCGGCGAAATGGTTTCCGGCATGTAGTCGGCCACCAGGGAGGAGACGTCCCGAATGGTCCCGTCGGTGTGGAGAACGGCCGGCTTTTCCGCGCCCTTGTTGCCAAAACGCAAGAGTTTCAAGTGTTTCCTCCTTACTCAGATCGACATGCCGCGAACGCGGCTTCGGAAAAATCAGAAGGCGCTCGGGAACAGCCCGCCATCGAGCCGGATGTTCTGGCCTGTGATGTAGCCCGCATGGACCGAGCACAGGAAGGCGCAGACCTGGCCGAATTCCTCCGGCGTGCCGAAGCGGCCCGCGGGCACCGCGGCTGCCTGGCGCCGTTCCTGCTCCTCATAGCTGACGCCGGCCCGCTCCGCCGCGTAGCGGACGCCGGCGGCCAGCCGCTCGGTATCGAACTTGCCGGGCAGCATATGGTTGATGGTGACGTTCCTCGCCGCGAGCTGGCGCACGACGCCGGCCAGAAATGCCGTCAGCCCAGCGCGGGCACCGGACGAGAGGTCGAGTCCCTGAATGGGCATGTAGACCGAGAGCGAGGTGATGTTGACGATCCGCCCGAAGCCGCGCTCGGCCATGCCGTTCGCCGTCGCCTGGATCAGCTCCAGCGGCGTCACCATATTCTGGGTCACGCCTTTCAGCATATCCTCGCGGGTGAGCGTGCTGAATTCGCGTTGCGGCGGGCCGGCATTGTTGTTGACCAGGATGTCCGGGGCCGGGCAGGCGGCAAGCAGCGCCTTCTGGCCGTCCTGGCTCGAGACGTCTGCCGCGACCTCCGTCACCGAAACGCCGAATCGGTCGCGAATCTCGCGCGCCGTCTTCCCGAGGCTTTCCGGGTCGCGGCCGTTGACGACCAGATTGCAGCCCGCCTCCGCCAGCGCCATGGCACAGCCGCGGCCGAGTCCCCGGCTCGATGCACAGACAATGGCGCTCCTGCCCTTGATGCCAAGATCCATCGGAAATTCCCGTTCAGTTTCCGTTGATCGTCTACTCCCGCCTCTCCTGCATGGCAACCGTCACATGGCTGTGACATGAATCAAGGCATAGGGAGCGCAATTCCAAAGCTGGACATGGCCATGCTTGCGACCGCGCCCCGCACCTTCCGCACCATCTTCCTTTCGGACATCCATCTGGGGTCGAAGCCGGCCAAGGCGGAGTTCCTCATCGATTTCCTCCGCCACCACGAGGCCGATACGATCTATCTGGTGGGGGATATCGTCGACGGATGGCGTCTCCGACGCTCCTGGCACTGGCCGCAGTTCCACAACGACGTGGTGCAGAAGCTCCTGCGCAAGGCGCGCAAGGGCACGAAGATCATCTACATTGCCGGGAACCATGACGAGTTCCTGCGGTCCTTCCAGGGCGTGCATTTCGGCGGGATCGTGGTGGCGGACCGGGCGGTCCACGAGGGCGTGGACGGCCGGCGCTTCCTCGTCATCCATGGCGACCAGTTCGATACCGTTGTGCAGAATGTCCGCTGGCTCGCCTATCTCGGCGACAAGGCTTACGACGTTGCCATCGTGGTGAACCGCGTGATTGCTGCCGTCCGCAGGCTTTCCGGCCAGCCCTACTGGTCCTTCTCCTCCTGGGCCAAGGTAAAGGTGAAGAAGGCGGTGAAGTATATCAGTTCCTTCCAGGACGTGCTGGCGCAGGAAGCGCTGCGGGCGGAAGTGGACGGCGTCATCTGCGGCCATATCCATCACGCTGCGATGGAGGAGATCAAGGGCGTGCAATACATGAACACCGGCGACTGGGTGGAAAGCTGTACTGCGCTGGTGGAAGATTTCGAGGGCAATTTCGAGATCATCACCTGGGCGAAGGCTTCGGCGGTGCCGGAGATCGTCAAGCAGCCGCGCACGCGCACTCCCGCCAAGGAGGAAGTCGCCGAGGCGGCTTGAGCGGAATGCGTTCGCATTGGCTCACGCGTTTCCGCATTAGTTCGACGGCGAGTGATTCGACGCTATCCAAACAGTGCTTGGCGCCTCATGATGTCCGCGGCGCGAAGAGGATGATGCAGGCCGCGAGAATCGCGATGCCGCCGCCGGCGACGTCCCATACGTCCGGCTTCTGACCTTCAGCAAACCACAGCCAGAGAAGTGAAGCGGTGATGTAGATCCCGCCATAGGCCGCATAGGCGCGTCCCGCATAGGGGCTGGGCAGGAGTGTGAGCAGATAGCCAAACAGGAGCAGCGAAGCGATGCCGGGGCCGAGCCAAAGGACCGACTTGCCCTGCCGCAGCCATGCCCAGAAAGCGAAGCATCCTGCGATCTCCGCAAGGGCTGCGGCGGTGAAGACGAAGGCGGTGCCGATGGCGGCGGGCATATCGCCGTTATCACCCCCACAATTCAGGCGCGGGCGGCGACACCTGCGCGCCGTCATAGGCCAGTCCCGGAACGCGGTCGCGCGCGAGCAGCAGCGGGCCGTCGAGATCGACGAACTCCGCCCCCTGCGCGAGCAGGACCGCCGGCGCCATGGCGAGCGACGTGCCCACCATGCAGCCGATCATGATGGAGAAGCCGAGATCGCGGGCCCGGTCGCGCAAAAGGAGCGCCTCGGTCAGCCCGCCGGTCTTGTCGAGCTTGATGTTCAAGGCGTCATAGAGACCCTTCAGCCGCTCCAGGTCGGCCGTCGTGTGCAGGCTCTCGTCGGCGCAGATGGGGACGGGATGGGGGATATCCGCAAGGACCGCGTCTTTGCCGGCAGGGAGCGGCTGCTCGATCAGCGCGACGCGGTTTTCCGCTGCCGCTTTCAGGTTTTCCTCCAGATTGGCTTCGGTCCAACCCTCATTGGCGTCGACGATGAGCCGGCTTCGGGGGGCTGCGGCGGCGACCGCGCGCATGCGTGCCGCATCGTCCCCGCCGCCGACCTTTATCTTGAGGAGCGGACGGGCGGCGTGCCGGCGCGCCTCGGCGGCCATCTCGTCCGGCGTGCCCAGCGAGACGGTCTGGGCGGTCACCAGGGGGCGGGGCGGGGCATCGCAGACCGCTTCTGCCACGCGCCTTCCCATCCGTTTCGCCTCGAGGTCCCACAAGGCGCAATCGACGGCATTGCGGGCGGCGCCTGCAGGCATGCGCTTCAACAGCGTGTGCCGGTCGATGCAGTCGGCGATGGCGCCTCGCACCTCCTCGATCTGCGCGGCCACGCTTTCGAGCGATTCGCCGTAGCGCGCATAGGGAACGCACTCGCCGCGCCCGGTGGCCGTTTCCTCCGACAGGATGCAGGTGATCACCTGCGCCTCGATTTTTGCGCCGCGCGAGATGCGGAACACGCCTGCGATCGGGAAATTCTCGACTTCGATGGCCATTGAGCGTGGCATGAAAACCTCAATCGGTTGGCGAGAGCGGGGATCGGCCCCATCTATGCAGAGCTTTCGCGGGCAAAGCCGTTTCCTTCCCGGCCTCTCCGCTTTAAGGATGTTGGCCATGGTGTTCAATAGTTTGACCCGGAGAGGCGGCGCGCCCGCACAGGCCGATCCGGCAGCGCCGAGCCTCGATCTTCACGAAGACGGAAGCGCGCTCGCCTGCCGGCTTTCCGGCCATTGGACGACGCGCACGGTGAGCCACGTCGACGAGGCCGTTCGCAGACTGCGCAACCGGGACGGCATCAGCCATCTCACCATCGATCTCGGCGCGGTGCGGCAGTTCGATACGGCCGGCGCCTGGCTGGTGGCGAAGCTCGTGGCCAGCCAGCAGGAGCGCGGGGCCAAGGTCGAGATCAGCGGCCAGTCGGAGGCGGCTTCCATTCTTCTGGCCGCCGTCGCTCCCACCGCCGAAGAGCCGCCCTCGCCGAAGGACGGGCACCGGGGCGCGTGGATCGCGGCGATGTTCGCGGCGGTCGGCCGCACGACATATGACGTGAAAGACGATATCCTCTACGGGATGCACATCCTCGGCGCGACGATCAGCGGCGCGCAGATGAAGCTCGGCCGCGGGCACGCAGTCAATCCCGCCGCGATCGCCAGCCAGATCGACCGCATGGGCGTCGGCTCGATCCCCATCATCATCCTGATGTCGGCTGTGGTCGGTGCCATCATCGCGCAGCAGGGCGCTTTCCAACTGCGCTATTTCGGCGCGGAGATATTCACGGTCGATCTGGTCGGCATCCTCATCCTGCGTGAGCTCGGGGTGCTGCTCACCGCGATCATGATCGCCGGCCGCTCCGGCAGCGCGATCACGGCCGAGATCGGCTCCATGAAGATGCGCGAGGAGGTGGACGCGCTCACCGTCATCGGTCTCAATCCCGTCGGCGTGCTGGTCTTCCCCCGGCTCGTGGCGCTCGTCATCGCCGTGCCCTGCCTCACCATCATTGCAAATTTCGCCGCGCTCGGCGGTGCGATCCTCGTCGCCTGGTTCTACTCCGATATCACGCCGGCGACATTCGTGCGGCGGCTCCATGATGCGATCGACCTCACCAGCATCTTCGCCGGGCTCATCAAGGCTCCCTTCATGGCCATGATCATCGGGATCATCGCTTCCGTCGAGGGGATGAAGGTGGGCGGCAGCGCGGAATCTCTGGGCCGTCACGTCACTTCGTCGGTCGTGAAGACGATCTTTCTCGTGATCGTGATCGACGGTCTCTTCGCCATGTTCTATGCAGCGATCGATTTCTGACATGATGGCGACAGGCAGTAACGAAGACGCGGCACCGGCCGCAGACGGAAGCGGCGAGCGGCGGAGCGATGCCCGGCGGGACCGGGAGATCGTGCTGCAGGCCCGGGATGTCACCGTCAGCTTCGGCCGGACCACCGTGCTCGAAAACCTCTCGCTCAACGTCTACCGTGGGGAGATTCTCGGCTTCGTGGGCGCATCGGGTGCAGGCAAATCTGTACTGCTCAGGGCCATCCTGGGACTCGTTCCCAAACAAGCGGGAACGATCTCGATGTTCGGCGTGGACCTCGGGGAGATGGACGACGCCGAGCGCATGCTGATCGACATGCGTCAGGGGGTTCTGTTCCAGCACGGGGCGCTTTTCTCGGCGCTTTCCGTAATCGAGAACATCCAGGTGCCGATGCGCGAATATCTCGACCTGCCGAAGAAGCTGATGGACGAACTCGCCCTGCTCAAGCTGGAGCTCGTGGGTCTGAGTCGCGACGCGGCCGGCAAATTCCCCTCCGAGCTTTCGGGCGGCATGATCAAGCGCGCAGCACTGGCCCGCGCGCTGGCGCTGGATCCCGATATCGTCTTTCTCGACGAGCCCACCTCGGGTCTCGATCCGATCGGCGCGGCGGAGTTCGACGAGCTCGTCGCCAAAATGCGCGATACTATGGGCTTGACGGTCTATATGGTGACGCACGATCTCGACAGCCTGCTTACGGTGTGCGACCGGATTGCAGTGCTGGGAAAGAAGCGCGTGCTGGTGGAAGGCACGGTGGACGACATGATGCACAGCGAAGAGCCCTGGGTGAAATCCTATTTCAGGGGCAAGCGGGCCAGGCAGGTCGTGCGCTGAGGAATGATGAACAAAGATGCCTGAATAATGGAAACAAAAGCAAATTACGTCATTGTCGGGATCTTCACGATCCTCGCCATCCTGGCCGCTTTCGGCTTCGTCTACTGGACGGCGGGCGTCGGCGAGAGCGGCAACATGGCGCCCGTACGCTTCCGCATTCCAGGCTCTGCGGCGGGCCTCGGCACGGGCAGCGCCGTGCTCTTCAACGGCGTCAGGGTCGGCACGGTGGAAGGGGTTCATCTCGATGCGAACAATCCAGGGATCGCCATCGCCGAAGCGCGCGTCGACCGCAACGCGCCCATCACGCCTTCCACAAAGGCCGATGTGGGGCTGGCGAGCCTGACGACCGGGCAGGCCAATATCGATCTCACCGGCGGCAATCCGCAGGAGCCCAATCTGATCCGGCTTGCGGAAGAGCAGGGCACGATCGCCGAGATGACTGCAAATCCCTCCGCCGTCACCAATCTGCTGCAGACAGCGCAGAGCCTCATGTCGCGTGCGGATGCCGTGATGGACCAGCTCGAAGGCTTCGTGACGGATGCGCGCGGGCCCCTCACGGAGACGGTCAGGAACGCGCAGTCCTTCTCGGAAGCGCTGGCGCGCAATGCCGAAGGCATCGACAGTTTCCTCGAGAATGTGAGTGCGCTCTCGCAGACCATCTCCAATGTCTCCGGCCAGCTCGATTCGACCTTGAGCGCGGCGGAGGACCTGATCACGTCCGTGGACCGGGACAAGATCGCGAATATTGTGGAAAACATCGACACGTTCACACAGCGCCTTGATGGCGTCAGCGGCCAGTTCGACGCCATCGCCAGCGGGGTGAACGATGCCGTTTCCTCCATCAACGGATTCTCGACGCAGGCGAACGAGACGCTGAAGAGGGTGGATACGCTGGTCGCCGGCGTCGATCCGGACGACATCGGAAACGCCGTCCGCAATTTCGAGGAAGCGAGCCAGGCGATCAGCAAGGCCTCCGCCGACATCGCGCAGGTGAGCGAGACCGTCGGTGACAGGACCGAGGACATCGATCAGTTCATCACCGATGCGAAGGAGCTCGCGAGCCGGCTGAATACGGCTTCCGTGCGGGTCGACGGCATTCTCGCGAAGCTCGACGGCATGCTCGACACCGGGGATGGGCAGGATCTTTTCGCCGAGGCGAGCGCCACACTGCAGTCCTTCCGCCAAGTGGCCGATACGCTGAACACACGCCTCGGCCCCATCACCGAGGGCCTCTCCCGCTTCTCCGGGCAGGGGCTGCGCGACGTCGAGGCATTGGTGGGTGATGCCCGGCGCGCGATCTCGCGCATCGAGAGCGCCGTTACCGACCTGGAGCAGAATCCGCAGCGCATCATCACCGGTGGCGACGGGACCATTCGCCGATACGAGGGCCGGGCCCGGCGTTGACAAGCCCCGGCGGGGCCCGCAAAAGAAAGTTGATGCGGGGTCGGACGCTTTTCATTCAGGAGCAAGGGGTTGGGTTTGAAGCATGCTCATTGCGGGCTGGTGATCCTGAGCCTGATACTTGGCGGCTGCGCCGCCATTCCCGGCTTCGGGCCTCCTCCGGTGGATGCCTATGATCTGAGCGCGCCGCTCCTGCAGCCGGTAAGCGCCAGGCGCGCGCGCACCCAGATCCTCGTCCCGGAGCCAGCCGCGCTGAAACTCCTCGACGGCCAGGATGTCGCCATCCGGACGGCAAGCGGCGCTCTGCAGCTCCTAGGCGGTGCACGCTGGTCGGACCGGCTGCCGAAGCTCGTGCAGTCGCGTCTCGTGGAAGCGTTCCAGCGCACCGACAGACTCGCGGGCGTCGGCCGGCCGGGAGAGGGCCTCGCCATCGATTACCAGGTGATCGTCGACATACGCGCGTTCGAGGTGCGAGTGGGAAGCGATCAGGCCCATGTGGAGCTTTTCGTGAAGGTGCTCGACGACCGCAGCGGCCAAGTGCGCGCCTCGCGCGACTTCGTGACCAGCGCGCCGGTCACGGGAACTGGCGACGAGGCCTTTATCGCAGCCCTGGACCAGGCCTTCAATGCCGCGGTGGCCGATATCGTCGCCTGGTCGCTGGACGTCATCTGAGGGCATTCGCTTCGCTGCGGGTCTCGCCCTGAATGTGGGGAAACAAACACCCCGGGCTCGTGCCCGGGGTGTTTTCGTCGAACCGTTCGCCTGAAAGGCCTACACCGAATAATACATGTCGAACTCGACCGGATGCGGCGTCATCTCGAAGCGCAGCACCTCGGCCATCTTGAGCTCGATATAGGCGTCGATCTGGTCGTCGTCGAAGACACCGCCGGCCTTCAGGAAGCTGCGGTCCTTGTCCAGATTCATCAGCGCTTCACGCAACGAACCGGAGACGGTCGGGACCTTCTTCAGCTCCTTCGGCGGCAGGTCGTAGAGATCCTTGTCCATGGCCTGGCCGGGATGGATCTTGTTCTTGATGCCGTCGAGGCCGGCCATCAGCATGGCAGCGAAAGCGAGGTAGGGGTTCGCCGTCGGGTCCGGGAAGCGGACCTCCACGCGCTTGGCCTTCGGCGAGGAGCCGAAGGGGATGCGGCAGGAAGCCGAGCGGTTGCGTGCCGAATAGGCGAGCAGAACCGGCGCCTCGAAGCCCGGCACCAGACGCTTGTAAGAGTTGGTGGTCGGGTTGGTGAAAGCGTTGATGGCCTTGGCATGCTTGATGATGCCGCCGATGTAATAGAGGCAGGTTTCCGACAGGCCGGCATATTCGTTGCCGGCGAAAGTGGGCTTGCCCTCCTTCCAGATCGACTGGTGCACGTGCATGCCCGAGCCGTTGTCGCCATAGACCGGCTTCGGCATGAAGGTGGCCGTCTTGCCGTAGGCGTTGGCGACCTGATGCACCACATACTTGTAGATCTGCATCTTGTCGGCGTTGCGCACGAGCGTGTCGAACTTGATGCCGAGTTCGTGCTGGGCGGCCGCCACCTCGTGGTGGTGCTTTTCCACGACCACGCCCATGTCGCTCAGCACGCTCAGCATCTCGGAACGCATATCCTGAAGCGAATCGACCGGCGGGACCGGGAAATAGCCGCCCTTCACGCGCGGGCGGTGGCCGAGATTGCCCGTCTCGTAATCCGTGTCGTCATTCGAGGGAAGCTCGGAGGAATCGAGCTTGAAGCCGGTGTTGTAAGCGTCCGCCTTGTATTTCACGTCGTCGAAGACGAAGAACTCGGCTTCCGGACCCACATAGACAGTGTCGCCGATGCCCTCGGCGCGCAGATAGGCCTCCGCCTTCTTGGCCGTGCCGCGCGGGTCGCGGTTGTAGGCCTCGCCCGAGACCGGGTCCAGAATGTCGCAGTAGACGACCATGGTCGACTGGGCGAAGAACGGGTCCATATGGGCCGTCTCCGGCTCCGGCATCAGGACCATGTCGGACTCGTTGATGGCCTTCCAGCCGGCGATCGAGGAACCGTCGAACATCACGCCGTCGGCGAACATGTCCTCGTCCACCGCGACAACGTCCATCGTCACGTGCTGGAGCTTGCCCTTCGGGTCCGTAAAGCGCAGATCAACGAACTTCACCTCGTTGTCCTTGATCTGCTTCAAAATGTCCTGTGCTGTCGTCATGTGTCTTCAACCCCTGTAAATGACAACTCTTCTTGCAATCGGCCCTGTCGGCCTGTTCAGACCGCATCGGGGCCGGTTTCGCCCGTCCGGATGCGGATGACTTCCTCGACATTGGAGACGAATATCTTGCCATCCCCGATCCGGCCCGTCTGGGCGGCCTTGCGGATGGCCTCGATGGCCGCATCGACCATATCGTCCACCAGCACCACCTCGATCTTCACCTTCGGCAGAAAGTCGACCACGTATTCCGCGCCGCGATAGAGCTCGGTGTGGCCCTTCTGACGCCCGAAGCCCTTGGCCTCGGTAACGGTGATGCCCTGAAGCCCGACTTCCTGAAGGGCTTCCTTCACCTCGTCGAGCTTGAACGGTTTGATGATCGCCTCGATCTTCTTCATGTTTCGGCGGCCTCCGATTGCTTTAAAAGCGGGGTTCGCCCCCGCTTCGCCCATTCGTATGCAGGAACCGTGCCAGTCGGCCGGACCCGCTGGTGTGCAGGCCGGTGCCGGTCCCGCAATGCGCTGGCGGGCCTGTGCCGGCAAACGATTCGGGGATCGCGTCGCGGGGTCGGCCAGACTCCTGATAAATCTGCCTAATAATTGAGCATCTTGCTTAAAAAATGGCCTTCGGTCGTGCCGATATTTACGGCGGATCCGATCGGAGCCAATATCGGCCACCTAACGGATGACCCCGCTATGCACGAGATTCTGTCTCCGGAAGAAATGGGACGCGTGGACCGGCTCGCCGCCGAGGCCGGGCCGTTGGAGAGCTACGACCTGATGCGCAATGCCGGCGCGGCGGTGATGGACGAGATCCTTTCGCGCTTCGCGGATGCGCCTGGCTTCGACGTCCTCTGCGGCCCCGGCAACAATGGCGGCGACGGGTATGTGGTCGCGCGGCTGCTTCACGAACGGGGCCTCGATGCGCGGGTCTGGCGTGAACTCGAGCCGAAGCCCGGAAGCGACGCGGCCCGTGCCGCGGCCGCTTGGCCGATGCGCACCGGCGAACTGCGCGATTTCGCGCCGGAGGCGGGGCGTGTGGTGGTGGATGCGCTTTTCGGCGCCGGGCTCGCCAAGCCCGTTTCGGAGACCTATGCGAATGCTCTCGACAGGGTCTCCGCCGCCGGGCCGAAGGTCGTGGCCGTCGATCTTCCCTCGGGCGTCTCGGGGAGAGCGGAGCGGTGCTGGGCAGCACGGCTCCGGCCGATCTCACCGTGACTTTCTTCCGCAAGAAACCCGGCCACCTGCTTTATCCGGGGCGCGCGTTGTGCGGCGAACTCGTGGTGCGCGATATCGGCATCGCCACGGAGGTTCTTGGCACCATCCGTCCCCGCTGCCGGGAAAATGCGCCGGATCTCTGGCAGGCGCTCCTGCCGCGGCCCGGCGTGGAGACGCATAAATACGAACGGGGCCATGCCGCCGTCTTCTCGGGCGGGCCGTCCACCACCGGGGCTGCCCGGCTCGCCGCGCGTGGCGCGGCGCGGATCGGGGCCGGGGCGGTGACGGTGCTTTCCCCTGCGGGAGCCCTCGCCGTCAATGCGATGCACCTGACCTCGATCATGCTCAGGCGGGTAGAGGCGGTGGACGAACTTGCCCTGTTCCGCCGTGAGAGAAGGGCGTCCGCCTATGTGCTGGGCCCCGGCTTCGGCGTGGGAGAGAGGGCGCGCAGCTTTGCCGCCGCCGTGCTGCGCTCAGGCGAGGATGTCGCGACGGCGCATCTGGTGCTCGATGCCGATGGCATTACGGCCTTTGCGCATGAGCCGGAACTGCTCTTTGCGGCCGCGGCCGGCAGCCAGGGCCGCCTCGTGCTCACGCCGCATCCCGGCGAATTCGCGCGGCTGTTCCCGGACCTCGCGGCCGATGAGCAGCTTTCAAAGCTCGGCAAGGCGCGGGCGGCCGCCGCCCGCAGCGGGGCCGTCGTTCTCTTCAAGGGGCCGGATACGGTGATCGCCGCGCCGGACGGCCAGGCCGTCATCAACACCAACGGGACGGCCTATCTCGCGACGGCGGGCTCGGGCGATGTGCTCGCCGGCATGATCTGCGGCCTTCTCGCCCAACAAATGCCGGCCTTCGAAGCGGCGGCGGCGGCGGCCTACCTGCATGCGGAGGCGGGCAGGGCGTTCGGGCCCGGGCTGATTGCCGAAGATCTGCCGGAGGCGCTGCCGGGGGTGCTGGACTATCTGATCCGACCCTCGCCCCGAAGAACCGCCGATCCGGAACCGGACGCCCGTAGCGATCCCGCACGCCTGAATCGTCCATGAGCACGTCTTCACGCAGGTGACCAAGGCGGAAGCGGTCGGTGCAGGCATGAAGCGCGCTTCGCCCTCGTCATTGTCCAAGCCATCCGACCAACAGCGCCGTGATGAGGATGATCACGAGGTAGATGATGGTGCGGTTTTCGAAACGTCGCCGATCGCGCATTTCACGCTCCTCGGCAAAGCCGGGCCGACGGGCAAAGAGCACTTGCTGAGCAAGCCGCACTGCTCTGCCGGTATGATATGGACATGGACTACCTCACGCAAAACCGGGCTGCCTGTGGTTTTGGCCAAGATATAGTCGCCGGTCCCGGCCAGGTACATACGTCAACGGCCATGGGACCTGCCGTGGATTTTTCGCTCCACCTCTTACCACGGGGCGCCGCTTGTTCCACATATCGGTGAAGCCGCAATTTCACGCTTGCGCGGGAACCCTTGAGAATATAGGGATTTCAGCGCTTCGGAGCGTAGCGCAGCCTGGTAGCGCATCTGGTTTGGGACCAGAGGGTCGCAGGTTCAAATCCTGCCGCTCCGACCATTTTCCCCCAGAGACTTGCGCCTTGCAGGCGGCATTCGGCGATTTTCATCGCGGCGATGCTGCCGTTTTTCCTGCCGGCATCGAGATTCGAGACATAGACGGCGCTGGGCCTGGTTCTTTCTCCGCAAATGCCGGCCGCGTCTCCGCCTGATATCGCCGTTCCAGCGCCATCATGCCCCACAGGAGGCCGAGGAGGAGGTAGAAGTGGCGCCAGTGGTCGGTGTCGATCACCCATCCCAGCATGAGGTGACCGACGAAGACCACGAAAGCGCAGACGAGATAAGGCTGCCAGGGCCTGGCGCGGAAGAGGATGCGGAAGCATCCGGCAAGCGTCCACATGATCAGCGTCAGATAGGCCGCGAAGCCGAGCCAGGAATAATCGAGCAGCGCCTTCAGCCAGATATTGTGCGTATCCACGCCGTATATCTGGCCGAACTCCAGCGGCCCGATTCCCAGCGGATGCTCCGTCGCCAGCAGGAAACCGAGTGCGTGCCGCGCGAACCGGCCGAGCCTGTTGGCATCGTAGTCCTGCACGAGTTGCGCGCGCTGGAAGAAAAGCTCCGCGACCGCCGGGATGTTCAGGGCGATGACCAGCGCCAGCGCGGTGACGGCGATGGCGGCGATGCTCATGCCGAGAATCCGCAAGCGCACCGCACCGCGCCGGTTGTGGATGAAGAGCGCCAGCGTGAGCATGACGGCCGAGAACACGAACAGACCCCAGGCGCCGCGCGAGAAGGACAGGAAGATACCGAGCACGATGATCAGGAAGAAGGGGATCGCGATGAGCGCGGCCGCGGGTTTGCCGGTCATCATACGGTGCAGAAGATAGATACCCGGCAAGGTGAGGAAGGGGCCGAAGACGTTCGGATCCTCGAACACGCCCGCCGCGCGTCCGTAGCGGGTGAACATCTCGGAGCCGGGAAAGGCGTTGAAATAGCCGAGAATACCGACGAAGGCCGTCGTCACGGCGGCGGCGAGCCAGGCGCGGAAGATCAGCGGCAGGAGGCCGGGTTGCGTTTCCACCACCGAGGCGAAGAAGACCGAGGTGAAGGCGAGGAAGAGAGAGACGGCGAGGTAGAGGGGCGCGTCGCGCACTCCCGGATCCGGCATCTGGCTGATGGAAATGAGCCCGCCGAGATTGAAGAGAAGGAGAAGCACGAGAAGCGGCATGACGTGGCGGGAAAGGCGCAGGCCGAAAAGCGCCCATACGCCGATGAGGCCGGCCATGTAGAGTTCGTAAGGGGCGGGTTCGCGCACCACGAAACCGGAGAGGAACACGCCGAGCGCCACGGCAAAGGCGCGGATCAGGGCGATCAGCCGCGCGTTGACCGCCGCGCGCGGAAGAGGCGCACCGGCGGCCTCGCTATGATCGATCGTGCTCAATAGGCGTTTCTCGTGTCGAGCAGGCGAAGCGGCGTCAGAAACAGGATCTTGAGATCGAACCAGAGCGACCAGTTCTCGATGTAATAAAGGTCGTATTCGATGCGTTTGCGGATCTTCTCTTCCGTATCGAGCTCGCCGCGCCAGCCATTGATCTGCGCCCAGCCGGTAACGCCCGGCTTCACGCGGTGGCGGGCGAAGTAGCCGTCCACCACCTCGTCGAAGAGCCGGTTGTGCGCCTCCGCCGCCACCGCATGCGGCCGCGGGCCGACGAGAGAAAGGCTGCCGAAGAGCGCATTGAAGAACTGCGGCAGCTCGTCGATCGACGTCTTGCGGATGAAGCGGCCGACGCGGGTCACGCGCGGATCGCCCTTGGTGACGGGCTTGCGGGCCGTGGGGTCGGACTGGTCCGCATACATGGAGCGGAACTTGTAGACCTCGATCTCCTCGTTGTTGAAGCCGTGCCGCTTCTGCTTGAAGATCACCGGGCCCTTGCTGTCCAGCTTGATCGCGACGGCGGTGGCGAGCATGATTGGCGAGAAGACCACGATGCCGATCAGGCTGAAAACGATGTCGAAGGCGCGCTTGGCGACCGAGTCCCAGTCGTTGATCGGACGGTCGAAGATGTCGAGCATGGGCACGGCGCCGATATAGGAATAGGCGCGCGGCCGGAAGCGCAGATGGGTCGAATGGGCCGAGAGGCGGATGTCGATCGGCAGAACCCACAGCTTGCGCAGCATGGCGAGCACACGCGCCTCGGCCGTGACCGGTATGGACACGATCATCATGTCGATGCGGGCGATGCGTGAGAATTCAATGAGCTCGTCGATGTTGCCGAGCTTGGGATAACCGGCCACCACCGGCGGCGAACGGGTGTCGTCGCGGTCGTCGAAGATCCCGCAAATGCGGATATCGTTATAGGGCTGCTGCTCGATGGAGCGGATAAGGACTTCCGCGTTCTTCCCGCCGCCCACGATGACGGCGCGCCTTTCCATGCGCCCGTTGCGCGCCCAGCGGCGGATGAGGCGCGAGACGACAAGGCGCAGGACCACGATCAGGCCGAGCCCGCTCGCATACCACACGGCCAGCCACGCGCGCGAGAACTCCTCCGATATCTTCAGGAAGAAGAGCGTCAGCGTGACCAGGGCGAAGGCCCCCGACCATATGAGCAGGATCCGGCCGGCATGGGGCAGCGGGTTGCGCAGTGCCGGCATCTGGTAGCAGTCGGAGAATTCGAGAAGGATCACGGTCAACAGCGAGACGCCGAGGATGATGACAGGATAATGCCAGGACAGGTGGGTATAAAGGCCCACACGGGCGGCATAGATCCCAAGGCCGGCCAGAAGCAGCATCATGAATTCCACGATGCGCATGACGCCGCTGACCATGACCGGCGACATGGTGTCCCGGCGATATTGCTGGGCCACCTGCCTGGCGATCGGGCTGAGCACGGGCCGGGAACGCCTCTGGCGGGGCTCGCCTGCCGGCTGGACGGCCTCGGAAGCAAAACGATGCTTGGGTTGGACGCTGTTCATTGACCGAGCCCCCGGTTTCTGCTGCCGATAGCATCAAGAAGCTAAAAATTCTCTTGAGATCACGCTTCGGCGGCCGAGACAGCAGTCTAGCAGATCATGAGCCGAGTGTCTGGCGATAGACCGCTTCGATGCGCGCTGCCATCACATCCAGCCCGAAGCGCGCCCTGAGTTTGCTCTCCGGCGGCATGAGACCACGATAGGCGGCCTCGTCCTCGAGCGCGCTCGTCATCTTCTCGGCGAGCGAGGCGACGGAGGGCCGCACCAGGGCAGGGGAGGTCTCGCCCAGGATTTCGGGAATCCCGCCGACGGCCGTTGCGATCAGCGGCTTGCCCGCGGCGAGCGCCTCCAACACGATATAGGGCATCGCCTCGGCACGCGACGGCACGACCATCATGCGGCCCAGAGCGAAGGCCTTGCGGGCGGGCATGGCGGGGTGGAAGACGATCCGCCCGCCGAAGCCGAGCGCCTGTGCCTGCGCGATGTATTTGGAAAGATCGTTGCCGTCGCCCACCATGACGGCCGAGAGCGCCCGTCCACTCCGCTTCTCCGCCTCCTTCAGCGCATCGATGAAAAGATCGGGGCCCTTCAGATCGCGCATCATGCCGATATAGAGGAAATCCGCCGCGTCGGGCGCGTCCGCCACGGGCGTGAATTCGGCAGCTCTCAGGCCGTTATAGACGAGGCTTGCCGGCGCGCGGGGCTTGCCCACCTTCCTCTCATATGCGTGCTGCTCGTACAGCGAAACGAAGAAGATGTGGTCGGTGAAGCGCCCCATCAGCGTCTCGAGACCGAAGAAGAAACGGCCGGCGGCGGAGCCGGGATCGTAATGCAGGCTGCCGCCATGGGGCGAATAGATGCGCGCGACGCGCCGGCGGCCGGTCCTGAGCGCGGTGCCGAAAAGCCGCGCATAGACCCCGCCCTTGGCCCCGTGCCCGTGCAGGACGTCCGGGTGCATCCGACGGATGATCGAAAGCGTGCGCGCCGCCGCTCCGATATCGCCCGGGCCGATATGCCGCTGCATGGGCGTGCGGGCGACGCCAAGCGGCAGCTTGGCCGCGATCTCGGCGAAGAGCCGGTCCTCGAAGGCGCCGCCGGTGGTGGAATCGCAGACGATGCCCACTTCGTGGCCTGCGGCCGCCTGGGCCTCGCAAAGGTCCCTTACGTGGCGGAAGATGCCGCCGACGGGCGAACGGAAACAATGGACGATTCGCAAGGGCTTGTCATGCGGCCGGAGCGAACATCAGAACAGCCTTTCCCGGACATAGACGGTGTCGCCTGGAAGCAGCGGATCGGAAGTCGTGACGCGGCCGGTCAACACCCGCCCGTTGATCTCGCGGGTGATGTCGGCGGTGCCCTGATAGGCGCGCGGCGTGAAGCCGCCGGCCGCGGCGATCGCCTTCTGCACGGTCATGCCGGGTACGTAGGAATATTGTCCTGGAGCTCCGACCTCGCCCATGATAAAGATGGGCCTGTAGCGGTCGATCTCGGCCGTGACGCTGGGATCGCGCAGATAGCCCTCGCGCAGTTTCCGGGCGATCGTCTGCTCCACCTGCTTGGCGGTGTGCCCGCGTGCCGGCACGGAGCCGATGAGCGGAAAGGAGATGTAGCCCGCCTGGTCGACGCCGTAGGTGTTGGTGAGGTTCGGCTGGTCGAAGACGGTGATGCGAAGGCGGTCGCCCGCGTCGAGGATGTAAGGCTGGTAGAGCGCCTTGTGAAAGGCGGGCGGGGCGGGCTGATAGCTGGAGCAGGCCGAGGCGAGGCCGGCGGCGAGTAGCACAATGAGGAGGGGGATCCGATTTTTCATGGCTGACTTACGGAAATCTTTCAAAGGATACCTGCCGGGCGCCGGGTTTCCACACTTCCTCCTTATCAGGTCGTCAAGGTTAATGGCGGGTTAAACGGCGCCGCCTGCCGATTAACCTCATGGTTACCACGTGCATTTACCATTCCCATGAAGCAGCGTCGGAGTTCCGTATGAAGAAGGGTGAGGTTGTGGCCGACGACGTCGATGTCGATCTGGACCGGCTGTTCGCGAGCCTGCGGCGCGACTGGCGGCGCATCCTTCTTGTTGCGCTCGCCGTCGCGGCGCTCGTCTTCGTGCTGGCCTCGCTCGCCACGCCGCTCTACCGGGCCGAAACGCGGGTTCTGATCGAGGTCCGCGAATCGGTCTACACGCGGCCCCAGGGCGCGGCGGTGGATGAGCGGACCATCCTCGACCAGCAGGGCGTGGCCTCACAGGTGCAGGTCATCACGTCGACGGACATCCTGACCCAGGTGGCCCGCGAGCTCGATCTCGCAAATCACGAGGAGTTCGCCGGCACGCAGCCTTCGCTTCTCGATCGCCTGCTGATGGCGCTCGGCCTGAAGCGCGATTCGGGAACGCCGCCGGAGCAGCGGCTTCTGAGCGAGTTCCGCGAGAACCTCAGTGTCTATCAGGTGGAAAACTCGCGCGTCATCGTGATCGAGTTCTCCTCGGCGGATCCCGAGCTTGCCGCGCGTGTTCCGAATGCCGTCGCCGATGCCTATGTGGCGAGCCTCAAGGCCGCCGAGTCCCAGTCGAACGCCGATGCCACGCGCTGGTTGGAGCCCGAGATCGCGGAGCTTCGCGAGAAGGTGAGGGCGGCCGAGGCGGAGGTGGCGGAATTCCGCGGCTCGTCGGATCTCCTGGTCGGGCAGAACAATACCGTGCTCGCCACCCAGCAGCTCGCCGAGCTTTCCAGTGAGCTTTCCCGCGTGCGCGCCGACCGTTCGGCCAGCGAGGCGAGGGCGGAAAGCGTGCGGGCCGCGCTGGAGCGCGGCGCCTCTGTCGATAGCATGCCGGAGGTGCTGGCCTCCGGCATGATCCAGCGGCTGCGCGAGCGCCAGATCGAATTGAGGGCGCAGATCGCCGATCTATCGACCACACTCCTCGGTAATCATCCCCGCATCCGCGCATTGCAGTCGCAGCTGGCCGATCTCGACGGCCAGATCCGTGCCGAGGCGGGGAAGATCCTGGAAGGGCTGGAGGCGGAGGCGGAGACGGCGCGCCGGCGTGAGACGGAGCTGACGGCCGAATTGGAGAGGCTCAAGGCTGCATCCGCCCGCGCGGGGGAGCAGCAGGTGGAATTGCGCGCGCTGGAGCGTGAGGCGGCGGGACAGCGTGAACTGCTCGAATCCTATCTCGCCCGCTACCGCGAAGCGGCCGCGCGGGGCGAACGCGACTACCTCCCGGTGGATGCGCGCGTGTTCTCGCGCGCGATCGTCCCGCTGGAGCCTTATTATCCGAAGGTCCTTCCGCTCACACTCGCCGCCCTTGCCGCCGCGCTGCTCGCGATGGTGATCGTCACCTTGCTGCGGGAGCTCTTCAGCGGCCGCGCGATGCGTCCCGCCGGAACGCAGGCGGAGCCCGAGGCGGCGCCGAGCGTTTTCGTCGCTCCGCCACCTACGCCGGAAGCCGATGCCACCCCCGCCGTGAAGGATCCGGCCCCGGGCGAGGACGAGGCGCCCGCGCCGGCCATCGCCCAGGCCGCGCCGGCGGCGACACCGGCCGTCGCGTCCCCCGGGCCCCGGAACACGCTCGGCGAGGTGGGCATCGACATGGCTGCCGAAGCCCTGATCTCGAGAGGCATCGCCCGCGCGATCTTCGTCTCGCCGGAGGGTGACGAGGCAGCCGCGGCCGCCGTCCTGGTGGCGCGCGAGGTGGCCGATGCCGGCCTGCGCGTCATCCTCCTCGACCTCACCTTGTCGGGAGCCGCCACGCAGCCGATGCTGGAGAGCAGGGCCTATCCGGGGATCACGAATCTCCTCGCCTCCGAGGCGCAGTTCGCCGATGTCATCCATGGCGATCTCTATTCCGGCTGCCACGTGATCCCCGTGGGAACGGCCGATCCCGAACGTGCCATGCGCGCCTTCGACCGCCTGCCCATCATCATGAACTCGCTCGCCATCGCCTATGACGTGGTGGTGGTGGAATGCGGGGCGGCCGATGCGGGGGTCGTCCAGTCCTTGATGGACGAGGACGCACAGGTGCTCGTCAGCGTGCTCGACCCGGAGGAGAAGAGCGTCTCCGCCACCGCCGCGCAACTGCGGGACGAGGGGCTGGGAAAGCCGATCCTGGTGACGCCGATGGGCTATGTGCCGCCGGCAGCACCGCCGGACCGGGACGCGGCCTGAAAGCGCCGCCCGGCCGCGGATGCTTCAGCCCTTTGCCGACAGCCGCCGCGCGCGCCGCGCGAGGCGGTCGATGAGACGGTTCTGTTTGATCACGCGCTTCAGGCCTGCGATCGCGAAACCGGCCTGCGCGGCGGCGCTGCCCTTCACCGTGAGGCCTGCGAAGACGTCGGCGTGCCTTATCTCCACGTCGCACCACAGCCGCTTGTAGAGCTCGTCGCCGACGCTGAAATCATAGAGCGCGAGGCCCTCGGCAGCGGCCTCGGCGATGTTCTCATAGAAGAGGAAGTCGCCGGGGCTGGCATGGGCGAGCTCGTCCTCCGCGAAGGTGCTGAACTCGCAGATGATGCTCTCCCTCGTGCGGCTCGACCCGGTGACCGCCCGGATCTTGCCGCCCGCCTCGAGCGCGTGGAGGACGAAGGGCGGCTTCGGATGGTCGAGGGCGGCGCGGAACAGGCGGCGGAAACTCGCGCGGACGTGGGAAGGGCCGAATATGTCGCGGATGCCCATGCGCTCGAGCCGCGCACATTTGAGTGCGAAGAAGAGATCGAGAAGCGCGTCCACCTCGCTCGCGGTCGCCGCGGCGAAACGCCGATGGCCTCCGGCCGCCGCCAGCCTCCGCAATTGCGAGCGGTGCCTCTTGCGCCTGCGCCTGCCGCCGCTGTCCGTCAGGAGCCGCTCGAATCCCTGCGAAAGATCGACGGCGAGCGACAGGTTGGGACTGGTGGTGTGCGGCAGGGCGAGGAGCGGGTTGCCGTGTCCCGCGAAATCCGTCCGCTGGCGCTGGAGCGCGAGCAGGTCGAGCTCCGGCCGCGCAGAGCGGATGCCGGAGACAAGGGCGCGCAGCGCAGCGGGCCAGTCGACCTCGCCGCCCTGCGGCGCCTCACGGATGGCCGGGAAGTTGCCATTGGCGTGCGTGCCGCCCGGAAAACGCGCGATGCGAAGGGGCCCTTTCCGCACCATTTCCAGCGCAAGCGCCATGATGGGAACGCCCTCGCGCGAGAGGAGGGCGATCGTACCGTCAGGGCCGGCCCCTTCGAGCCAGGCGCGGGTCCAGAGCGGGCTTTGCGGCGGGGCATGGCGCGCGCCCGCACAGAAGGCGGCATAGGTTTCGAGCGCCGGTGCGTCGGCCGGCAGAACAAGAGCCGAATAGATGCCGTACCCGACCGCCGCCTCATCCGTTGCGGCCGGCGGGGCGTCTCCCTTCGATAGGCGTTCGGCTCCCACCATCCTCGATCCTGAAAGATCCGGTCACTCCGGCATCCTTGCCAATAAATGACCAGCAAATGATGAATCAACAGGCAGTCTTGCCGGGAGGAGCCTCGGCTTCAACAATCCCTCCCGAGGCCGCCCATGAAAAGGACCGGGGAGGGCGAGGAAAAACACGACCTCACCGCCGCGGCTTGCCCTCCATCCATTTGACCAGAAGCATCGCCGGGAGAACCCACAGAAGCCCGGTGAAGAAGTAGAAGGCGAGGTGGATGAACGCACTCTTGTCGGCAAGCTGTGCGACGGCGAAGGCCGTCGAGACGATGGCATAAACCACCACCAGCAGGACGAGCAGCACCATGCCGACGAATTTTTTCAGCCTTACGGGCATGATCGAAAACCTTTCGGCGCGTTCCATAAAGCAATCGCAAGCCGCCGCACAGCCCCATAATGCCCACGGGCAGAGCGACCGCATGTCGCGCGATCGCCGCTTGCAAGCAGGGCGGCTTTGGGTCACCTAACGGCAAAACCGCCCGGACAGGAAAATGGCCGCCGTCTCCGACCTCCGCATCTCCGCTTCGCTGACCGAAAGCGAACGCCGCAACCGGCTTTGGGTCCGCAGCTGGCTCTATTGCGTGCTCGTCACGCTTTTCGCCCTGGTGCTCGTCGGGGGTGCCACGCGGCTCACCGATTCCGGCCTTTCCATCACCGAATGGAAGCCGATCCACGGCGTCGTCCCGCCGCTCAACGAAGCGGAATGGGTCGAGGAATTCGCCAAATACAGGCAGATCCCGGAATACCAGCAGATCAACCGGGGCATGAGCCTCGACGAGTTCAAGACCATCTTCTGGTGGGAGTGGGCGCACCGGCTGCTCGCCCGCGGCGTGGGCTTCGTTTTCGCACTGCCGCTTCTCTTTTTCTGGGTGACCGGCCGGCTGGAACGCCATCTCAAGCCGAAGCTCCTGGGCATCCTGGCGCTGGGCGGGCTGCAGGGCGCCATTGGCTGGTGGATGGTCGCGTCGGGACTGGTCGAACGCGTCGATGTGAGCCAGTACCGGCTGGCGACGCATCTCACCATCGCCTGCCTCATCTTCACCGCCACGATGGCGGTGGCGCGCGGGCTCGCGCCGCACAGCGGGAAACCGGCGCTGGAGACGACCCGCCGCTTCGCCGGCTGGCTGGTGGTCGCCGTGCTCGTGCAGATCTATCTCGGTGGGCTGGTCGCTGGCCTTGACGCCGGCATGGCCTACAACACCTGGCCGCTGATGGATGGCGCTATCATACCGCAGGGCCTTTTCGACCAGTCGCCTGCGTGGGTGAATCTTTTCGAAAACCCGAAGACGGTCCAGTTCATCCACCGCTTTGGTGCCTACACCGTTCTCCTCCTCGCGCTGTGGCATGCGGTCGCTACATGGCGGGTCGAGCCAGGCTCCACCCATGCGCGCCGGGCCGTGGCTCTCTTCCTGCTCGTTTGTGTTCAGGCGGCGATCGGCGTCGCGACGCTCCTGATGGTGGTTCCGCTCGACGTGGCGCTCGCCCACCAGGGGGCCGCGCTCGTGGTGCTCGGCTTCGCCACCGCCCATTGGCGCGCCACCAGGGGGGCTTATCCGCTCGTACAGGAAACCGGTTAGTTCTTTAGTCGTAGAAGTGCGGCTTCTTCCGCCTCGGACATCCTAAACACCCGCGGAAGCCATGCCTCTCGCGGCGACATCGTTCGCTTCGGGACCTTCTCACGCGACTTTACAAAAATCATACAATATGATTTTTTCTTCCTGCTGCCACGCAGCGACCATTCGGGAGGAAAAATCATGCTCTTAAAGTCAGCTCTTGCTGGCGCGACCATGCTCGCGTCGGTGGTCTTCGGCGCGTCCGCGGCTTCGGCCCTGACGGTCGGCTTCTCGCAGATCGGTTCCGAATCCGGCTGGCGCGCCGCCGAGACGACGGTCACCAAACAGGAGGCCGAAAAGCGCGGCGTCGATCTGAAATTCGCCGACGCCCAGCAGAAGCAGGAAAACCAGATCAAGGCCCTGCGCTCCTTCATCGCGCAGGGCGTGGATGCCATCTTCCTGGCGCCAGTGGTGGAGACGGGCTGGGAAGGCGTGCTGGAGGAGGCCAAGGAGGCGGATATCCCCGTCATCCTGCTCGACCGCACGATCAAGGCGCCGGAGGACCTCTATCTCACCGCCGTCACCTCGGACCAGGTCTATGAGGGCAAGGTGGCCGGCGACTGGCTCGTCGAGGAAGTGGGCGACCGCGACTGCAACATCGTCGAGCTCCAGGGCACCACGGGCTCTTCGCCTGCCATTGCCCGCAAGAAGGGTTTTGAAGAGGCGATCTCCGGGCACGACAATCTCGAGATCGTGCGCAGCCAGACGGGCGACTTCACCCGCACCAAGGGCAAGGAAGTGATGGAAAGCTTCCTCAAGGCCGAGAGCGGCGGCAGGAATATCTGCGCCCTCTATGCCCACAACGACGACATGGCGCTCGGCGCCATCCAGGCCATCAAGGAAGCAGGGCTGAAGCCCGGCGAGGATATCCTCGTCGTGTCCATCGACGCCGTGCCCGACATCTTCAAGGCGCTCGATGCCGGCGAGGCCAACGCCACCGTGGAGCTGACGCCGAACATGGCGGGCCCCGCCTTCGATGCGCTCGAGGCCTATCTCGACGAAGGCAAGACGCCGGAGAAATGGATCCAGACGGAATCCAAGCTCTACACCCAGGCGGACGATCCGATGAAGGTGTACGAGGAGAAGAAGAACCTCGGTTACTAGGGGGAAGGAACGGCAGGCGGGCCTTCGGGCCCGCCTGCCGATTCCAATCGCAGAGGATGTGCCGTCCTGGAGGCGGCCGGTTCCCGCGGGGGTTGCCGTGGACGAATTTCACAAGCCGCTTCTCAGCGTCGAGAGCCTCACCAAGAGCTTTCCCGGCGCGTTGGCGCTCGATGGCGTGAACTTCACCCTGAAGGCAGGGGAGGTGCATGCGCTGCTGGGCGAGAACGGTGCCGGCAAATCAACATTGATCAAGTGCCTGACCGGCGCTTATCGCCGCGATGCGGGCGAGATCGTGCTCGACGGGAAGCCCTTCGACCCGCGCGACACGGTCGAGG
Source organism: Chelativorans sp. AA-79 (assembly GCF_029457495.1). Taxonomy (NCBI): domain Bacteria; kingdom Pseudomonadati; phylum Pseudomonadota; class Alphaproteobacteria; order Hyphomicrobiales; family Phyllobacteriaceae; genus Chelativorans; species Chelativorans sp. AA-79. The sequence continues at coordinate 2,491,213 of NZ_CP120361.1, forward strand.
CGCAGGCACTGGGCATCGGCACGGTCTATCAGGAGGTCAACCTCCTGCCCAATCTGACGGTGGCCGAAAACCTCTATCTCGGCCGCCAGCCGCGGCGCCTCGGCATGGTCGACGCGCGCGCGATGAACGCGAACGCCCGCGCGCTGCTATCCCAATACGGGCTCGACATCGACGTCACCCGCGAACTCGCGTCCTATTCCGTCGCCGTGCAGCAGATCGTGGCGATCGCCCGTGCGGTCGACCTTTCCGGCCGCATCCTGATCCTCGACGAGCCGACCGCAAGCCTTGATGCGCAGGAAGTGCGCATGGTCTTCGACATCGTGCGGCGGCTGCGCGAGCGGGGCCTGGGCATCGTGTTCATCACCCATTTCCTCGATCAGGTCTTCGCGCTCTCCGACCGCATCACGGTGCTGCGTAACGGAAGGCTGGTGGGGACACGCATGACGGCGGACATCGCCCGCATCGATCTCGTCACGATGATGCTCGGCCACGAGCTGTCGGACGAGACGCGCCATCATGCGGCCGACCGACGAAGCGATACGCCGCCAGCCTACCGATTCCACGGTTTCGGCCGCACGGGTGCCATCGGGCCCTTCGATCTCGATATCCGCCGCGGCGAAGTCGTCGGCGTGGCGGGGCTCCTCGGCTCCGGCCGCACGGAGACCGCGGAAGTGATCTTCGGTGTGCGCCCACATGACAGCGGCAGCGCGGAGAGGGACGGCAAAAAGCTGGAGCTTTCCTCGCCGCGCGCCGCCATCGCGGAAAGGTTCGGCTTCTGCCCCGAGGACCGCAAGACGGACGGTATCGTGGGCGATCTTTCCGTGCGCGAGAACATCGTCCTGGCGCTCCAGGCGCGGCGCGGCTGGTCGCGACCGCTCTCGAAGCAGGAGCAGGTCGAGATCGCCGACCGTTTCATCAAGGCACTGGACATCCGCACGAGCGACCGCGAGAAGCCGCTGCGGCTTCTTTCCGGCGGCAACCAGCAGAAGGTTATCCTTGCCCGGTGGCTTGCCACGAACCCCGAATTCCTGATCCTCGACGAGCCCACGCGCGGCATCGATGTGGGTGCGCATGCGGAGATCATCCGACTCATCGAGGATCTTTGCGAGGAGGGCATGTCGCTCCTCGTCATCTCCTCCGAGCTCGATGAGCTGGTCGCCTATTCGCACCGCGTGATCGTGGTGCGCGACCGGTCGCATGTGGCCGAACTGGTGGGCGAGGAGATCAACACGGACAGCATCGTGCGCGCCATCGCTGCTGACGGACCCGTGGAGCAGGTCCCATGAACGGGAGTGCCGGCGCGCTCCGCCGTTACCTGCCGCAGATCGCGACGCTGATCGTCATCCTGGCGCTCAACACGGCGGTCTTTCCGCAGTTCCTGGAGCTCACGATCCAGAACGGACGGCTCTATGGCAGCCTGATCGACATTTTGAACCGCGGCGCCCCGGTGGCGCTCCTATCCATCGGCATGACGCTCGTCATCGCCACAAAAGGCATCGACCTCTCCGTGGGTGCGGTGATGGCGATCTGCGGCGCGGTCGCCGCATCCTCCGTCGCGGCGGGCGAAGGCACGGCCACGGCGATCCTGGCGGCTCTGGCCGTCGGGCTTGCCTGCGGCGCGTGGAACGGCTTCCTCGTGGCCGTGCTCGGCATTCAGCCGATCGTCGCCACGCTTATCCTGATGGTGGCCGGCCGCGGCATCGCGCAGCTCATCACCGAGGGCGTGATCGTCACCTTCTCCGATCCCGGCCTCGCCTACTTCGGCAGCGGCGCGCTTCTCGGCCTTCCCATGCCCGTGATCCTCTGGCTTGCCGCCGGCATCGTGGCCGCGCTCATCGTGCGAAAGACGGCGCTGGGCATGCTGATCGAGGCGATCGGCGTCAACCGCCGCGCAAGCTCGCTGTCGGGCGTCAACAGCCGGGTGCTGCTCGTCACCGTCTACATGGCCTCGGGCCTGTGCGCCGCGATCTCCGGCATCATCGTGGCGGCCGACATCCGCGGCGCGGACGCGAACAATGCCGGCCTGTGGCTGGAGCTCGACGCGATTCTAGCGGTGGTGCTCGGCGGCACCTCGCTGCTCGGCGGTCGCTTCACCCTTTTCGGCTCGCTGATCGGCGCCATGATCATCCAGTCGATCAATACGGGTATTCTGCTTTCGGGCTTCCCGCCCGAGTTCAACCTGATCATCAAGGCGGTGATCATCATGCTGATCCTGGTCATCCAATCGCCGGCCATCCGCAATGCCATGGTGTTCTGGCGCGGCGAGCCGAAGGAGCGACCGGAACTGCTGCAAGAAGAACCGAAGGAGGGGTCCGCGCCATGAAATCGCGTTTCCTGCCGCTTGCGGCGACGGTTCTCATCTTTGTGCTCGCCTATGCGCTCTGCTACGTGCAGTTCCCGGCGATGCTTTCCACGCGCGTGATCGGCAATCTCCTGACCGACAACGCCTTTCTCGGCATCGCCGCCGTCGGCATGACCTTCGTGATCCTGTCGGGGGGCATCGATCTGTCGATCGGTTCCGTGATCGCCTTCACCAGCGTCTTCGTCGCCGTGCTGCTCGCCAATACGGGGCTCCACCCGCTCGTGGTCTTCGCCATGGCGCTCATGATCTCCACGGCGTTCGGCGCGGCCATGGGGGCGGTGATCCACTATCTGGACATGCCGCCCTTCATCGTCACGCTGGCCGGCATGTTCCTGGCGCGCGGGATGGCCTTTGTGCTGTCAATCGATTCGATCCCCGTCAACCACCCCTTCTACGATGTCCTGCAGTCGCTCTACTGGCGCATGCCGGGGGGAGGGCGGCTCACCCTCATCGGCGGGCTGATGCTGCTCGTCTTCATCGCCGGCATCCTGATCGCCCACCGCACCCGCTTCGGCGCCAATGTCTATGCGCTGGGCGGCGGGGCGGCCACCGCGCGGCTGATGGGCGTGGCGGTCGGGCGCACCACTATGGGCATCTACGCCCTGTCCGGGCTGCTGGCCGGGCTGTCGGGCATCGTCTTTTCGCTCTACACCACGGCCGGCTACTCGCTGTCCGCCGTCGGCGTGGAGCTCGACGCCATCGCGGCCGTGGTCATCGGCGGCACGCTGCTCACCGGCGGCAGCGGTTTTGTCGCGGGCACCTTCATCGGCATTCTCATCATGGGGCTGATACAGACCTACATCATCTTCGACGGCACGCTTTCGAGCTGGTGGACGAAGATCGTGATCGGAGTGCTGCTCTTCGCCTTCATCTTCCTCCAGAAGGGCATTCTCTGGATCTCCTCCAGGAACAGGGTGGCGCTCGACCATGCGGGCGGGACTTGATGGGGCTGCTTGAGAGCGCGATTTCCGGGCCGGCACGGCGCACGAGCCACTCCCATGTGGTGAACGAGCTCGGCAAGGCCATCGTCGGCGGCACCTATCCCGTCGGCAGCATCCTGCCTGGCGACAGCGAGCTTGCCGGGCGCTTCCGCGTCTCCCGCACGGTGCTGCGCGAGGCCATGAAGACGCTTTCGGCCAAGGGGCTGATCGTGCCGCGCGCTCGCATCGGCACGCGCGTCACCGACAGCCGGCAATGGAACATGTTCGATGCCGACGTGCTGGCCTGGCACATCGAGCGCGGCATCGACCGCGACTTCGTGCTTCATCTCAGCGAGATGAGGCTTTCCTTCGAGCCCTATGCCGCAAGCCTCGCGGCGGAGCGCGCGAGCCCGGAAAGCGTGGAAAAGCTCATGGGGCTCACCAATGGAATGGCGTCGGCGACCTCGTCCGAAGAGCTGATCCTGGCGGATCTGCGCTTCCATCTCGCAGTGCTCCAGGCCTCGCAAAACCCCTTCATGTACGGCGTGGGCACGGTGATCGAGGCCGCGCTCATCGGCGCCTTCGGCCTGAGCTCGCCCGACATGGCGTCGAGCGAGCTCGAACGGGTCGGCAGGTCGCACAAGGCGATCGTCGAGGCGATTGCCCGGCACGATCAAGAAGCGGCCGCGGCCGCAATGCGGGAAGTCATCCTGACAGGCCGCAACGATGCGCTCGGCCGGATGAATGGAGAAAAACGGCTTTAGCCGGCCGAGCCTGCTCGGAATTCCTGTTGGAGCACCTGCCGTGCGCCTCTGCGACCGCAGGGCTCCGCTCCCTTCCGGGCAACGGCGCGGGCGGCCGCTGATCATTCATCAGCCAAGGCCGGACAGCATCAGATCGAGATTCTGGACCGCGGCACCCGAAGCGCCCTTGCCGAGATTGTCGTAGACGGCAAGGAGCAGCGCCTGCTCCCGCGCGTCGTTGGCGAAGACATGGAGGCGCATCGTGTTGGTGTCGTTGAAGCGCTCGGGCTCGATCTCCGGAGATCGCTCGATTGCCTGGAACGGTGCCACCTCGACTGCACCGTTCTCGATACCAGCGTAGTGGTCGGCGATCGCCGCATGCAGTTCCTCGCCCTTCGGCACCCGGGGAAGGTGGCCGAGCTGGAGCGGCACCATCGTGATCATGCCCTGCGCGAAGTTGCCGACCGCCGGCTGCATCAGCGGGTCCCGCGCGAGCTTCGCATAGGTGCGCAGTTCCGGCAGGTGCTTGTGACTGAGCGTGAGGCCGTAGGGAAGGAACTCCGGCGCATCCTCGCCCTTCGCCTCGTAGTCCTCGATCATCGTGCGCCCACCGCCCGAATATCCGGTGATGCCATTGACCGTGACCGGGAAATCGGCCGGCACGACCCCCGCGGAGACGAGCGGGCGCAGAAGCGCGATCGGGCCCTGCGGCCAACAGCCGGGATTGGCCACCCGCTTGGCCTGCGCGATCGTCCTGGACTGGCTTTTGTCCATCTCGGGAAAGCCATAGGCCCAGCCCTCCGCCACGCGGTGGGCGGTAGAGGCATCGATCACGCGCGTCGTGTCGTTCCCGACCAGCGAGACGCTCTCGCGCGCCGCATCGTCCGGCAGGCAGAGAATGGCGATGTCGGCCGCGTTCAGGAACTCGGCGCGTGCGGCAGCGTCCTTGCGCCGCTCCAAGGGAATGGAGAGGAGCTCGATGTCGCCGCGTTCGGCGAGCCGTGCGCGGATCTGCAGCCCCGTGGTGCCGTGTTCGCCGTCGATGAAGATCTTTGCCGTCATGTCGTCCGTGCCCGAAAGAGTCTGTCTTCAAATGGTCGAGAAGCGGTCCGGAATCAATCCGGAAAATCCTTGAATCGCAATGTGAGGATCAAGGCCGCCGCTTCTCGGCCAGAAGTCCCAGATAGTGCATGGCGACCGAGGCGCCGGCCACCGCCGTGATATCGGCATGGTCGTAGGGCGGCGAGACCTCCACGACATCCGCGCCCACGATATCGAGCCCGCCGAGATGGCGGATGACGGAGAGCATCCTGGCCGAGGAGGGCCCGCCCGCGACCGGCGTGCCCGTGCCAGGCGCGAAGGCCGGGTCCAGGCAGTCTATGTCGAAGGTGACGTAGGCCGGCGCGTCTCCCACCCGCTCGGCGATGATGCGGGCGATCTCCGCGGCCCTGATCTCCTCCAGGTCGTAGCCGTGCACGATCTTGATGCCGCAATCGTCAGGCGCGTGGGTGCGGACGCCCACCTGGATGGAGCGGGCGGGATCGATCACCCCGTCGCGCACCGCCCGCCCGACGAAGGAGCCGTGATCGATGCGCCTGCCGTCATCGTCCCAGGTGTCCTGGTGCGCGTCGAACTGGACGAGGGCGAGCTTGCCGTGCCTGGCCGCATGCGCTTTCAAGAGCGGCCAGGTGACGAAATGGTCGCCGCCAAGCGTCACGAGGAAAGCGCCCGAACCGAGGATCTTCGCCGCCTCGCGTTCGATGGTTTGAGGTGTCTTGTCGTGCCGCCCGTAGTCGAGCAGGCAGTCGCCATAATCGACCACCGCGAGCGCCTCGAAGAGGTCGCGGTGGAAGGGATATTGCGGATCGTTGTCGAAGATCACGGAGGCGCGGCGGATGGCCTGCGGGCCGAAGCGCGCGCCCGGCCGGTTCGAGACGGCCGCGTCGAAGGGGATGCCCCACACCACGGCATCCGCGCCTCTCACGTCCTTGGTGAATTTCCGGCGCATGAAGGAGAGCGCGCCCGCATAGGTCGGATCGCCTGCAGCGCCCGTGATCTGCCGCGCGGTGAAGGCATGGTCGATGGTCTTGGATGGCATCGTGTGTGTTTCCTGAGGTCGTTAAAATGGCGGACGGTGGGGATTTTCGCCTGGGAAGACAGCTTCGACCAGCGGTGACGTTTCGATGTTCAGGCATGGATCCTCGGGTCAAGCCCGAGGATGACGAGGAGGAGGTGTCATCGCCACTCGCCAGTGTTGGGGATTTGCGGAGACTTCACCAGTTCGTCATCCTCGGGCTTGACCCGAGGATCCATGCCTGAACGTTTCCAGGTCCAAAACGGTCGACTGAAAAGGCTGCAGACATAGGTTATGTGCCCAGGCCTGAACAGTATCGTGCTCAATGACGCGTCAGTGTCGGCATCTTTTAGGGCTTCAAGCGCGAGCCTAAGCCGCTCAGTTTCAAAGCGGGGACCTTCAGTCATGGGCATGGCAGTGCGAACAGGCGGCCATTCGTAGCTCAATGATGGAGCCTTCCGATTATCTCAGCAACAAAAAAGCGGGCCCGAAGGCCCGCTTTCCCCGTCCCGTACCGTACAGTACGGTGTATCAGCGCTTGGAGAACTGGAAGGAACGGCGGGCCTTGGCGCGGCCGTATTTCTTGCGCTCCACCACGCGGCTGTCGCGGGTGAGGAAGCCGCCCTTCTTGAGCACGGGACGCAGGTCCGGCTCGAAGAAGGTCAGCGCCCGCGAGATGCCGTGGCGCACCGCGCCCGCCTGGCCCGAAAGACCGCCGCCCACGACAGTGGCGACGATATCGTACTGGCCGTTACGGTTGGCCGCCACGATCGGCTGCTGCAGCACCATCTGCAGGACCGGCCGCGCGAAATACTGGGCGAATTCCTTGCCGTTCACCGTGATCTTGCCGGAGCCGGGCTTCACCCACACGCGGGCGATCGCGTTCTTGCGCTTGCCGGTGGCATAGGCGCGGCCTTGGGCATCGAGCTTCTGCACGTGGACGGGAGCTTCGGCCTCCGCCGTCTCACGCGTCGCCGCGCCCAGCTCCTGGAGGGAATTGATTTCAGCCATATGCCTGGACCCTTACATTCTTCTTGCTCATGGCGGCGACATCCAGCTTTTCGGGCTGCTGCGCCTCATGAGGGTGTTCTGCGCCCGCGTAGACACGCAGGTTCTTCATCTGGCGGCGTCCGAGTGGCCCGCGCGGGATCATGCGCTCCACGGCCTTCTCGACGACGCGCTCGGGGAACCGGCCCTCGAGGATCTGGCGCGCCGTGCGCTCCTTGATGCCGCCGGCATGGCCCGTATGCCAGTAATAGGTCTTGTCCTGGTACTTCTTGCCGGTGAAGACCACCTTGTCCGCGTTGATGATGATGACATTGTCGCCATCGTCCACATGGGGCGTGAAGGTGGGCTTGTGCTTGCCGCGCAGGCGGTTGGCGACGATGGTGGCGAGACGGCCGACGACGAGACCCTCGGCGTCGATCAGCACCCACTTCTTCGTCACCTCCGCAGGCTTCTGCGAGAAGGTTTTCATGATTCCGTCCGTTGTCCTGGACCTTGCACGAGGCAAGGCGTTTCTTGTTGCTTCAACCGATGGCCGAAAGACCCTCGAAACCGGGGCAAATGCCGCAGTCGGGCGCTTATACGGGCGCTCCAAGGGCAAGTCAAGGAAAGAAAATCGACTATGTCGAAAAAATATTAAGTAAAATCAGTTGGTTATCAAATAGGTATCATAATACCTCACAGATTCCGGCGCGGTGGAATGGCGTAGGTGCCCGTTGCATGGGCGACCAGCGACTTGTCCCGCCCCGCCGTGATGGCGACGTCGAACACCATGAGGCGCTTGCCGAGCTTCAGGATGCGGCAGGCGCCGTCGATCGCGCCGGCTTCCGCCTTGCGCATGAAATTGATGTTGAGATTGGTGGTGACCGCCAGCGCCTCGCGCCCGATATGGGAGAGGGCGCAGACATACCCGCCGATATCGGCGAGCGTGAAGAGCGACGGCCCGGACACGGTGTTCCCGGGCCTCAGGTGATGCTCTGCGGCCTCCAGCCGCACGACACAGCCGCCGGGCCGGACCTCGATTGCGCTGTAGGCGCGAAGCTCCTCGTTGAGCTGCGGATAAACCTCATCGAGGAAGGCGTTCACCTCGTCCGCGCCCATCACCGGCGACAGGCCTGCCGCTCCGTTCGTATCCATACCGGCGTCCCTCCCGCGCTTGACCCTTATGCCAGCGGAAGGCGACGATGGCCTTTTCGTGGCTGATCCGCAAGCCGCGCTGTGGTAGGGTCCGCCCGCGGATCGCACCGCCGCCCGATGCAGGAGGACGACACCGATGGCCGAGACGATCGCCCACGCGCGCGGCGAAGCGTTGGAGTTGGTGGGAACCCGGCAGGAGGAGGGCGTGCTCACGCTTATCCTGCAGAACCCGCCCGCCAATGCGCTTTCCATCGCCATGATGGACGCGCTGAAGGATGCGCTCGACCGCGCCCGCGACGATCATGCCGTGCGTGTGATCGTGATCGCGCATGAGGGGACGGTCTTTTCCGCCGGCCATGATCTCAAGGAGATGACGGCGCATCGCAGGGATGCCGACGGGGGCAGGGCGTTCTTCGCCCGGACGATGGCGCTCTGCGCCGACCTCATGCAGGCGATCGTGCACCATCCGAAGCCGGTGATCGCGGCGGTGGACGGCGTGGCGACGGCGGCCGGCTGTCAACTCGTCGCCTCCTGCGATCTGGCGGTGGCGTCCGGCCATGCACGCTTCGCCACCCCCGGCGTCAATATCGGCCTCTTCTGCTCCACGCCGATGGTGGCGCTTTCGCGCAACATCTCGCGCAAGCATGCGATGGAGATGCTGCTTGCCGGCGAGATGATCGACGCCGAGACGGCGCTCGTCTTCGGCCTCGTCAACCGCGTGGTGACGCGCGAGGAGCTGAACCGGACTGTCGTGAAGATGGCACGAGTCATCGCGTCCAAATCGCCTTTGACGATCAGGACCGGCAAGGAGGCATTTTACCGGCAGGCCGAGATGCGGCTGGCGGACGCCTATGAATACACCCAGCACGTGATGGTGGAGAACATGATGGCCCGCGACGCGGAAGAAGGCATCGGCGCATTCATAGAGAAGCGCGAACCGGAGTGGAGAGGCGAATGAAACTCGAACCGCGCATCTCGATCATCACCCTTGGTGTGGACGATCTCGACCGGGCGATCCGCTTCTACGAGGCCATGGGCCTGGAAAGGAGCAAGCGGATCACCGAGGGCGTGGCCTTCTTCCAGATGGGAGGCATGATCCTGGCATTGTGGCCGCGCGACCATCTGGCCGCCGACATCGCCAACGACAATTTCCGCCCGGCGAGGGGCGCCAACGGCAAGCCGGGATTCTCCGGCGTGGCGCTCGCCTACAACACGCGCTCCGAAGCCGAGGTGAGTCTCGTCCTCGACCAGGTGGACAAGGCGGGCGGCCGCGTTCTGAAACCCGCGCAGCGCGCCTTCTGGGGCGGTGTGCAGGGCTATTTTGCCGATACGGAGGGCAATCTCTGGGAAGTCGCGCACAATCCCGACTTTCCCATCGACGCCGAAGGCCGTATTACGCTGCCCGAATGAACCACGACACCTACGACAACGCCTATATCGCCGGTATCCTGGGCAGCGTGAGAAGCATCGCGGTGCTCGGCGCATCTCCGAAAGCCGACCGGCCGAGTTTCTCCGTCATGAGCTTCCTCATGCGCAGGGGATACCGCGTTTTCCCGGTCAATCCCGGCCAGGCGGGCAAGGAAATCGCCGGCGCGATGACCTACGCCCGGCTGGCCGAGCTTCCCGAGCCTGTGGACATGGTCGATGTCTTCCGCTCGTCCGCCGCGATTCCCGGCGTGGCGAATGAAGTCCTCGCCATGGACCCGCTGCCCAGGGTGGTCTGGATGCAACTCCGTATCCGCGACGATGCCTCCGCCGCGCGGCTTGAGGAAAGTGGCATCAAGGTGGTGATGAACCGCTGCCCGGCGATCGAAATCCCGCGTCTCGAGCGCGAAATCGGCTGGAAGGGACCTTCCACCGGCGGGTAGGCTTCGCCGTGTCTGCGCTCCGGCTCCCGATCGGCTTGGCTGGCCATGATTTTCCCCGCGCGCCCGGAAATCAGGCAAATCTTCTTTGCCTTGGCCCGGCGGCTCTGTATTGATTGGCGCGGTTCTGATTGTCGAACGGAGGAGATTCCATGACCGAGCGCACACCCGGTTTCAACACGCTTGCGATCCATGCCGGCGCTCAGGCCGACCCGGCGACCGGCGCCCGCGCCACGCCGATCTATCAGACGACCTCCTATGTGTTCGACGATGCGGAGCATGCGGCCTCGCTTTTCGGCCTGAAGGCCTTCGGCAACATCTACACCCGCATCATGAACCCCACGCAGGCGGTGCTGGAGGAGCGGGTGGCCGCGCTCGAGGGCGGCACGGCGGCGCTCGCGACCGCCTCGGGCCACGCGGCGCAGCTCCTCGTCTTCCACACGCTCATGCAGCCGGGCTGCAACTTCATCGCCGCCAGGAAGCTCTATGGCGGCTCGATCAACCAGTTCGGCCACGCCTTCAAGAACTTCAATTGGGAGGTTCGCTGGGCCGATCCGGAAGACATCTCCTCCTTCGAAAGCCAGATCGACGGCAACACCCGCGCGATCTTCGTGGAAAGCCTCGCCAATCCCGGCGGTACATTCGTGGATCTGGAGAAGATCTCGGAGGTGGCGAAGCTGCACGGATTGCCCTTCATCGTCGACAACACCATGGCCTCGCCCTATCTGCTGCGGCCCATCGAATACGGTGCCGACATCATCGTCCATTCGCTTACGAAGTTCATGGGCGGCCACGGCAACTCGATCGGCGGCATCCTGGTGGATTGCGGCACGTTCGACTGGTCGAAGTCGGGCAACTATCCCATGCTGTCGGAGCCGCGCCCGGAATATGGCGGCATGGTGCTGCACGAGACCTTCGGCAATTTCGCCTTCGCGATCGCCGCGCGCGTGCTCGGCCTGCGCGATTTCGGCCCGGCGATATCGCCGTTCAACGCCTTCCTGGTCCTCACCGGCATCGAGACCCTGCCGCTCAGGATGCAGCGCCACTGCGACAACGCGCTCGAGGTGGCCGAGTGGCTGAAGGGACATCCGGCCGTGGATTGGGTGTCCTATCCAGGCCTGCCCGAGGACCCGAATCACGCCCTCATGCGGAAATATTCGCCCAAGGGTGCGGGCGCCGTCTTCACCTTCGGGCTCAAGGGCGGTTACGACGCGGGCGTGAAGGTGGTGGAAGGCGTCGAGCTCTTCTCCCACCTCGCCAATATCGGCGACACGAAATCGCTGATCATCCACCCGGCCTCCACGACGCACCGCCAGCTCTCCGACGAACAGAAGGTGGCGGCAGGCGCCGGGCCGGACGTCGTCCGGCTCTCCGTGGGCATCGAGGATGTGGGCGACATCATCGCCGACCTGGAGCAGGCGCTGGCGAAGGTCTGAGCCCCCCACGCGCGGTGGGTGAGCCGTTCCTAGCCCACGGCGTGACAGGTGTCGCGCAACGCGTCGCCTTTGCGAGCCGGAGCGTAGGCACGCGCTCGAAGCACCTTGAGCGCCACCAGGGGGCCGGGCCGGGCAAGAGCTGTGCCTATGCGTAAAAAGCGCCCGCGCCGCAGGGGAGGCTCTTCTGGCCGGCCGCTGCTTCATCGCGGAATATTACGAGTGGATTCCCACAATTGAAGGCCGTTTCCGCGGCCTTCGTAATATTCATGAAACAGAGGGGGATAACCCTGGCCTTCCGCTTGGGGATCGACTGTGCCGGTGAGGAGATCAGCGCCTCGACGATGCGGCGGCTGCCGTAGCGCCGGAGATAATCAACCTTGCGAGGGGGTGGAATGAAATACCGTGCCGATATTGACGGCCTCAGGGCCGTTGCAGTCATCCCGGTCGTGCTGTTTCACGCGGGCCTGTCGCAATTCTCCGGCGGTTTCGTCGGTGTCGATGTCTTCTTCGTCATCTCCGGATACGTGATCTCCCAGAGCCTGCTGGGTGATATCGCACGAGGGGAATTCTCCATCCTCAACTTCTATGCCCGGCGTGTGAGGCGCATTTTCCCGGCGCTGTTCGCCGTGATGATCGCCACTTTCATCTACGCGTATTTCGTCTTGCTGCCCTCCCACTTCGCGGCTTTCTCCGAAAGCCTCCTTGCCGCGGCGACCTTCGTCTCGAACATCTATTTCTGGAAGGACTCCGGATATTTCGCCGCGGAAGCCGTCTACAGGCCGCTGCTTCACACATGGTCGCTGTCGGTAGAGGAGCAGTTCTATATCTTCATGCCGGTGGCGGTCTATCTGGTGGCGCGCTTCTTCGGGTCGCGATGGCTGGTCGTCTTCCTCCCTGTCCTTCTGGTCAGCCTCGCACTCAGCATCTATGCGATGGGAACCGCGCCCACCGCCAATTTCTATCTCCTGCCGACCAGGGCCTGGGAACTCCTTGTGGGGGCGCTGCTCGCCCTGGCTCCCCCGCCGCCGATGCGCAGCCGGGCGGCGAACGAGGTGATCGCGGCCCTGGGCCTCGCGCTGATCCTCTTTGCGGTTTTTGCCTTCGATGAATCGACGCCCTTCCCGGGCTACAACGCGCTTTATCCTTGTCTCGGCAGCGCGCTGCTCATCTATGCGGGCACCGGTGCCGGCTCGCTCGTCACCTCGCTCCTTTCGATGAGGCTGCTCGTGGCGGTAGGGCTGATCTCTTACTCGCTCTATCTCATCCACTGGCCCATCGTGGTCTTCGTCAACTACCAGAGCCTGGCGAGCCCGACCCTTCCGCAGACGGCCGGCATCGTCGCAGCCAGCGTCCTTCTGGCCGCGTTTTCCTGGCGGTATATCGAGCAGCCCTTCCGGCGTCCGGCTCCCCACCTCACGCGGCCGCGCCTGCTTACCGGTGGTGTTGCGGCGATCGCGGTCTTCGCCACCCTGGGTGCCATCGGCGCCCGCGCGCAGGGCTTTCCCGGCCGATTCCCCGATTTCGCGGAACAGAAGATCGCAGGCAACGAGCAGTGGCGGCTCAAGGACTGCTTCCGGATCAACGACATCAATGCGCGTCCCTGGGATGCGAAGGCCTGCACGCTCACGAGCGGCGGCACGCGCAAGGTTCTGCTGTGGGGCGATTCGTTCGCCGCTCAATATGTTCCCGGGATCGTGGGAAATGCCGACCGGATCGATGCGACCGTCATTCAGTACACGGGTCCCGGATGCCCGCCGGTGCTGTCCTACATGTCCTACGGCCGGCCGCTTTGTAAGGACTTCAACGCCAAGGCGCTCGAGTTCATCGAGAAGGAGGGCGTCGACGCGGTGATTCTGGGCGCACGCTGGACCGACCTCCAGTCGCGCGGGCTTGAGGAGCTGCGGAGCACGCTCGATGCCCTGAAGAAGATGGGTAGGGAAGTCTATATCCTCGGCCAGTCTCCCGAATTCTCGATGGATGTGCAGGTCATCGCCTATATGCAGGGCAGCCGTGATCCCGCCGCCCTCGACCGCTGGGACGTGTTCTTCGATCCCGAGATCAACGACGAACTCCAGGGCCTTGCGGAGGGAGCCGTGTTCATCAACCCCATGGCGGAACTCTGCGCCGGGCGGTCCTGTGTCTACCGCGACAAGGGCGTTTTCCTCTTCGAAGACTACGGACATTTCTCCGCGGAGGGCGCAAAGCGGGCGGTGGAGGCGTATTTTCCGTTCATGGATCCGAGCAGGAAGGCCATAGCTACCGAAGGGGGCACCAAGTCGTAGGGAGTTCCTTCGACGGGCCTGCTGCGGTCTTGCGCAATGCGGAGTCGCCGTCCTATCTAGAGGGCAATCCCAAGATTCCGTCATTTGGCGTGATGGATCCAGCGTTAAAGGAACCTCCATGAAGAATCCCGTCGAGACCGCGATGAATCTGGTGCCCATGGTCGTCGAGCAGACGAACCGTGGCGAACGCGCCTACGACATCTTCTCGCGTCTCCTCAAGGAACGAATCATCTTCATCACCGGGCCGATCGAGGACGGCGTCGCGACCCTTGTCTGCGCGCAGCTTCTCTTCCTCGAGGCGGAAAACCCGAAGAAGGAGATCGCGCTCTACATCAACTCGCCGGGCGGCGTGGTGACGAGCGGCATGGCGATCTACGACACCATGCAGTTCATCCAGCCGGCGGTCTCCACGCTCTGCATCGGCCAGGCGGCCTCCATGGGCTCGCTGCTTCTCTGCGCCGGGCACAAGGATATGCGTTTCGCCACGCCGAACGCGCGCATCATGGTGCACCAGCCCTCGGGCGGCTTTTCCGGCCAGGCCTCCGACATCGAGCGGCATGCACAGGACATCATCAAGCTGAAGCGGCGCCTGAACGAGGTCTATGTCAAGCACACGGGCCAGGATTACGAAGTGATCGAGCGCACGCTCGACCGCGATCACTTCATGAACTCGGACGAAGCGAAGGAATTCGGCCTGATCGACAGGGTGATCACCGAACGCGAGGCGATTGAGGCGCCGGGCGGCTCGTGATCGGCGGGGAACGGCGCTGCTCCTGATCCGGCAGGGGAGAACACCGGACTCCCAAGCCCAAAAATGCTGGGTGCTGCGTCATTTCCGTCACATTTTCCTGTTCCCTAAGCGCTGGCAACCGCCTAGGTTAAGCCTATGTTGAGTTTCAACAGCCTAGGTTTTCCTGGGAACCAGAATCGTTGCCGCGCTTTCAGATTTGTGTTTCGTTCTGAAGACGCGGATGAGAGAAGGCGGCGAACGAGCTTGCGGTCCGTCGTTTCCTGCTCTCGCGGCGCCGTCGTGGACGGGTGCCGACAGTACTGAAAGGAAAGTGAAACATGAGCAAGATCAGCAACAGCGGCGGTGATTCCAAGAACACGCTGTACTGCTCGTTCTGCGGCAAGAGCCAGCATGAGGTCCGTAAGCTGATCGCCGGCCCGACCGTCTTCATCTGCGATGAATGCGTCGAGCTGTGCATGGACATCATCCGCGAGGAGAACAAGTCCTCGATGGTGAAGTCGCGTGAAGGGGTTCCGACGCCGCAGGAGATCCTGAAGGTTCTGGACGATTATGTGATCGGTCAGCCCTACGCCAAGCGCGTGCTGTCGGTGGCGGTCCACAACCATTACAAGCGGCTGGCCCATGCCGGCAAGAACGCCGATGTGGAACTGTCGAAATCGAACATCCTGCTGATCGGGCCGACCGGCTGCGGCAAGACGCTGCTTGCCCAGACGCTCGCCCGCATCATCGACGTGCCCTTCACCATGGCCGACGCCACCACGCTGACGGAAGCCGGCTATGTGGGCGAGGATGTGGAGAACATCATCCTGAAGCTGCTGCAGTCGGCAGACTACAATGTCGAGCGGGCGCAGCGCGGCATCGTCTATATCGACGAGATCGACAAGATCTCGCGCAAGTCCGACAACCCCTCGATCACGCGCGACGTGTCGGGCGAGGGCGTGCAGCAGGCCCTGCTCAAGATCATGGAAGGCACCGTCGCCTCCGTGCCACCCCAGGGCGGGCGCAAGCATCCGCAGCAGGAATTCCTGCAGGTCGACACGTCCTCGATCCTGTTCATCTGCGGCGGCGCCTTCGCGGGGCTGGAGAAGATCATCTCCGACCGCGGCCGCAAGACCTCGATCGGCTTCGGCGCAAGCGTCTCCTCGCTGGAGGATCGGCGGGCGGGCGAACTCCTGCGCCAGGTCGAGCCGGAGGATCTTCTGAAATTCGGGCTCATTCCGGAATTCGTCGGCCGCCTGCCGATCCTGGCGACCCTCGAGGACCTCGACGAGGACGCGCTGGTGCAGATCCTCACCGAGCCCAAGAACGCGCTGGTGAAGCAGTACCAGCGCCTGTTCGAGATGGAGAATGTGGAACTGACCTTCCACGAGAACGCGCTGCGGGCGATCGCCCGCAAAGCCATCGAGCGCAAGACGGGCGCGCGCGGCCTGCGTTCCATCATGGAGTCGATCCTGCTCGACACCATGTTCGATCTGCCGGCCCTGGAAGGCGTTCAGGAGGTCGTGATTTCGGACGAGGTGGTGGCCGGCAATGCCCGGCCCCTCTACATCTACGCGGAACGCGAGAAGGAAAAGGGCAGCGTCAGCGCGTGATTGAAGGCCGGCGGCATGGAGGGATTTCCACTGGCGGGCTGCACCGCCGGCCCCCCGCGGATTTGGCCGCCGATCGGTTCGCCCGCGGGCTTGATATTGCCCCCCCATGCCTCCACCTAAGGAGCAAGCGGTGGCGGGTTCCGTATCCAGGATCGGTGTTGCGAGAGACAAGCCCTTCCCGGGCGGAACGACGTCCCAAAACGGTAAGGTCCGCGGTTGGCTCTCGGGCGGCCGCGGCTGAAAGGCTGATAAAATGACAGAAGCTCTGAAGACCTCGAGCGATGCCTTGTTCCCGGTGCTGCCTCTGCGCGACATCGTGGTGTTCCCGCACATGATCGTGCCGCTCTTCGTGGGACGCGAGAAGTCGATCAAGGCATTGGAAGAGGTGATGGGCGCCGAGAAGCAGGTTCTGCTGGCGACCCAGATGAACGCGGCGGACGACGATCCGGATCCGAGTGCGATCTATGACGTCGGCACGCTCGCCAACGTATTGCAGCTCCTGAAGCTTCCCGACGGCACGGTGAAGGTGTTGGTCGAGGGCGCCGCGCGCGCCCGCATCACCGGCTTCACCGACCGCCAGGACTATCATGAGGGCCACGCGGCGGTTCTTGAGGAGCCGGAAGAGGATGAGGTCGAAATCGAGGCGCTGGCGCGCTCGGTCGTGGCCGACTTCGAAAATTATGTGAAGCTCAACAAGAAGATCTCGCCCGAGGTCGTGGGCGCGACGAGCCAGATCGAGGATTATTCCAAGCTGGCCGATACCGTCGCCTCGCATCTCGCGATCAAGATCCCCGAGAAGCAGGAGATGCTCGCCACGCTTTCCATCCGTGAGCGGCTGGAAAAGGCCATGGGCTTCATGGAAGCCGAAATCTCCGTTCTGCAGGTGGAAAAGCGCATCCGCTCCCGCGTGAAGCGGCAGATGGAGAAGACACAGCGCGAGTACTACCTCAACGAGCAGATGAAGGCGATCCAGAAGGAGCTTGGCGAGGGCGAGGACGGCCGCAACGAGGTGGCCGAGCTCGAGGAGCGCATCAAAAAGACCAAGCTCTCCAAGGAGGCTCGCGAGAAGGCGGAAGCCGAGCTGAAGAAGCTGCAGACCATGTCGCCGATGTCCGCGGAGGCGACGGTGGTGCGCAACTATCTCGACTGGCTGCTGTCGATCCCATGGAAGAAGAGCTCCAAGGTGCGCAACGACCTGGGCTATGCCGAGGAGGTGCTCGATGCAGATCACTTCGGCCTGGAGAAGGTGAAGGAGCGCATCGTCGAGTATCTCGCCGTGCAGAGCCGGCAGAACAAGATCAAAGGTCCCATCCTCTGCCTCGTCGGCCCTCCCGGCGTCGGCAAGACCTCGCTCGGCAAGTCGATCGCCAAGGCGACCGGCCGCGAGTTCGTGCGCATGGCGCTCGGCGGCGTGCGTGACGAGGCCGAGATCCGCGGCCACCGGCGCACCTATATCGGCTCGATGCCCGGCAAGGTCATCCAGTCGATGAGGAAGGCCAAGAAATCCAACCCGCTCTTCCTGCTCGACGAGATCGACAAGATGGGCATGGATTTCCGCGGCGATCCGTCCTCGGCATTGCTCGAGGTGCTGGATCCGGAGCAGAACTCGACCTTCATGGATCATTACCTCGAGGTCGAATACGACCTGTCGAGCGTGATGTTCGTGACGACGGCGAACACCCTGAACATCCCGCCGGCCCTGATGGACCGGATGGAGATCATCCGCATCGCCGGCTACACGGAGGATGAGAAGGTCGAGATCGCAAAGCGGCATCTGCTGCCGAAGGCCATTCGCGAGCATGCGCTGAAGGAAGGCGAGTTCTCCGTGACCGACGGGGCTCTGCAGGAGGTCATCCGCACCTATACGCGGGAGGCCGGCGTGCGTAACCTCGAACGCGAGCTGATGAAGCTGGCGCGGAAGGCCGTGACAGAGATCCTCAAGACCGGCAACAAGGCGGTCGAGGTGACCGAGGACAATCTGGCCGATTATCTCGGCGTCCAGCGCTTCCGCTTCGGCCAGGTCGAGGGTGAGGATCAGGTCGGTGTCGTCACGGGTCTCGCCTGGACCGAGGTCGGCGGAGAATTGCTCACGATCGAAGGCGTCATGATGCCCGGCAAGGGCAAGATGACCGTCACGGGCAACCTGCGCGACGTGATGAAGGAATCGATCTCGGCGGCGGCGTCCTATGTCCGCTCGCGGGCTGTCGATTTCGGCATCGAGCCGCCGCTGTTCGACAAGAAGGACATCCACGTGCACGTGCCGGAAGGCGCGACACCCAAGGATGGTCCCTCGGCGGGCGTCGCCATGGCAACGGCCATCGTCTCGGTGATGACCGGCATCCCGGTGCGCAAGGATATCGCCATGACCGGCGAGATCACGCTGCGCGGGCGGGTGCTGCCGATCGGCGGCCTCAAGGAGAAGCTGCTTGCGGCCCTTCGCGGCGGCATCAAGAAGGTGCTGATCCCGGAAGAGAACGCCAAGGATCTGGCCGACATTCCGGAGAACGTGAAGAGCGGCCTGGAGATCGTGCCGGTCAGCCGTGTGGGCGAGGTGCTGGAGCACGCGCTGGTGCGCAGGCCCGAGCCGATCGAGTGGGTGGAGCCCGTCACGCCGGCCGTGACGGACCAGGCGGAACAGCCGGCCGTCGCGCACTAAGCGATCTCATTTTCGCCACAAACACGAAAAGCCGGCCCAAACGGGCCGGCTTTTTTGCTGAAACCCGCAGAAAACCGGGGATTTTATGATGTGGCGGCGCATTTGTCGCTTGGTGGCACGGCCACTTCTTCATAAAGTGCGGGCCTTGCCGGTTGAGTCGCTCTCCGGCCATAATCAGGAAGGGGTTTGTTGTTTATGAACAAGAACGAACTGGTATCCGCCGTTGCCGAGAAGGCCGGCATTTCCAAGGGTGATGCTCAGTCTGCCGTGGATGCGGTCTTCTCCGTGATCACCGGCGAGCTCAAGAATGGCGGTGACGTTCGGCTGGTGGGCTTCGGCAATTTCAGCGTGTCGCGGCGCGAGGCCTCCACGGGCCGCAACCCGCAGACCGGCGCCGAGGTGAAGATCCCGGCCCGCAACGTGCCGAAATTCTCCGCCGGCAAGGGCCTGAAGGACGCGATCAACTGATTGCGCCATAAAGACGCTTTCGCGAAAGGCCGGGCTTTGCCCGGCTTTTCCGTTTCGGGGCTGCCGCAATCATCCGGCTGGTGACCGTCACGTCTCTCCGGCCTGCCGATACATGGCGTCAAACCATCCGGCCCCGTGCCGTTGCCTCTGCAAGCAGGCGGTCGCCATGGAATTCATGTGCTGCCCGCGCCGCCTCCGCATGGATGAAGCCGGTGAGCATGCGGATGCGCGGGGCGACCGTCAGGTCCTTGTGGCAGATCGCCCAGTAGTGGCGCTCCAGATGCACCTCGCGCGGAATCACCGGCTGCAGTTCGGGATGGTGGCAGGCCATGTAGTGCGGCAGCACGCAGAGCCCCAGTCCGCTGCGCACGGCGGCAAGCTGGGCATGGATGCTCGAGCACTGATAGGCTGCGCGCACGCCCGGCAGGAGTTCACGGTGATAGTCCAGCCCCGGTGTGAAGACCGTGTCTTCGATATAGCCGATGAAGTAATGGTTCGCGAGGTCGGCCCGGGAGGCCACGGTCGCATGGCGCGCCAGATAGTCGCGGTGGCCGTAGACGAACAGCCGGTAAAGTGTGATCTTCTCATAATGGTACGGTCCGGCTTTGGGTGCGTTGAGCGTGATGGTGATGTCGGCCTCGCGGCGTGAAAGCGACACGATCTGCTGGATCGTCAGCACCTCTATCGAAAGCCCGGGCTGCGACTGGGCGAGCAGCGGCAGCCTGTCGGCCAGGAAGTAGTTGCCGAAGCCTTCCAGCGTGCTGATGCGTACCACGCCGCTCACCGGGGCGGCCCCGCTCATCGCCTCATTGTGGAAGTTGGAAGCCTCCCGCTCCATGACCTCCGCGCTCTCGACCAGCCGCTCGCCCAGCGCCGTCAGCGTGTAGCCGCGCGGGCTGCGCTCGAAGAGCTTCGTGGCGAGGGCCTGTTCCAGCCGGTCGATGCGGCGCGATACCGTCGCGTGGTTGGTCCTGAGCTTGCGCGCGGCAGCCGAAAGCTGGCCGGTGCGCGCCACGGCGAGGAAGAATTGCAGGTCGTCCCAGGTGAAGCGGTGCATGACCTTGTGCGTATTTCTACAAAACTTGTGCAGAATTGGACGTTTGTGTGCGCCAGCGTCAATGCTACTTTCCGCTCATGCTGCATTGCGGTTCGCCGCAGGGCACCTTCCCCGGCCTCGTGGAGGAGAACCGGAGACCGGGAGAGAAGAAGGGCCGGGGAGCAGCCATGGGCCTGGCGCCCGAGTTCAAGATGGGAGGAATAGATGAGACTATTGGCACTCGTTTCCGCCGCGCTGCTGGCGGCAACCGCGATTCCCGCCGCCGCGCAGGTTTCCGACGACAAGGTCAAGATCGGCATCCTGAACGACCAGTCCGGCGTCTATGCCGATTTCGGCGGCAAGTGGTCCTTCGAGGCGGCCAAGATGGCGGCCGAGGATTTTGGCGGCGAGGTTCTGGGTGCCCCGATCGAGGTGATCACGGCCGACCACCAGAACAAGCCGGACATCGCGTCGAACATCGCGCGCCAGTGGTACGACACCGAGCAGGTGGATTCCATCATGGAACTCACGACCTCCTCCGTGGCGCTGGCCGTCCAGGGCATCTCCAAGGAAAAGAAGAAGATCGATATCGTCACGGGTGCGGCGACGACGGAGCTCACCGGCGCCCAGTGCTCGCCCTACGGCTTCCACTGGGCCTATGACACCCATGCGCTGGCCGTGGGCACCGGCGGTGCGCTCGTCGAGCAGGGCGGCGACACATGGTTCTTCCTCACCGCCGACTACGCCTTCGGCTATTCGCTGGAGGAACAGACCTCGGAATTCGTGAAGTCGAAGGGGGGCGAGGTGCTTGGCGCCGTGCGCCATCCGCTCGCCACCACGGATTTCTCCTCCTTCCTGCTTCAGGCGCAGTCGTCCGGCGCCAAGGTGATCGGGCTCGCCAATGCCGGCCTGGACACCTCCAACGCCATCAAGCAGGCGGCCGAGTTCGGCATCGTCGCCGGCGGACAGCGGCTCGCCGCTCTTCTTTTCACGCTGTCGGAGGTGCACGGGCTGGGCCTCGAGGCCGCGCAGGGGCTGACACTGACGGAAGGCTATTACTGGGATCGCGACGACACCTCGCGCGAGTTCGCCCAACGCTTCTTCGAGCGCACGCAGCGCATGCCGAACATGATCCATGCCGGCACCTATTCCGCCGTCACGCAGTATCTGAAGGCCGTCGAGGCGGCGGGCACGGACGAGACCGAAGCGGTGGCCACGAAGCTGCACGAAATGCCCGTCGACGACATCTTCGCCCAGGGCGGCAAGGTGGGCGCCAATGGCCGCATGATCAAGGACATGTATCTGCTCGAGGTGAAGTCGCCCGACGAAAGCCAGGAGCCCTGGGACTATTTCAAGGTGCTGGCCACGATCCCGGGCGACGAAGCCTATATCGATCCGGCCGAGAGCGGCTGCCCGCTGGTCAGCCAGTAAAGCCGATGACCGATGTGCTTACGGCGGCCGCGCCCGGCCGCCAGGCCGATGCACAGGGGGCGCGGGCGGTGCTTTCCGCCCGTGGCCTTCGGCGTGAGTTCGGCGGCTTCATCGCCGTCAACAATGTCGATATCGATGCCCATCATGCACAGATCCATGCGCTCATCGGCCCGAACGGCGCCGGCAAGACGACCGTCTTCAACCTGCTCACCAAATTCCTGGTGCCCACCAGCGGCACGATCCATCTGGAAGGCCGCGACATCACCAGGCTCTCGCCGGCGCGCGTGGCGCGCATGGGGCTGGTGCGCTCGTTCCAGATCTCGGCCACCTTCCCGCATCTGACCGTGCTCGACAATGTGCGCGTGGCGCTCCAGCGCCCGGGAGGGCTCGGCTACCAGTTCTGGCTGCCGCTCTCTTCGCTCGGCCGCCTCGACGCCCGCGCAGACGAACTGCTGGAATCGGTCGGCCTCGAGGACGAGCGGCACAAGCTTGCCGCCGATCTCTCCTATGGGCGCAAGCGCGTGCTGGAAATCGCCACCACGCTGGCGCTCGATCCCAAGGTGCTGCTGCTCGACGAGCCGATGGCCGGCATGGGCCAGGAGGATATCGGCAAGGTCTCCGAGATCATCCGCGCCGTGGCGAAGGATCGGGCGGTGCTGATGGTCGAGCACAATCTCAAGGTCGTGGCCGACCTTTGCGACCGTATCACCGTGCTCCAGCGCGGCGAAGTGATCGCGACCGGCGACTACGCCACCGTGAGCGAGAACGAGCAGGTGAGGCTTGCCTATATGGGGACGGCCCATGACTGAGCACGCGCCGCTGCTTTCCATCTCGGACCTTCACGCCTGGTATGGCGAAAGCCACGTGCTGCACGGCGTGAATCTCGACGTCCATCCCGGCGAGACGGTTACGCTGCTCGGCCGCAACGGCGTCGGCAAGACGACGACGCTCAGGGCCGTCATGGGCATCCTCCGCAAGCGCACGGGCCGGATCGCCTTCGACGGCAAGGACCTGACGCGCCTGCCGCTCCACCGCACGGCGCATATGGGCATCGGCTTCGTGCCGGAGGAGCGCGGCATCTTCTCCACGCTTTCCGTCGAGGAGAACCTCCTTCTCCCGCCCGTGGTCTCGCGGAATGGCGGCATGAGCATCGAAGAGATCTTCAAGCTCTTCCCCAACCTGAAGGAGCGCCGCAACAGCCAGGGCACGAAGCTTTCCGGCGGCGAGCAGCAGATGCTCGCCATCGCCCGCATGCTGCGCACCGGCGTGCGCCTCCTCCTCCTCGACGAGCCCACGGAGGGCCTCGCGCCCGTGATCGTCCAGCGCATCGGCGAGGTGCTGACGGCATTGAAGGAACGCGGCATGACCATCCTGCTGGTCGAGCAGAATTTCCATTTCGCCCGCCGCATCGCCGATCGCTTCTATCTCATGGAGCACGGGCAGGTGACGGCAAGCTTCCCCGTCTCCGAGCTAGACAGCCGGATGGAGGCTCTGCATGAGACGCTGGGGGTCTGACCTATGACGATGATCTTCGGGATTCCGATCCAGGCCTTCCTCGGCCAGCTGCTCGTGGGTCTCATCAACGGCTCCTTCTACGCGATGCTGAGCCTGGGCCTCGCCATCATCTTCGGCATGCTGCGTATCATCAATTTCGCCCATGGCGCGCAGTATATGCTGGGCGCCTTCGTGGGCTACCTGCTGCTTAGCCATTTCGGCATCGGCTATTGGCCGGCGCTCATCCTGGCGCCGCTCGTCGTGGCCATCTTCGGCATGGTCGTGGAGCGGCTGGCGCTCTCGCGCCTCTATGATCTCGATCATCTCTACGGCCTGCTCTTCACATTCGGCCTCGCGCTGGTGATCGAGGGCACGTTCCGCTATTTCTACGGCGTCTCCGGTCAGGCCTACACGCCGCCGCCCGCGCTCACCGGCGCGGTCAATCTCGGCTTCATGTTCCTGCCGGTCTATCGCGGCTGGGCCGTCATCGCCTCGCTTGTGATCTGCATCGGCACATGGCTCCTGATCGAGAAGACGAAGCTCGGCTCGTATCTGCGCGCGGCGACGGAGAACCCGACGCTCGTTCAGGCCTTCGGCGTCAATGTCCCGTTGCTCCTGACGCTCACCTACGGCATCGGCGCCGGGCTCGCCGGACTTGCCGGCATCATGGCTGCGCCGGTCTACCAGGTGAGCCCGCTGATGGGCTCGAACCTCATCATCATCGTCTTCGCCGTGGTGGTGGTGGGCGGCATGGGGTCCATCCTCGGCGCCATCGTCACCGGCTACATGCTGGGGCTGGCGGAGGGGCTCACCAAGGTTTTCTACCCCGAGGCGTCCAACATCGTGATCTTCGTCATCATGGCGATCGTGCTTCTCGTCCGGCCCGCGGGCCTCTTCGGAAAGGACGCCTGAGATGGCGGATATGACTCTTTCCGGAGCCGAAGCCCGCCGCGCAACACGCCTGGATTTCATCCTGCTTCTCGTGGCCGTGGCGGGCCTGCTTGCCGCACCCTTCTTCTTCTACCCCATCTTCCTGATGAAGATGCTGTGCTTCGCGCTCTTCGCCTGCGCCTTCAACCTGCTGCTCGGTTTCACGGGGCTGCTCTCCTTCGGCCACGCGGCTTTCTTCGGCGGCGCTGCCTATTTCACCGCCCATGCGGTGAAGGAGTGGGGCTGGACGCCGGAAGCGGGCGTGCTGCTGGGCCTCGTGGGCGCTGCCGCCATGGGAGCGGTGATGGGTTTCCTCGCCATCCGCCGCCAGGGCATCTATTTCGCCATGGTCACGCTGGCGCTGGCACAGATGTTCTTCTTCTTCTGTCTCCAGGCGCCCTTCACCAGGGGCGAGGACGGCATCCAAGGCGTGCCGCGCGGCCATCTTTTCGGTTTCGTCGATCTCAATCAGCCGCTCAACATCTATTATTTCGTGCTCGCGGTGTTCCTGATCGGCGTTTTTGCCATCTGGCGCATCGTCAACTCACCCTTCGGCATGATCCTCAAGTCCATCCGCGAGAACGAGAACCGTGCGATCTCGCTGGGTTACAGCGTGCAGCGCTACAAGCTCGCCGCCTTCGTGATGTCGGCGGCGCTCGCGGGTCTCGCCGGCGCGTTGAAATCACTCGTTTTCCAGTTCGCCACGCTCACCGACGTGGGCTGGCAGATGTCGGGCGAGGTGATCCTCATGACGCTTCTCGGCGGCATCGGCACCATGGTGGGGCCGATCGTGGGGGCAGGGCTGGTGGTGGCGCTGCAGAACTATCTCGCCACCTCGCCGCTGCCGGTCACCATCGTCACCGGCGCGATCTTCATGATCTGCGTGCTCATCTTCCGTCGCGGCATCGTGGGCGAGATCCAGGCCCTCCTGCAGCGGCGGGGCGGGTAGGGGCGTGGCAATGGCTGGAAACGCCGGCAGCAGAACGCGGGCCACTCCAACCTTTCAGGCTTTTCGGGCCTATACCGCCCATGCCTGAGACCTACGACTATATCATCGTCGGCGCGGGAACGGCGGGCTGCCTGCTCGCCAACCGGCTCTCGGCGGACCCGAATGTCTCCGTCCTGCTGCTCGAAGCCGGCGGCAGCGACAACTATCACTGGATACACATCCCGGTCGGCTATCTCTACTGCATCTCCAACCCACGCACGGACTGGTGCTTCACCACGCAGGCCGAGCCGGGGCTGGCCGGCCGCTCGCTCGCCTATCCGCGCGGCAGGGTGCTGGGCGGCTGCTCCTCCATCAACGGCATGATCTATATGCGCGGGCAGGCCCGCGATTATGACCTTTGGCGCCAGATGGGCTGCGCCGGCTGGGGCTGGGACGACGTGCTGCCCTACTTCCGGAAGACCGAGGACTATCATCTCGGCCCGGACGCGTACCACGGGGCCGGCGGCGAGTGGCGCGTGGAGGAGGCGCGCGTGCGCTGGGAGATCCTGGATGCCTTCCAGGCTGCCGCGGAGGCCGCCGGCATCCCGCGCACGGACGATTTCAACCGCGGCGACAACGAGGGCTCTTCCTATTTCAAGGTGAACCAGCGCCGCGGCATCCGCTGGAACGCATCGAAAGCCTTCCTGCGGCCGGTCCGCCACCGTCGCAATCTCAAGGTCGAGACCAATGCCCATGCGCGCCGGCTCCTGATCGAGGAGCTGACGGCCAAGGGTGTCGAGTTCGACCAGCGCGGCACCACGCGCACGGTTCATGCGCGCCGCGAAGTGATCCTGGCCGCCGGCGCCATCGGCTCGCCGCATCTTCTGGAACTTTCCGGCATCGGCAAGGGCGAGGCGCTTCGGAAAGCGGGCATCGACGTTCTTCTTGAGCGGCGGGATGTCGGCGGGAACCTGCAGGATCATCTGCAACTGCGCTGCGCCTACAAGGTCTCGGGCATCCGCACACTCAACGAGCGGGCAGGGCGCCTCATGGGCAAGATGGCGATCGCGGTGGAGTATGCGCTGAGCCGATCGGGCGCGATGTCCATGGCGCCGAGCCAGCTCGGCCTCTTCACGCGCTCCGACCCCTCCTACGAGACGCCCAATCTCCAGTACCACGTGCAGCCGCTGACGCTGGAAAGATTTGGCGAGCCGCTGCACGCTTTCCCGGCCTTCACGGCGAGCGTGTGCAATCTAAGGCCCGAAAGCCGGGGCTCCGTGCATGCCCTCTCGCCCGACTTCCGCCAGCATCCGGCGATCCAGCCGAACTATCTGTCGGCCGAGGCCGACAAGCATGTGGCGGCCGACGCAATCCGCCTCACCCGGCACATCGTGGCGCAGGAGCCGCTGAAGCCTTACAAGCCGGAAGAGTTCAAACCTGGGCCGGAGTTTCAGACCGAGGATCAGCTGGTGGAGGCTGCGGCCCTCATCGGCACCACGATCTTCCACCCCGTGGGCACCTGCCGCATGGGCGCGGACGAGGAGGCGGTCGTCGATCCGGCGCTGAAAATGCGCGGCATTTCGCGCCTGCGCATAGCGGATGCCTCTGTGATGCCCACGATCACTTCGGGCAACACGAATTCCCCCACGCTGATGATCGCGGAGAAGGCCGCCGACCTGATCCTTTCCGATGCGCGCTGAGACCGGCGCCTTGTGCCCTACTCCGACAGGACCCTGGCTTCCGACGCTGCATCGACAAAGGCGGTTCGGGCGATCTCCGCGGGCATGTCGCCGTGCATCGCCCGCTGACAGGCGCGCAGCGCCGCCTGATGTTTCATGCTCCCTCGTTCACGCCAGTTGCCGCTCAGCACGTCGATCGCTTGCCGCGCGCTCGACACGTAGCGGATGTCGCCGGTGATGCATTCGGAAACGGGCACCGGTCTGGAAAACCAACCTTCGTTCATGGTCGGATCTCCCTTGAAGATCAAAGAAAAATCCTATCACAAAAAGCATGCCGCATGAAGGAAAACCCCGTTGACCCGACCGGCAGCGGTGAGGCGTGCCCAGGAGCCGGCGCGGTGCATGCCGACTTTCAGGCTGGACACATCTCTGCAAGGGCACACGGCCGGGAGGAGGAAGCCGAGCAGGAGAAAACGGGCGGCAAGATACGCCGCGAGACGGCCCGGCTTGAGCCGCCGTCGACCTGTGAAGGGGAGAGGATGCTAAAAGTCTGGAAAAACAGCGATGCCAAAGCCTTGGAAGGCAATGGCGCGAGTGACGGGGCTCGAACCCGCGACCTCCGGCGTGACAGGCCGGCACTCTAACCAACTGAGCTACACCCGCGCTTCCGATATGCGCAACCGCATGTCGTGGCGGTCAATTAGGCGGTTCGCATTGACCTGTCAAGCAGGTCCGGGCCATTTGCCGGATGAATTCACGACGCCGTCTCCGGAGGCTTCGGCACGCTGATTTTCCCTTGCGGTCAAGCGCCGAACCGCCTAAACGGACGGGCTTGAAACCGGCCGACGGCCGCGCGGGCGATTAGCTCAGTTGGTAGAGCGCTTCGTTTACACCGAAGATGTCGGGAGTTCGAGTCTCTCATCGCCCACCAGCCTTTCCCATTTGAATGTCTTGCATTTTCTTGGCCCGCAGGGCGTCCGCGCCGACACCGGGTTACAGCGCCTGTGGAATGGGTGCTTTCGGTTACATCCATGATTTCCCGAGCCCGACCGGCGTGCTTCCCTCGTCGCCCACCGGCCGCCACAGCAGCCCCGGCGTTCTACTGGCCGCTGAGATGGCGCCTGGCCACCCACCCCTGCCAGCCGTCCACACGGATCTTCTGCCAGTTGCCGACGGAGTAGGGCAGGAAGGCGATCCCGCATTGCCGGCGGCCGCGGCGCGTGAGCACGCGCGACCGCGGCGAAGGGAAGGCCCGCAGATTGAGGCGGTCCCCCGGCGCCACGCCGGTGACGCAGTACATGGCAGGCGAGACCATGGCTATATAGTGCCCGTGCACCCAGCCGCGATTGTGCCCGTCCTCCACCAGGCACCAGTCTCCCCGGCATTCCCTCTGCACGACGATCCCGCAGGTGCCGTAGCGGAGCCGGCTCAATATCGGCGCGCTCGTGCCGGGCCGTTCGCGCATGTTGAGCGCGTCGTCGCTGCGGACATTGACGACGCAATGCTCCTCCCCCGGCACCACCTGGCCTGCACTGGCGGCATTCGCCGCAAACAGAAGAAAACCGGCGACTCCCGCCGCTTTCAGGAACCGATTGATCATGTATCTCTCTCCAGCCTCATGGAGAGTGCTTCTAGCGCCCGTGAGATGAACGGCCGATGTATGCCGGCCGGCCCCGGTTACGGACGCTAGCGCCCGCCCGACACGTCGATGAAGCCGCCCGTCACATAGGAGGAGGCATCGCCGAGGAGCCAGAGAATGGCTTCCGCCACTTCCTCGGCCCGTCCGGCGCGGCCGAGCGGGGAGCCAACGCCGAGCCGCCGCGCGCGGTCGGGTTGCCCGCCGCTTGCATGGATCTCCGTCTCGATCAGGCCGGGCCGGACGGCGTTCACGCGCACGCCTTCGCCGCCCATCTCCTTGGCCAGCCCGATGGTCAGCGTATCCACGGCCGCCTTGGAGCCCGCATAGTCCACATATTCGAACGGCGAGCCCAGACGGGCAGCCATGGACGAGACCAGCACGATGGATCCGCCAGGGCCGCCGCGGCTCTTCGCCAGCCGGCGTGCGGCCTCGCGCGCGGTGAGATAGGCGCCGATCGTGTTCACCTCGAAGATGCGCCGCATGCGGTCGAGCCCGATCTCCACCAGCGGCCGGGAAGGGGCGACGATGCCGGCATTGGCCACCACGCCCGTGAGCGGGCCCAGTTCCCGCTCGGCCGCATCATAGATGGCGACGACGTCGGCTTCGTCTGCCACGTCGCCTCGCACGGCGGCGGCCTTGCCGCCCGCGGCGGTGATCTCCGTCACCACATCCTCCGCGGCGCCGGCATTGCCGACATAGTTGACCGCCACCGACCACCCCTTCGCCGCTGCCAACAGCGCCGTTGCGCGGCCGATGCCCCGGCTTCCGCCGGTGACCAGAACCGAATGCATGAACCCCTCCCTGAGCCTGACGATCCTTCGTTCAGGATGGAGGCAAAGGGCCGCCGCGACAATGCGCATGGCTGCATCGCTGCCATGCGCCCGGTGTCGGCCGGGGACTCGAGGGAACGCCACGCCTGCCTCGAGAATTAACAATTACGAGCGGAGGAACAGACATTGGCATCCGGATCGTCAGGAAACGACGATATTGTCCCCGAACGGGCAACTGTGGCGGAGGAACTGGCATACCGGCTGCGCCAGCAGCAGATTTCCGCGGAATATGCACTCTTCGCCCTGAAGACGCACGATGTGCAGGCGCTGCTGCAACAGGCGTCGAAGCTCTGCGCGCAAGGCTTGCAGAGCAAATTGTGCAAGGTGATGGAATACATCCCGGAAGAACATCAGTTTATCGTACGGGCTGGTGTCGGCTGGAAGCCGGGCGTCGTCGGGCAGGTGAAGACAGGGGCCGATGCCGAAAGTCCGACCGGCTATGCGTTCATGACCGGGCTATCGATCATCTCCAATCACCTCCAAGGAGAGAGCCGCTTCCGGACCCCGCGGATCCTCGCCGACCACGGCGTGAAGCGGGCGATCAACACGCTGATCCAGTGCAGCGGGGAGCGCTTCGGCGTGCTCGAGGTGGACAGCCCCATCAATGGCCGGTTCACCGAGGCCGATCTGGTTTTCGTGACGGGTATGGCCAATCTCTTGGGCGTGGCGCTGGAGCGGCAGCGGGTGGAAGAGACGTTGAAGCGGAAGGAAGAGTTGCTGCAGCAAGCGCTCAGGCATGAGGAGATGCTGTCCCGCGAAATCAACCACCGGGTCAAGAACAGCCTTGCCATCGTGAGCGGGCTCCTGAATGCGCAGGGTCGTACGATATCCGACCCGCATTTGCGGCAAGCTCTGGCGGACGCCGAGGCGCGCGTCCATGCGATTGGACGGATCCATGAACTGCTCGGCCGCAAAAAGGGCGTCGAATCCGTCAGCCTCCCCGTATTCCTGGGCGATCTTTGCGCTTATCTGCAGGCCTCCGCGCCGGGGCACGACCTTGTTCTCGATGTCGCCCCCGTGATGCTCGCCACCGGGCAAGCCATATCGCTCGGGCTCTTGGTCAACGAGCTCATCACCAATGCGTTGAAGCATGCCTACGCGGACGGATCCGGCCCGGTTCTCGTCAAGGTGGCCCGCGAAGGCGGCATGCTGCGCCTCGAGGTCGCCGACCGGGGTGTGGGGATGCCAGCAGAGGGCGCGCCGCTCAAGGGCCATGGGCTCGGCAGGAAGGTCATCGCGAGTTTGAGCGCGCATCTCGGAGGGACGGCCGAATGGCGGGATGCGAATCCCGGAACCATGTTCGTACTGACGTTCCGGCCCGATCAAGTGTCGGCTGACGAATAGTCCGCCGGCCCGGCGACACGCTTCCGCTTGCTCACGCAAAAAGGCGGCGGATCGGCCTCGTCCGATTCCGCCGCCGCTTGAGCGCCTTGGGCTACTATTGGATGATGTGCACGATGCGCCTGGTTTCCGGCTCGACGAGCACCGTGCGTCCGTCCACCACCACATACCGGTATTCGGCCTCGAGGTCCGGCGCCTCGAGAGGATGGAGCTCGATCGTGTCGGGCAGCGTGGTGCCCACCTCGATCGTCACGTCGGCAGGAGGCGCTACCGGCTCCACCTGATGCTCGACCACATATTCGCGGATGACGGTCTCCTGCTCGGGAGAAATGACCACGGTGGTCTGCGCGTAGCCAGCCCCGCCCGTGAGCAGGAAGGCGGTAACGGTGGCGGTAAGTAAGGCTTTCATGATTTCCTCCAAAGGGGTTTGGGTTTCCACAGAAATTCACGAGAGGCCTACTCGTTCCCGAGTTCCGCCACCCTCCCTTGTTTTCGTGGCAAGGCCCATGGCGGCCTTGCCGTCTCGGGCGCACCGGCGCTACATGGGCGGATCGGCCACACGAATCTCACGAGGAAGCGATAGGACATGGCAGG
Source organism: Chelativorans sp. AA-79 (assembly GCF_029457495.1). Classification (NCBI taxonomy): domain Bacteria; kingdom Pseudomonadati; phylum Pseudomonadota; class Alphaproteobacteria; order Hyphomicrobiales; family Phyllobacteriaceae; genus Chelativorans; species Chelativorans sp. AA-79. The sequence goes on from NZ_CP120361.1 coordinate 2,522,406, forward strand.
CGACCGGAGATCGCGTGATCCTCTGATGAAGGAAGCGGCGCGCATCCAGGCCCGCCCGGAGCGCAATTTCATCCATCTGCGCGTGCACTCGGCCTACTCGCTGCTGGAAGGCGCGCTGCCGCTGGGAAAGATCATCGGCCACGCCGTGAAGGACGAGGCGCCGGCCATCGCCATCGCCGACACGAACAACCTGTTCGGCGCGCTCGAATTCGCCCAGAAGGCCGTGAAGGACGGCGTGCAGCCCATCACCGGCTGCCAGCTCGGCGTGGCCTTCGAGGATGCCTTCACGGAAGCCCGCCGCGGCAATGGCCGCAAGGCGTTCAACGACTATGATCCGCTGGTGCTGATCGCGGCGACCGAGACGGGCTACGCCAATCTGGTGCGGCTGGTCAGCCGCGCCTATCTCGAGAACGAAGCCGGGGCGGCACCGCATGTGACCACCGCGTGGCTCGAGGAGCATGCGGAGGGCCTTATCTGCCTCAGCGGCGGCCCGCGCGGGCCGGTGGGCGCCGCCCTCAAGGCAGACCGGGGGGAGGCCGCGGAAGCGCGCCTTCTCTTCCTCAAGCGCACCTTCGGCAACCGCCTTTATGTGGAGCTGGAGCGGCTACAGGGCTATGACCGTGCGGTCGAGGCGGCGAGCGTCAATCTTGCCTACAGGCACGACCTCCCGCTGGTCGCCACCAACGAGGCCTTCTTCCTCACGCGCGACGATTTCGAGGCCCATGACGCGCTGGTTGCCATCGCCGAGGGCGCGGTCATCGCCATGGACGACCGTCGCCGGCTCACGCCCGACAATTATCTCAAGAGCCAGGCGGAGATGGCCGCGCTCTTCGCCGACCTGCCGGAGGCACTCGACAACACCGTCGAGATCGCCCGGCGCTGCTCCTATTATCCCACGATCCGCAAACCCATCCTGCCGCGCTTCACCGGCGGCGAGGCCGGAGACGAGGCGGCCGCGCTGCAGGAGGAGGCGGCCGAGCTGCGCCGCCAGGCACGCGAGGGCCTGGAGAAGCGGCTTGCAATCCAGGGGCTGGCCGAGGGACATACGAGCGAGGAGTATGTCGAGCGGCTGGAATACGAGCTCGGCATCATCGAGCGCATGAAGTTCCCCGGCTACTTCCTCATCGTCGCGGACTTCATCAAATGGGCCAAGGCCCACGATATCCCCGTCGGTCCGGGCCGCGGATCGGGCGCGGGCTCGCTGGTCGCCTACGCGCTGACCATCACCGATATCGATCCCCTGCGTTTTTCGCTGCTCTTCGAGCGCTTCCTCAATCCGGACCGCGTATCGATGCCAGACTTCGACATCGACTTCTGCCAGGACCGGCGCGAGGAGGTGATCCGCTACGTTCAGGAGAAATACGGCCGCGACCAGGTGGGCCAGATCATCACCTTCGGTACGCTGCAGGCGCGCGCCGTGCTGCGCGATGTCGGCCGTGTCCTGCAGATGCCCTATGGGCAGGTGGACCGGCTGTGCAAGATGGTGCCTTCCAACCCGGCCAATCCCACGCCGCTCGGCAAGGCGATCGAGGACGAGCCGCGCTTCGCCGAGGAGGTGGAGAAGGAGCCGATCGTCGGCCAGCTGCTGGAGATCGCGCAGAAGCTCGAGGGCCTCTACCGCCACGCCTCCACGCACGCGGCCGGCATCGTCATCGGTGACCGGCCGCTGTCGGAACTGGTGCCGATGTACCGCGATCCGCGCTCGGACATGCCGGTCACCCAGTTCAACATGAAATGGGTGGAGCAGGCGGGCCTCGTCAAATTCGATTTCCTCGGCCTCAAAACCCTGACAGTGCTGGAGACCGCGGTAAAGCTCATCCGCCGACGTGGCATTGAAATCGACCTGTCCAAAATTCCCTACGACGATCCCCAAACTTACGCCATGCTGTCGCGCGGCGAAACAGTGGGCGTCTTCCAGGTGGAAAGTGCGGGCATGCGCAAGGCGCTGATCGGCATGAAGCCGGACCGCATCGAGGACATCATCGCGCTGGTCGCCCTCTATCGTCCCGGCCCGATGGAGAACATCCCCACCTACAACGCGCGCAAGCACGGCGAGGAGGAGATCGCCTCGATCCACCCCAAGATCGACCACTTGGTGAAGGAGACGCAGGGCGTCATCGTCTACCAGGAGCAGGTGATGCAGATCGCGCAGGAACTGGCGGGCTACAGCCTCGGGCAAGCCGACCTCCTGCGCCGCGCCATGGGCAAGAAGATCCGCGCGGAGATGGAGAAGCAGCGCGGCATTTTCGTAACCGGCGCGACGGAGCGGGGCGTCTCCAAGCAGCAGGCCGATTTCATCTTCGACCTGCTCGCGAAATTCGCCGATTACGGCTTCAACAAGTCGCATGCGGCCGCCTACGCCGTCGTCTCCTACCAGACGGCCTATCTGAAGGCGCATTATCCCGTCGAGTTCCTGGCCGCGTCCATGACCTATGACATGGCCAATTCCGACAAGCTCAACGATTTCCGCCGCGACGCGATCCGCCTGGGCATCGAGGTGGTCTCGCCGTCCGTTCTGTCGAGCTACCGCGATTTCGAGGTGGGCGAGAACCGCATCTATTACTCGCTCGCTGCCATCAAGGGCGTGGGTGATGCGGCGGTGGAGCACATCGTCGAGAAGCGCAGGGAAAAGCAGTTCGAGAGCCTTGAGGACTTCTGCGTCCGCGTCGATCCCAAGATCGTCGGCAAGCGCGTGCTCGAAAGCCTGATCTGTGCCGGTGCGCTCGACTGCTTCGGTCACGACCGCGCCGCGCTCTTTTCCGGCGTCGATCGCCTGATGGGCATGGCCGCGCGCGCGGCGGAGGACGCGGCCATGGGCCAGGCCGATATTTTCGGTTCGGCGGCACTTGAGCCGCAGAAGCTGCATCTGCCGCTGTCGGAGCCCTGGCTGCCCGCCGAGAAGCTGCACCGCGAATTCCAGGTGGTGGGCTGCTACCTTTCCGCCCATCCGCTCGACGACTACCAGGCGACGCTCGAGAAGATGCGCGTCCAGAGCTGGGTGGAGTTCCAGGCCGCTGTAAAGCGCGGCGCGACCGCCGGGCGGCTGGCAGGCACCGTGACGGCCAAGCAGGAGCGCAAGACGCGCACGGGCAACAAGATGGGCATCGTGCAGTTCTCCGATGCCAGTGGCCAGTATGAGGCCGTTCTCTTTTCCGAGACGCTGCAGCAGTACCGCGACGTGCTCGAGCCCGGCAAGTCCGTGGTCATCATGGTCTCGGCCGAGGACCGCCCGGAGGGCATCAGCCTGCGCATCCAGACGGTCCAGTCGCTGGAGGAGGAGGCGAGCCGCATGCAGAAGGCGCTGCGCGTCTATCTGCGCGATCCGAAGCCGCTGCCCGCGATCTCGTCGCAGCTCAACACGCGCGGGGAAGGGCAGGTGAGCCTGATCGTCATCAAGGAGGGCGGGCAGGGCGAGATCGAGATCGGCTTGCCGGAACGCTACCGCATCTCCCCGCAGATCGCCGCCGCCATGCGCGCCGTGCCGGGCGTGGTGGACGTGGAAATGGTTTAGGCTGGCTGCTGGATAGGCGAGATTTTTTCTCCGGCCCCGATCGCCCCATCCGCCGTTGGCAGGTCGATGCAGCCGAGCGCGGCGAGACGATCAATCCCAGCTGCACAGATTTGCGACGACAAGAACCTGTCGATTCCATTGCATCTTGTCTAGCGAGCAGCGCTGCGCTAGATAAGAACAAAAGAAGAACAATGGAGTTTCGCCGTGCCCCTCACACTGCTGCAGAAGCTGGAGATACTGGCCGACGCCGCCAAATACGACGCCTCCTGCGTCTCGTCGGGCGGAGAGAAGCGCAGGGCCGGCAAGGGCATCGGCTCGGTCACGGGGCAGGGCATCTGCCACGCTTTCACCCCGGATGGCCGCTGCGTTTCGCTCCTGAAGGTGCTGCTCACCAATTTCTGTATGTATGACTGCGTCTATTGCGTCAGCCGGCGATCCAGCAACGTGCCGCGCGCCCGGTTCAGCGTGGACGAGGTGGTCAAGCTCACCCTCGACCTGTACCGGCGCAATTGCATCGAGGGGCTGTTCCTGTCCTCCGGGATCGTGCGCTCGGCCGACGATACGATGGCGGATCTGGTCCGCGTCGCGAAGGCGCTTCGGGAGGAGCATGGCTTTCGCGGCTACATACATCTGAAGACCATTCCGGGTGCGAGCGCGGAGCTCCTCAACGAGGCGGGGCTTTATGCCGACCGGCTGTCGATGAATGTCGAACTTCCGGCCGAAGCCGCGCTTGAAAAACTGGCGCCGGAAAAATCGGCCGCCGATATCAAGCGAGGGCTCGCCCGCACCCGCGCGCAGATCGAGGCGTTCAGCGAGCCGGCGCGCGCGGGGCGCGCCGGGCCGCCGCGTTTCGCCCCGGCAGGGCAGAGCACGCAGATGGTGGTGGGGGCGGATATGTCTTCGGATCGTGACATTCTCCGCGCAAGCAGCCGTCTTTATGCCTCGTATGCGCTGCAGCGCGTCTATTATTCTGCATTCAGCCCGACCGGCCACCCTTCCGCGGGCCTGCCGGACGAACCCACGCCGCTCCTGCGCGAACATCGCCTCTATCAGGCCGATTGGCTGCTCCGCTTCTACGAGTTCTCGCTTCCGGAGGTGGAGGAGGCCATGCCCGGCGGCATGCTGGACCTGTCGATCGATCCCAAGCTCGCTTGGGCGCTTGCCCATCGCGATGCGTTTCCCGTCGATGTCAACCGGGCCAGCCGCGAAATGCTTTTGCGTGTGCCTGGCCTTGGCACACGGGCGGTGGACCGCATCGTCGCATCGCGCCGGTACGCCACGCTTCGCATGGGCGAGCTTGCACGTTTGACCGGCTCCATCCAGCGTATCAGACCCTTCGTCGTGACGCCGGATTGGCGCCCGGGCGGGCTGCTGGAGGCGGAGCGGCTGAAACAACGGTTTACGCCGAAGCCGCGGCAGCTTTCGCTGGCACTTTGAGATGCTTACGGTTCCGCTCCCGGAGGATTGCGTCCCGGAGGAATTCCGGGACGCGGCGCGGAGATGCCTGGCGCGCGGGCTCGCACCCGAACAGGTGATGTTTTCAACCGGTGAGGAGCTTTCCCTGTTCAGCGAAGACGGTGGAGAAGAACTGGAGCCTCTGGCCGTCAAGGTCCCGCGCGCGTACCCGAAACTGGTCGCAAAAGTCATCTGTCACAACGCGCCAGACCGGTTTGCGCTGCTTTATCGGCTTCTCTGGCGCATACACAGCGGTGAGCGCCACGTTCTGCAAATCTCCGCCGACCCGGATGTCATCTGCGCAATGCGCTATGCCAGGGCGGTCGACAAGGTTGTCTATCGTATGCATGCCTATGTGCGCTTTGCGGAACGTGAGATCGAGGGGGAGAAGGTTTTCGCGGCTTGGCACGAGCCGCAGCATCGGGTTCTGCGCCTTGCGGCTCCCTTTTTCGTCGACCGCTTCAGCAATATGGAATGGCTGATCGCCACGCCTTTCGGCACCATCGCATGGCGCAGGGGCGAACTGATTTTCGGTCCGCCGGCAGCGCGGCCTGCGGAGCGAGGCGACGAGGTGTTGGACGAGCTTTGGACGGCTTACTACCGGACCACCTTCAACCCGGCCCGCCTTCGCGTGAAGGCAATGGTGGCGCAGATGCCGAAGCGGCACTGGAACACGATGCCCGAGACCGCGCTGATCCCCGATATGGTGCAGACTGCAGGCCTTCGGGTGGAGGCGATGCAGAGCCGAACGCCCGACACGCCGCCGCGCTTTGCCGCGGCGGTTACCCAGCGCATTGCGGCAAAGCCGCCGGAAACCGGGCACGCACCGCTCGACGTCCTGCGCCGCGAGGTGCAGGAGTGCCGCTTGTGTCCCTTGCATGGGCCGGCGACGCAGGCCGTGTTCGGGGAGGGAGCGCCGGAGGCATCCATCATGTTTGTCGGCGAACAGCCGGGCGATCAGGAGGATCTGAACGGACGGCCTTTTGTCGGGCCTGCCGGCCAGATTTTCGATCGGGCTTTGGCGGAAGCAGGAATCGAGCGCGCGAAAGCCTATGTCACGAATGCGGTGAAGCACTTCAAGTTCGAGCCTCGCGGCAAGCGCCGCGTCCACATGAAGCCCAGCGCCGGAGAGATTACAAAGTGCCGCTTCTGGCTGCGACGCGAGATCGTGGCCGTCAGGCCGAAGCTGGTGGTGGCGCTCGGCGCCACCGCGATGCTGGGCCTCACCGGCCAGTCGGTAGCCGTTACGAAAGAGAGGGGGAATGTCCTGTTTTTCGATGGCCTTTCGATCCTGGTCACCGTTCACCCGTCCTACATTCTGCGATTGCCGGAACCGGACATGGCGGAACTGGAGTATGGCCGCTTCGTCGCGGATTTGAAAACCGCCGGGCAGCGGCTCGCAGCGGCTTGAGAATGGACGCTGCTCCCGCTGAGGAACAGGACCGGGAATTGACTTTTACGTAAATCCGGTGACAGTGTTCCCTCCAGCATGAGACAGCCGGTGAGGGGATGCGGGACTATTACACGATCACGGAGCTGACGCGGGAATTCGGGATCTCGACGCGCACGCTCCGCTTCTACGAGGACGAGGGCCTGATCCACCCGGTGCGCCGCGGCCGCACGCGCCTCTACCGCCCTTCTGACCGCCATCTCGTCCGCCAGATCCTGCGCGGGCGCCGGCTCGGCTTCTCGATCCACGAGATCCGCGAGATCATCCAGGTCTACAAGACGCCTCCGGGCGAGGTCGCGCAGTTGCATCTCCTCATCGGGAAGATCGAGGAGAAGCGGCAGACCCTGCGCCAGAAGCGCCGCGACCTCGAGGATACGCTGCAGGAACTCGATCAGGCCGAGGAGGCCTGCGTGGAGCGCCTCGCCGAACTCGGCGTGAAGACGTGAGGCTGTCCCAAGCTGTTCAGAACCAGCGCCGCGCCCTCTTCTGGTAGTCCCGGTAATGCTTGCCGAAGCGCTGCGCCAGGTGCCGCTCCTCGGGCTCGACGGCGAGCTTTTGCGTAGCGAATGCCGCAAGGATGGCGAAAAGGAAGAACCAGGGATTACCTGTGATCAGCCCGATGCCGATCACGAGCATGGTGTTGCCGAGATAGATCGGGTTGCGGCTGAAGGCGTAGGGACCTCCGGTCACCAGATGCGCGGAGGTCCGGGTGGGCAGGATGGTGGTCCCGGCGCGGCGCAAGGCTCTCAGCGCGGCGATATCCATCGCGAGTGCCGCGATCACCATGAGCCAGCCGGCGGCAAAGAGGATGTCGGCGAGGGGGGAGCCGAACCAGGGCGACGGCAAGAGCACCCCCGCAAGGATTCCGAGCGCCACGGCCACGAGATAGAGGATCGGCGGCCAGGGTATGCGGCTCGGTGGGGCATCGGTTGGCTGGCTCATCCTTTTCTTTCCTCCCTGTCCGCTTGCCCGCGTGGGCGGCGTTACCCATTGTTTTCCACGGAGCACTGCAAGGCAAGGTCCTCCAGCCATGCGCGCGTCTGCGCGTCCGGGTCCGCGACGAAGATATCGCCGAGCCGATCCTGCGCAGCGGCTTCCTCGACCACGCAGCCGCAATAGGCGCGGCAGAAGATCTCTTCCCGCTGGGGGATGCACTGCGCTGTGCAGGCCTGCATGAAGGCCGCGCTCCGGTCGGGCGGCATCACCTGGGCAAAGAGCCAGACGCAGGCGATCAGGATCGGCTGGTGCAGCAGATAAAAGGCGAGGCTGTGCCGCCCGGTCGCCGCCAGAAGCGGCAGTTTCCTTCCCGGCCGGATTTCGGCAAGGCGGGCGAGGAGCCCCGCCGCGCCCATGATCTTGGCCGTGGCGATCCCCAGCAGGACCGCCCCGAACCAGGGGAAGATCGGGATGAAGTCGTTGCTCGCCGGAACGTTGCGGGAAAGGCCCGTCCACCAGAACATCGGATGGTCGAGGAAGGGAGCATGGACGAAATGCGGCGCGGCGATCACCCCCGCCGCGACGAGGAGGATCACGACCGCCGGCAGCCGCAGCACGGCCACGCCCAGCACCGTGGCCAGCGCGATGTGGTGGAGGATGCCGAAAAAGATGAAGGATTCCGGGAAGATGACATAGGTGACGATGGTGATCGCCGCCGCCGCGGCCGCGATCACCGCCAAGCGCTTCAGGAAGGAGCGGGCGCGGAAGCCCCCGCCATGGGCGAGATAGAGGCTGAAGCCCACGAGGAAGAGGAACGAGCAGGCGATCGAGCGGGCGAAGATCTTCCACCCGCCGATGACCGAGATGCCGGGCTCGATATAGCCGAAGAAATCGAGATCCCAGGTGAAGTGGTAGATCGCCATCGCGATCAGGGCGACCCCGCGGGCGACATCGATGAGCTCGATTCTGGCTTGGCTGGGCAGCATTCTCTTTGCCTCGATTCGATCCTGATCGTCGGTGACGATTCCGGCGGGGCGGTTGCGGAACACGAAACGCACATTATGTCCCTGGGATCAATGGCCGCCGGCGGGCAAGGGGGACCTCCATTGCTTGCCCCTCCGGCGCGGAAGAAGGAGAGGACCTCGCGATGAAAACCCTCAATGCAAACGGTGCGGACATCCCCGTGCTCGGGCTTGGAACCTGGACGCTGCGCGGCGGCGCCTGCGTCGATCTGGTGGCCCACGCGCTGGAGATCGGCTATCGCCATATCGATACCGCCGCCGCCTACGAGAACGAGAGCGAGGTGGGCGAAGGCATGAGGCGCTCCGGCCTGCCGCGCGAGGAGGTCTTCCTCACCACCAAGGTCTGGTGGACCGATCTCGCCCCCGCCGATCTGGAGCGCTCCGCAGCCCGGAGCCTGGAAAAGCTCGGCGTCGACCATGTGGATCTTCTGCTCATCCACTGGCCGAACCCGGAGATTCCTCTTGGGGAGACCATCGCCGCGCTGAACCGGGTCCGCGAGCGCGGCCTCACGCGCCATGTCGGCGTCTCCAACTTCCCGACCGGTCTCCTCGCCGAGGCCGTCGAACTTTCCGAAGCGCCGCTCGTCGCCAACGAGGTCGAATACCATCCCTATCTCGGCCAGGAGAAGGTGTATGCGGCCTGCCGCGCGAACGGCATGGCGATGATCGCCTATTGCCCGCTCTATCGCGGCGGTGCCCTCCTTGCAGAGCCCGCAGTCACCGCCGCCGCCGAAAGGCACGGCAAGACCCCGGGGCAGGTCGTGCTTCGCTGGCACATCCAGCAGGAAGGCGTGGTGGCGATCCCGCGCACGAGCCGGCGGGAGCGGCTGGCCGAGAACGCCGACATCTTCGATTTCGAGCTCGGCGCGGACGAGATGGCGGCGATCGGCAGCCTGAGGGAGGCGGGACGGCGCCTTTGCGATTTCGGCTTCTCGCCCCGCTGGGACTGAACCCTCGCAAGCATTCCCTGCGATCCGCGCGCGCCCCGCGCGCGGTCGGGAGGGCGGCCGCTTTCATCGGGGCGCCCGCCTTGGCCGGATTTCGCTTCATTTTGTGCTAAAAGCGCGGGGCATGACTGATTCTCCGCTGGCGGGGCGGAGGACGAGCGAGCAGGAGAGGATGCCTATGCTTAAGAAAGTAATCGCCGCTGCGGTGCTGGGTGGTCTCGTGGCAGGGTGCACCACCGATCCCTATACAGGCCAGCAGAAGATGTCCAACACGGCAGGCGGGGCCGCCCTCGGCGCGCTTGCGGGCGCGGGCCTGGGCATGCTTGCCGGCGGGGACGACCGGCGCAATGCCCTGATCGGCGCCGGCATCGGCGCGCTCGCGGGCGGCGGCATCGGCGCCTATATGGACCAGCAGGAGGCACAGCTGCGCGGCCAGCTCCAGGGCACCGGCGTCAGCGTCACCCGCGTCGGCGACCAGATCGTCCTCAACATGCCGTCAAACATCACCTTCGCGACCGATTCGTCCGCCATCCAGCCGGCCTTCTATCCGACGCTGAACTCCGTGGCGCTGGTCTTGAAGAAGTACAACCAGACGCTGGTCGACGTGTACGGCCACACGGATTCCACCGGCAGCTACGAGCACAACATGCAGCTCTCGCAGCGCCGTGCGGCCGCGGTTGCCGATTACCTCGTCGCCCAGGGCACCGACGGCCGCCGTTTCGCCGTCATCGGCCAGGGTCCGTCCCAGCCGGTCGCCTCCAACGCCACGCCGGAGGGCAGGGCGCAGAACCGGCGGGTGGAGATCCGCCTCTCGCCGCTCACCGCCGCCAACTGATCTGGGGCCGCCGCTTTGGGCGGTGCTTTGTCGGCAGGGAATGCGCTACCAACGGCGCTCCCTGCTGTTCAGGAAAGCGCCTGTGGCGGCGGCACCTGATCGAGGGCCGCCCGGAAGGCACGAACGCCCGGTTTCGGCGCTGTCTTGCCGCCGACTGGCATCAGCTTCGCCGCGGCCGTGCCCTCGCGGATGGCTTCCGGCAGCTGCAGCCCGCGCATCAGCGCGGCGATTGCAGCGCCTGCAAGCACATTGCTCGAGCCGCCCTCGTCGGTGTTTGCTTGGAACGGCGCGATCTCGTGAAATCTCGCCGTCTCGAAGCACAGCACCGGCTTCCCGCCATCCGTGATCACGCCTGCGGCGAGCCCGTGCGCGGCCAGCGCTTCGGCCGCCGCGCGCGCCGGCATCTCGGGCGGCAGCCCGGCCAAGCGGCAGGCTTCCTGCCGGTTCATGAAGAGGTAGGAAAGGCGACCGAGAACGGGCATCAGACGTACGGACTTGGCCGCGGAGACGGCGAGGGCGAAGATCGGCTTCGCTCCGGCGAGCCCTGCCAGCAGTTCGAGTGCTTGAGAGGGCATCTCGGCCTCGCAGAGCACCGCATCGGCCTCCGCCACCCCGTCGCGGATCCTGCGCGGCCTAAGCAGCTTCGGGAAGCCGAACTCGTAGAGCGCCATGTCGTCGAGACCGGCGGCGAGGCTGCCGTCCTGTGTCAGTATCGCCGTGCTGCTCGGCGTCGCGCGGTCGAGGAAGACCGCCGAACAGTCCTCGATGCCCGCGTTCTCGATCGCCGCCGCGACCTGAAGGCCCGCGGCGTCTCCACCCCGGAGGGACATGAGCTTCACCCGAAGGCCACGCTGCGCGGCCGCCCGCGCCGCCAGGAGAGCGCTGCCACCCACCGACTCGCGCATGGTGCCGGGATTGAAGGCGTCGGGTGCATAGGTGCCGCGGATATGCCCGAAGCGCTCGATATGCGCCCCTCCGAACGCGAAGAGAAGTGGCTCCGTCATCGCGCGCTCCGAATCGCGGTTGCCTTCTTTTCGCCGGAAAGCCGCCGGGTCACTCCGTCGCGGTGGCGGCGGCCGAATCCGATGAAGGAGAAAAACAAAAATGGAACATTTGAGAAATCATGCTTTGATATCAATGCATTGTTTCCTATTGCCAAAAGGGAACAAAAAGGGTACATAAAACCCAGGGAGATTGGCCGGCGCGGCCTCCATTGAGGACAAGGGGTATTGTATCATGGCTCAGAACTCGTTGCGGCTTGTAGAGGAAAACGGGGTGGACAAGTCCAAGGCATTGGATGCGGCGTTGTCGCAGATCGAACGCGCTTTCGGCAAAGGGTCGATCATGCGGCTCGGCGCCAACGAGAAGGTCATCGAGATCGAGACCGTCTCGACGGGCTCGCTGGGGCTCGATATCGCGCTGGGCGTCGGCGGTCTGCCGCGCGGCCGCATCATCGAGATCTACGGGCCGGAAAGCTCGGGCAAGACGACGCTGGCGCTGCATACCGTGGCCGAAGCGCAGAAGAAGGGCGGTATCTGCGGCTTCATCGACGCCGAGCATGCGCTGGACCCCGTCTATGCGCGCAAGCTGGGCGTGGATCTGGAGAATCTGCTCATTTCCCAGCCGGATACGGGCGAGCAGGCGCTGGAGATCTGCGACACTCTGGTGCGTTCCGGCGCGGTCGACGTGATCGTGGTGGATTCGGTCGCGGCTCTCACGCCGCGCGCCGAAATCGAAGGCGAGATGGGCGATTCCCTTCCCGGCATGCAGGCCCGGCTGATGAGCCAGGCGCTCAGGAAGCTGACGGCCTCCATTTCGCGTTCCAACACGATGGTGATCTTCATCAACCAGATCCGTATGAAGATCGGCGTCATGTTCGGCTCGCCCGAGACCACCACGGGCGGCAATGCGCTGAAATTCTACGCGTCGGTGCGCCTCGATATCCGCCGCATCGGCTCGGTCAAGGACCGCGAGGAGACGGTCGGCAACCAGACCCGCGTGAAAGTGGTCAAGAACAAGATGGCGCCGCCCTTCAAGCAGGTCGAGTTCGACATCATGTATGGCGAGGGTGTGTCCAAGACCGGCGAGCTTGTCGATCTCGGCGTGAAGGCCGGCGTGGTGGAGAAGTCCGGCGCCTGGTTCTCCTACAACTCCCAGCGGCTCGGCCAGGGGCGGGAGAACGCGAAGCAATTCCTGCGCGACAATCCGGAGATGGCCCGCGAGATCGAACTGGCCCTGAGGCAGAATGCGGGGCTGATCGCCGAGCAGTTCCTGGAGGATGGCCGCGGCGACGATGTGGATGACGCAGCGGAAGGGTGAGCCGCTGTTCCGGCGGTGGTGACGCGTTCCAGTAACGGATGAAAACGGCGGCGCTGCCCAAAGGCGCTGCCGTTTTGCCGAGTGCCGTCGGATTCGGCGCCCTGGTTATCGGCGTTGGTGATGATCGGGCGCGCTCCGGGCCTTCGTCTTTCTCGGCGTGGCAATGGTGAGGCGCGCCTTCTTCTCCGTGTTTTCACGAGGCCGGCCTTTGTGGGGATTTCTGGACAGGTCCCGGCGCGGGCGCTAAAAGGCGGCGATCCTTTCCGCGAAAGGAAGTGTGAGATTCAGGTCACGACACGGCGAATCCTGGTGGTTCCGAGGGCTGCAGCGGTGTGTACATCCCCGTACATGAGCCCGGAAAGCCCCATTTTCAGCCCGCCTTAGCCTGAAGATCGAGGCTTTCTCGGCGGATTTCTCGCAAAGGTTACTACATGAGTGGCGTCAACGACATCCGGTCGACCTTCCTCGACTATTTCAAGAAGAACGGACACGAAGTGGTGGCGTCCGGTCCGCTCGTGCCGCGCAACGACCCGACCCTCATGTTCACCAATGCCGGCATGGTGCAGTTCAAGAACGTCTTCACCGGCCTGGAGACGCGGCCCTACAGCCGCGCCACCACGGCGCAGAAATGCGTGCGCGCCGGCGGCAAGCACAACGACCTCGACAATGTCGGCTACACGGCGCGCCACCACACCTTCTTCGAGATGCTGGGCAACTTCTCCTTCGGCGACTACTTCAAGGATGTCGCCATCGAGCTTGCCTGGAACCTGGTGACCCGGGAATTCGGTCTCGACCCGAAGCGCCTCCTGGTCACCGTCTACCACACCGATGACGAGGCGGCGGGACACTGGAGGAAGATCTCCGGCCTTTCGGACGACCGCATCATCCGCATTCCCACCAGCGACAATTTCTGGGCCATGGGCGATACCGGCCCGTGCGGGCCCTGTTCGGAGATCTTCTACGATCACGGCGAGGGCATTCCCGGCGGTCCCCCCGGAAGCCCGGATGAGGACGGCGACCGCTTCATCGAGATCTGGAACCTCGTCTTCATGCAGTATGAGCAGGTGAGCCGGGACGAGCGGATCGACCTGCCGCGCCCGTCGATCGACACCGGCATGGGGCTCGAGCGCGTCGCCGCGGTGCTGCAGGGCGTGCACGACAATTACGAGATCGACCTGTTCAAGGCGCTCATCCATGCCACGGAAGAGGCTCTCGGAGCGCGGGCGGAAGGCGAGCGGCGCCCGAGCTACAAGGTGATCGCCGACCATCTGCGCGCGTCGAGCTTTCTCATCGCTGACGGCGTCCTGCCTTCCAATGAAGGACGCGGCTACGTGCTGCGGCGCATCATGCGCCGCGCCATGCGCCATGCGCAGCTTCTGGGGGCCGACGAGCCGCTGATGTGGCGCCTCGTGCCCGCGCTGGTGCGCGAGATGGGCCAGGCCTATCCGGAACTCGTGCGCGGGGGACCGCTGATCACCGAGACGCTGAAGCTGGAGGAGACCCGGTTCCGCAAGACGCTGGCGCGCGGCCTGAACCTCCTTTCCGACGCGACCGAGGGCATGGGTGAGGGCGCCCGGCTCGATGGCGAGACGGCCTTCAAGCTCTACGACACCTACGGCTTCCCGCTCGACCTCACGCAGGACGCGCTGCGCCAGCGCGGCGTCACCGTCGATCTCGAAGGCTTCAACGCCGCGATGGAGCGCCAGAAGGCGGAGGCCCGCGCCAATTGGGCGGGTTCGGGCGAGGCCGCCACGGAAGTCGTCTGGTTCACGGTGAAGGACAGGGCCGGAGCGTCGGATTTCCTGGGCTATGAGACCGAGGAAGCCGAAGGCGTGATCACCGCGCTCGTTCGGGACGGTGCGATGGTCGACACCGCCGTCGCGGGCGAGGAGGTGGCCGTCGTCGCCAACCAGACGCCCTTTTATGGCGAGTCCGGCGGACAGGTGGGCGATGCGGGCGTGATCGAAGGCGAGGATTTCGCCATCGAGGTGCGGGACACCCAGAAGAGGGGCGAGGGGCTGCTCGTCCATTTCGGCAGGGTGGCCGAGGGAACCGTGAAGCCGGGCGCAGAGGTGGCGCTGCGGGTCGATCATGAGCGCCGTCGCCGCATCCGCGCGAACCACTCCGCGACCCATCTCCTGCACGAGGCGCTGCGCGAGGTGCTGGGCACGCATGTCGCCCAGAAGGGCTCGCTCGTGGCGCCGGAACGGCTGCGCTTCGACTTCTCCCACCCCAAGCCCATCTCGGAGGAGGAGCTTGCCCGTATCGAGGACCTCGCCAACGAGGTCGTGCTGCAGAACGCACCGGTGGTCACGCGGCTGATGGCCGTCGACGACGCGATCGCGGAAGGTGCGATGGCGCTCTTCGGCGAGAAATACGGCGACGAGGTCCGCGTCGTCTCCATGGGCCGGGCCATGGCGGGCGAGAAGGCCGGCAAGACCTACTCGATCGAACTCTGCGGTGGCACCCATGTGGCGGCCACCGGCGATATCGGTCTTCTCCACATCGTCTCGGAGGGAGCTGTCGCGGCCGGCGTTCGCCGCATCGAGGCGCTCACGGGTGCTGCTGCGCGCCATCATCTGGATGAGCAGGAGCGCCGCCTGAAGACCGCCGCGTCGGTTCTCAAGGTTTCGCCCGGCGACGTGCTGCCGCGGCTCGAGGCGCTTGTGGAAGAGCGGCGCAAGCTGGAGCGGGAGCTTTCCGAGGCGCGCAAGAAGCTGGCCCTCGGCGGCGGTGCAGGCACCGGAGATGGCGACCGGAAGGAAGAGGTGGGCGGTATCGGCTTCATCGGCCGCGTGGTCGAGGGCATTTCGCCCAGGGACCTGAAGCCGCTCGCCGACGAAGGCAAGAAGTCGCTCGGCTCCGGCGTGGTCGTCTTCGTCGGCACCTCGGAGGAGGGCAAGGCCAGCGTCGTCGTCGGCGTCACCGAAGACCTCACCGGCCGTTTCAGCGCCGTCGATCTGGTCCGCAAGGCCTCCGCCGCGATCGGCGGGCAAGGCGGCGGCGGCCGGCCCGACATGGCCCAGGCCGGCGGGCCGGACGCATCCAATGCCGCCGCCGCGGTCGAGGCGGTGCGGACGGCGCTCGCCGGCTGAAGCTCTGGGCGCGGTTGTCGGTATCGCCCGCGCGTCAGCTACGGCCGCGCGTTCACGCGCGTGCTTCATCCCGTTGGGTGCGCCTAATGAAGTCGAGCATGAGCGGGGCGGCTGCGGCTGCGTGGGTCTCGAGCAGCTTGTGGCCGGCGTCGAGAACATGGGCTTCCATCCTCGGCAGCGCCCGCATCCACGACAGGACCTCGTCGAGATCGAAGAAGGGGTCGTGGCGTGCCCAGACCATCAGAGAAGGCGGCTGCCGGCGCGCGAGATATTCGGCGAGTTCGTCGAACCGGGCGACATAGTTCCCATAGTCCTTGACGAGCGCTCGCTGCGTGTCCAGCCGGCCCGGCAACTGCATCACCCGCCAGTCCTCCTCCCAGACTTCGGCCGGGATCCGCGCGGCGACGTCCGGCGGCATCCCGCCGAGATACCCGTTGCGCGTGCCCTCGAATGTCAGATGCGCGGTCGCAGCCGCCTCGTTGTCCGGGTTTGGATGCGACCAGTAGGCGATCACCGGGTCCCACTGCGGCCCGAGCCCGGCTCGATGAGCGTTGGCGTTCTGAACGATGAGGCCCAGGACTTGTTCCGGCGCCTGCATGGCGATCTGAAAACCCGCCGGCGCGCCGAAATCATGAAGGTAGATGTAGCGCGGTCCGACCGCGAGCCGATCCAGGAGCTCCGAGATCGCCCGGCCAAAGGCGGGAAACGAAGGCGCCGGCAGAACGTCCGACTCGCCGAACCCAGGCAGATCCGGCGCGATGACATATGCGGCCTGCGATAGCTCGGGCACGACGTCACGAAAGTAGTCCGCCGAGCCCGGAAAGCCGTGCAGGAGCAGCACCGCCGGCTTAGAGGGGTCACCTGCCGTCGTGAAGGACAATCCCGTGCCGGTGGACAAGCGAAGTCGTTGACGGGTCGCCGGGCGCATGTCCGGTCTCCTCTCTCGTTCGAAATGTCTACGCAGAAGCAATCCTGCCCGCTGGGGCAGTCAGCCCGTAGGCATTCCAGCCGCCGCCCCTCCGCCAGGCTCGGTAATAAATTCTAGGCGCGCGGGCGTGCCGATCAAGGCGCAGTCGGTAAGAAAAAGGCGGCCGAAGCCGCCTTTTCGCCAGTCTTGAAGGCCGTTCAGGCCATCGCCTTCTGCAGGTTCTCGTCGATCTTGTCGAGGAAGCCGGTGGTGGAAAGCCAGGGCTGGTCGGGCCCGATTAGGAGCGCGAGGTCCTTGGTCATGGAGCCTGATTCGACCGTATCCACGCAGACCTTCTCCAGCGTCTCGGCGAACCGCTTCAGCTCTGCATTGTCGTCGAGCTTGGCGCGGTGGGCGAGCCCGCGTGTCCAGGCGAAGATCGAGGCGATGGAGTTGGTGGAGGTCTCCTCGCCCTTCTGGTGCTGGCGGTAGTGGCGCGTGACGGTGCCGTGTGCGGCCTCCGCTTCCACGGTCTTTCCGTCCGGCGTCATCAGCACCGAGGTCATCAGGCCCAGCGAGCCGAAGCCTTGCGCCACCGTGTCCGACTGTACGTCGCCGTCATAGTTCTTGCAGGCCCAGACATAACCGCCCGACCATTTCAGGCTCGAGGCCACCATGTCGTCGATCAGGCGGTGCTCGTACCAGATCTTCTTTTCCTTGAAGGCGGCCTCGAACTCGGCCTCGTACACCTCCTGGAAGAGATCCTTGAAACGGCCGTCATAAGCCTTCAGAATCGTGTTCTTGGTGGAGAGATAGACCGGGAAGCCGCGCTGCAGGCCGTAGTTGAAGGAGGCGCGGGCGAAGTCGCGGATCGAATCGTCCAGGTTGTACATGGCCATCGCCACGCCGGAACCCGGCGCGTCGAACACCTCGTGTTCGATCACCTGGCCGTCCTCGCCGACGAACCTGATCGAGAGCTTGCCCTTGCCGGGGAACTTGAAGTCCGTGGCGCGGTACTGGTCGCCGAAGGCATGGCGGCCGACGATGATCGGCTTCGTCCAGCCGGGCACGAGACGCGGCACGTTGCGGCAGATGATCGGCTCGCGGAAGATCACGCCGCCCAGGATGTTGCGGATCGTGCCGTTGGGCGACTTCCACATCTTCTTGAGCTTGAATTCCTCCACACGCGCCTCGTCCGGCGTGATGGTGGCGCACTTCACGCCGACGCCGTGCTTCTTGATCGCATTGGCCGCATCGATGGTGATCTGGTCGTCGGTGGCATCGCGCGATTCGACCCCGAGGTCGTAATATTCGAGGTCGATGTCCAGATAGGGGTGGATCAGCTTCTCCTTGATGAACTGCCAGATGATGCGCGTCATCTCGTCGCCGTCCAGTTCGACGACGGGATTGTCCACCTTGATCTTCGCCATTGCCAACCTCTCTTCGGAAAAGGCGGACCACGCCGCCGACAGACATACTAGGAAGTGGCGCCCCTATAGCATTGCCGCGCCGCTTGGCAAAGGCGGGCGGACGCCCCTGCTTTACCGGATGATGATAAGGCGCTAACAGCGGCCTATGGCAGGCACGGACAAACACCGCGAACTGCTCGCCGAGGGGCCAGCGATCATCCTCGTCGAGCCGCAACTGGGCGAAAACATCGGCATGGTGGCGCGTGCCATGGCCAATTTCGGCTTGGGCGAACTGCGCCTCGTCAACCCGCGCGACGGCTGGCCGAACGAAAAGGCCAGGGCGGCTGCAAGCCGCGCCGATCATGTAATCGATGGGGTGCAGGTGTTCGACGGCCTTGCGGCGGCGGCGGCCGACCTTCAATTCATCTATGCCACGACGGCGCGCCCGCGCGACAATTTCAAGCCCGTACGCGGACCGGTGGAGGCGACGCTGGAACTGCGCGCGCGCCATGGGGGCGGGCAGAAGACGGGCATCCTCTTCGGCCGTGAGCGCTGGGGCCTCACGAACGAGGAGGTGGCGATGGCAGACGAGATCGTCACCTTTCCGGTCAACCCCGCTTTCGCCTCGCTCAACGTCGCGCAGGCGGTCCTGCTCATGTCCTATGAATGGATGAAGGCGGGAGGCGAGGGGGTGGCGCCCGTCTCGCCGGAGCGGACGCCGGCAACCCGCGAGCACCTTGATAGCCTGATGGACTATCTCGACCATGTGCTTTCCGTGCGCGGCTATTTCCGCACCGACGAGAAAAAGCCTAAGATGATGGACAATCTTAGGGCGCTCTTTACCCGGCCCGGCTTTACTGTGGAGGAGCTTGCCGTACTGCGCGGAGTGCTCGTCTCGCTGGAGAAGTTTTCGCCCGCGAAGCCGCGCGGGGCAGGCAGCCCGGAAACGGATTGACCGCCTATGCCGAGCCCTTGGGCGCAACATCCTCCACTCGGACCGAGATGACCGCGCGCGCGAACCCCATCCTCTTCTTCGATTCCGGCATCGGCGGGCTTTCCGTGGTGAAGGAAGCGCGGGTGCTCCTGCCGGAGCACCCTTACGTCTACGTGGCCGACGACGCCGCCTTCCCCTACGGCGCCTGGGAAGAGGATGCGCTGAGGGCGCGACTCGTGGAACTGTTCGGGCAATTGATCGACCGCTTTTCGCCTTCGCTCATCGTCATTGCCTGCAACACCGCATCCACCCTCGCCATCGCCGATCTGCGTGCGGCCTATCCCGGTGCGCTTTTCGTCGGCACGGTCCCGGCGGTGAAGCCGGCAGCCGAGCGCACGCACTCGGGTCTCGTGTCGGTGCTCGCCACGCCGGGCACGGTGAGGCGGCAATACACTCGCGACCTGATCAGCGCCTATGCGGGCAAGTGCCACGTGCGGCTGGTGGGAAGCGAGAACCTCGCGCGGCTCGCCGAGCAGTATATGCGCGAGGGATTCGTCGATGAAGAGGCGGTGCGTGTGGAGATCTCCCCCTGCTTCATCGAGCAGGACGCGAGGCGCACGGACATCGTCGTGCTCGCCTGCACGCACTACCCGTTCCTGGTCAACCGCATGCGCAAGACCGCGCCATGGCCGGTGGACTGGATCGACACGTCGGAAGCCATCGCAAGGCGGGCTCTGACCCTGGCGGAAACCCTGCCGCCGCCCGTCAGGGCGGAAGCACCGGACAGCGCCTTTTTCACCTCGGGAAATCCGCCCGCGAGCCTGCGCCGGCTCGTCTCCGGATTCGGGTTCCGCCTGGAAGGGTTTCCGGCCTTCGTCTAGCGGGTATCGGCGCGGCGCCCAAGCTTGCGCCGCCGGGAACCGCGGCTTGACTCCCGTGGTGTTTGTCTCTAAGTGCCGGGCCAGCGCGATGGCGTGATCCGCCGCCGCGCTTTTTTGACGTGTCCCGTGGACATCGCCTCAAGCGTGCGGCGATGTCCTGTCAGGTCTCGAAAACGGAGGCCAGAGGAGGGCGCGTTTCCTTCATCCGGGACACGAGGTTCCGGATGTAATCTGTTGTAAGGGAAATGCGATGAGCAAACGCCAATCCGCGAAGTACAAGATCGATCGCCGCATGGGCGAGAACATCTGGGGCCGGCCGAAGTCGCCGGTCAACCGCCGTGAATACGGTCCGGGCCAGCACGGACAGCGCCGCAAGGGCAAGCTGTCGGACTTCGGCCAGCAGCTGCGCGCCAAGCAGAAGCTGAAGGGCTATTACGGCGATCTCTCCGAAAAGCAGTTCCGCCGCATCTATGACGAGGCGAACCGCCGCAAGGGCGAGACCACCGAGAACCTGATCGGCCTTCTGGAGTCGCGCCTCGATGCGATCGTCTTCCGCGCCAAATTCGTGCCGACGCCCTTCGCCGCGCGCCAGTTCGTGAATCACGGCCATGTGAAGGTGAACGGCCGCCGCGTCAACATCCCGTCCTTCCGCTGCAAGCCGGGCGACGTGATCGAGGTGCGCGAGAAGTCGAAGCAGCTCGTGCTGGTGCTGGAATCCGTGGGGTTGCCGGAGCGCGACGTGCCCGACTATATCGAGGCCGACCACAACAAGATGACCGCGAAATATGTGCGCATGCCGGCGCTGGCCGACGTGCCGTATGCGGTGCAGATGGAGCCGAATCTCGTCATCGAGTTCTATTCGCGCTGACGCGTGGATTTCCGACAAACGAAAGGCCGTCCTCGGGCGGCCTTTTTCTTTTGGCGCGGTGGCGTTATGGAAGGGCATGACGATCCATCAGACGCCGCCGCAAACCACCGAACAGGAAGACACAGCCGGCCATCCGCTTTTTGCCGATGCCCCGTCCTCGGTGGAGTTCAACAAGCTGAGGAAGCGCCTGCTGCGCCAGACGAGGCAGGCGCTGGACGATTTTGCCATGGTCAGGCCTGGAGAGCGCTGGCTGGTGGCGCTTTCGGGCGGCAAGGACTCCTACGGCCTCCTGGCGATGCTGATGGAACTCCGATGGCGCGGGCTTCTGCCCGTCGAGCTTCTTGCCTGCAATCTCGACCAGGGGCAGCCGAACTTCCCGAAGCATATCCTGCCGGATTATCTCGGCCGACTCGGCGTGCCGCACCGCATCGAATACCAGGACACTTACTCTGTCGTGACGGAGAAGATCCCGGAAAACCGCACCTACTGCTCCCTCTGTTCGCGTCTGCGCCGCGGCCACCTCTATCGCATCGCGCGGGAGGAGGGTTGCTCCGCGCTGGTGCTCGGCCATCACCGCGAGGACATCCTCGAGACCTTTTTCATGAACCTGTTCCACGGAGGGCGACTCGCAGCCATGCCGCCAAAGCTTTTGAACGACGAGGGCGACATGTTGGTGCTGCGCCCGCTCGCCTATTGCGCGGAGGCCGATCTGGCGAAGTTTGCCGAAGCGATGCGTTTCCCCATCATCCCCTGTGATCTCTGCGGCAGCCAGGACGGCCTGCAGCGCAATGCGATGAAGGCGATGCTGGCCGATATCGAGAAGCGGATGCCGGGCCGCAAGGACACGATGATCCGCGCGCTCACCAATGTGCGCCCCTCGCATCTGCTCGACCGGAAGCTCTTCGATTTCGCCGGTCTTGGCGGTTCTGCGCCGGAAAAGGTTTCCGCTGATGCGTTTTGACGAGCGACAGGTCGAGTGGCTGGCGGATCTTCTCCGCAGCGCCGCCATATCCGAGATCATGCCGCGCTTCCGCCGGCTCGAAGAGGGTGCCGTACGCCAGAAGACATCGCCCACCGATCTGGTGACGGAGGCCGACGTCAATGCCGAGCGCGTCATCACAAAGGCACTGCAGGAGCGCTATCCCGGCGCGCTGATCGTGGGCGAGGAAGCCTGCGCGGATGAACCGTCGCTTCTGTCCGGGCTCGGGGAGGCGGAACTCGCCTTCGTCGTCGATCCGGTGGACGGAACGTTCAATTTCGCCTCCGGCGTGCCGCTCTTCGGCGTTATGCTCGGCGTTGTCGTCAAAGGCGAGACAGTCGCAGGCATCATCCATGATCCCGTGGGCGACGATTGGCTGATCGGCGTGAAAGGGGCGGGCAGCCACATTCGGAGTGCGGACGGAACGGTTTCTGCGGCACGGGTGGCCGAACCCGTTCCGGTCTCCCGGATGACTGGCTCCATCTCGTGGCAGTTCATGACCGAGCCGGAGCGTTTCCGCCTCGCCAGAAACCACGCCAAGTGCCTCTCGCATATCGGCTATCGCTGCGCGGCCCATGAATACCGGTTGATCGCCAGGGGCCATGCGCATTTCGCCGTCTATGCGAAGCTGATGCCGTGGGATCACCTGCCCGGCACGCTGATCCATCAGGAAGCGGGCGGCCATGTCGCCCGCTTCGACGGCAGCGCCTACCGGCCGTTCCATACCGATGGCGGGCTCCTCGTCGCGCCGGACTCGGAGAGCTGGCAGCGTCTGCGGGAAGAGCTCTGGGCCGCCTGAAGCCCGCCTAGACCTGCGGGCTCACCTGCTGGAACAGGCGTCCGCGCTCGCCGATCAGCACCAGGATGAGCCCGATCGCGCCCAGCGTGAAATAGCCGGCGGCAAGCGGCACGAGGGTGCCGTCGAAAGCCTGGCCGATCAGCGCGCCGAAAAGCCCGCCGCCGATTGTGGTCACGAAGCCCAGCACGGCGGCCGCTGTGCCCGCCACACGGCCGAGCGGCTCCATCGCGATCGAGTTGAAATTCGGTCCGACCCAGCCGAACTGGAACATCGCCAGCGAGAAGAGCACGAAGAACAGCGGGAACGGTACAGGGCCGGAGAGCGCCAGCGCGAGCCACACGCCGTTGACGAGCAGGAAGCCCACGAGCGCCCCATGCGACAGGCGGCGCATGCCGAAGCGGCCCACGAAACGCGAGTTTGTGAAGGAGGACAGCGCCATCAATCCCGCGCCGAGCGCGAACATCAGCGGGAAGAGATCGCCCATGTGGTAGATCTCCACATAGATCTGTTGTGCGGAGTTGATGAAGCCGAACAGCGCACCGAAGATGGCGGTGGTCGCCAGTGCGTAGCAGAGCGCCACCCGGTTCGTCACCACAAGCCGGAACCCCTCGACGATCGTGCGGAGGGAGAGCGAGCGCTGCATCTCCGGTGCGAGCGTTTCGGGAAGCCGGAAAAGAACCCACATCGTGACGAGGAAGGACATGACGCCGATCAGCAGGAAAATGCTCGGCCATCCCCCGAAGAACATCGCCACCTGGCCGAGGCTGGGCGCGACCACCGGGATGATCATGAAGACCATCATGACCATCGACATGACCTCGGCCATGCGACGGCCGCCATAGACGTCGCGTATCATGGAGATCGCGATCACCCGCGTTGCGGCCGCACCGACCCCCTGCACGAGGCGGAACGCGAGCAGGGTGCCGAAGCTCGGCGCGAATGCGCAGGCGAAGGCGGTGACGACATAGATGGCGAGACCGAAAAGCAGGGGATTGCGGCGCCCGAAACGGTCGGTGACCGGTCCGTAGAAGAGCTGTGCAACACCCAGGCCCGCGACATAGGCGCTGATGATGAACTGCCGGCTGTTCTCGTCGGCCACGCCGAGGGCGGCGCCGATCTGCTGCAGTCCAGGCAGCATCACGTCGATCGCCATCGCATTGAGCGCCATCAGGGCCGCAGCAAGTGCAATGAATTCCGCCTTTCCGATCGATAAGGCAGGCGAAGAGGGCTCTTCTCTTACAATCGATTCGTCCATTGTGCTTGCTCCGGCAACCGACGCACCATGGGAGAGCGGCACGCCACATCGATCAAATATCGCCCGATCCGGAGCAAGGATGCCTCAGGATTCCCAGGCAACGGCAAAAAATGCGCCGGCCCGGGCCAGCGCATCATCAGTCAAATGATTTCAGCAGCCGCCCGGTCCGTCAGTTTGCGGAAGCGGACGTCTGTGCCGGCCGGAGCCGGCGGAGGGTCAGGCCGCGCCGCGGGCGCTCACCTCTTTTTCTTCCAGGAACGACTGCAGTTCGCCCGCCTGGAACATCTCGCGCACGATGTCGCAGCCGCCGACAAACTCGCCCTTCACGTAAAGCTGGGGAATGGTCGGCCAGTTGGAGTATTCCTTGATCCCCTGGCGCAGCTCGTCGGAAGTAAGCACGTTGATGCCCTTATAATCGACATTGAGATAGTCGAGGATCTGCACGAGCTGGCCGGAAAATCCGCACTGCGGGAAGCCTGGCGTACCCTTCATGAAGAGAACCACGTCGTTCGTCTTCACTTCGTTTTCGATGAATTCGCTGATGCCGCTCATGGCGTCTTCCTTTCAGTGCCGACCCGGAGGCCGGCTACGTAAGCTTTGCTTACCGATATCTATTGCACGATCCGCCGTGGTGCAATGCGGGGAGGGGAGAAATCCTGACAGGATCGGAAACGGTGCTGCCCTTCCGTGGTCGCAAGGCGCGTCATGAACGAGGCGATGCGGCGAGCCTGTGGAACCCCTTCGGTGGCGGTCGTCCGTGCATTTCCCCGGCGCTCCAAGCGGACGCGGCAGCGGCGCGAAGCCCTACTCCGGCACGCTCGTCTGCAGGGCGAGCGCATGGAGCACGCCGCCCATATTGCCCTTGAGCGCGTCATAGACCATCTGGTGCTGCTGAACGCGGCTCTTGCCCCGGAAACTCTCGGCCACGACTTCCGCCGCGTAATGGTCGCCGTCACCCGCAAGATCGCGGATGGTGACTTTGGCGTCGGGTATGGATTCCTTGATGAGGCGCTCGATGTCGCCGGCACGCATCGCCATTCTCGCTCTCCCCTTCGGCCCGCCCGTTCAGCAGGGCCCTCAGCCCTGCATGAATCGGGGAAACCAGCCCTCATGGGCTTCTTTGAGTTCTGAAACGGATATGGCACGCGCTTCGCCCAGTTTCAATTCGTGCCCGCCGGTCATGCCGATCGCGGCGAGGGATACCCCCGCTTTTCCGGCTTCGTCGAAAAGCGCATCCAGCGTCCCGTCCTCCCGGCCCGCCGACACGGTGAGCACATAGCGGCCCTGGTCCTCGCCGAAGAAGGCAGCCGCGGCGTTTCCTGCCGGTGTGTCGATCTCCGCTCCGATCCCGGAAGCGATCGCCATTTCCGCCAGCGCGACGGCGAGCCCGCCGTCGGAGCAGTCATGAACCACGGTGGTCCTGCCCGAGCGGATCAGCCCGCGCACGAAATCGCCGACCCGCCTTTCATGCCCGAGATCGACCGGCGGCGGCGCGCCTTCGGCGCGTCCATGGATCTCGCGCAGATAGGCGGATTGGCCGAGATGGCTGCCCCAGCCTTCCGGTGCGCCCGCGAGCAGGATCATCTGGCCCTCACCGGCGAAGGCGATGCGCGCCATCTTCGTCCAGTCCGGGATGAGGCCGACGCCGGCAATGGTGGGCGTGGGCGGGATCGCTTCGCCCAGCGTCTCGTTGTAGAGCGAGACATTGCCGGAGACGATGGGAAAGCCGAGCGTGCGGCAGGCCTCGCCCACACCTTCGATGGCGCGCACGAGCTGACCCATGATCTCCGGCCGCTCCGGATTGCCGAAATTGAGATTGTCGGTGGCCGCCAGCGGCTCCGCCCCGGTGGCGGTGAGGTTGCGCCAGCACTCTGCCACGGCCTGCTTTCCGCCCTCGAAGGGGTCGGCTTCGCAATAGCGCGGCGTCACATCCGAAGAGAAGGCAAGGGCCTTGGCCGGATGGTCCTCGACGCGCACCACACCCGCGTCCCCGCCGGGGATCTGCAGGGAATTGCCCTGGATCAGCGTGTCGTACTGCTCCCACACCCAGCGGCGCGAGGAGAGATCCGGCGAGCCGATGAGCTTCAGGAGCGAATCCGCGATGTCGCCCTCGGGCACGGAGGCGGGATCGAGGGCCGGCGGCGCCTTCGGCACCACCCAGGGCCGGTCATATTCCGGCGCCTCGTCGCCGAGTTCCTTGATGGGAAGGTCGGCCACCTCGTCGCCCTGGTGGCGGATGCGGAAGCGCAGGTCGTCCGTCGTGTGGCCGACCACCGCGAAGTCGAGACCCCATTTGCGGAAGATCGCCTCGGCTTCCTCGCGCTTCTCGGGCCTCAGCACCATGAGCATGCGCTCCTGGCTTTCCGAGAGCATCATCTCATAGGCCGTCATGCGCTCCTCGCGCACGGGCACCTTGTCGAGGTCGAGTTCGATGCCGAGATCGCCCTTGGCGCCCATTTCCACCGCCGAGCAGGTGAGGCCGGCTGCCCCCATGTCCTGGATGGCGATGACGGCGCCGGTCGCCATCAGTTCGAGGCAGGCTTCGAGCAGGCACTTTTCCGTGAAGGGATCGCCCACCTGCACGGTCGGACGCTTCTCGTCGATGTCGGCGTCGAACTCGGCGGACGCCATGGTCGCACCGCCGACGCCGTCGCGCCCGGTCTTGGCGCCGAGATAGACGACGGGCAGGCCGACGCCCTCGGCTTTCGAGTAGAATATCGCGTCGGTGCGTGCGAGGCCCGCGGCGAAGGCGTTGACCAGGCAGTTGCCGTTGTAGCGCGGATCGAAATTGACCTCGCCGCCCACCGTCGGCACGCCGAAGGAATTGCCGTAGCCGCCGATGCCGGCCACTACGCCCGCCACGAGATGCCGCGTCTTCGCATGGTCCGGCGCGCCGAAGCGCAGCGCGTTCATGGCGGCGATCGGTCGCGCGCCCATGGTGAAGACATCGCGCAGGATGCCGCCCACGCCCGTCGCCGCGCCCTGATAGGGCTCGATATAGGAGGGATGGTTGTGGCTCTCCATCTTGAAGACGACGCACTGGCCATCGCCGATATCCACCACGCCGGCGTTCTCGCCGGGGCCCTGGATCACCCGCGGGCCGGAGGTGGGCAGCGTGCGCAGCCACTTCTTGGAGCTTTTATACGAGCAATGCTCGTTCCACATGGCGGAGAAGATGCCGAGCTCGGTGAAGGTCGGCTCGCGGCCGATGAGGTCGAGGATGCGCCGATATTCGTCCGGTTTCAGCCCATGGGCGGAGACAAGCTCGTCGGTGATGGGAATGGAATTGGGTATCGTCATGCCCCTCGTGCTCTCCAGGCGCGCATCGTCTTAGCTGCAGCTCACATGTCCACCCGACCACCGTGCAATATCGTCGTTCACACGGGCTCCCGTCCGGGTGCCGGCCAGCGGACCATAGGTTTCGATCGTTACCGGCGAGCCGCTCGCCTCGATCACCATCACCGGCAGGCCGCTCGTATTGCCTTTCTCGAGGACCAGAAGGCGAGGGCGCCCGGCGCTGGTGTCGAGTTCGGGCACCAGCCGCAGATCGCGGAAATCCGGGTCGGACGAGCGCATCCAGCATTCCGCACCGGCCTGATTGACCCGTTGAAGCACGCTCACCGGATTCCGGGCATCCGCTTGCAGCGACAGCGGCCCGGGCTCACCGCGGCAGGCGGCAAGGGCGCCGACCAGACCCGCCGCTGCAAAGATACGAATGGCGGGAAAACCGGTCCGGCCTTTGCTGGAGGCGCGGTCCGGCGCGCCGCGCGTCACGCCGCCTTCCCCAGAAGGCCCTCGAAAAGCGGCCGCCCGTCCAAACCGCCATGGGCTGCCTCGACGAGGTTTTCCGGATGCGGCATGAGGCCCAGCACATTGCCGCCCTTGTTCACGATGCCGGCAATATCGTTGATCGAGCCGTTCGGGTTCGTGCCCTCCGCATAGCGGAAGACCACCTGGCCTTCGCCCTCGATGCGCGCGAGCGTCTCGGCATCGGCGAAGAAATTGCCGTCGTGGTGGGCGACCGGGCAGCGGATCACCTGGCCCGGCGCATAGGCGCGGGTGAAGGCCGTGTTGGCGTTCGCCACCTGGAGCTTCACCTCGCGGCAGACGAATTTGAGCGAGGCGTTGCGCATCAGGGCGCCAGGAAGCAGGCCGGCCTCGAGCAGGATCTGGAACCCGTTGCACACGCCCATCACGAGCACGCCCTTGGCCGCTTTTTTGGCCACGGCATGCATGACCGGCATGCGCGCCGCGATCGCCCCGCAGCGCAGATAATCGCCATAGGAGAAGCCGCCGGGGATGACGATCAGGTCGACATCGGGCAGTTCCGTCTCGGTCTGCCAGACGGTGACCGGTGCCTTGCCGGAAATCTTCGTGAGCGCGGCGATCATATCGCGGTCGCGATTGAGGCCGGGAAGCTGGATGACGGCTGATTTCATGCGTTCGGTTCTAAGGTTTCTCGGTCTCGGCGAGTTCGCGCGGTTCCAGACGGCGCTCGATGCGGCCGAGCCGCTCGTCGTGGCGTGCGAGGATCATATAGAGGTTGGGGGTATCGCTTTGAAGGGCAACCATGGCTCCGCGCAGATTGGTTACCTCGGACTTGAGTTCGAGCAGCGCGAAATCGACCTTGTCAAACCGATCCTGCATCTTCTTCAGAAACTGGTACATGAACTCGCTGTTCGCCTCAGCCATTCCCGCCCTCCAGCACAACTTCAGGTGATGGAGATACTATAGTTCTCAATCACCGTGTTCGCCAGCAAGCGCTCGCACATTTCCTTCAGCTCGGCTTCCGCCTTGGCCCTGTCGGCGCCGTCGAGTTCGATGTCGAACACCTTGCCCTGGCGCACGGAGCCGACGCCGGAAAAGCTCAAGCCCTCGAGTGCGCCCTCGATGGCTTTGCCCTGCGGGTCGAGCACGCCGTTCTTGAGTGTGACGATGACGCGTGCCTTGATCACCTTCTTCTGCCCCCATGTTGATCAGTGGCGGGTTTCGTCGGGTTTCGACGAGACGAGCACGGGCCCGGCGGGTTTCGGCGGTTCGTTCTCGTTCATGATGCCCAGCCTGCGCGCGACTTCCTGGTAGGCCTCGACGAGGCCGCCCATGTCGCGGCGGAAACGGTCCTTGTCCAGCTTGTCGCGCGTGTTGATGTCCCACAGGCGGCAGGAATCGGGCGAGATCTCGTCGGCCACGACGATGCGCATCATGTCGCCTTCCCAGAGGCGGCCGCACTCGATCTTGAAGTCGACGAGCTGGATGCCCACTCCCAGGAAGAGCCCCGAGAGGAAGTCGTTGACGCGGATGGCGAGCGCCATGATGTCGTCGATCTCCTGGGGGCTCGCCCAGCCAAAGGCCGTGACGTGCTCCTCCGACACCATCGGATCGTCAAGCGCATCGGCCTTGTAGTAGAATTCGATGATGGAGCGCGGCAGCACCGTGCCTTCCTCGATGCCGAGCCTCTTGGCCAGCGAACCTGCGGCAATATTGCGCACGACGATTTCGAGCGGGATGATCTCCACTTCCTTGATGAGCTGCTCGCGCATGTTGAGGCGGCGGATGAAGTGGGTGGGAATGCCCATCCGGTTCAGATGTTCGAAGATATACTCCGAAATGCGGTTGTTCAGCACGCCCTTGCCATCGACGACTTCGTGCTTCTTCTTGTTGAAGGCGGTCGCATCGTCCTTGAAGAACTGGATCAGTGTACCGGGTTCAGGACCTTCGTAAAGAATCTTGGCCTTGCCCTCATAAATACGGCGGCGACGGTTCATGGCTTTCTCTGGGTTTCATATGCCGGTCCCAAGGTGGTGATCATCGGCCCGACTCGGCAAGATGGGGAGGAGCCAGCTGGCTTCTGCGGTCTCTAGCGCAAACACGCCGCCACCTCAATGCGCATTTCTTCTCCTCAACGGGATTCGCAGTACCGCGCGCGCTGCTATTGACCCGGCCCAAAGCTTCTGGTCTCTAAAGCGAAATCTTGTCGGGCATGCCGCATCTTCGTGGTATGCGTCGCTGCCAGAGCCGGAGGGTAGGATGAGCAACATGAGAGAGCGCGAGGAAACATTCGAGCGGATGTTCGTGCGCGACGAGGAACTGAAGTTCAAGGCCACCGTGCGGCGCAACAAGCTGCTGGGCCTTTGGGCCGCTGAAAAGCTCGGCAGAACGGGCGATCAGGCCGATGCCTACGCGAAGGAGGTCGTCAAGGCCGATTTCGAGGAAGCGGGCGACGAGGACGTGTTCCGCAAGATACGCAGTGACTTCGACGCCTCCGGCGTGACCGAGACTGATGATGCGATCCGCAACAAGATGGTGGAGCTGCTTGCCGAGGCCATTGCCCAGGTGAAAGGCGAATAGCGGCCATGCGCCGGCTTTCCGATCGGCTGGCGGCCGGCGAGACGATCCTCAGCGGCTGGTCCGGCATTCCGGACGCGCTCACCGTGGAGGCGATCGCTTGCACGGAATTCGATGCCGTCACCCTCGATATGCAGCATGGCGGCCATCATGAGGACAGCGTGCTGCGGAGCATCGTGCCGCTGATGCTGCGCGAACGGCACGCGATCGTGCGCATACCGGTGGGCCGTTTCGACATGGCGAGCCGGTCGCTCGACTTCGGCGCCGAGGCGGTGATCGCGCCCATGATCAATTCGGTGGAGGATGCGCGCCGTTTCGCCGCCGCCATGAACTATCCCCCGCGCGGAGAGCGCTCGTGGGGGCCGACCTTCGCCCTCCCGCGCTCGCGCGAGGCGGGCGGGCAGCACTGGCTGGAGAGCAGCAGGGGCCGCACGCTGGCTTTCGCCATGATCGAGACACGCGCCGCCCTTGCCGTTGTCGACGAGATCGCCGGGACGGAAGGCATCGACGGCATCTTCGTCGGCCCGTCGGATTTCTCGATTGCATGGACGGAAGGCCGCACCATCGATCCCTCGCTTGCCGGGATGATGGACGCCATTGCCCATATCGCCGAGCGGACGAAGGCGGCCGGCAAGCTCCTTGCCGTCTATTCGGTCGATCCGGGGCTGGTCGGCCGGTATCACGCGATGGGATACAGGCTCTTCGCTCTCGGCAGCGATTATGGCTACATCCAGAACGGTGCGGCCGGCATGATTGCCAAAGCCAGGGAAAGCATCGCCTAGCTTAGAGCCGCCCCAGGAACTTTGCGAAGGCGAGGGAGCCTTCCGGCCATGGGCCGAAGCCCGCTTCGGCATTGATGTGCCCGGCGTCTCCCGCATCGAGCAGAAGCGAGCCCCAGGCGGCCGCGATGTCCTCCGCCTGCTCGAAGCTTCCGAAATGGTCGTTGCGGCTCGCCACCACGACGGAGGGAAAGGGCAGCGGCGCGCGCGGGTAGGGCCCGAAGGTCATCAGGTGCTTCGGCCTGATCCCCGGGTTGGCGACGTCCGGCGGCGCGACGAAGAAGGCCCCGGCCACGCGTCTGCAGAAACGCGGAATGCCGTGGATGGCCGAGGCTATTCCCAGCGAGTGGGCGACGAGCACCACCGGCTTTTCGGACTCGTTGACGGCCTCCACCACCTTGTCCACCCAGTCCTCGCGCACCGGTTTGGACCACTCCGCCTGCTCGACGCGGCGTGCGGTCGAAATCCGCGCTTGCCAGCGGCTCTGCCAGTGGTCCGGCCCTGAATTGGTGTATCCGGGAATGATGAGGATGTCGGCGTCCTTGGCTTTCATGGCGGTGCATCTAGCCAGCAAGGCTGCTCGATGCAACCCGCTTCCACGATGTGCGAATGGTGAACACGGCGTTCTCCTTTCCGCGCTTGTGCGCCGAGGGGTGCATGGTCACATTCAAGACAGCGAATGGCGCATCGAGATGATGCATATGGTGCTGTGCCGGGCACTCCGGCGGGCCGGGAGATGCAAGATGACCGAACTTCCCTTTGCCGCGACGACGCCGATCAGCGTGGCTGCCGTCGGCCTCACGTCACGCGATTCGGAGGCGCTGGCGCGGTATTACCGCGACGTCGTCGGCCTCCACGAATTGTCGCGCGGGAGCGGGGCGATCGTGCTCGGCGCCGGCGAACGGCCGCTTTTGACCATCGAGCAGTATGCGTCTGCCAAGCCGGACGATACGCGCGAGGCAGGCTTGTTCCACACCGCCTTTCTTCTGCCTTCCCGTGCGGCCCTTGCGCGCTGGACGCGCTATGCGATGGAGCGTCGGATCGGCATAGACGGCGCCTCGGACCATCTCGTGAGCGAGGCGATCTACCTGAACGATCCGGAAGGCAACGGGATCGAGATCTATGCGGACCGCCCGCGTGAGCGCTGGCAGTGGGAGAACGGTGAGATCGCCATGAAGACGCTCCGGCTCGACTTCCGCGACCTGCTGGAGGCGGCAGGCGACGAGACCTGGAATGGAGTACCGGACGGTACGGTCATCGGCCATGTGCACCTGCGCGTCGGCGATCCGGCGGAAGCGGAGACATGGTGGCACGAGGCGCTCGGCCTCGAAACCATGGCGCGTTACGGCCCGAGCGCGGTGTTCCTCGCGTCGGGCGGCTATCACCACCATGTCGGCGCCAATGCCTGGCACAGCGCCGGTGCCGAGCGCCGCGACCCCGCGAGGGCGGGGCTTTCATGGGTGACGTTCAACGACACGCGCGCGCCGGGCGAGCGCACGCTCGAAGACCCTTGGGGCACCGTCATTCGGATATCGCCGCGTTCAAGTTGAGAGCCGCAGTCCCTATCACTTGCGATTTCCAAATCTTAGCTGGAGCGCAGCGGAAGCTGAAATCGCAAGTGGGGTAAATCAGCCCCCTAAATCTTCCCGAACACCCGCCTGAAGATCGTGTCCACATGCTTGGTGTGATAGCCGAGATCGAATTTTTCGCGGATATCTTTCTCCGACAGGGCCGCACGCACATCCTGGTCGGCGAGCAATTCCTGCAGGAAATCGGCGCCGTGCTCCCACACCTTCATCGCGTTGCGCTGTACCAGACGGTACGCATCCTCCCGGCTCACGCCCGTCTGGGTCAGTGCGAGCAGCACGCGCTGCGAATGGACGAGCCCGCGGAACCGGTCGAGATTCCTCTGCATGCTTTCGGGATAGACGACCAGCTTCTCCATCATGCCGGTCAGCCGCGCGAGCGCGAAGTCGAGCGTCACGGTGGCGTCCGGTCCGATCATCCGTTCCACGGAGGAATGCGAGATGTCGCGCTCGTGCCAGAGCGCTACGTTCTCCATCGCCGGCATCGCGTAGGCGCGCACCATGCGGGCGAGGCCCGTGAGGTTCTCCGACAGCACGGGGTTGCGCTTGTGCGGCATGGCCGAGGAGCCCTTCTGTCCCGGCGAGAAATACTCCTCCGCCTCCAGCACCTCCGTGCGCTGCAGGTGCCGCACCTCCGTGGCCAGCCGCTCGATGGAGGAGGCGATCACGGCGAGCGTGGCGAAGAACATGGCGTGCCGGTCGCGCGGGATCACCTGGGTCGAGACCGGTTCGGGCTTAAGCCCCATCTTGGCCGCGACATGCTCCTCCACGCGCGGGTCGATATTGGCGAAGGTGCCGACCGCGCCGGAGATGGCGCAGGTCGCCACCTCCTCGCGGGCATGCACCAGCCGCTCACGGCAGCGGGAGAATTCCGCATAGGCTTGCGCGAGCTTCAGCCCGAAGGTGGTGGGCTCCGCGTGGATGCCGTGGCTGCGCCCGATGGTGACCGTGTCCTTGTGCTCGAAGGCGCGCGCCTTCAGCGTCTCCAGGAGCTTGTCCAGATCGGAAAGCAGGATGTCGCTCGCTCGCACGAGCTGCACGTTGAAGCAGGTGTCGAGCACGTCGGAGGAGGTCATGCCCTGATGCACGAAGCGCGCCTCCGGTCCGACGATCTCGGCCAGATGCGTCAGGAAAGCGATCACGTCATGCTTGGTCTCGCGCTCGATCTCGTCGATGCGGTCGATGTCGAATTTGGCATTGCCCGCCTTTTCCCAGACCGTCCTGGCGGCCTCCTTCGGCACGATGCCGAGCTCGGCCATGGCGTCGGCCGCATGGGCCTCGATCTCGAACCAGATGCGGAATTTCGTCTCGGGGGACCAGATGGCGGCCATCTCGGGCCGCGAGTAGCGCGGGATCATGGGCTTGCCTTGTTTTCGTAGAAGCCGGTCGGGTCCTATCAGACGGTGTTGCGAAGCTCAACGCGCACGGACCGCAAACCACAGGCTGACGGCAAAAAGTCCTATTAAACCGTACGGGAAATAGAGGCGCAGCCCGAGGACCGCGAACTGGTAGAATGCGCTCAGGACCGTACCGGCGAACTGCAGCACCCAGACGGGGGAGAACGCCTCCTCGTGCCAGTGCGCATAATAGGCGCGGTAGATCACGGCGAAGAGGAGGGCGGTGACGCCCACCGTCGTCAGCGCCAGGAGCAGGAAGGCGCTAGCGAAACGCTGGGTCGGCATTTTCTCGCCCGCGACCGCCTCTGTCATGAACATCGCCAGCGGAAAGGCCGCCGCCGCGCCGGCTGCATATATCAAGAGGACGGTGAGGATATGCGAAGGGTTCGCCCAGTGGGCAACGCCCCAATATGCGCCGCCCGCCATGAGGACGGACCAGAGGAAAGCGCCGGCGGAAGCCGCACGCGGGGAGGGGACCGCCCGCCTGAGGCGGCCGCCCAGCAGCCTGCCGGGCCCGGCAATGGCGGGGGAACGCGCGGCGCCGGTCACAATTTGCCCGTCACGGCAAGGAAGCGGTGGTCCGGCCCCTCGAAGCCCACGCGGCGGATAGCGACGAGCACGGCGAAGACCGGCTCACCGCCATCGGGATGGAAGGTCTGCACCCCCGCAATGCGGTAGCCGAGTGGGCAGCCGCGGCTTGAAGGCACTTCCTGGTCCTCGTGCACCAGCTCCGTCTGGGCGCCTGCCGTCGTGGCGACGCGAAGCAGGCGGAAGCCGACGATCATCCCCATGCCCTGGCAGTTTTCCGGCTGCGCCGCCGCCATCTCCTCGAGACGGAACTCGACCGGCTCGTCGAGGGGCGGGATGACGGGCCGCGGATTGACCATCATCCTCCGCGGATCCGCGGAAAGCTCCGTCACCGCATTCCATCCCGCCCGGAAGCCTTGGTGCTCCGTCAACTCTTCGTCGGAGATGATTGATTGCGCTTCCATTTTTGCCTGCTGCCGCGCATCCTCAACAGTGGCTTGCTCGTCGTCGAGCCGTACGCGGATCGGGGTATCGGGAAGGAATTTGTCCGTGTCCGTGTCGATGTAGAACCGGCTGGCATAGGGAAAGCCCGAGCCGTCCTGCACTCCGTATTCCTCGAAGGCGAAGATACCGCCATCGGTGCTGAAGCCGAGAACTTCCACGGCAGCCATATCCCCCGCGCGGGCGGAAGGCGCGAGCAAGAACGTGAACGCGATGATCAGGCGGCAGATCGGCGGCATGGTTGTTCCCTCATGATCGTGCTTGTGCTCAGGCGTCGCGGCTTCCGGCAAGGCGCTCCTCCCAGGCGGGCATGAGGTCGCCTTCGGCCGGTTTCGCCGCATGCACTCCACGGGCGATCGCCCGCGCCATGGTCGCGGCCGCCGCGGCGTACACTTCGATCGCAGTTTGCCGGTCGGATGTCATTTCCTTGCGGCCGGTGGCAAGCGCAAAGACCAGGTCTCCGTCCACGGGCGTGTGTGAGGGCCAGATCGCCCGGGCGAAACCGTCATGGGCGGCGACGGCGAGCCGCTGCGCCGCGGCCTTGTCGAGCCTGGCATCGGTTGCGATCACGGCGATGGTCGTGTTTCCCGAAAGCCCGCCGACTTTCTTCCTGGCGATCCGGCGAGCCTCGGGCGGGATAGGTGAGGGGAGGCCGAGGCCGCCGAACTCCGCCTCGATCTCGAAGGGCGCAGCCCAGAAATGGGTGGTCTCACCCACGGTGACGGAGCCGGCGGCGTTCACGGCGGCAAGCGCGCCCACCGTGATCCCGTTGGAAAGCAGGGTGGAGGCCGAGCCGAGGCCGCCTTTCAGGCCCGCCGTGAGCGCGCCCATGCCCGCACCGTGGGTGCCGAGGGCGAATTGCAGGGAGGCTTGCCGGCATGCCTCGTAGCCGAGTTCCCGGTACGGCGGGTAGCGGCCCCAGTCCTTGTCGCCGCCATTGGCGAGATCGAAGAGGATCGCGGCCGGCACGATGGGCACGCGGTGGCCGGCCGCCTCGAAGCCTTGCCCCGTCTCCCTGAGCGCCGCCTGCACGCCGGAGGCGGCATCGAGGCCGAAGGCGGAGCCGCCGGACAGCACGATGGCGTTCACCCTTTCCACGAGCGCCTGTGGAGCGAGCAGGTCGGTCTCGCGCGTGCCGGGCGCGCCGCCCAGGACCTGGACCCCCGCCACGGCAGGTTCATCGCAGAGCACGACCGTGACGCCGGACTTCAGCCGGCCATCATCGCTGTTGCCGACGGTCAGGCCGGCAACGTCGGTGATGAGATTTCCGGGACCGGTCTGTATCATCAGTCCGCCTCGACGAATTGTTCGCCGTCATAGCGGAAGAGGCGGTAGAGATTGCCGGCAAGATCGCCCTTTTCATCGAAGCGGATTTCGCCGATGCCGGTGCCGAAGGAAAGGCGCGAGAGCGCGTCCGCCACCGGCAGTCCGGCCTGCGCGGCTTCCTGGCTTGCCGTTTCCGCGATCTGGAAGGCGGCGAAGCCCGGAAGCACATAGCCTTCCGGGAGAATGCCGGCCTCGTCCAGCACGGCATTCGCTTCGGGCGTCGCCAGATCCTGCCATCGCGGGAGGCCGACCATCAGGACACCGGCGGGGAGGGGAACGGGGCCGTCTTCCGCCCTCAATGCCTCACCGCCGGCGAAGGTGACCTGGTAACCGAGCCCCTCGGCATCGCGCGCCATGATGGCGATGTCGCTCCTGTCGCCACCGACGAACACACGCGTCGCGCCCGCGCGCCGCAGCCGGCCCACCAGCCCGATCTGGTTGTCGAGCTGGGGCCGGAACGTATCGACAAGAACGGGCTCCAGTTTGGCGAGCTCGGCCTCGGCGCGCAGCGTCTCCGCCAGCTCGCGGCCATGGATCGTGCCGTCGTCGACGATGGCGAAGAACTCCCGGCGCCAGAGCGGCACGAGGATCGCGGCCACGGCCTCGCTTTCGTCGTCCGCACGCGGCCCCAGGCGGAAGACCGGCCACCCGGTGCGGTCCTTCTGGTCCGTCAGGCTGTTGGTCCTGACCGGCGTTATCACCGGAATGCCGGCTTCCTTCAGGATCGGCATGGCGGCTTCGATCGCGGGCGTGCACAGGAAGCCGATGACAACGGAGGCGTTCGCCGCTGCAAGTTGTCGTGCCGCCGCCGCACCCCCTTCCTCCGTGCAGGCGCTGTCCGCCTCGGCGAGGCGCGCCGTACCGCCTTGCGCCGCCGCGCGCGCGCCGTTCGCCCATTGCTGTCCCAAAAGCCGGAAATCGCCGCTGAGCGGGGCGGCAAGCCCGATCGTAAGCTCCTGCGCACGGGCCGGGGGGCTCGCCATGAAGGTGAGGAACAGCAGGGGAATGGTGACAAAACGCATCAATCGACGAACGCCGCGGCTCTTGTGCAGCAAACAGGTTACAGCACTGGTAAAGCTTGGCAGTGCCGGGTGCAACACGCTATCGAGCCCCAGGCGGTTGCTTGCAAGCGACGGGACCATACCTATATCGAGGCGGGCGAGGAATTTCTTGTGCTGAAGACGAACGACGTAGCTCCCCAGGATTACCGGAACGCGATGGCCCGCTTTGCGGGCGCCGTGCATGTGATCACGACCGACGGTGCCGCCGGCCGGCGTGGCGTGACGGTGATCGCCGCCTGTTCGGTCTCGGACAGTCCGCCCATCGTTCTCGCCTGCCTGAACCGGGATAACGTCAACAACGACCTCTTTCTTCAAAACGGCGTCTTCGCGCTGAACACGCTCGCGGCCGGGCATGAGAACCTGTCGAACGCCTTTTCCGGCCTGACCGGCCTTCCACAGGACGAGCGCTTCGCGCTGGGCGAGTGGGATACGCTTTCCTCGGGCGCGCCCACCCTGCTCGGCGCCATGGCCGTTTTCGACTGTCAGGTGATCGACACCAAGGAACTCGCCACCCATCGCGTGTATTTCGGCAAGGTGACAGGCCTGCGCATCGGCGCTAACCTCAAGCCGCTCCTCTACCACGACCGCAGCTACCGCGTTCTCTAAGCCAGCTCCCGGGGTCACCATGTCCGAACCCATGCCGCGCGCCTTTCCGCAATCGATCGACGAGACGGTCGGGCTGCTGAACGCGGCCGACTATGTGGCCGATCGCGCGCTGGCGACCGTCGTCTTCCTGAGCCTCAAGATGCGCCGCCCTCTTTTTCTGGAAGGCGAGGCCGGCGTGGGCAAGACCGAGATCGCCAAGGTGTTGGCCCAATCGCTGGGCCGTCCCTTGATCCGCCTGCAGTGTTATGAGGGTCTGGACGTCTCCTCTGCGGTCTATGAGTGGAACTATGCCGCGCAGATGATCGAGATCCGCATGGAGGAAGCGGCTGGTGTGGCGGACCGCGACGTCATGGAGCACAATGTCTTCTCCGAGAAATACCTGATCCGCCGCCCGGTTCTGGAGGCGCTCAACGGCATGCCGGGCGCGGCGCCCGTCTTCCTCATCGACGAGCTCGACCGCACCGACGAGGCGTTCGAGGCCTTCCTGCTCGAAATCCTCTCGGACTATCAGGTCACGGTGCCGGAACTCGGCACCATCCGGGCGGAGGAGCCGCCGGTCGTCGTCATCACCACCAACCGCACGCGCGAGATCCACGACGCCCTGAAGCGCCGCTGCCTCTACCACTGGGTCGACTATCCGGATGCGGAGCGGGAGCTCGAAATCGTTCGTCGCAGGGTGCCGCAGGCGAACAGCCGCCTGTCGCAGGAGGTCGTGCGCTTCGTCCAGAAGCTGCGAGACATGGACCTCTTCAAGGTGCCGGGCGTCGCCGAATCGATCGATTGGGCGACCGCCCTGACCGAGCTCGACAAGGTGGCGCTCGATCCCGAGACGGTTTCCGACACGCTGGGCGTGCTCCTGAAATACCAGGACGATATCGCGCGGCTGCGGGAGGGCGAGAGCGCCCGTATCCTGGACGAGGTCAAGGCCGAGTTCCAGGCCGCCGGGTGAGACCATGGCGCAGAGCGGCGACGCGCGCATCTTGACGGCCGATCCGGAAGGGCGGATCGCCGACAACATCGTCTATTTCGCCCGCGCGCTGCGCAAGGCCGGTCTGCGGGTGGGGCCTGCCGCCGTCACCGACGCGATCCAGGCCGTGCTCGCGGCCGGCATCGGCACGCGCGAGGATTTCTACTGGACGCTTCATGCCGTGCTCGTCACCCGGCGCGAGGACCACGCGGTCTTCGACGAGGCCTTCCGCCTGTTCTGGCGCTCGCGCGAGCTGATCGAGAAGATGCTCGCCATGCTCTCGCCCGTTGCGCCCGCCGTTCGCGAAAAGGAAAAGCCGAGGCCGGGCGAGAAACGTGCCGGAGAGTCCTTCTTGCGACCCGATTCCGACCTGGATCGGAAGGAACCGGCGCCGGAGATCGAAATCGATGCCCGGCTTTCGTTTTCATCGCGCGAGGTGTTGGCGGCCAAGGATTTCGCGCAGATGTCGGCTGATGAGATCGCGGAGGCCAGGAAGGCCATCGGCAGGCTGGTCATGCCCCACGACCGCGTCGCGACACGGCGCTACCGCACCGATCCACGCGGTCGGCGCGTCGATCCGCGCGCGATGATGCGCCTGGGGCTGCGCACGGGCGGCGATCTGATCCTGCCGCGCTACAAGTCGCCCCGCCATGTGCACCCGCCTCTGGTGGTGCTGGCAGATATCTCCGGCTCCATGAGCCAGTACACGCGCATTTTCCTGCACTTCCTGCATGCCCTGACGGAAAGCCGGCGGCAGGTGGCGAGCTTCGTCTTCGGCACGCGGCTGACGAACCTCACCCGCCAGCTGCGCCACCGCGACCCCGACGAGGCGCTTGCCGAATGCGCCGGCGCCGTCCAGGACTGGTCGGGCGGCACGCGCATCGGCGAGGCGATCGGCAGCTTCAACCGGCTCTGGTCGCGCCGGGTGCTGGGGCAAGGGGCGGTGGTGCTCCTCATCACCGACGGGCTCGAGCGAGAGGATGTCGAAACGCTGGCACACGAGATGGAGCGCCTGCACAAGTCTTGCCGGCGGCTGGTCTGGCTCAACCCCCTTCTGCGCTTCGAGGGTTTCGAGCCGAAGGCGCGGGGCATGCGTGCCATGCTGCCCCATGTGGACGAATTGCGGCCGGTGCACACGCTGAACGCGCTGTCGGACCTGTGCGAGGCGCTGTCCACAATGCCCCGGGCGCGTGGAAGACCGGTTTTGCGCGAGGGGCTTGGCAAGCGCCCGCGCGCGTGACCATATTGGATGGTGCAAGGAACCCCTCACTTGCGATTTCTAAGGGCTTGGCTTCGCTAAACCCAAGAAATCGCTTTCTCTCCCGCAAGGGGAGAGATAATGCCGGCGTCGGCCTTGCCGCCAATCGCCAATATCTGCGATTTGCGGGAGCGCAGGAGCAGGCACCTATCTCTTCCTTGCGGGAGGGAAAGCGATTTCAATGCCTTAGCTGGAGCGGCGCGCAAGCTCGGTGTTAGAAATCGCAAGTGAGGGGTGACCCGGCATTTGGCTAGGAGGCGAGGACATGTCCGAAGTCGCTCAAGTTCCTGAACCGCGCGATCCGCTGATGATCGCGGAGGAATGGATGAAGGACGGCAGGAACGTGGCGATCGCCACCGTGGTGGAGACCTGGGGCTCCGCGCCGCGGCCGGTCGGCAGCCACCTCGTCATCGATGCCGACGGCCTTTTCGAAGGCTCCGTCTCAGGCGGGTGCGTCGAAGGCGCCGTGGTGGCCGAGGCTTCGGAAGTGATCGCAGACGGCAATCCGCGCATGCTGGAATTCGGCGTGGCAGACGAGACCGCCTGGCGGGTCGGCCTTTCCTGCGGCGGCCGCATCAAGGTCTATGTGGAACGGCTCGGCTGATGGACCCCTATTCCCTCAAGAAGCTCAACCAGTGCCGCCGCGAACGCAGGGCGGCAATCCTGCTCACCGATCTGGGCGACGGCCGCGACCGTGTGGTGGTGGAGGGCGACCCGGTGGCGGGCCGCCTGGGCGAAGCCGTCGCGGAGGCGTTCCGCTCGGGCAAATCCGGCACGGTCGAGGCGGACGGCCGCAGCTTCTTCCTCAACGTGCATCTGCCGCCGCCCCGGTTGGTGATGATCGGCGCGGTCCATATCAGCCAGGCACTGGCGCCGATGGCGCGGATCGCCGGATTCGACCTGCACATCATCGATCCGCGCACGGCCTTCGCCTCGCCCGAGCGGTTCCCCGACGTCAGGCTCGAAGCCGAATGGCCGGAAGACGTGCTCAAGAGGAGCCCCCTC
This sequence comes from Chelativorans sp. AA-79, assembly GCF_029457495.1. Taxonomy (NCBI): domain Bacteria; kingdom Pseudomonadati; phylum Pseudomonadota; class Alphaproteobacteria; order Hyphomicrobiales; family Phyllobacteriaceae; genus Chelativorans; species Chelativorans sp. AA-79. Next base: position 2,563,367 of record NZ_CP120361.1, read on the forward strand.
GATGCCTATTGCGCGCTGGCCGCGCTCACTCACGATCCAAAGATCGACGATCTTGCGCTGACGGCCGCGCTTGAGGCGGGCTGCTTCTATGTGGGCGCGCTCGGCAGCCGCAAGACCCACGCGAAGCGTGTCGAGCGGCTGGTGGCCGCCGGCCTGTCCATGGAGGCGATCGAGCGTATCCACGCGCCGATCGGCCTTGCGATCGGCGCGGCAAGCCCCGCCGAGATCGCGGTGGCCGTGCTCGCGCAGATCATCGAGGCGCTGCGCTCGCGCGGACTTACGGCCCGGAAGGGCGAAGCCGCGTGAGGTTCGGCGCGACAGAGGTGGAAAAGGCCGAGGGCGCGATCCTCGCCCATGCCACGATGGCCGGCGAGAAGCGCCTGCGCAAGGCGCACCGCCTGACCGCAGGGGATATCGAGGACCTGCGCCGCGCCGGCGTCCGCGAGGTGATCGCGGCGGTTCTGGAGCCGGGCGACCTCGACGAGGATGCCGCCGCCGCCCGCCTCGCCGCCTTGCTCGTCTGCGATCACGTCGAGGCCCGGCCGCCTTCGACGGGCCGTGTCAATCTCCATGCGCGGGAGGCCGGCATCTTCCTGGTGGAGCGCGGGATCGTCGATGCGATCAACCGCATCGACCCGGCGGTCACCCTGGCGACGCTCGAGCCCTTCGCCGCCGTGGAGGCGGGGCAGATGGTGGCGACGGTCAAGATCATCCCCTTCGCCGTGCACGAAAGTCTGCTGGCGCGCGCGGAGGCGATCGCCGCCGAACGACAGGCTTTCTCCGTGCGCCCCTTCGTCCCGCGCAAGATCGGGCTCGTGCAGACGGTGCTGCCGGGCGTCAAGACCAGCGTGCTCGACAAGACCGCCCGCATCACCGAAGCGCGGCTCGCACGCTCCGTGAGCCGCATCACGCGGGAACTGCGCCCGCCGCACGAGGAAGAGGCGGTCGCGCAAGCGATCCGCGAACATGCGTCTTCGAGCGACATGGTGCTCATTTTCGGCGCGTCCGCCGTCTGCGACGAGGACGATGTCGTGCCGGCGGCGATCCGCCGCGCGGGCGGCGGCGTCTCGCGGGTCGGCATGCCCGTCGATCCCGGCAACCTCCTGGTGCTCGGATCGCTCGGCGGCAAGCCGGTGCTGGGCGTGCCCGGCTGTGCCCGCAGCCCCAAGCTCAACGGTTTCGATTGGGTCCTGGACCGCTTGATCGCCGGGATCGAGGTAACGCCGGAAGGCATCGCCGGCATGGGCGTCGGCGGGCTTCTGATGGAGATTCCGACGCGGCCGCAGCCGCGCGAGGCTTCCGCCGCGCGTGCATCCGCAAAGGTCTGGGCCGTGCTCCTCGCGGCCGGCCAGTCGCGCCGGATGGGGCCGCAGAACAAGCTGCTCGCGACATTCGAGGGAAAGCCGCTGGTGCGCCGCACGGCCGAACAGCTTCTGGCAAGCCGGGCGACGGGCACGGTGGCCGTCCTCGGCCATGAGGCGGAAGCTGTGTCGGACGCGCTTGCCGGTCTCGACCTGAGGACCGTTTTCAACGCCGATTTCGCCACCGGACTCGCAAGCTCGCTCAAGGCCGGGATCCGTGCGCTGCCGCCCTCCGCCGACGCGGCACTGGTCGCGCTGGCGGACATGCCGGGGATCGCGGCGACCGATCTCGACCGGCTCGTCGCGGCCTTCTTGGCCGCAGGCGGCCGCTCCATCGTGCGCGCCACCCATGGCGGCAAGCGCGGCAACCCCGTGATCCTGCCGCGAAGGCTTTTTTCCGAGGTGGAGAAGCTCGAGGGCGACACCGGCGCGCGCCAGCTCGTCGAAAGCGCCGTCGATATCGTGGATGTCGAACTCGGCCCCGCTGCGAGCCTGGACGTGGATACGCCCGAAGCGCTGCAGGCGGCCGGCGGCGTGCTGGGCGCGCGCGAGCGGTAGCGATGCCGTCACTGTTGCGCCAGCTCGTTTTGTCATCTGCCGTATCGATAGCGCTCCTCGCCACGCCAGCCCTCTCCCTCGAACTCGGCCCCTTCAAGGACCGGCTCTTCGCCTATCCGCCCGTTCTGGAAAGCAGCGACGGCGGCGACTACCGCGTGATCAACTACCGCGAGATGCGCGACATCAACGGCCGCGATGCGGTGCCCGAGCGCCGCGTGCACGGGCGCTATGTCGCGACGGAAATCCGGCGCATGCAGCAGGACCTGGTGTTGAAGACCCACACCGGGCCGGTTCCGCATTTCGCGGTGGGCAGAACCGAGAATGCGCGCGTGATCACGATCTATCTGCACGGGCAGGGCGGCAACCGGCATCAGGGCGTGAATGACTTCACCTTCGGCGGCAATTTCAACCGTATCAAGAACCTGATGGGCCGCAATGGCGGCCTTTATCTTTCGCCGGATTTCACCGATTTCGAAGGGCAGGGGGCGACGGAAATCCTGGCGCTTCTGTCCTACTATGCCGCCCGCTCGCCGCGGGCGCCGATCTTCGTGGCCTGCGGCTCCATGGGTGGGGCGCTCTGCTGGCGCATCGCGCGGTCGGAAGCCCTCGCCCCGAGGCTTGGCGGCCTCCTTCTCCTCGGCTCCTTCTGGGACGACGGATTCCTGGGCTCTTCCGCTTTTGCACGCCGTGTGCCGGTCTTCTTCGGCCATGGCAGCCGTGACACGGTCTTTCCCGTCGAGAACCAGGAAGCCTTCTACCGCCGCATAAGCAAGACGCCCGGCTATCCTGCCCGTTTCGTGCGTTTCGAAACCGGCAGCCACGGCACGCCCATCCGCATGACGGACTGGCGCGAGACGCTCAACTGGATGCTTTCGGTCGACCGTTGAGTCACGGGCCGGTCGCGTAGTCCAGCACGGTCTCGGGGTTGATCTCGCCGTCATAGGAGGCATCGACGTCGTAGCGGACGAGCGAGAAGGCGCCCAGGCGGAATATCCACTGGCCGCTGGAGGAGGCATCTCCCACGCCCCGCCATTTTTCACGAGTGGTCAGGGTCAGCGTTTCCGGGTCGAAATCGGAGTTTACGAGCTGGTCCTCGGTCACGAAGCCGATGATGCGCATTTCCTCCACGCGCTTTTCCGAATCCCCGTCTTCATAACGGATATCGAGATCCGGCACCGCGAAACGGAGGGGCAGGATTTCGTCGTTTTCGCCGGCGAGCAGATACACATGCGTCTCGTTATACGCGGCACGATCGCACAGGAAGCGGAAGAGCCGCACCTCCCTCTGCGGGGCGTCGGGCGGATCATAGTCGTAGTTGAACCGGATCATATGGCTTTCCGGTTCTTCTTCGGTGCCGAGATCGCCGGCGCAGACGCCGTCATAAACGGTATCGAAGAGCCGCTGCGCGCGCTGGAGAAGCGCATCGCCCGGTACAGGTGCTCCCTCGCCACAGCTTTCGGGCAGCGCGTCGGCAAGTGGTGCATCGGCAGGCTGCAGCGTGCCGCTTTCGATCATGAGCGGTGTGTAGGGAGTGGTCTGCACTCCGGGCTGCACGAACCTGAACGTGTAGCAGCCCGCGAAGACCCGCTCCTCACCGCCGGCCTCCTGCGCCTGGATGGCCACGGGGAGCGAATAGAAGATGCTGCCGGCGGCCCCTTCCTCGCTGGCCGCGCCGGTAAGGACGTCCACGTTTTCCGTCGTCTCATAGCCCTTGGCGTAGGCATCAGGCGTTTCGGCGGGTGGTGTCGCGAAATAGGAATAGGCACGCGCATATTCCTTCCGGTTTACGGCGTTGTAGAGGGATCGGACGAGTGCCTCCGGGCTCGACCGGTCGTCGAGATAGGCCGGCTCGGCCGCAAAGGCATGCGTTCCGAGCAAAAGGAGGGAGCAGGCGGCGATCTGGGCGAGAGGACCTGGCTTCATGGAAAGGCTCCGCGGGTTCGCTGGGCAGATTCCTGTGATTAAATAAGTCCTTTTGGTGCATTGTGTGAAATCCGGCGGCCGCCCGTGCCCTTTCGGTTAAAATGTGTGGACGACGGCAGACATTTCTTAACGACGCCGCCCTAGTCTGGCGGGCAGCGACCTGTCGGACGGACTTTCCATGGCACCACGCGCGCCGCGCGATTTTTCGAGCATGCTGGACGAGCTTCTGTCGGAACGCTCCGACGAGCCTGACCGGGCGCACCTCATCTCCATTGATTATCTCTCGGTGGTCGAGGAACTCCATTCGGGCCGGATTGCCTTCTCCGACGACGCCCTTGACGCTGCCTATGCTTCCATGGGCGAGCCGGAGCAGGCAAGGCCGGAGCCTTCGCTGGATCCCGAGGAAATCGCGCGTGAGCTCGGCCTCGCCGGCGGCGGGAAGCCGAAGGAGCTCGACCGGCTGCGGCGCGAATTCGCTCTGCGCAACCACCCCGACCGGGTGCCCGAACATCTGCGCGCCCGCGCCGTCGTCCGCATGCAGGTCGCCAACATGCTGATCGACGAGGCGAAGCGGCGGCGGGTCAGGCGTAGAAAAGCATGAGCTTCCCGCGCCTCAGCCAGCGCGACAGAAGCAGTACCGCCACCACCGTCAGACCGGCGCAGAGGCCGATCCAGATGCCCACGCCGCCATAGCCCAGCGGAAAGCCGAGCACGACGCTGAGCGGCAGGCCGATGCCCCAGTAGCCGAATGCCGCATAGATCATCGGCACCGTGGTGTCGTGCAGCCCGCGCAGCATGCCGCTCCCCACCGCCTGCGCGCCGTCAGCGATCTGGAAGAGCGCGGCATAGGCGAGGAAGGTGACCGCCATGGTGACGACCGGCTGGTTTTCCGGCGCGTCGAGATCGATGAAGCCGGCGATGAGAACGCGCGGCGCCAGGAACATGATGAGCGCCATCAGCCCCATGAAGCTCACGCCCATGGTGAAGGCCGTCCAGCCCGCGCGCGTGATCGCCTGCGCGTTCCTCGCGCCGAAGGCGCGGCCCACACGCACCGTGACCGCCTGGCCGAGCCCCATGGGCACCATGAAGCTGGCCGAGGCGATCTGGATGGCGATCGCGTGGGCGGCGAGCGAGACGGTATCGATCCGGCCCATGAGCAGGGCGGCGATGTTGAAGACCGACACTTCGAAGGTGAGAATGCCGGCGATCGGCAGGCCGAGCCGCAGCATCGCCCGGAAGCGCGGCCAGTCGGAGCGCCAGAACCGGCCGAACAGGCTGAAGCGGCGGAACTGGCGTTCGAGGCTGACGACCGCCACCAGGCCGAGGAACATGAACGTGCTGGACAAGGTCGTGGCGTAGCCCGCGCCCGTCAGCCCAAGTGCCGGAAGGCCGAGATTGCCGAAGATCAGGCACCAGTTGGCGAGCACGTTGAAGGCCACGCATATGAAGGCGACCACCAACGCCCATCCGGGCCGTTCCAGCGCGGAAATGAAGGAGCGCAGCACGATGTAGCCGAAAAAGGGCAGGGCGGCCCATTGCAGCGCACGCACATAGGACTGGGCTGCCTGGCTGAGCGCCGGATCCTGCCCCATGGCGAGCAGGATGGCTTCGGTGTTCCAGAGAAGCAGCCAGAGCGGGACCGAGACGGCCACCGCCAGCCACAGGCCCTGCCGCGCGGAGCGCCGTACCTCGCGCATATAGCGCAGCCTGCCGCCGATGGCGCTCGCCATCATGGGGGAAGCCGCCGCCATGAGACCGAGACCGAAGATCACCGGCATGAAATAGAGGTTGTGGCCGAGCGTGCCTGCGGCGAGCGCCTCGGGCGAAAGCCGTCCCAGCATCATGACGTCGGTCACGGTCATCGCCGTCTGTGCGAGATTGGTCAGGATCATCGGCCAGGCGAGCGACAGCGTTGCGCGCGCTTCGGAAAGCCAGAGATTGACCGGGGGCGCTCCCGCGCCCGTAGCCAGCGCTGTCATGATGCTGCTTTCCTATGGACCCTGGCGGCTGCCGCTCGGCCGATGAATCACGCGGCAAATCCATCTCGGACCGCCCGCCGAATGCTTAATAGCGGGCGTCTGTGTCCAGACAAGTCAAATTCTCTTGCCGGAAGGAGCAATTCCCTTGATGTTTGCACCGCAATATTGCGTGGCGCGGTGCAGTGGCTATAGTCGCGCCTCCTCCACGGCGCTTTTCCGCGCCATCCCGTTAGACCGGAGAAAAATCCATGGAAAAGCGCCGTCTCGGCCGCACCGATCTCTTCGTCTCCAAGATCTGCCTCGGCACCATGACCTGGGGCGAGCAGAACAGCGAGACCGAGGGCCATGCCCAGATGGATTTCGCCTTCGAGCAGGGCGTCAATTTCCTCGATACGGCCGAGCTCTACCCGATCCCGCCCAAGCCGGAGACGCAGGGCCGCACGGAACGGATCATCGGCACCTGGATGAAGGAGCGCCGCAACCGGGACAGTGTCGTTGTCGCCTCCAAGGTGGTGGGCCGTACTGCGAACGCCTGGTTCCGCGGCGGCCGGCCCTCCAGGCTCGTCCGCGCCGATATCCTCGATGCGGTCGAAAAATCGCTGGCGCGCCTGCAGACCGACCATATCGACCTCTACCAGATACACTGGCCCGATCGCGCCATCCCCTGGGGATCCAATCCCGCACGCGTCACCGGCGAGTTGGAGCGCCACGAGGACGAGACACCCATCGCCGAGACCATCGCTGTCTTCGAGGAGTTGGTGAAAGACGGCAAAATCCGCCATTTCGGCCTGTCGAACGAGAGCTCATGGGGCGTGATGCGCTATGTCGGCGAGGCGGAGAAGGGGACCGGGCCCCGTCCCGTCTCGGTCCAGAACGCCTACAGTCTGGTCAACCGGACCTTCGAGGTGAACCTGGCCGAGGTGGCTTTTCGCGAAGGGGTGGGGCTGCTTGCCTATTCTCCGCTGGCGCAGGGCTATCTCAGCGGGAAGTACGACCATGGCGCCCTGCCGGAAGGCTCGCGCAAGAAGCTTTTCAACCGGCTGCAGCGCTACGAGGCGCCCGGCGCCGCGGAGGCCTTTCTGGCCTATAATGCGCTTGCGCGCTCCTTCGGGATGAGCCCCGCCGTCTTCGCCAATGCGTTCGTCACCTCCCGGCCCTTCCTGACCGCAAACATCGTCGGCGCGACGACGATCGAGCAACTCGACGAGGCGATCAGATCGGCCCATGTGGCCTGGACGGAGGAGATGCAGAAGGCAGTGGATGACCTGCATCGGAAGTTCGGCAATCCCTGTCCCTGAGATCGCGGGCGGAAGCGGTATGGCTGCCCCTTCGTCCCCGCGATGCGTTTTGCCTGGACAGCGCGCCCGCACGGATTCCTGTCGACACGTAAGTTTAACCATTGGGGAAGCATTTTGCTCTCCATGGTGGGGAGAGACAAAATGCGTTTCGCGCGGGGCTGGTTGCTTCATTCCTTCGCATTGAAAATAGTCACGCCGGTGCTGGGCGGCGCCGTCGCGATCAGTGTTGCCGTCGCCGGGCTTCTTCTCTGGTCGAGCTGGGAAGCCGACTCGGTTGCACGGGAGCGCCAGAAGCGGCTCGCCATGGTCGTGATTTCGGACCTGAAGACCTCGATCGCCTATGATCAGGAAAGCGTCACCGTCTGGGACGATTCCGTGCGGGCGGTGAGGCAGGGAGACAGCGCCGCGGACTGGCTCGACCACAATCTCGGCAGCTGGATGAGCACCTATTTCGGGCACGACGCGGCCTATGTGGTCGACCCGGAAAACGAGCCGATATACGCCTTCTCCGGCGGCAAGGCGGGAGCCGATGAGGATTTCAGGCGGCTTGAGTCGACCATCGTGCCGCTCATCGCCTTCCTTCGCGAGGAGATGCGGACGGGCCGCAACCAGGAGCCGGCAGGGCGGATGCTCACGCCGGGGGCGGCCGACCTGATGGTGGTGTCCGGCCATCCGGCCGTCGTCAGCGTCAAACCCATCGTCTCCGACACCGGCGAAATCGTGCAGACACCGGGCGAGGAATACCTGCACATCGCCGTGCGATATCTTGACGATAGCCTCCTGGAAGGCCTGCGGCACGACTACCTCTTCGACGGCATCCGCTTCGCCTGGCAGGACGATTCCGGAAAGGGCGAGACGGGCCTGCCCCTTCTGTCCGATTCAGGCGCTGTGATCGGCTATTTCATATGGCAGCCCCACAGGCCCGGCACGACGGTGCTGGCGAACCTTGCGCCGGTGCTCCTGGGTGTCATGCTGCTCGCTCTCCTGACGATCAGCGGTCTTCTGTTCCTGGTCAACCAGCGCTCGAAGAGGCTCGCCGCCAGCGAGGCCCGGATGCAGTATCTGGCGCTGCACGACCCTCTGACGGCTCTTCCCAACCGTTCGCTGCTGGAGGAGCGGCTGGAAGAAGCGCTGGATGCGCTCGAAAACACGCGGGACATGCTGGCGGTCCTTTATCTCGACCTGGACCGTTTCAAGCAGGTGAACGATTCGCTTGGCCATCCGGCGGGGGATCACCTCATCAAGGAGGTTGCCAGGCGTCTGGGCAAGCTCACGCGCCATGGCGATACGGTGGCGCGGATCGGTGGCGACGAGTTCGTGGTGCTCATGCCCCATCGCCGCGAAGCCGGGGAGGTGGACGCCTTCTGCGAGCGCGTGATCGAGGCGATGCGCCAGCCCTACCATATCGACGGCAACCAGGTTTTCGCCAGCATCTCGCTTGGGGTCGCCGTGGCGCCGGTCGACGGCATCGACCGGGCGGAGCTCACGCGCAAGGCCGACATTGCACTTTACCACGCCAAGAGTTCCGGCCGCAGCCGCTACGCGCGGTTCGGCAGCGAGATGGATTCCATGCTGAAGGAGCGCAGGGAGATCGAACGCGACCTGCGCGTGGCGCTTGCCCGCAGGAACGAGCTGGCGGTGCACTATCAGCCGCTCTACACCGCACGCGACATGCAGATCACCGGGGTGGAGGCGCTCCTGCGATGGAGACACCCGCAGAAGGGGTGGGTCTCGCCGGCGCTCTTCGTGCCCATCGCGGAGGAGACGGGCCTGATCGAGGCGCTTGGGGACTTCGTCCTTCGCGAGGCGTGCCTGGCCGCCCTTGCATGGCCCGACCTGACCATCGCCGTGAACGTGTCGGCGATCGAACTGCGCAACCCGGCCTTCGCCGGAAAGGTTGCGGATGCGCTGGCCGAGCACGGCCTGGAACCGGGACGGCTGGAACTGGAGGTGACCGAGACGGCGCTCACCGATCATATCGGCGAATGCGAAGGGAATGTGCGCGCGCTCAGGGAGATGGGCGTGCGGATCGCGCTCGACGATTTCGGCACCGGCTTCTCATCGCTCGGCCGGCTGCATCAGCTCAAGGTGGACCGCATCAAGATCGACCGCAGCTTCGTCAGCGGGTTCGGGAAATCGAGCGGGGACGAGGCGATCATACAGGCGATCGTGGATCTGGCGCACGCCAACGGCCTCAGGACGACGGCGGAGGGCGTGGAGACCTCGGAGCAGGGCGACTACCTGAAAACGATCGGCTGCGACGAGTTGCAGGGCTTCCTGCTGTCGCGCGCCGTGCCTCCCGAGGAGATCGACGGCCTCCTGGGTGCGAAGCGCCGGCGCAGCGTGGCAAGCGCAGCTTAGACGAGCAGGCTGCCCGACGGCAGCGTCATCGTGACGGAGAGCCCCTCGCGGCGCCAATCATATTTCAGCGTGCCGCCGAACTGGCGCGTAACCGTGGCATGCACGAGGCGGCTGCCATAGCCGTTCATGCGCGGCGGCTGCTCGACGGGCGGGCCGCCGCGTTCCACCCAGGTGAGATGGAGACGCTCCTCCCCGGTCGGCCGCCAGCAGATATCGACGCAGCCTTCGTCCACGGACAGGGCACCGTATTTGGAAGCGTTGGTGGCGAGCTCATGGATGACGAGAGCGATCCCGTCCACCGCCTTGTCGCTGCAGGGCACGCGCGGCCCCTCGATCGTAAAGCGCGCACAGGGATCGGGATCATGCGGCCGGGTGATCGCCTCGACCACTTCGCCGAGATCGGTTGTGCGCAGCCCGTCCCCGCTGCTGTGCACCTTGCGGCGCACGAGGGAGTGCGCGTTGGCGAGTGCATGCAGGCGGCCGGAAAGCGCCGTCACCATCTGCTCCTTGGTGGAGGTGGTGCGCGCGGTTGAGCGGATCATGCTCTCGGCGATGGAGAAGAGGTTCTTGATCCGGTGATCCATTTCGGCGGACAGCCGCTCCTGCTCCTCGAGCGCACGGGTGAGCCGCGTCTGATTTTCGCGCAGCTTGAGCGCAATCCCGACAAGGGTGGCGAGCTCGGTCATGGCGCGGGCATGCCCGGCGTCGAAATGGCCTTCCTGCCCCGCGACGATCCACAAAGTGCCGAGCGGCTTCTCGCTGCCGACATAAAGAGGGACGAGCAGCACCTCCGGCACGACGATGCCTGCGTCGGCGATCCAGTCGTAGGCGCGTTCGGGATGGCGGGCGAGCACCGGTCGGTTTTCGTCCAGCGTGACGCCGCAGGGGCTGAAATTGCGTGGCGTCGGAGCTCCCTCGAAAGTGGAGAGAACGCCGCGCAGATAGCGCCAGCGAAAGAGACGCGTATCGTCTCCCTCATAGAGGCTGAGGCCCGCCGAGATGCCGCCGGTCATCTGCATGGCGAGATCGACGAAACGGGGCAGCACCTCCTCCGGCGCGTCCGCCATGCGCATGGCGAGGTCCTGCAGCGCACGCTTCTCCTGCAGATGATCGGTCTGCTTCGGCGCACGGCGGGCAAGCTCGGCAGTGATGAACACATCCGCGACGGATGGCGTCGGTGATTTCAGCAAGATCTTCAGCGACCCCTAAAAATCCACCTTACGTCAAATTTTCCGGGCGGGCGAGTCAAGGGGAGAGATTCTTTTCCTATGGCCTGCCTGCTCCGAAGAAAAGACGCCCGGCCGCCGGGTCGGGCGTCGTGTCGGCGCAGACCATCTGCGGGGATCGGCGGGCGGGCCTCAGGCGGCGCGGCGTTCGTGCCGGCCTTCGCGGATCTCCTCGGAAAGCTTGTCGCAGAAGGCGTCGAGGTCGCCGGGATTGCGGCTGGTGACCAGCCCCTGGTCGGTGACGACCTCGCTGTTCTCCCACCGGCCGCCGGCATTCATCACGTCGGTCTTTATCGAGTGATAGGAGGTGACCCGCCGGTCCTTGAGGACGCCGAGCTCGACCAGCAGCCAGGGGGCGTGGCAGATCGCGCCGATGACCTTGCGCTCATCCCAGAAGCTCCTGATGAAGGAGAGCGCCTTCTGCTCGACGCGCAGGAGATCGGGATTGATCTGGCCGCCCGGCAGCACCAGGGCGTCGTAATCCTCCGGCCGCGCCTCATCGAGCGTCTTGTCGACCGGGACGGGCCGGCCCCAATCCTTCTTGTCCCAGCCCTTGATCTGTCCCGGGTCGAGCGAGACCACATGGACCTCCGCGCCCGCCTCGCGCAGCTTGTTGAGCGGGACTTCCAACTCCGACTGCTCGAACCCGTGGGTGGCGAGAATGGCCACGCGTTTTCCGGAAATGTCCTGCATCTTTCTCTCCATTGTTGGGGATGCCCGGGAAACCGACGGGAAGGCGTGTCTGTTCCATGGCAATTCCGCAAGGACCGGTGAGGATAGGTGTGGCGTTTCCTGCAAGGGTGCCCGGTGCCGGAAGCGTCGGACGTGTGCAGAGAGGGAACGGCAAGGATCCTAGGGTCTGCGCCTCATGACGACGGTGGAGAGGCGTTGTGATCTCAAACAGCTGTGCGCCAGGGGCGGGCCTCGACCTGACTAAAGGCTACGGCCCCTCCTGCTTCGTCGTCCTCCGGCTTGATTCGAGGACTCATGCCCTGACGGTGGCGGCGACTGGTTGCGATGCGCTCTCGCAAGACACTAAGCGCCACGCGATAGGCCATTATCGCGGCGTTGTCGAAGGAGATTTCCCAACACGGTCAAGGTGGGGAGAGCCATTCAGTAGGCTTCCCCTGCCTTCGACTGGTGTCAGTCGCGACCGCACACCCATTGCAGCAGCATGTGAAGGCGAACATAGTTTGTCCCAGAGTGCCGGATAAGTCATTGTAATCATTGTGCATCGGTTGGAGAGCGGCAATGATGTTTGTCCGCAATGGCAACTTGGCGATGTCCCAAAGCCAGCCAAGAGACTGCGGATTAAATGAGATTGATAGTCCGGGTTGAAACTTGCGGTCGACGACCTCACCATCAAATGAAGTGAGTTATCGGAGACGGCAGGATGTGTCTGGATGAGTGCAAAAACATTGAAAATACAATCGTTCCCGCTCTCAGGATTTATATGGAAATCGGTTGGCCGAACGCCGTAGACAGACTTATACAAACCTACATGCTGCGAGTTTTGCAGTTCGGAACGCAGGAATTGGATTTAAGATTTAAGGACGCTGAAGCTTGGCTGAAACACGCCAAGGAATATGAGCGAATTCATGGCAGAGGCAGTTTGATGAACCGAGATCACCCCGCCTATCGAAGGTACAGGGTTCAGAAAGAACGCCTTGCCTCTACGGTTTAAAACGTGGGCTAGTCACATGATTGTCGTCATCAATTTCTAACGATTCACCGAGTGCCACGATTACATCATCTTTATTCTTTAGAAAGAGCGAAAGCATATATCCATCTTTCCAGCGGATTGCAGCATATTTTATAATTGTAGTTGTTCGATTATCTAAATATGCTATGGTATAAGTGGCCTTTATAATATGCGCATCGTCGATTTCACCATCCCTTTCTATTGTTAAATGTGCGTTAGCGAACTCCGCAGCGGCTAATGCCTGATTTTCCGTAAAGAAATGGCCGATAAATGCGCCAACGGCATTCATTGCAGCCCACATTGTCACGCCTGACACCGAAACGGTAAACGCCGCGGGACCGCCACGACCCAGCACTTGATCGGAGTTCATTGCCCCTACACTTTTCATGACGTCGATTCCAACCCAAGTTTAATTGAATACTCGAGCGGATATCTCAAGTAGAATGTGGCACCAACCACCGTTGGGTCGAAAGCCGGAGCAATTCCACAGGATTTCAGCTGTGACTTGACTTGGCTGAAATGCTCCCCGCGCTCTTTGGCGAGATTCATGAGGGAGACATAGGATCGTTGGAACCGAGCCAAGTCCTCTGGCATGACGATCGTTTGCGGGCACCGATTGATCGGGTTCACCGCAGTGCGTGCGGGGAGATACCCGTGTTCGATTAAAGCTTTCACGACCTGCGTCTTCGTCCCCAATTTGTGCTCAACTTCTCGCAGCGACAATCCGTCGTGGTCCTCGAGCATCGTTTTTTCGCGAAGCTCATCGGGGTCGACAAGCACCGCCATGTAGCCATGCTCGTTGGGATCGCGGAAAGCACGCTCCAGCTTGCCAGACAGTAATAAATCCAGGATCTCGACCGCCTTACAGTTCGCCTTCCGAACGGCATGAGGGATGCTGCACAACCCGGGTTCCTGGCCCGTCAACAGCTTCGTGTTTGCCAGCAATCGGTCGAGAAACACGCTGATATCTTCGCGACGAAACCGGAATTGGAGGCCATGTTTGGCTCCCGCCTTGACGTGGGGTGCAAGGTAACCCCGGTCGACCAGGATGCCCCAGTGAACCCGTGGTGCGTTGACGAGTTTCTGCGCCTCTTTCGCGGATACGGTGTCCTTGATCTCCGTAACAAATTCCGTGATCTCCTCAGCATCGAGCATGATGCGCGCATCGGTCAGCGCCGCGTTTTCCTTGGCCAGGACGCCCGTTTCGATAAGAAGTTTCCGTAGGCGCTTGGGATGCACGCCGAACTCCTTGGACGCAGATTGTACAGAGTGCCAGCGTCGATCAGTGATCGGACCGAAGAGCTCGTCACCCGGACCAAGGGGAAGGGTGTCAATGGCGTGCGCCCGGATCAGCTTTCGAACCGGATCGTAGGCGCTGTCGTCGGAATCATGTGCGAGCGCCTCATACAGCCGACCATAGAGTGCCCGTCCACCAGCATCTCCGGTCTTGCCCTTGAATGCGGCCTGCATCTCCGACAGCCAGCTGCAAATTCCTTCTTCTCCACTGGAGGTGACGGCAAAGCCAGCGGCCCCCGCATGCCACCAGTCGTCCCCGCCGAAGGTACGGATCGGAGCCTTGAGACCGCGCGTCACCACGGCACCCAACAGCTCGGTGAACCTTGCGGCGGCATAGAAGGGCAGGGCGTCGAGGAAGGGGAATGCACCGACGCGTCCGGTCATCCGGTCGTGGAGATAGCGTTCGAAGGCCGATGGCTCGCGCGCAACCGAACGCTTGGCCACTTCCGGAATCTCCTGGCGGTCCGCCTGCACCATGGCGGCGAAATCGTGGATCATCGATGGCTCCTGTTGGACGGAGCACTCCACAAGCGACACGTCATGAACGTCACATGTCCGGATGAACGAGATGAGCCATTTCCTGCGGCCCCATGCCCGTGCCAGGGGGTGCTCATCCTGGCGGCGCATGTCTTCAGCCAGGCATTCCGGACAGAAACGCAGGCGGTTGCGGATCATCAGGTTCCGTGTCACCCGCTGACCGTCGACTTCGTATCCGTCCGCCGTTTTCCGGATCGCGCTTTCCCGGAGAGAGTTCACGTCGACGTCCGCAAGATATGCGAGCCTCAAAAGGGCAGCGTCACTGCCATCGACGACGTCCTGAAATCTGAAGCCCATATCGGCGCAGAAGTGGCGTGCTTTCAGACGGCCGTTCACAGCCGCCAATCTGGAGCAGAAGCTTGCCGGGGTTTCGCCGGAATGAAGACGGGTTCTGATAGTTAATTGGGTCATGTCCGTCTCCTCAAGCCTTTCGGCGGCGTTTCGGGGCAGGGGAGACCTCTTCGGCTGGACGATCTCGGACAAGAGCAGCCGAAGGCTGAAGCGTATGCCAGTCAGCGCGAAGAAATACGTTCTCGTCCTCAGTACAGCCGGAGAAGCGGCTGTAAGCCGCCGCGAAATGTCTCGCCTTCACCCGTCCGCCTGCAGCTTCATCGAACATCGCTTGCTCGATCGCGCCGCGGACGAGTTGAATTACAACGCCGAAGCGGCCGTAGGCGGCGTGGAGCAGGCGGTGGATGAACTCGTCTGGCAGGGCCGAGGCGAGCTGCATTTCGGCGTGCTTTGTCACCATGTGTTCGATCATCTTTCGTACGGAGACGGCGTCTTTCGCAAATTCCAGGTTGCTGAACTCGAAGATGCGGGATCTGCGCATCAGCTGCACATCGGATGAGACCAGGCGCGCGAGTGTCGGAATACCAGACAGGATGAAACACACAGGCCAGTCCGGCTGTTGCATGACGTTCTTGATTGTATCCGACAGCTTTTGCCGTTCGGTGTCGTTCAGCGTGTTCACGGCATGCTGCATCTCATCGATGTGAATGAACATCACCTTGCGAATCCGGATCTGCTGACGGACGAGCTCCCACACCATGTGTTCTTTGATTTCTCGGGAGAGGGGATATCCCAACGCCCTAAGTACTTCCCGCCCCAATTGCTTCAGCGTGCAAGGGGAGGGGGCCACGACGCTGATCAGGGGAGATGTCGAGATGCCATAGCGGTCCTGGTAGGGCTGAAATTCGGCTCTGTTCGCGATGATACGTTTGAGGAGTGTCGTCTTACCCGCTCCGGAATCTCCGATGACCACCAGAGCCGACCCATCGCGCCGTACGCTCCCGTGCGCGCTGGCGGCATTCTGGATGAGCATCTCGATCTCAGTTTCAAGAGCCGCATCCCTCGGGGTGGTAACGTGTTTCGAATGCAGTCTTGCAAGGCGTTCCGCTCGCTCCCGTGACTTGTCGGGCATTGCCGATCTCAGACGGGCGAGCGCCTCTGCGGCATCTTCTTCAAGGTGGGTTTGTTCCAAAGTCTCCATAATTGAGTTCCTTTCTCTTCTCAGTGGTCGAACGACCAGTCGTCAGTGCGACCGGCTTCATCGGATCCGTCGTCATCATCGGCGTAGGGTTCGACGTCCATCGCGTAAGGGGACGGTTGCGGTTCCAGCATTGCAGGGGTGGCGCGAACGTGATCATTGTCGGGATTGAGGTCATCGGCTGGCCGGTCCTCTCGCCTACCTTCCGGAAGGGTGATGATTTCGCCACCCGCAGGCGCATGGACCTCGCCGTCTTCCATGATCTCGAATGTACGGAAGACGGTCCGGTCGACCTCACGGAGGTACTCCCTGTTCATCACTGGTGAGCCAAGCTCGGCGCGTTGGGCAGCCATTTCGCCGTAGGCCCGGCATTCGGAAATTGCCTCGGCGACTACTGCTTGGGAAACACGGGCATTGTCGGCGTGGATACGGGAGAGATGTTGGACGGCGGCAATCCATTCCCACACGCTGACGCCCTGAAAGCCCTCGAGACGTGGCAGGGCCACCGCCCATCCGCCGAGTTCCTCATGCCAGAACGAGATTTCGCCGAGATCGAAGCGGTTCACGCGGATGTGGATGGAGGGGTTTGCCTTCGAGGCCCGGATCTTTTGGAGCAACGGCGACTGGTAATGAATCCCCAGGAAGCGGACGCCTTTGCTGCCAATCCTGCACTCGCAGTGGACCCCGAAGATGCTCCGACGCTGAAACGGAGCTGGCGGTGGAGTGACCGGATTCCGCTTTGTCATGCGGAGCCACGCATTGCGGGGCGTTTCGCCGGCAAGGCCCGTATGCGGCGTATTGTGATAGGCATCCACAATGGCGCGGACGAGAAGGCGGTTCAGTTCCTCCACGGAGATGGACGCGTTGCCTTCCGAGTCATAGTCACCCCGGACCACGACGTTCGCAAATGTCTGTCCAGTGTACCAAGCGAGGAACCGCTGTCGAATGGTCAGGAACATCCGCTCCACAGTTCCCCGCAGGTGTGGCTTCCCTGAAGGCGGGATAACAGCGTTGCCAGTCAGCGCCAGAACCGTCGCCTTGAAAGAGTTGGCCACATAGGCAGCGCCGGCGTCCGTATAGACGCTTTCCGGCGTGCCATGCATTTCCCAAGGCGTTTGGGCTCCCACCGCGTCTGCGATGTACTGCTTGTCATGCACCGCCATCTCCAATGTAGCGATGGACGACTCGGCCGACGGCGGCTTGTCGATGAACCGCATTGCCAGAATGCATCGCGTGGCAACGTCAATTGTGAGCGACAGCCAGACTCGCGCTGGTTTGACCGCTTCTTTTTCTTTTTCGGAAAGAGTGTTCCAGATGCCGATGTCCATAAGGATCGTCATCAACTCCACTTCGTACTCATCCATCTCCACGCGCTGCAGGGGACGATCGACGTCGACGCCTGACTGGGTGATCTGGAGCTTCCTTGTCGCGTAGTCCGTGCCCTTTCTTCCGGCCAGCACGAAAAAGTGGTCGAGTTTGTCGATCATGGTTTCGAAGGTGCGGCGGCTCGGCGAACGGAGAGGTTTCAGGCCTTTCAACGCCCGTTCCTTGTTCAGCAGAACGAGTTCCGCGTTCATGTCGCTGAATAGGGTGGCCTTCGACGGCTGGTTCGAACTGGCATAGCCCGCCGCCCACTTGCGGTGGATTTCAGTTTCCTCGGCCGTGAAGCGCGACGGGCGCGTACCGGGATACCGGTATCCGTCTCGGAGAGAACGGGCGTCAAACCCGGCTTGCTCGTATCTTTTCAACCAGCGACGGAATGTGCGCGGCGATACGGCAGTGCGCCGTACTTCTTTGGTTCCTCCGCGAGGTTTCCTGCCCTTTGCGCACGCCTCGGCGTCATCGAGTTCCGTTTGCCGTGCACGCATGTATTCGGCGAGGCTTTCATCTGAGCGGGAGTAACGGCCTTTGGCTTCGAGGTGGAAGAAGTCATGGATCAGAGAATGTCGCCAGAGGATAGTGTCTTGGGCCTTCTCGCTCAGATCAGTAACCGGAAGTGCTCTGTGTTCGGCGCGAACATGTGCGTCTGACCCGCGAAACCAGTTCCTGTCGACGGCGAGTTCTCCATCGGCGATCTTGCGGTAGACGAGTTCATGCGAGAAGTGCTCGACCAGTTCCGGGTTGTCATGTCGGCGGAAGACATGCCCGCTGGAACTGTCTCGATCATACATGTACGCCGTGTTTCCGATCCTGATACGATCGTGCCGCCCGAAATGGTAAAAGGGAACAACCGGAGCGTTCGATCCGATGGATGCAATGGTGTTTTCAGCGATGCTCATTTGAAGTCTCCTTTTCCTGCGGCGAGCACGTCGTGGTTCACGCGCACGAACGTGTGGTCACCGATGCGTGTGTGCAGAGGATCGCGGGTGACGGGTTCGAGGACGCCGTCATCGATCAGGCACCAAAAGGCAGTCCTGGCGAGACCGGGGTCCGACGTTGCTTTCAGCAGGCCGTGGACACGAACTGAGCCTTTGATCTCGGAGGCGATGCGGCGAAGCTCTGCGCAATTCTGGTCGTTGCGCATTCGCCGTGCCCTGAGCACTTGTTCGGCATTGTACACACGTGCACGGGAGATCTGCCGTTCGGTGAGGATGACCGCTTTATCCGCAATTCGGGCCAGACTTTGCTGCCGGATCAACTCAATCTCGACGTCGAGGCGGGTTTGTCTGACGCGGCTGAAAGGCTTTACCGCATAAGCTACCCGGCAGCCGTCGTCGAACACCGCGAGCAGGTCAAACGTGTGTTTGCGTTTCACACCGTCGTGGTCGACGTACCAGACCGCTTTCGGCTGCTCCCAAACTTCCCGGACATTGCGTCTGGCCAACAAGACCGTCATCGCTTTGGCCTCAAGCAGGCTTTCTGCGATCATGCTGCGGTTCGACGCGGCGTTTGCGACGCTCGCGCGCGCAGACGCTTTGGTTTTCCAATCGAAACGTCGGGAAGCTTTAGATTCTCCGGGCGGCACCCAAACTTGAGTCATGCTCAAGACCTCGTTCGTGCGGAAGGCGCGGTATTTCGCACCCTCCTCCCGAGGTCTCGATCACGCGGCCCGTGAACAGATGGTCAGGGCGTAGGAAGCTCGTTGCCGCGGGAATGTCTCCCGACGCCAGGGCAATGCCCGCACGACGATCATGGAGATGATTCAGAAAAAGCCGTTCGCTCATGAAGCTGTCCTTTCAATTCAATGCCGATGATGCTTGATGAAAGGACGATCCGGACGCCGATGCTGGACATCGGCATGAACACATAACGATGTTTAGGCTGTCGCCGTGCGGTCGTCCCGCTTAACTATCGATATGAGTTTCATCATGTATTCCGGTCCTGTGTTGCCGACGGCACGCGTCGGGAGGCGGCTTATGTCAGCAGCAGAGAGGAAGATCAAGATCCCGAAACCATCGTCATGTTCTCGGCTCATCTATGTGTCAATTCAGCAACAGTGGGTATTCAGGTTTCAGTTCTCTATTTGCGCGAATTGAAGGCACGGCGATGCGTCCTTGAAGGGGCCATCCTTGCTCACGGTGGATTGCCAATCACCTGAGGTTCGGAAAGCTGAACAACCGCGCTCTTGCAAAGGTAAAGGAAGACAAGCGAAGAGGCTTCTAGATGCCCCTCGTGCGTTTCAGTCGCGTTCCACTCGGAATCTCCTGCAACAATTGATATGCTAACCCCCAGGGGGTTGCATGGCGGTCATCTGCTTCGACGAGTGCAAGGACGACGCGGCTCAAGGGCGGCCGTGGTATATTGTTGGCGGCATTCTGATTGACATGCAGAACGTCATGGCGGTCGAGAACCTCGTGTCGGACGTCGCTACCGACATTTTCGGTTCACGCGAGCTTGTGCGTGATACCGAATTTCATGGCAAGGAAATCTATAACGCGAAGGCAGCGTTCAAGGGTATGCCCATCGCTGATCGCATCGCAATCTTCGACCGCCTTCTGGAAATCATCGCGAACGATGATCTAGTGCGTCGCGTATATGCGGCCGTGAAGACGGACAAATTGAAGCTGTATGATCGCGCTCCGAGATACGCATTCGCTCATTTTGTCGAGAGGGCACAGATGGCCCTACGAGTTGCCGAAATGGGATTGCTGATCGGTGATCTTGATGACCAGCAGTCAAGGCAGATGGTGGCCGACTTCGCTCAGTTTCGCGCAACTGGAACGCCGTGGGACTACGGGCGACCTGTGACACAGATTGCAGGGTCTGTGAACTTTGTGCGGTCTCACCATAGCCGCCTTATGCAGCTTGCCGATGTCTATGTTTTCACGGTTGCAAACCAGTATGCTCCGCGCACTGGATACGCTGGTGATGAGCTTAAGAAGGTGATCCAAACGCGAAACCCGTATGCCCATCGCTACAAGCGTTGGGAACCGGACTGATGGTGGGACGCCATGTCAAATGCCGAACCAACCCTTCAAGCATCACTTTCTGCCGGTCTTTTACCTGAAGCAGTGGGCGGGTGCCGATGGTTGCCTGGTCCAGTTCAGCAAGCCACATGGCAACAAGGTTGTGCCGAATAGAAAGCACCCGGATGGTACCGGCTACATCAACCGGCTCTACGCTATCTCCGGCGTTCCGGACGATGAAGCTGTGCGCTTTGAGCGCGCCTTTCTTTCGCCCGTCGACAGCAAGGCCGCGGAAGCTCTCGTCATCATGCGGGACGAGCATGCCGTCGGGAATTTTACAGCCAAGCAAAGGTGGGCGTGGGTCCAATTCCTGACCAGCCTCATGACGCGGATGCCGGCGGATATCGCCATGATCAAGGAAAACGTGAAAGGCGACTGGCTAGCCGGCACACCCGATCTCCAGAAAAAGTATTCTGAGTTGAAAGCCGAAGGCGACCCCGAGCAGGTGTTAGATTTCATCAAAGCATCTGACGACGCGTTTTTCGAACGCGGGGCTATGGCGATACTTGAGCGGATCATACGGCAGGAGACCGTCGCCCGGGCCATCTGCAGCATGCACTGGTCCGTGCTCACCGTGGAACGGTCCGACTTCAAGCTCCTGACCTCCGACCGTCCAATTCTCTACACGCCCCACATGATGGGGAAAGACTCCCACCTCGTTGTGCCGATAAGTTCGACCGAGATTTTCCTTGCGGCGCGCGAGCGGAGTTTTTCCCGTCGCATTCGGGCACGAAGCCAGAGCCATCTTGCACGCATTCTGAACGGAGCCGTGATCGGCAATGCCACGAGGTATGTGTTTGGAAGCGATGATCGCCAGTTACCATTCGTTCAACGTCACATGGGAACAAAGCCTGTTCCCTCGCTTATCGAAAGGCTACACCGGCTGCGCTTGAAGCGGATGCAGGGTATAAGAATGCGACAGCTTCGCGGGGGAGGGGATGGATAAGAATTTCTGGCGAGAGAGATACCACAAAGACAGCTATCCAGCATTTCCGTGTCCAAAGTGCAGGAATGGCGTCCTAAAACGCGTCAAGGAGCGGTCGATTGAACATTGGGAGGGTAAGCCCGACGCCAACGGGATGTATACCGAAGGGAAGTTCAGCTGCTTCTTCGAATGCAGCTACGGTTTCTGTGGCACCGTGGCCGTGATGTCGGGCATAGCCATGTCGGTCTACGAACAATACGTGGACCCGGAGGGCGATGAGCAATGGCAGGAGGAAATCTACGTTCACCCGAAGGCCATGACGCCGGGGCCACGGATCATACGTGTGCCAACGAAAACGCCCAGGCCGGTGAAAGACGAGATCTCGAAGTCATTCGGCCTCTTGTGGACTGATCGGAACTCTGCGGCTAACAAGCTTCGCAATGCGGTGGAAGAGATTCTGGTCGGCTACGGGATTTCGAAGGTCAACGCTAAGGGAGCGTTCATCCCATTGGCCAAGCGCCTGGAAGACGCCGAGCAACAGCGGATGTTGCACCACGATACGCTGGTAGCGTTAAAGGATGTCGGCAACACGGGAAGTCACGAAGCAGAACTCCCGTTCAAAGACCTTATCGATGCCTTCGACATTTTGGAGGACGCGCTAGAAGATATTTACGGCGGGCGGAAAGCACGGCTAGATGGAATCAAGGCGCGTCTTACGAAAGCCAGACGCCCGTCGCCTAGAAGTGTCGCACCGAAGGCAGCCAAGCCGAAGCGCTAATTCGTCCGCCGGATCTGGACCCTTATTCGCCCGTCCTGCTCGACGATGCGGGTCATAAAGACCCGTGCAGCCTGCAGGCGATGTAGTTCGCCGCGCTGCCTTTGACTCTCAGTTCGAGGGTTCGCTCGCGGATACTCTTTGGGGAGGGGGTGTTCATTCACCTCTCTGGAGTTTCTGGCTCCAGTTGCGGCCCTAAGCAATTTTCTTTTCGATGCCGGTCACTCGTCTCGGGGGTGGCTGTCGCGCGAAAATCTCTTCGACTTCTTCTCTGGACAGCTTTTGCTTTCGCAAGAGTTCTTCTGCGATCTTTTCCAGTTCGGGCCGGTGATCGGCAACGATACCCTTGGCCCTCTCGAATTCACGGGACAGCAATTTGTCTACTCGTTGCCGAAAATCAGTGTCCTTTCGGAGCAGGGACAGCATATCGCCTTCGGTCATCCCCACGAGATAGGTGAGATGCTCCCCCAAGCCGAAGGAAGCTTCCATCAGCAACGCGTCGACTGTGGCCAGATGGAGGTCAGCGCCCTCTCGCCCGCCTCCACCTGCAGAGCGGGATTCTAGAATAACTTCCTCCGCAGCGAGTCCCCCGAGCTGCATGGCGATTCTGTTCAAGAGATTGGATTTTGTCATTTCCGGAAACGCACTTTCGCTGAAGCACATTCCGCCCCCGAACTGCAGCGCGTCTCCCCCGAGTTCGAGCGATTTGGCAATGGAGACATGTTCAAGCTGGCCGATCTCCAGGACATGCCTGACGACTGCGTGTCCGGATTCGTGCACCGCGTATCTCCAGAGCAGTTTTTCAGGAAGAGCAATCCGCTTCGGCAGGCCTGCCACCAAGTCGGCGACCGTCATCGGGCGACGAGCACGGCGCGCGCAACGGCGTGCATCACGTGAGAGCTGTTCCAGTCGGGCTCCCGTCCAGCCTTCGGTTCGATCAACGACTTCGGACAGGTCGGCACCGACAAGATTGTCTCTCAAGTGCCACCTCAGGATTCCGTCGCGGGCTTCCCGATCGGGGAGGGGAATGCGGATATGCCGATCAAGCCTCCCCGGCCGGACCAAAGCCGCGTCCAGCTTCTCCGGATAGTTCGTGGCTGCGATCACGACCACGCCTTCACGCCCACCCACGCCATCGAGGCACTCCAGAAGGCCATTCACGACTTCCGTATAGTACTGGGCGCTGTCGCCCGAAAAACGGAGCCTGTCGCCCACGCTGTCGATCTCGTCGATAAAAAGGACTGAAGGTGCATTTTCCGCCGCTTCCGCAAAGGCACTGCGCATGGCCTTCAGCAAATCTCCCAAATGACCGCGGGCTTGCCACTGGGCAAGCGAACCTGCCACAAGATGGACATTGCAGGTGCGTGCCACAGCTTGAGCATATGTGGTTTTGCCACACCCCGGAGGACCGCTTACCAGAGCTCCACGATCTACGTCGCCCCAAGGAATAGTGCCTGCTCGCCAATCGTCGAGGTCCCTGGCAAGCTCCTTCCCCCAATCGCTGGCTTCGCCCATGCCGCATAGATCGTCCAACGTCGGCCCTGATGCCGGGCTTCGCTTGGGACTGGCGATCCGCGTCATGGCCTCAATGGTTTTGGTGATGTTCCTTCCTTTCCGCCACGCAGCGGCGGCGATCCGGAGAGGGGACCCCGCGATCCGGACAGCCTGTTCGTCTGTAAGTGTCTGGCCGAAGAAAAGCTTTGCCGCCGCTCGGACATGCCGCGTGTCCGGTTTCTGAATTTGGACGACGGCATCGGCAATGCCATCCACGCCGTCGGGGAGGGACTCGCGGGAGTCCGCCAACAGGATGAGCTTCTCATGCCCGGCCGCCGCCTCCAACAGATTGTAGCTTCGGTTGAATTTTCGTCGGGTGGCTTGAAACACTTCGATCCAGGCATCGTCGGTCTTCGTTCGGCGGTTCGGTTGCCAGCCATGAAATGCGCGCTGGATAACCTCGTGGTAGAGATCGAAATCCTGCGGACTGGGGACAAGCAGCGCCAGGACCAGCGGCTCGCCTTTACGAAAGACCTGCTCCTGCCTGACCGAACGGACAATCGAGCAGAAGGCCAGGAACTCGGCTGGTTTGCGCAGCTGTTTCGGTGCTTTGGGTTTTCGCTTGCGGCTCATTGGAGTGACTCCGGATACGCCCGGGACAAGGTCCGGTTCATCAAGTTTCGGGGAAAGGCCGTTGTCAGTCGCGCCAGCGCCTGACGGAGGTTTCAGGGCCGATCAACGCTTCATCGAGATCGACTTCGACAAAGCGGTTCAGGATCAGGGAGGAGAGACCTGCTATCGGCCGCGTCTCCTGGAAGGCCGGGAAGCAATCAGCGACCGACAGCGTTCCGTGTTCGTCCAACGCCGCTAGCAGACGAATGCGATCTCCAAGAGGGCATTGCCATCGGGAATATCTGAGCAGGTCCACGGCGTTCCAGAGCCGGAATCCGCTGCCGATCTCGTCGACGGGCACGGCAACATATTCATAGCCGTGGGCTGCGGCTTCACTGGCAATCCATAGGGCAGGGGATTTCTCCCTGCCCTCCACTGCATCCATGACAATTGACCCGCTGCCCTTTTCGACCAGGAAGTCAGGGATGTGGACGCCGGAGTCTCGTTCTAGCATCAGAGGCAGACAGGTCCATGAAATCACATCCTGGTCAACATCCAACAGGCAGCCGAGATGTCGGGCAGCCTGATTGCGGAACAAAGGTGCTCCGGCACACCGGACCGTGCCGCGAGGATGAAAAGAATGACGAGCTGCTTCAACTCGTACGGAGGCGAGAAAGCTCTGATCTACGGTGGGGTGGGCGGTCACAGGTCACTCCATACGCATACGAACGGGCATGTGACGCCGCCAATCGGCGGGTCGGCACATGGTCAACGTATGAGGCGTATGGTCGTACTGTTCATAATGCCGGAACGAATAGGGAACAAACCGCAGCCTGTCAACTATGATTGTTGTATGCCTAGAAAGCTGCGGGGATAATGCTCAATGAGGACAGGATACTGCTTCCTCAGCAGGTCCCGCATCCGGGGAGGGGTCAACCACCGTTATCACGCCCTGGGGCACGATCTCTGAGGGTTCGGCGCGCCCCCCTGTATGGGGGCCTATTCGGACTGACGCATTGCTCTGCTCAAGAGCGAAATCCTCTTGAGTTTTATATCGAAGTAGATGACGCTACCGCCGTACTAGCGGCCGATTAGCTCCGAGGATTTGAACATGGGCATCACCTCGCCGCACAGTGCGGACGCAGCCCAGCATCTGTTGGATAGCAACGCCAAGGTCAGGGCTCGCTTCCTGGCGGATTGGCCATGCCTGACAATCAAGCGGGTGCCCAATAGTGTGGCAGATCGCTCGACGGACCGAAGCACGACATCACGCTGGAAGGACAACGGGAAAATTTTCTCCGTCAGATACAACGACACGGAGTATTTCCCTGCATTCCAGTTTCATGACGGGCAGCCGCATGGGACAGTCGCACGGGTGCTCAAAATTCTGAGCAAACGGAAATCAGAATGGCAGATAGCGTTTTGGTTCACGTCACCAAATGGTTGGCTGGACGGGAAGAAACCTGCGGAATGCCTGAATGAGATTGAAACAGTCGCCAGTGCGGCCGCCGAAGAAGCGGAACCCATCGTGGGATGATTGCCCCGTCACCGTATGCCGCTCTGAGTTCGACCATACCCAGAGGCCAGGTTCGTTGAAGAACGGGGACGCTAGACTGATTGTGGAGTGCTCGTTGGCGAAATCCCGCAGGTAGATGCCCCGTTCACTGGTGGAATCAACCATCTTTCTTGCTGCGGATTGAACAGCCCCGGCAATCTGAAAAAGCGGTGGATGTACAAGAAGTCCTTTGCATTTAGCGATGCAATAGGGGCAGCGTGGACAATGGCTGTCGCAGCGATTGAGAGATCCTGCCCCAGTTTCGGCTTCTTGATGTTGCTCGCCGGGACCCAGAACCTCTTCAGCGGCGGGACAGACGTCATGCGTCCGTAAAGACACGCAATGGCTGCGTCCATCCCAAGAAATGGTATGTCGGATTCCAACAACGACTGTAACCAACTACGGAGCGCCTCGGACCGGGCTCGGTCGCGAACCGCTATGTTCGAAATGCCCCTTTCGATCTCGATAACCGCGCCGAACGGAATTGCGACACCGGCAGTTGTATTCTGAAGCCAATTGATGATCTGGCGATTGGGGCGTTTCAGCGCAAACTGGCTCAATACATCGGTATCGAGCACGTACATGTCGGGCTCTGGGCTCACAGCGGCGACCTGTTGTGTTACGGATTGGCCCACCTAAGAAGAAAGTCACCGGCAATTCGTTAATGGTCCCGGGTTTAGCTTGATGCAGGGTAGGTGCCGGAACACAAAATGACAAAGAATCGAGAAAATCATGCAAATCCGCGCCGGGAATCCAACATATGGACCCTGGAAGAGGCGCGAAGCCAATTCGATGAACTCATTGCGGCGGCCGCGCAACGTGGATCCCAGAGAATTCAGGATTCTGGTCGGGAATTCAGCCTGACACTCGTACGTGCGAAATCTTCGCCGCAAGGGAAGGAAATCCTTGGAAGGGGAGGGCCGCTTGATCAAACCGACGAATTGGATTGATCAGGGCAGCCCCACAGCGGCGAGAACGGAATGGGCGGTTTGTCATCGGATCATGAAGATGACTGAACGGGTTCATTCGCCCGCCCATCTCGACATACAGCTTGAGCAACGGTTATCACCGCCAGATCTCTATGCCTTCACGCGGTACCTGCTTGGCGGTAGGCCAAAGTGCTGCCTGAACTCGCGGGAAAAATGTGCGGCATCCGAGAAACCGCAGTCCAGCGCGATTTGGGTAAGGCTGTCCAGCTTGTTGTCAATCATCCACCGACCGTAATTGAGCCTCATGACGCGGTGATACCTCATCGGCGTCATACCGAGCTCTCCCCTGAAAGCGCGTTCAAGCTGGCGTGCGCTGACGCCGACGTACCGGGCGACAGCTGGTATTGGAGGCAGGTGATCGAGCTGTTGCTCCATGAAATGGATCGCTTTGCGGACCCTTGGATCTTTTACCCCCTCGAGTTCCTGACAGAAATACGCCTGCGGGAGACTCGGCTCGCGAATTCCCGTCAGCATCATGTGGCGCACTGCCTGTTGGGCCCTGTCCCTGCCGCAGTGACGGGAGACAAGATAAAGACCAAGGTCGATCGCGGCGGTAGAGCCTGCGCAAGTAATGAGGTCACCTTCGTCGACAAAAAGACGGTCGACCGACGTATGCACGTGCGGGAATTGCCGTTCAAAAGCATCCTTGACGTTCCAATGAACACAGACGGTTCTTTTGTCTGCAAGACCGGCCCGTGCTATCGCGAAGCTGCCGGTACATATGCCGAGTAGCCGGACGCCTTTGTCGATCGCGTTCTCCAGATAACGTGAGAGAAGCGGGGTGGGGCGGTCGTCCAAATAATTGTTGCCTCCGCAAACAGCGATGTAATCGAATTCTTCCGGATCGATAAAATCGCTGCTTCCGGTCACCTGTAGTCCGCAGCTGGCCGTTTGGTTTCCCGCTTCCGGCGTCATGATTTTCCACGAAGCATGTATTTGACGGCTTTCCCCTCCGTCGTCCGCTGCCAGACGCAGCGCATCAATCAAACCGCCGAACGCAGCCAAGGTGAATTTCTCGAGAAGGACGAAACCGACACGGAGCGGTGCCTTTCGAGTGTCTGCGGCGACCATGACCGTTCTCCCAACCTCATTTTGTCGTTTTTATTCAAGTTTCCGGCTATAGGTTTCAAGCTAATTTTCGCGCGGATTGCAAGGTTTGCTCCGGGGAACGTACATAAGGGAGAAGCACAATGAGAAATTCGACTTTCCTGTTTTCCGCTCTCGTTGCCGGCATGGCGGCGACGATTCCTTACGCCAGAGCCCAGGGCGAGACGCTTACAGTAGCTTGGTACGGAGGGAATTGGGGCGACGCATTTCAGGAGTGCGTTGCGGACCCCTTCACCGAGGCGACCGGAATACAGGTTGTACCAGACATTGGAACTTCCACGACAACATTGGCCAAGCTGCAACAGCAGGCCGCCAATCCGACCATCGACGTCGTCTACATGGACGGCGGGATCAGTGAATTGGCTGAAGAAGCTGGTGTGTTGGGGGCCATCGATCTGGAAGCCATGCCAAACTCCGAAAAACTTGCGAAGTCTGCCATCTACCGGAATGGCGAAAAGGTCTATGCGGTGGGCGGCGGATATTATTCCCTCGGGCTGACATACCGGACCGACGAAATCGAAACGGCACCAATGTCGTGGGAAGCGCTGTGGGATGAGGATTATGCGGGAGCCGTCACAATTCCTTCCCCCAGCAATTCGGCCGGGATTCCCTTCATCTTTTTCCTGAACCGGATTGGCGGTGGCTCACCTGACGACATGAGCGAAACCTTCGAGAAATTGAAGAGCCTTGACGCCGGGCTGTTTTTTGACTCCTCGGGCGCTGCCAGCAACGCTTTTCAGAGCGGCGAAGTAATTATTGGCGCTCACTTCAGCGTCGGCGCATGGGACTTGATCGACAGCGGCCTGCCCGTCGGATTCGTCGTGCCGAAGGAAGGCGTTTGGGCAACTGACGCACGCCTGCATGTCGTCGAAGGTGCCCCGAACCCGGAAGGTGCCTTGAAATTCATTGACATGGCTCTCAGCGCCGAGGCAGCCTCCTGCTTGGCGGAAACGCTCTATCTTGGTCCCGCCGTGACCGAAGTCGAGCTGTCACCGGAAGTCGGCCGCAAGCTCCCTTGGGGAGAAAACGGCTCGGTTGATGATCTGCTTCTATTCGATTGGAACGAGATCAATGCCCGTCGGGCCGAGCTGACCGATACCTGGAACCGCGAAGTAGCGCGCTGAAGCGACATGCCTCTCCTCTCCATCGAGAACGTCTCCAAGAAGTTCGGAAAGCATCAGGCGCTTAGCGAAATTTCGCTAAAGGTCGAACCCGGAGAGTTCGTCTCTCTTCTTGGTCCCAGCGGGTGCGGCAAGACTACCCTCCTGCGATTGATTGCCGGGTTTCTGACATGCGATGCCGGGACAATCCGTATCGATGGAGAGGACATCACAGGTCTGCCGCCTCATAGGAGACCGCTCAACACGGTTTTCCAGAACTATGCTCTGTTTCCGCATTTGAATGTCCTGGATAATGTTGCCTATGGGCCGCGCCGCACCGGCGCAAGCCGGAACGAATCCCGGAATCGGGCCCACGAGGCTCTGGGCCTGGTTGGATTGTCGGAGTTCAGCGGGCGCTATCCGCGGCAGATGTCCGGAGGACAGCAGCAACGTGTCGCGCTGGCGCGTGCCATCGTAAACAGGCCGAAGTTGTTGCTTCTCGACGAGCCGTTGAGCGCCTTGGATCTCCAGCTTCGCAAGCGCATGCAAATCGAACTGAAACAAATTCAGGAAAAGATCGGTGTCGCCTTCGTCTTCGTCACTCATGACCAGGAAGAGGCTATGGCGATGTCGGATCGCATTGCGGTGATGAGGCAGGGACGGATCGAGCAGCTCGGTGATGGAGACGAGATATACCGCCACCCTTCAACGCGCTTCGTAGCGGAATTCATCGGCGAGGCAAATCTGCTACCGATTATCAAGGATGGCGGAGATGTTCGGATAAGCGAAGCCGATAACCAGGGCAGATCTTGCATCGCGGTCGTGCGACCCGAACATGTTCATCTTTCCGTAGACGCGGGGGGACGCCAAGATGGACACCTCCAGCTTCCCGGGCAGATTGAGACGATCAACAGCATCGGCGGAGCCACCAACATCTACGTGAAGGCGCTGGGACATTCGATCATGGCTCGTCGGCTGGGACTCGCCCGTGAAGGCCTGTCAGAGGGCCAGCCCGTCCAGGTCAACATCCGGCAGGTCGACATTCACTTCATCAGGGACAAACGGCTATGAACGGCACACGTGCCACCATCGTGGCACTGGTCGCGCTCCCCTTGGCTTTCTTCGTCGCCTTTTTCCTGGTGCCGCTCACGGTCGTTTTGCTGGCAAGTTTTACGAGCGGGGAAGGGGGGGCGACGCTCTCCAACTACGCACGGATTCTTCTGGATCAATACCATTGGTCGGTGATTGCCGTGACTTTCCGTCTGGGCGTCCTGACCACTTTGATATGCCTTGTGATCGGCTACCCGCTCGCCTGGTATCTGGTCCGGATCGTGCAGTGGAAGGCATGGCGGCGTCTTTGCGTCATACTCCTGGTCCTTCCGCTCTTCACCAGCAACATCGTACGTTCCTTCGGCTGGATGGTGCTTCTCGGCCGGAACGGTATCGTGAACGAGTCGATGGAACTCTCGGGGTTGATTGAACGCCCGATCCGCTTCCTGGGCACGGAAATTGGGATACTGATTGGATTGGTCTACATCCTCCTGCCTTTCGTCGTCCTGACTGTCGGAAACGCACTGGCCAGAATTGACACCTCACTCGAGCATGCATCGGCCGATCTTGGCGGCAGTCCGGCGTCTACTTTCTGGAACGTCACTTTCCGCCTGAGCATCCCGGGAGTCGTATCGGGCGCGATCATCGTGTTTGCCCTTGCCGTGAGCGCCTACGTGACTCCGGCACTCCTGTCAGGCGGACGCGTCACTGTGCTCGCCATGCTTGTGTTCCAACAATATGCGAGCGTTTTCGATTTCCACTACGGCGGGGCGCTCGCGATCACCCTGCTCGTCTTTACCCTGGCGATGATTTCTGTTTCTTCGCTCGTCTCGCGGCTGGGAGTTCGCTGACAATGATCGTGCGCAGCCTTATCCGCGTCATTTCCCTATTGGCTCTCGCGTTCCTGCTGCTGCCCTTGGCCGTTATCATCGGAGCGTCCCTGACGACGAGCGAATTCTTGTCGTTCCCGCCGATGTTGTCAGGATGAATTGCGTATCGGGAAATTTCGTCTTGAGCAGGCGGCATACTTCGCGCCGGTGGCTGGTATCAACGGACATAAGGACGTCATCGAGCACGGCAAAGGTGAACTTGTCGCCGAGCGTGTGCTTCATCAGCGCCAGATAAAGGCACAGCCCCATACCGTCTTGATGCCCTTCGCTATGATAAGCGCCGGGCGGGAACGTTCCCCTGCCATAGAAATCGACATTGAAACTGAGTTTCGCCGGCTCGGCCTTCAACTCACCGACAAATCTGCCTTCATCGTCATTGATGGCCTTGTAGAAGTCGGTGAATTCCTTGGCGACGGCATCGTAGATGTCTTCGAGGACCTTGTTGGAAACGGCGTTGTAGTGGTCATGCACCTTCTGCGCCGTGGCATTTCGCATGCCCATTGCCTTGGCGGCTCTGGTCGTAGAGAGCAGTCTTTCATAGCGATCCTGGAGGACGGCGAGGAACGCAATCGCATTGTCCTTGGCCGAGCTGTCGGGCAAAGCCGTGAAGCCTTTTTGCGTCTCGTCTAGTCGTGCCTGCGCTTCTGCCGCAACTTCCCACCACTTCTTCTCCAGCGCGGAAATTGCACCTTCAATCTTGGAATGATCCTCCTGAAATGCCTTGAGCGCCGCCTTCACGTCACCAAGGGCCTCGGCGTAACTATCGAGCTCGGCGCGAAGGACGGAGGGACTAAGTGCCCCCGCGTAGTCAGCCGCCTTGCGGATCGCTGTTGCCCGTTCGTCAATCCCGCCCACAACTGCGCCGATCGCCTTGCCAAGACTTTCGAGCAGCGTGCCCATCTCTTCGGCACTCAAGAGCTTCGTCTTGAGGTGTTCGCGCAACTCATCGGCGTTCCAAGGCGTGTCGCAAAGAGGGCAGGCATCCTCCGTAACCAGTTGCAGGCCAGTGGTAATGAAGCCATGCGCCCGGGCAAGTGACAGAGCCTTTTCGTCCTCCTTTAGCTTTCGCAAAGCTGACAGGGCGCTTTCCCGATGCGCTTTCAACGTGGCGGGTTCAGCTGCCTTAATGGCGGCGGACAACGCAGCAAGGTCTGCAAGGGCGACATCTTTTGCTATGCCGGGTTTCTCGGAATCTTTCCCATCCTTCGGCGCACCTTCCTTGAAAGACGTTTGCGGGGTGAGCTCGGCCAAAGTCGGCAAACCAAGAATGCCGCGCTGCGCATTGGCTCTTTCCAGCACTTTTTCCCGGTCAAGCGCGGGAAGCCCGAGCGCCGTCTTGAGGTCGTCTTCGGCACGCTTCCGCGCGCGCTCCGCTTCCTCGTCCTCCCGTTTGCATTTGTTTGCGTAGCTGACGAACGCTCTGCGCAAGCCTCCAATATGCTCAAGGCGCAGCAGATTCTGCACGTCAGTGGAACGCTTCGCGGGTGGCGTGACAATGTATTTGGCGATCTCACGACGGGAGAGGGCAAACTCGGGGTGCGATTGCAGTTCGTCAAAGACTGCCTCCGCTGCCGGATCAGCGGGCGTAAGGATCATGATACGCGGATTCTTGACGGTGCGCGTTATCGTGACGTCCTTACCGAGGGAAGGGATAGTCGCAGTAATCGCAACCTTGGCTTTGTCGGGGTTTTTGCGATGATCGACGTGAGGCGCATGCCCTTTAACGCTTAGTTCGCCCTGGCCTTGTCCGGAAAGTCTCGTGACATTGCCGGTGAGACAAAACTCGATGGCATCGACCACGCCGCTCTTGCCGGTGCCATTCGGTCCGCAAATCCCGAAATTTGCACAGCCCAAATCAAGATCAAGTTCCCGGATGCCGCGAAACTCCTCGATATGGATGGTCTTTATGCGGATCACCCATTGCCCCCCTTGGGTAGGGGGGAAAGTGCCGTATCAATATCCTCGATTTTCGGAACCTTGCCCGTTCGCAAGAGTGCGTCGAGCTGCTTTGCAAGTGCGTCTCCCAGCGCTTCATCAGCAAGCAACGTATCAAGATACTCGTCAAGAACCTTCGTGACGGTCGGTGAAAGCGGGTTGTTGTGTTGCTCGTTCACGCTGTTTCGTAGCTTTGGGACATCGTCAAGTTGCCATTGCGGACATTTTAGGCTGCAGGAGGACAAACTATGTTGCCCTCCTCACAGCAGCAACTGCATCCTATCTCACGAACACCCGCTCGTCGCGCCACACGTATCGCATTTCTCACACGTCCCGTTCCGCACCATCGTGAAGTTCTGGCACTCGGAGCACATGTTGCCCGTGTAGCCCTGGGCGATGGCCTGCTGGCGGCGGTGGGTCTCCACCTTCTTGGCTTCCGCCGCCTCGTCGGCGGCACTTTCGGTGAAGAGGGCGTCCAGGCCTTCTTCCGCGACCGCTTCCTCGGCCAGTTCCTTGGCGCGCTCCTCATAGTCGCGGCGGAAGGCGGTGGCTTCTTCCTGCAGGCCGGCATAGGCGGGCTTCAAGGCTGTCACCGTCGCGCCGGATGAGATGGCGCGGACGTTGGAGCCGCCGGCCGCCGTGGGCTGCGCGGCGCGGGCAGGGGCCGGGGAGGAAAGTTCGCCCTTCGGCTCGGTCTTGCCCGCCACCACCTTGAAGGGGGAGGCGCCGCGCGTCAGCCCCTTGGAAAAGGGAAGCGCCTTGCCCTCGTTGATGCCGCGGCCGAGCGCGGTGTTGGTGAAATCCGACGTGTCGACATGGGCGAGGTCGTTGCGGCCGAGATAGGAGACGGCAAGCTCGCGGAAGACATAGTCGAGGATGGAGGTGGCGTTCTTGATGGCGTCGTTGCCCTGCACCATGCCGGCCGGCTCGAACTTGGTGAAGGTGAAGGCCTCCACATATTCCTCCAGCGGCACGCCGTATTGCAGGCCGAGCGAGATGGCGATGGCGAAATTGTTCATCATCGCCCGGAAGGCAGCGCCTTCCTTGTGCATGTCGATGAAGATCTCGCCGAGGCGCCCGTCATCGAACTCGCCGGTGCGCAGGTAGACCTTGTGGCCGCCGACCACGGCTTTCTGGGTGTAGCCCTTGCGGCGGTTGGGCAGCTTCTCGCGGTCGCGGTAGAGGCGCTCGACCACACGCTCGACGATCTTTTCCGTGACCTGCGTGGCGCGCGCGGCCAGAGGCTGGGCGGCCAGCACCTCCACGGCATCCTCCTCGTCCTCCTCGTCATCGGCGATCAAGGAGGAATTGAGCGGCTGGGAGAGCTTCGAGCCGTCGCGATAGAGCGCGTTCGCCTTCAGCGCCAGCTTCCAGGAGAGCATGTAGGCGTTCTTGCAATCCTCGACCGTCGCGTCGTTCGGCATGTTGATGGTCTTGGAAATGGCGCCGGAAATGAAGGGCTGCGCCGCGGCCATCATGCGGATGTGGGATTCGACCGAGAGATAGCGCTTGCCGATCTTGCCGCAGGGATTGGCGCAGTCGAAGACGGGCAGGTGCTCGTCCTTCAGATGCGGCGCGCCCTCGAGTGTCATGGCACCGCAGACATGGATGTTGGCAGCCTCGACGTCCTTCTTGGCGAAACCCAGTGCCGGCAGCAGCTCGAAGGAGAAATCGTCGAGCTGCTCCTGGGTGAAGCCGAAGGTCTCCTTCAGCCAGTCCGCACCCAGCGTCCACTGGTTGAAGGCGAACTTGATGTCGAAGGCGGACTTCAGCGCCTCGTTCAAGGCGGAGATCTTCTCGTCCGTGAAGCCCTTGGCCTTGAGCGTGGACGGGTTGACGGCCGGCGCCTGGTTGAGGTTCCCGTGGCCGACGGCATAGGCCTCGATCTCGGCTATCTGGCTTTCGGAGTACCCGAGGGTACGCAGCGCCTCGGGCACGGCGCGGTTGATGATCTTGAAATAGCCGCCGCCGGCGAGCTTCTTGAACTTCACCAGCGCGAAGTCCGGCTCGATGCCGGTGGTGTCGCAATCCATGACGAGGCCGATCGTGCCGGTGGGGGCGATCACGGTGGCCTGCGCGTTGCGGTAGCCGTGTTTTTCACCGAGTTCGAGGGCGCGGTCCCAGGCGGCGCGGGCGTGCGCGGTGAGCTCGGGATCCGGGCAGTGCTCGGGTTTCAGCGGCACGGGGTTGACGGCGAGCTTCTCATAGCCCTCCGACAGGCCGTGGGCGGCGCGGCGATGGTTGCGCATGACGCGCAGCATATGCTCCGCGTTGCGCTCATAGTCGGGGAAGGCGCCGAGCTCTGCGGCCATCTCGGCCGAGGTCGCGTAGGCGACGCCCGTCATGATCGCCGTGAGCGCGCCGCAGATGGCGCGTCCCTCGTCGGAATCATAGGGGATGCCGGAGGTCATCAACAGGCCGCCGATATTGGCGTAGCCCAGGCCCAGCGTGCGGTACTCGTAGGAGAGCTTGGCGATCTCCTTGGAGGGGAACTGGGCCATCATGACGGAGATTTCTAGCACCATGGTCCAGAGCCGCACGGAGTGCTCATACGATCCGATGTCGAACGTGCCGTCCTTGCCGCGATACTGCAGCAGGTTGACGGAGGCGAGATTGCAGGCCGTGTCGTCCAGGAACATGTATTCCGAGCACGGGTTCGACGCGCGGATGGGGCCGGCGGCCGGTGCGGTGTGCCAGTCGTTCATGGTGGTGTTGAAGTGCAGGCCCGGATCGGCCGAGGCCCAGGCGGCGTAGCCGATCTTCTCCCACAGGTCGCGGGCCTTCAGCACCTTCGCCGGCTTTCCGTCGATACGGCGGATCAAGGTCCAGTCGCCGTCATCCTCGACCGCGCGCAGGAAGTCGTCTTTCAGGGAGACGGAGTTGTTGGAGTTCTGGCCGGAGACGGTGAGATAGGCCTCCGAATCCCAATCCGTATCGTAGGTCTTGAAGTCGATCGCGGTGTAGCCCTGCTTGGCGAACTGGATGACGCGCTTGACGTAGTTCTCGGGAACAGCGTTCTTCTTCGCGGCCTTGATCTCGCGCTTCAGCGCCGGGTTCTTCTGCGGCTCGTAGCAATCGTCGTTGGCGCCCTCGCAGTTCACGCAAGCCTTCATGATCGCGTCGAGATGCTTGCGCACGATCTTCGAGCCGGTGACGAGGGAGGCGACCTTCTGCTCCTCGTTCACCTTCCAGTCGATGAAGGCCTCGATATCGGGATGGTCGGCATCGACGATCACCATTTTCGCGGCGCGGCGTGTGGTGCCGCCGGACTTGATGGCGCCGGCCGCGCGGTCGCCGATCTTGAGGAAACTCATGAGGCCGGAGGACTTGCCGCCGCCGGAAAGCTTCTCGCCCTCGCCGCGCAGATGGCTGAAATTGGAGCCCGTGCCCGAGCCGTATTTGAACAGCCGCGCCTCGCGCACCCACAGGTCCATGATGCCGCCCTCGTTGACGAGATCGTCGCCGACGGACTGGATGAAGCAGGCATGCGGCTGCGGGTGCTCGTAGGCCGACCTGGATTTCGTCAGCTTGCCGGTGAAGGGATCGACGTAATAGTGGCCCTGGCCGGGGCCGTCGATGCCATAGGCCCAGTGCAGGCCGGTGTTGAACCATTGCGGGGAATTGGGCGCGACGCGCTGGGTGGCGAGCATATAGGCGAGCTCGTCCATGAAGGCCCGGGCGTCATCCTCCGAAGCGAAGTAGCCGCCCTTCCAGCCCCAATAGGTCCAGGTGCCGGCGAGCCGGTCGAAGACCTGGCGGGCATCCGTCTCGGAGCCGTAACGCTCTTCCGCAGGCAGAGTGGCCAATGCCTCCTCATCCGCCACGGAACGCCACAGAAAGGAGGGGACTGAATTCTCCTCCACCTTTTTCAGGCGCGCGGGCACGCCGGCCTTGCGGAAGTATTTTTGCGCCAGGATATCGGCGGCGACCTGGCTGAACTGCGCGGGCACGTCGATGTCTTCCAGCCGGAAGACAATGGAGCCGTCCGGGTTCCTGATCTCGCTCAAGGCCTTGCGGAAGGGGATCTCCGCATAGGGAGACTGGCCTTCCTTGGTGAACCGACGTTCAATCCGCATCTTGGTCCCTCTTGGTCTCAACATATAGCGTCCCGCGCGTGGCAATGCTCGTCACATCCGCCACGCGACAGTCCAATCCCGCCTTCTGCTGCCAAGTGCTGACACATGACAGCCCCCCGCGATCATCGTTCCACACGACCAGCCGGCACGGCCCGAAGGGCCGCGCAAAAGCCGCCGGGCAAGGTGCGGCTGGTCCGATGACGCTCCCGTGATTGTTTCTCCAGAATGGAGAACTTCACATTATCTGGTGTCGATCGTGCCTGCAAACGCTAAATATAGCATTAACAGCTACCGATTTCCACTCCGACACCCGCGCCCCCGCCGCCTTTCGTCCGGACAGTAAAACATCCTCTCCGCCCGCGGCGACAACGGGCGAAGCGCAACGCGCAACGACTGAAAAATTAAAACAACCGACTTCCCGTCCGAATTCTGAAACGCCCTCGACGGACGCCTCCCTTTTATAAAAAGCGACTCGGGTACGCCCGTCAAGCAGTCGTTTTGTGTAGGCATTATGACCGCTATATGTTGTGTGTGATGGGTGTGGATATCGGGGAGAAGACACCGGCGGCTGGCGCGGCTGAAGCCGGCCCGTGCCCGGCGCTGCCTACTGCCCGGCAGCCCCCGCCACATATTCGGCCAGCGCGTCGATCTGATCCTGGCTCAGCCTGTCCGCATAGGAGGGCATGGTGCCCGGCCCTTCCCGTACGGCGCTGCGGACCTGTTCGGCGCTGGGTTGGAGCGAGTCCAGGCTGGGGCCGACCCGGCCTTTCGCCCCGGCATCCTCCAGGATGTGACAGATCGCGCAGGCAGGCTCTGCGGACTGGAAGACCTGCCGGCCGGGCGGCGCGGAAGCATCGTCCTGGGCGGCTGCACCTGCTGCCCAGATAAGCGCGACTGCCGCCAGCGGCATACAGCGTGCTGCGCGGGGATAAGGTCCGCACCGCATCTGCGGATCAGACGACGGTGACGTCGACCGCGAGCACGCGCCAGCCGCTGTAGTCATAGCCGCGGTGATTGGGCTCCGTCACTTCCTCCTGCACTCTGCCCTCCGTGTCCGTGGCCCGGCTGGTGACGGTGTAGGTCCCTGGCTCCAGATCGGCGGCCAGCACGAAGGGCCGCCAGGCGAAGCGGCCGAGATCCGGGCCGAGCGGGCGCGCCTCCTGCCAGTTCTCGCCGCCGTCGGTCGAGACTTCCACTCGGTCGAGCGCATTGATGCCGCCGAAGGCGACGCCGTAGATCAGCACGCGGCCGCTTTGCACATCCGCCAGGGGGCGGGTGATCCAGGACTTCACCTTCATCTCCCACATGGACGGCTGGTCCGGCGCGCCGCTCACGCTCACGGGGCGGACGCGGTAGCTCGTGCGCATGATGGAGGCGTCGCTCTCCTCCTCGGTGAAGGCCACCCGCTTCGTATATTTCACGTTGTTGATGCCGTAATAGCCGGGGATAACGGTGCGCAGCGGGCCGCCATGGGCGAGCGGTACCGGTTCGCCGTTCATCTCCCAGGCGAGGATCGCGTGTTCCATGGCATGGCCGATCGGCACCGAACGTTCGATCACGACCTCCTTCGGGTCGACGCCCTCCGGCAGGTCCTCGCCGCCCGTGCTGGTCATGAAGTTGCGGCCCTCGGCGACACCGCCCAGCGCCTCCGCCACGGCGCGAACGGGGACGCCGCTCCAGAGGAGATTGCCGGCCGCGCCCGTGCGCCACTGGCTCCCGCTGGCATCATGCTCGAAGAAGCCGCGGCCGTTGCCGGAGCACTGCAGCACGCTGGAGACCGTCTCCACGCCCATCTGCTTGAGCTCGCCGACGGTGAGCGAGCGCGGCTCGTTGACGCCTTCGATGGAAACCTCCCAGGCGTCGGGCGCGGCCACGATGTCCTCGCCGGGTTTGGGCAGGTTGTTGCGGATATAGAGCACGTCCTTGGAGGTGACGCCGCTGGTGCCGATCGCATCGCGCTCCGTCTCGAGCGTCAATTCGGTGTGCACGATCATCGAATCGGCGTCTTTCCAGGCGAAGTCCTCGGGCAGCGCCTGGTCCTCCTGCGCCCTTGCCGGGGCGGGCGCGAAGGGGCGCAGAGAAGCGGCGGCCCCTGCGCCTCCCATGGCGACGAGAAAATGACGGCGTTGAATTGAAAGCATGACATCCTCCTCCTGCTGCAGGCAGCCGGCGCGACGGGGAACCGCACCGCCTGTCCACCACTGGCCCAACCGAATGGAAATGGGAATGTTCCGGTTTCGACCCGCATCCGGGCCGTCCGGCAGGTGCCGCTCTCAGGCGAGCAGATGAAGCGCGAAGAAGATCCCCGCGGCGAGCACGGCCGATGCCGGCACGGTCAGCACCCAGGCGGCAACGATGGTGCGCACATGGGCGCGCCGGACGAGCTTGCGCCTGGTGACCTCCTCCCGCGAAAGGCCGGCGGCGAGTTCCTCGTCCTCCTCGCCACCAGACGGCTGCGCCCGTTTCGCGGTTTTGCCGGCACCGCCGTTTTTCGAGCGTGCATATTTCCGTTCGATATAGGCGCGACGGCGCTTCGAGCGGGCGGTGTACCACTCGCGGAAGAAGCCGACGCCGAAGACCGCACCGACCGCCGTATGCGTCGAACTGATCGGCAGGCCGAGCCCGGAGGCGATGATGACGGTGAGCGCGGCCGACAGCGCCACGCAGAAGGCGCGCATCGGGTTGAGCTTCGTGATCTGCTCGCCAACCATGCGGATGAGCTTCGGGCCGAAGAGGAGGAGGCCGAGCGAGATGCCGAGCGCGCCGATGATCATCACCCAGTGCGGGATGAAGACCGCGGTGGACACGGTCTCGGCCTGCGCGGTGAAGACGATGGCGGCCAGCGGGCCGACCGCGTTCGCCACATCGTTGGCGCCATGTGCAAAGGACAGGAGTGCTGCCGAGATGACGAGAGGTATGTTGAACAGGCGGCGCAGCGACTGATTCCGGTTCTCCATGCCCTGCGACTGATGGTGCACGTGGACATGCGACACCGCCCAGGCGACGGCAAATGCGGTGAGCCCCAGAAGCGCGGCCGTAAAGCCGGAGACGGGAAGCACCTGCCGCAGCCCCTTCGTCACCAGATAGGCGGTGAAAGAGCCGGCCATGACGGCGATGAGGAGCGGAACCCAGCGCCGTGCGGCGCTGATCTTGTCATCCTGGTAGATGATCATTGTCTTGACGAAGGCCAGGAAGGCTGCCGCCACCACGCCGCCGACCACGGGGGAGACAACCCAGCTCACGGCGATCTGCGCCATCATCGTCCAGTCGACGGAGGAGAAGCCGGCCGCCGCGATGCCCGCGCCGGTGACGCCGCCGACGACCGCATGGGTGGTCGATACCGGCGCGCCGATCCAGGTGGCGAGGTTCACCCAAAGGGCGGAGGAGATAAGCGCCGCGAACATGGCCCGCACGAATATGCTGGGATCGCCCACGGCTTCCGGCGCGATGATGCCCTTGGAGATGGTGTCGACAACGTCCCCGCCGGCAATCAACGCACCCGCGCTCTCGAAGACAGCGGCGATGAGGAGGGCGAGGCCCAGGGTCATGGCGCGGGCGCCGACCGCGGGGCCCACATTGTTGGCGACGTCGTTGGCGCCGATATTGAGCGCCATGTAGGCACCCACCGCCGCCGCCGCGACGATCACCACCGCGCCGGGCTCGCCGAAGACGTAGAAGGAAGCGAAGATGGAAGCCAGCGCCAGGAAGAGAAGCGCCAGGCCGGGGCCGACGAGCCGGCGCGCAACGAGGCTCGTCGCCTCCTCCACATGGACGAGCTTGTCCAGGTCCTTGTCGAGCGTCTGCTTTTTTGTTCGGACTGAACTATCTGTCATCGGCTGCTATCGGTCACGGGTATCGCAGCTGTAACCGCGTCACCACCGTTTTGGGTCCCGATAGGGAATAGAGCCGCAAGACACAAGCGCAACCGGTAAAACCGCCCGCCGCCTCTCAGGCGGCGATTTCCCGTGGATTACCCTCGAACGCGTCGAGCAGGCGGGAAAGATCGGGCTCGGCGACCAGTTGCGCCGCCTCCCGGGGAGGGAACCAGCGGCGTGTCCGCTGCTTCTTCTCTGGCCAGCGCTTCGCCTCGCGCGTCACCGCCAGCGGAATGACCGCGACCTCGCAGCGCCAGCGCAAGCCGGAGGGCATCTGCTTGCCGTAGAAATAGCGGCCGATCTCGTCGTCGGCCGCGGTGCCTTCCACGCCCGCTTCCTCCAGCGCCTCGCGGCTGGCGGTCTCGGCGAGCGTTTCCCACCCCTCCGGCCAGCCCTTCGGCAGGACCCACCGTCCCGTGTCGCGGCTCGTGATCAGCAGCACCTCGACATCGGCACCTTTTTTCCGCCAGGGCAGGGCGGCGGCCTGCACGCGGGGAGGATTGCCCCCGAAGAGCTGCCGAAGCCGCTCCAAGATGTTCAATCGCTCGATCCCGCTGATCATCTTCCGCTGTCACCTCGCCGTTGCGATGAGTCTCTGGGAAGGAAAGATAAGCGTCCCGGCGCAATAGGCAAATAAACGCGAGTAGACTTTTCGTGTAGACGTCCGGGCAGGTGAGAGGATGCTCAGCCCGCCTCGCCCTCGGCGATCGGCTTCTGATAGGAGAATCCGAGGTCCCAAGGGAAATAGATCCAGGTATCCTGCGAGACCTCCGTGATGAAGGTATCGACCAGCGGCCGGCCCTTGGGCTTGGCATAGACGGTGGCGAAATGGGCCTTGGGCATCATGGCGCGCACGATGCCGGCGGTCTTGCCCGTGTCGGTGAGGTCGTCGACGATCAGGATGTCCTTGCCGTCGTCTTCGAGGAGGGCGGGGGAGATCTCCTTCAGGACCTTCAGTTCGCCCTGTTCACTGTAGTCGTGATAGGAGGCGATGCAGACGGTCTCGATCAGGCGGATGCCGAGCTCGCGCGCGATGACGGCCGCGGGCACCAGCCCGCCGCGGGTGATGCACACGATCGCCTTCCAGCGCCCGTTGGTGCCGGCCAGCCGCCAGGCGAGCGCGCGCGCGTCGCGATGGAATTGATCCCACGAGACGGGAAATGCTTTTTCAGGAAGGGACATACGCACGCACTCCTCAGCCAGCCGGGCCGTGCCGGAATGCCG
The DNA here is from genome assembly GCF_029457495.1 of Chelativorans sp. AA-79. NCBI lineage: Bacteria > Pseudomonadati > Pseudomonadota > Alphaproteobacteria > Hyphomicrobiales > Phyllobacteriaceae > Chelativorans > Chelativorans sp. AA-79. Next base: position 2,605,110 of record NZ_CP120361.1, read on the forward strand.
GGGGAATTAGCCGGAAAAGGAGGGAAAGCGCAAGAGCGGCCCGCTTCATGGGAACCGAGGTCCTGCGGATGCGTAGAAGGCTGAAGAATGCGGAGATCCTGCCATGCTCCCAGCCCTTCAAGTGCTCGCCATCATCTTTGCAGCCGCCGCAATGGCTCTTTCGCTCGCCCATGCACTGGAATTGCCGGGAAAGATGCGGCTTTCGAAGGAGGAATATCTTGCTGTCCAGCCGATCTATTATCCGGGCTTCACGATCGGCGGCCTGGCCGAACCCATCGGCATCTTGCTGACCGGAATGCTGCTGTTTTTCCTGCCCGCGGGTAGCGTGGTCTTCTGGCTCACCGCAGCGGCATTGCTGGCCTTGGCCGCCATGCACGCGGCCTACTGGCTGCTGACGCATCCGGTGAACAATTTCTGGCTCAAGGATTTCGAGCTAGACGGGTCCGCAGCGCGCTTCTTCGCTGTGGGTGCGGGGGGCGGAAAAGGAAGCGGGAACGCGGCCCGATGGACGGACCTGCGCGACCGCTGGGAGTTCTCCCATGTGGTGCGGGCAGCCCTGGGATTGGCGGGCCTCGCCCTCCTTGCGACCTCCGCCGCCCTTTGACGCCTCGACGCTCAATGCGACATGAAGGTGGGCACCGTCATCGACTGGAGCGCGCTGCGCGTGACGCCGCCGAAGACGAACTCGGAAACCCGCGAGCGGCCGAACGCGCCCATGACGAGGAGGTCGGCGCCCGAATCGGCCAGACGGTTGGCGATCACGTCCGCATGGGAAAGGCCGGTCGACTGTTCGCCCCGCATGGTCACGTCGATGCCGTGACGGGCGAGCGCGGCCGAGATCGCTGCGCCGGCGACCTCGGCGTCCTGCTCCAGCGTGTCGCGGGGGTCGACCGTCAGGACCTCGATTTTCCCCGCCTGCTTCATGAGCGGCAAGGCGTCGAAGGCCGCCCGTGCGGCCTGTTTGCTGCCGTTCCAGGCCAGAAGCACTTTCTTGAACGGCTCCGACCGGCCCGAAAAGGTGTAAGGCACGAGGAGCAGCGGACGGCCCGTGTTGAAGAGGAGCGCCTCCACATCCGCCACGCGCTGAGAATCGGCATCCGGATCGTTCTGCTGCGCGATCACCAGATCGGCAGAGCGCGCGCTTTCGATGCCCGAGATGGCCGCGTCCCCCGAAGCGCTGTCGAAGCCGCGCCACTCGTGCATCACGCCCTCGGCCCCGGCGCGCTCGTCGAAGAATGCCCGCAGTTCCTCGTGGCGGCGGCGTGATTCATCCTGCATGAGGATGGTGAAGTCGGCCGATGGCCCGCCCATGGGCGAGGCGAGCGCGATGGGGAGCGCTTCGGCATGGAGGCCGATCACGCGGCTTCCTTCGCGCCCGGCGAAGGGCAGGGCGAAGTCCAGCACCCGTCGGGCGTCCGCGTGGCTCTGCAGGATCACAAGCACTGTCTTGTAGGTCATGGGAAACCTCCTTCGCTTTCTTGAGGGCGCAGGGAATCAATGATCGAGGGTCAACTCCGTTGCAAGAGACGATCGAGCATCTCCTCGATCGCGGTCTTGGCCGCCTGCAGCGCGGCCTCGGAGCGCGAGCGCACGACGAGCTCGGTCCAGAACTTCCCGTCCATATATTTGGGGTAGGAGCCGATGACCGTATCGGGGTGTGCCTCCTGGATCTCGCCGAGCGGGCCGCCGATCGTGCCTTCGGGAAGCGGCGAGGGAATGGAGACGGACAGGAGCTTCACGCCGGTCTTCAGCGTCGGCACCACATTGTCGAGCATGGCCTGGAAGATGGAGGGCACGCCCGCCATCACGAAAACGTTACCGATTGAGAAGCCCGGAGCGACGGAGATGGGGTTGCCGATATGCGCGGCGCCCCGCGGCATGCGCGCCATGCGCTTGCGCGCCTCGTTGAACGCGATGCCGCGCGCGGCATAATGGTCCTCCAGCAGCTTATAGGCGGCCGCATCGTACTCGCAGGGCACGCCGAAGGCGGCTGCGACCGCGTCCGCGGTGATGTCGTCATGGGTGGGACCGATGCCGCCGGTGGTGAAGACATAGGTGACGCGCGCGCGCAGCGCGTTCACGGCCTCCACGATCGCCGGCTGATCGTCCGGCACGATGCGCACTTCCTTGAGGTCTATGCCTGCGGCGGACATCATGTCCGCGAGGTGGCCGATATTCCTGTCCTTGGTGCGCCCCGAGAGGATCTCGTCGCCGATCACCACCATCGCGGCCGTTACAATTTCGCTCATAGCGCGTTCTTCCCGTTGATGATCGTCAGATACCCTCATTGCCGGAGCGCGGCAATGGAGGGCCAACGGTGAACAGTGTGTCCGGCAAAGCGGATGGTTTATTTGATCGGTACATCGCCTAGATCAGGGGCGGGCGGTGCGGCTATGCCGTCCTCTTCTGCAAGGAGCATGACCAAATGGCAAAGATACTCGTTCTCTACTATTCGAGTTGGGGGCATATGGAAGCGATGGCGAAGGCGGCGGCCGAAGGCGCGCGCGAAGCCGGCGCCGACGTGACCGTCAAACGCGTGCCGGAGTTGGTGCCGGAAGAGGTGGCCAGGCAGGCGCACTACAAGCTCGACCAGGAAGCGCCGATCGCCACGCCGCTGGAACTTGCCGACTATGACGGCTTCATCTTCGGCATCTCCACGCGATACGGAATGATGGCCGCGCAGCTCAAGAATTTCCTCGACCAGACCGGACCGCTCTGGGCCGAGGGCAAGCTCATCGACAAGCCGGCGACGGTGATGTCCTCCACGGCGACCCAGCATGGCGGCGCGGAGCTGGCGCTGGCCTCCACCCAGCTTGCCCTGCAGCATCATGGCATGATCATCGTGCCGCTCTCCTATGCCTATCAGGATCAGATGGGTAACGACACCGTGCGTGGCGGCGCGCCCTACGGCATGACGACCACCACCAACAGCGACGGCTCGCGCATGCCCTCCGCGCAGGAACTCGAAGGCGCGAAGTTCCAGGGCAAGCGGCTGGCCGAGATCACGGCCAAGCTCGTCGGCTAGTCGGCGCGACCCTCCGCCGCCCGCTTCCCACTTCACGAACCAGGGCAGCCGTGCCTCGAGATCCGGGGTACGGACGCAAAACGGCCCGCGCGGGCGCGGGCCGTTCCTGAAGGATAGAGCTTTTAGCGGCTTGCCATCTGCAGCAGACGGCAGAGCTCCACGAGGTTGCGCTCGTAGCTTGCCGGGCTGGACAGGATGCCGCGGCAAAGCTTCTTGTTGCGCCGGAGTTCCTCGTCGGACATGCCAGCCACGAGGCTGCGGATGGCGCCGTTGCCGCCGACCCCGCCGCCGTTGCCGGCACTCGGCCCGCCGGGGCCACCCGGACCGCTCGGACCGCCGGGACCACCCGGACCGCCGGGACCGCTCGGACCACCCGGTCCACAGGGGCCGCTGGCGCAACTCGCCGGAGGATTGGTGCCGCCGCCGAGGCTGATGTCGATATCGGCGTCGATCAGGCTGGAGCCACCGACATTGGCGCCGACGCTGGCATTGAGGCCGTTGCTGCCGCCGATGCCCACATTGGCATCGGCATCGACGAGGCCGGTGGAGCCGCCGACCTTGGCGTCGACACCCGCATTGACGCCGTCGGTCCCGCCGATCGAGAGAGCGGTGTTGGAATCCAGCAAGGAGCCTCCGCCGCCAAGTACGCCGCCGCCTCCGCCGAGCACCCCGCCAAGTACGCCGCCTCCGCCGCCGTTCAGCACGCCGCCGTCGCCGAACAGCGATCCGCCGCCGATCGTGTTGTTGCTGCTGGCCTGAATGCCGCCGAGATCGACGCCGACGTCGGCGTCGAGGCCGCCGTTGTCGTTGCCGCCGAGGCTGACGCTGGCGATACCGAGATCGATACCGAACCCGCCGTCGCTGCCGCCAAGGCTCCCGCCACCGAGTCCCCCGCCGCCGAGATCAAGGGCGGACGCAGACGTTGCGAGGCCGAGCGCCAGCGCGCCGCCTGCGATCGTCGTGAGTATTGCAGTTGTTGACCTGAGCATGGTCGCCTCCTCTTGTTAACACCTGTTAACGTAACGTGAGGTTGCAAAGATCGCCACGCACGGTTGGTTGAATCTAGTACTTTTGAGGTAGCACGAGCTACTCCTTTTGGATTAGTCACCGCGACTGCCTATCTACATTTTTCATAAACGAGGGTTACTTACTAAAATTCCAAGATTTTTCTGAGAAGAGAGATGAGCGTGATATGAGGGGCGGAGATTTCCGCGACTAGCGCGCAGAAGTTGAGAATAGGAGAATAGTGATCGCATCTTTTTCACTGCATTCCAGAATAAATAAGAAAGAACGCACGCGTGTGGACTTGCAATCGCCTGTATGAAGGCGGGTGGGCACGGGCCGAAATGGCGGGTTTCGCCGTCTCCGCAACGTCGCCGCCTGCCCTGGGCTGTGGGGCGGTGCAGAACGTTCTTGACGCAGGTTTCGCAAACCCGCAGAAGGCGAGGGGCGCGGACGTGGCGGAACTGGTAGACGCAAGGGACTTAAAATCCCTCGGGCTTCGCCCGTGCGGGTTCGATCCCCGCCGTCCGCACCATTTTGCCAGAGCTTTTCGACGCGGCATATGCCGATGCCGGATAACGCAACTATGAGATGAATCCTCTGGAGAAGTTCAATTCCGGAGAGAGAGATTCTCGGGAAGTAGCCATCGGGGTGGAAGACGCCCGGCAGCTTTCTTCAGGGATGTTTAAAATTACTTCTGAAGATTAAGAATTCAGTTTCTTTGTAGTGGTAGGCCTCCGACCGAGGCGGACCATTTCCGCCGGCCAATGGGTGCGGGGCCAGATATGCGGAGCAACAACGGCGGCAAGGAACGAGCCGGCCGACGGCAGTGGTGCGGGGCGGATTGCGGACATCGGCGGATTTCATCGGGGAATGGCCGGCACATCCGGCATGCGCGGTGGTGCCAGGCGATGCGGTTCGCCGAAAGCCGCTCGGGCGTCGCTGCGGTCGAATTCGCCATCATAGCGCCGGTTTTCGTGCTTCTTTTCATGGGGATGGTGGCCTACGCCATCTATTTCGGCGCGATGCATTCCTTGCAGCAACTCGCGGCCGACGCGGCGCGGGCTTCGATCGCCGGCCTCGATGAGACCGAGCGCGAAAGCATCGTGACGAGCTTCCTCGACGAGAATGCCGACGGCTATGTCTTCATCAACCGCCGCAAGCTGCAGGTGGAGATCGGGGACACCGATGCCGGCACCCAGTTCGTCGTACAGCTCCGCTACAATGCGGAAGACCTGCCGATCTGGACCCTGCTCGAAGGACTGCCGCTCCCCGGCAAGACGATGTCGCGGCGTTCGACCATACGCGTGGGGGGCATCTGATGGCCCGTTCCGGATGGGCCGGGAGAGCAGCACGGGCGTTCAGCGACCGCTCCGGCAATGTCGCGGTGATGTCGGGCATCCTCCTGCCGGTGGTTCTGCTAGCCGCCATCCTGGGCGTCGACCAGGGCTCGCTCTATTTCGAGCGCCGGGAGGCGCAGGCGGTGACGGATCTCGCCGCAATCACCGCCGCCGCCAACATCGCCCGCGCCGGCACCGCTGCCGCGTTGACCATGAGCGACAACCGTCAGGAGAAGGTGGAGCAGGTCGACCGTGCCGCCATGGCATCCCCCATGGCCGCGGGCGCCGACCCCCAGCTTCTCGTGGAGACAGGGCGGTACACCGCGGATCCTTCCCTTGCCGCGGGCCAGCGCTTCGTCGTCGGGGCGACGCCGCCGAATGCCGCGCTGGTGACCTATCGCAAGAGGGGAACACTCCGTCTCGGGGCCGGCGTTTTCGATCCGCCGGTGATGATGACGTCGGCGATCGCGACCGCGCGGGCGGAGGGGGCCTTCTCGGTCGGCTCGCGGCTCGTGAGCGCCGATACCAGACCCTCGATCCTGAACCCGCTTCTGGGGAAGCTGCTCGGTACCAATCTCAGCCTGAAGCTGATGGACTACGATGCGCTGGCCAACACGGATATCGAGGCGCTGGCTTTCATCAACGCGCTCGCCACGGAACTCGATCTAACCGCTGGAACCTATGACAGCGTGCTCGCGGCAGAGGCCACGCTCGGCCAGGTGCTGCGCGCCGTCTCCGCCACCACCACGGACGGCACGGTGCGCCAGCTCGTCCTGCAGCTCGCAGGCGGCACCAGGGCCGGGAGCCTGAAGATCCCACTCTCGCATCTGGTCGATCTCGGCTCGCTGGGGAACCTGTCGATCGGAGAGCAGGCGCCGGGATTGCAGGCGGTGGTGGGCGTGCTGGATCTGGCGAGCGCGGCGATCGGGATCGCCAACCAGGGTGAGCAGGTGGAGGTGGAGCTTCCTTTGGAGTTGCCGAATGTTCTCTCCACCAAATTGCACCTGGCCATCGGCGAGCCGCCGCAGAACACCCCGTGGTTTGCGATCGGGGAAACGGGAACGATCGTCCGCACCGCACAGACACGGCTGTACCTTGAGCTCACCGTTACGCTGCTGGGGATTGCGGGTGTCAAGTTGCCGCTTTACCTGGAGCTCGCTTTTGCCGAAGCTGAGCTGCGCGATGTGGTCTGTTCGTCCACCGGCGTCTCGCAGGTTGCGATCGATGCGCGGCCCGGTGTTCTCGAGGCCTGGATCGGCCAGATCGATCCCTCGCTGCTCAAGAGGTTCGACCGCAGGCCGGCGGTGCAGCAGGTGAAATTGGTCACGGTCGATCTGCCTTTTCTCCCGAATGTCGCAATCAAGGCATCGGCACATTTGCAGATGGCCGAGGAGACTGCTCGAAGCCTCTCGTTCAACAGGCATGAGATCGAACAGCGCGTCATCAAAACCGTTCATTCAGGGAATTACACGGGCTCGCTGTTCCAGTCGCTAGTTGGAGAGCTTCGTTTCGACACCGAGCCCAGGATCCCGGATCTGCTGAAGGTGGCGCTTGATCAGATATTGGTCGGCCTGTCGAAGAGCCTGTCTGCCTTAGGCAGTGCCATCGACCCCATCCTTTACAATGTGCTTGCCGCCCTTGGCGTGCATGTCGGCGAGGCGGATATCCGCGTCACCGGTGCCTCCTGCAGCCGCTCGGTGCTCGTCAACTGAAACCCATTCCCTGCCGTTTGGGACGAGGCGCCGGTCAATCCTCGATTTCCGGCTCCGGGCGTGATTTCCGCACGCGGCCGAAAGTGTAGCCCGTCTCCACCGCCTGCCGCCCGAATTTCTCGCGCAGTGCGTCCATGGCGCCCTCGGCCAGCGCACGCTTGTGGGAGAGGCTGTCGACCAGATCGGGCGGATCGGCCTTGGCGGCATCCGTCAGGTCGCTGACGCCGATGCCGATCAGGCGGAAAAAGGTGCCGTCGGCCTCCCGTTTCAGCATGTCGAGCCCGGTGGAGAAGACCCGGTCGGCAAGGCGAGTGGGATCGCCGAGCTGGCGGTTGCGCGTGCGGATGCGGAAATCGGCGGTTTTGAGCTTGAGCACCACGGTGCGGCCGGCGATGTCCGCCTTCTTGAGCCGCGCGGAGACGCGCTCGCTGAGCGCGCGCAGAACCGGCACGAGTTCTTCCAGCGTGGCGATATCCTTGTCGAAGGTGGTCTCGGAAGACACGCTCTTCGCCTCGCCGCGCGGCTGGACGGTTCTTTCATCCTCACCCCTCGACAGCCGGTAGAGCCGGTCGCCCATGGTGCCGTAGCGGCGCATGAGATCCGATCGCTCCATCCGCTGCAACTGTGCGATGGTGCGGATGCCGTCCGCCGCGAGCGTGGCGGCGAAGGCCTTGCCCACACCCCAAATGATGGTCACCGGCTGCTCGGCCAGGAAGGAGAGCGCCTCGGTCCGGCCGATGACGGAAAAGCCGCGCGGCTTGTTCATGTCCGACGCCACCTTGGCCAGGAACTTGCAGTAGGACAGGCCGACCGAGACCGTGATGCCGATCTCCTCTTCCACCGCGCGGGCGAAGCGCGCCAGCACGTGGGCCGGCGGCGCGCCGTGCAGCCGCTCGGTGCCGGCGAGATCAAGGAAGGCCTCATCGATCGACAGCGGCTCCACCATCGGGGTCAGCGCCTGCATCATCTCGCGCACCTGGCGTCCGACACGGACATACTTCTCCATGTCCGGCTTGACGACGACCGCATGCGGGCAGGCCTCCAGCGCCTTGAACATCGGCATGGCCGAGCGCACCCCGTGAATGCGGGCGATATAACAGGCGGTGGAGACGACGCCGCGCTTGGCCCCGCCCACGATCACCGGCCTGTCGCGCAACTCCGGATTGTCGCGCTTCTCCACGGCCGCGTAGAAGGCGTCGCAATCGATATGGGCGATGGCGAGGCTGCCGAGCTCGTCGTGGCGCACCACGCGCGGGCTGCCGCAGGCTTCGCAGCGCCGCCCGGCCGGCCCGGCGCGGGAAAGGCAGTCGCGGCACAGGCCATTGAGGGGAGCGTTGACAATCATCATTGCTTATGAGAACATAAGAAGAACAAAATCATAGAGCAACACGCATTGCTGTACAAGCGGTGGAGAGAAGCGTGGCGCCCGTCATCGTCCCGTTGAGGCCGGACCTGTGGCCGGCCTTCGAAGATCTGTTCGGAAAGCAGGGTGCCTGCTACGGCTGCTGGTGCACCCATTTCCGCCTGCCGCCGGCGGTGCGGCGCGAAAACAGCGGCGAGCGGAAGAAGGACCACATGCGCGCGCGGGTGGAAGCCGGACCACCGCCGGGGCTCCTCCTGTTCGACGGGGAGCGGGCGGACGGCTGGATGCAGATCGGCCCGCGGCTGGACGTGCCCGAATGGAACAATCGGGGTCGGGCCTCGGCCCCGCTCGAGGACGGCCCGGCGGACGATCCGGCAGTATGGGCGATCTCCTGTTTCTTCATCCGGACGAGCGCGCGCGGGCGCGGCAACACCCATGCGCTGGTGAGGGCGGGCATCGATTACGCTCGCGAGAGGGGAGCGCGCGTCCTGGAGGCCTGCCCCATGTTGCATTCGAAGGACTCACGCTCCATCGGACTTTTCGTGGGGTCGCAGCGCGTGTTCGAGAAGGCCGGCTTCTCGATCGTGGCGGAGCGGAAGGCGGGGCGGCCGCTGATGCGGCTTGCGCTTTGAAAGGGAGAGCGGAGCCGGGAGAGCCGGTGCGCCGGTGCTGCTCAGGCCTAGGTGTCCCAGCGCTCCTCGCCGAAGGGCAGCGCCTTGTGGGCGGCGTCCACATCCTGCGGGGCGACGCCGTTCGCTTCGCTGAACGCCATGAGCGTGGGCTCGTGGGCGAGCACGAACTGGAGCACGCCGGCGAGGAAGCCGGGCTCCCGCGCGGCCTGCCGGATCTGGTCCGCCTCGATGCCGGTGAGCGAGAGGAAGCGCGGCAGGAGCTGCGGGTCGGAGGCGATGAAGGCGAGGGCGCTTATGGCGATGGCTTCCGCTTGATCGGGGCGCATGAAGTTTCTCTTCCGTCCTTGCAATGCCGTCGGTGACGCGAGCCTGCGCTACCGTCGTGTTAGAGCATTTCACGGCCGGAATCATCCGGTCGCGCAGAGCTGCCGCGGGCCTGCATCCTCAACACTGCTTGAAACAGCCGCCTCGTGTCCCATAATTTTTTCATTCGTAAAGCAAATTGTGCCAGAAGGCCCTATAAGGGGCGAAGTGGGAAGCCGCGTTCCGTATCGGGAGGCGGTGGGTCTTTGCGGGGAGCCGATGCCGAAAAAGGTCATGATCGTCGAGGACAACGAGCTCAACATGAAGCTCTTCCGCGACCTCATAGAGGCGAGTGGTTACGAGACGGTGCGCACGCGCGACGGTCTGCAGGCGATGGAACTGGCACGGCGGCACCGACCCGATCTGATCCTGATGGACATTCAGCTTCCCGAGGTCTCCGGCCTCGAGGTCACGAAATGGCTGAAGGAGGATGACGAGCTGCGCGACATTCCGGTGATCGCCGTCACCGCCTTCGCTATGAAGGGCGACGAGGAGCGGATACGCCAGGGCGGCTGCGAGGCCTATATCTCCAAGCCGATCTCGGTGCAGAGCTTCATCGAGACCATCAAATCCTATCTTGGTGACGCGTGATGCGCGCGCGGATCTTGTCCAGCGGGAGTGACCGAGCGCTATGACTGCCCGTATTCTTGTCGTCGACGACGTTCCCGCCAATCTGCGCCTACTGGAGGCGCGGCTCCTTGCCGAATATTACGACGTGGTGACCGCCCGGTCGGGTCCCGACGCGATCGAGATCTGCGAGGCGAGCAAGATCGATGTCGTCCTGCTCGACGTGATGATGCCCGGCATGGACGGTTTCGAGGTGTGCCGGCGGCTGAAGGCCGATCCGGCCACCACCCACGTGCCAGTCATCATGATCACCGCGCTCGACCAGCCCGCCGACCGTGTGCGCGGGCTCGAGGCGGGTGCCGACGATTTCCTGACCAAGCCGGTCAACGACCTGCAGCTTCTCACGCGTGTGAAGAGCCTGACCCGGCTGAAGGCGCTGACGGACGAGCTGAGACTGCGCGCGGCGACGACGCGCAATATCGGCATCGAACAGCTTCTGCAGAAGAAGAGCGGCGACAGCGAGGAGACGCCGGCCGTCCTGCTCATCGACGAAGACGAGGCCTCGGGCCGGCAGCTGCAGCGGATGCTGCACGACCATTTCCGGCTCGACATGGCCGAGGACCCGCAACAGGGGCTGATCCGGGCCGCCGAGAAGCCCTATGAGTGCATCATCGTGTCCAGCACCTTCGCGCACTATGATCCGCTGCGGCTTTGCTCGCAGCTGCGCGCCATGGACCGCACGCGCCTCGTGCCCATCGTCCTACTCGCGGGCGAGGGGGACGAGGCCACCGTTATCCGCGGACTGGAGCTTGCGGTGAACGATTACGTGCTGCGCCCCGTGGAGCGGCAGGAACTGATCGCCCGCCTGCGCACGCAGATCCGCCGCAAGCGCTACAATGACAGCCTGCGCTCCAGCGTCGCCCAGACGGTGGAGATGGCCGTCACCGATCCCCTGACCGGGCTGCACAACCGGCGCTACCTCGACAGCCATCTCCAGAGCCTGTTCGACCGGGCCGTCGCGCGCCGCCGTCCGCTCTCCGTGATGATCATCGATCTCGACCGCTTCAAGTCCATCAATGACACCTACGGGCATGACGGCGGGGACGTCGTGCTGCGCGAGGCCGCCGCCCGCCTGCGCCGGAACCTGCGCGGGATCGACCTCGTCTGCCGCTTCGGCGGGGAGGAGTTCGTGGTCGTCATGCCCGAGACGGAGCTTGAGGTCGCCGAGCGCGTCGGCGAGCGCATCAGGCTGCAGATCGCAGGCGATTCGTTCGCGGTGGGAAAGGCGGACGAGACGGTGACGGTGACGGTCAGCATCGGCATTGCGGCACTTCACCAGCCGCAGGACACGATCGAGGCATTGATGAAGCGGGCCGACATGGCGCTTTACGAGGCCAAGACCGCCGGCCGCAACCGCGTCGTGGCTCCCGCCGCCTGAGCTTTCCGCCCTCCCGGCAGATCGGGTGCGGGGGCAGGCGGGGCAGTCCAAGCTTTCTTTCGGGAGCAAGATCTGCCGATCCGAGCCTGCGCCTGGCGCGTTTACCTTAATTTTAATCGAATGCCGTCGGAGATTAGGTTGCGGTTGATTTTCCTTAAAAGTTGAGCAAATCTCTCAACCACTGGTGGGCGGGGTCGCAGGGGAACGCGCGGCCGTCCGCCCGCAGCTACCCCATGATGCTCAGGTCCGCCGCATCTCCTGGGTCCGTGGGGTCGGCCGGTCGACACTGGTGTTAGTGGCCTCCTCGTACCGCGGCCAGATGCCGACCGGCCCCCAATATCCCTGCCTCTCCTTGTCGCAGAGCCTGAAACGGACCGGCAGCCCGCCAACGCGGCCGCGCAGCGGAATGCGCGAACGAGAGGGCGGCCTTTTCGACCGACGAACAAAAACGGCGCCCGAGGGGCGCCGCCTGCATGTGCGCGGAAGCTGCGAAGCTTACTTGATCTTCGCTTCCCTGAACTCGACGTGCTTGCGCGCAACCGGGTCATATTTGCGCTTGGTCATCTTCTCCGTCATCGTGCGGCTGTTCTTCTTCGTCACGTAGAAGAAGCCGGTGTCGGCCGTCGACTGGAGCTTGATCTTGATGGTCGTGGCCTTGGCCATGTCGCTTATCCGTTTCTGCTGGTGAACTGGCGGTCCTGCGGCGCTTGCGGCAGCGCACGCTTGGAAACTCGCGGCACACATAAAGGGAACGCCTGGAAAGTCAAGTCCGCGCACCCCTCTAGAGAATCTCCCGCTCCATGCGCGTGCCGCGCATGAAGTAGAAGGGCACGGGTCCGCCGGGCGAAAGGCCGGGGTCCGTCTCCAGCCGCCGCTGCAGATCCCCGAGCACCGTGCGGGTAACGGCCGGGATATCAAGCTGCACCGCCTCCGCGATCGGCAGCCAGCCGATCTCCTCCAACTCGTCGGTGGGGGGTTCGGCAAGTTCGACGGCGACGTCGTCGCGCCAGGCGGCGAGGAAGCGCGTGTCGAAGCGGCGCACGCGTCCGGGCGGCGTGACCGCACGGGCGATATAGCGCAGGCGGTCGAGCGCGGGCTGGACGCCCGCTGCGACGAAACCCTGCCAATGCGGGCTCCTGGTGGAGAAGGAGCCCGTGCGGCCGATCAGGAGGCCTGCTTCCTCATAAGTCTCGCGGAGGGCGGAAAGCGCGATGGCCCGCGCTCGCGCCGCCGTCCCGCGGCCCGCCCGGGCGATGAGCTTGGCCTCTTCGGCAGGATGGAGACCGCTTGCCACGGCGATGCGGCTGTCGGCCGGATCCGTGCGGCCGCCGGGAAAGACGAACCGGCCGGGCATGAAGACATGACGCCGGTGCCGGCGACCCATCAGGACGAAATACCTGCCCTCGCGCCGGTCGATCAGGATGAGCGTTGCCGCATCGCGCGGGCGCATCGGTTTCCCGCCGAGGCAGAAGCCCTTCGCTTCGGCCGCGTCGAGCTCGGCCCGCGTCAGGTTGTCGATGCGCGGGCGCGGGGCGTCCATCTCAACGGCCGCTAGAGTTCGGGATGCGTTTCGAGCGCGTCCTTCTCGCCGCCGAAACCGTGCATCCTGAGCGCCCACTGCAGGCCGACCACGGCGCCCTTGATGGGACCGATGAGCGCCAGCGACATGAGGATCGTGATCGGGACCCAGATGGCGAGGTGCACCCAGCTCGACCATGCGGTCGCCGCCTCGACGCCCATAAAGGCTCCCACGACGATGTGACCGACGACGACGATCACCAGATAGGCGGGCAGGTCGTCGGCGCGGTGGTGGCTCATCTCCTCGCCGCATTCGGCACAATGGTCGACCGTCTTGAGGAAGGATCGGAAGAGCCGGCCCTTGCCGCAGTGGGGGCACTTGCCGAAAAAACCCCGGCGCATGGATTCGAACACCGACCGCCGGGCCTCGCCCACATGATCCGCACCGCCGAAAATCCGTTCTTCCATCATCGTCTCCTGCCCCGTCCCGCGGGGCGATTCGTGCGCTTCTGCTTCCGGGCCAATCCGCGCTTCGTCTTGTGGAACGATCTGGACGAACCGGGCAGGCGGACGGGTTCACTCACCATTTCGAAGCGCATGGTCCCCGCAAGCGGCGCTACTTCCACCAGGCGCACATCCACGCTGTCGCCGAGCTGATAGCCGCTGCCGCTGCGCTGGCCGACAAGTGCGTGCCGCGCCTCATCGAAGATATAGTAATCGTCCCCCAACGAGGAAATGGGGATAAAGCCATCTGCGCCATATTGAGGCAGGAGCACGAAGAGGCCGGCCTTGGTGACACCGGAGATGCGGGCGGAGAATTCCTCGTTGACGCGGCCTGCAAGATGCTCGGCGATCAGGCGGTCCACCGTCTCCCGTTCGGCGGCCATGGCGCGGCGTTCGGTTGCGGAGATAAGAGCCGAGATTTCCTCCAGCCGCTCCTCGTCCTGCTCGCGCAGGCCGTCCGGCCCGAGCTTCCTGGCCGTGATAAGGGCGCGGTGGACGATCAGGTCCGCATAGCGTCGGATCGGCGAGGTGAAATGCGCATAGCGGCGCAGATTGAGGCCGAAATGGCCGATATTCTCCCGCGCATAGATGGCTTGGCTCTGCGAGCGCAGGACCACCTCGTTGACGAGTTGCTCCTGCTCGGTGCCTTCCACGCGGGAAAGGATCTGGTTGAACTGCGAGGGCCGGAGCGCCGCTCCATGGGCGAGCGAGATCTCCAGCGATGCCAGGAACTCGCGCAGCGATTCCTGCTTGGCGAGCGAGGGGGCGTCGTGCACGCGGTAGACCAGAGGCTGGCGGGCGGCCTCGAGTGTCTCGGCGGCGGCCACATTCGCCTGGATCATGAACTCCTCGATGAGCTTGTGTGCGTCGAGCCGCGGCGGCACGACCACGCGGTCCACCGTGCCGTCGGACTTGAGCACGATCTTCCGTTCGGGCAGGTCGAGCTCCAGCGGCTCGCGCGCTTCGCGCCCGCGCTTCAGTACCGAATAGGCGTTCCAGAGCGGGCGGAGCACGGTTTCGAGCAGTGGCCCGGTCTTGTCGTCCGGCCGGCCGTCGACCGCCGCCTGCGCCTGCTCGTAGGAAAGCCTCGCCGCGGAGCGCATCATCACACGATGGAAGCTGTGGCCGATCTTGCGGCCATCGGATGAGAAGCGCATGCGCACGGCGAGCGCCGGGCGCGCCTCGCCTTCGCGCAGCGAACAGAGATCGTTGGAGATGCGCTCTGGCAGCATCGGCACGACGCGGTCGGGAAAATAGACGGAATTGCCCCTGTTGAGAGCTTCCCGGTCGAGCGCCGTGTCGGGCCGCACGTAGCAGGCGACGTCGGCGATGGCGACGGTGACCACCACGCCGCCCGGGTTCTTCTCGTCCTGATCGGGCTCGGCATGAACCGCGTCGTCGTGGTCCTTGGCGTCGGGCGGATCGATGGTGACGAGCGGCAGCTTGCGCCAGTCCTCGCGTCCCTCGAGCGTGGCGGGCTTTGCCGCCTCGGCTTCCTTCAGCACGCTCTCGGGAAAGACATGCGGAATCTCGTGCGCGTGGATGGCGATCATGGAAACCGCCTTCTCGCTTGTGAGCGAGCCCACCACCTCGAGGACCTTGGCGCGGGGCAGGCCATAGCGTCCCTGGGACAGAGGCTCCACCTCCACCAGATCGCCGTTCTTCGCGTCTTTGCGGAATTCCTGATCGACGGTGAGCTCCGGCTGGCGCCGCTCGACCGGCTCGATGCGGAACGTGCCGTCGCGCATCTCGCGGAAAACGCCGAGGACCACGCGCCGGCGCTTCTCGAAGACCTTCATCACGCGGCCGGTATAGGCAGGGCCGGCCTCTTCCTCGCTGGGGAAGACACGGGCCAGCACCCGGTCGCCGACGCCTGCCGGCGGTGTCCGTCCGCCGCTCTTCTGTGCGCGGATGGAGACGATCGGAACGGGGCCGTCCTCATCTTCCGCTTCTGCAGGACGGGCGAGCAGGCCGCCCTCGGCATCGCGCGAGAAGATGTCGAGCACCACCATGCGGGGCAGGGTGCCCGGGCGCGAGAGGCGGCGGCGCTTCTGCTTGAGAAGCCCTTCGTCCTGCATCTCGCGCAGCAGGTCCTTGAGCCAGATCCGGTCGCCGCCCTTCAGCCCAAATGCCTTGGAGATCTCGCGTTTTCCCGCGCGGTCCGGGTTTTCAGTGATGAAGGCGAGAAGCTCTTCGCGCGAGGGCAGGTGGCGGCCGGCGGATGCCCCGTCTCCTCCCGATGCCTTGCGTTCCGAGCTCCTGCGGGCCAATCGTCAACTCCTCGCCTTGCCACGCGCCGGCTTCTTCCCGGATTTGCCGGATTTGGCGGCGATCATTTCCAGCGCCTCCTCGCGGGACACGGACATGGGATCCTTGCCCTTGGGAAGCGTGGCGTTCACCTTGCCGACATTGACATAGGGCCCGAACCGTCCGTCGCGCACGGTGATGACGCCGCCGTCGGGATGTTCTCCGAGTTCCTTCAGCGCCGCCGGCTTGGCGCGGGCGCCGTTGGATTTCGACTTCTTCTCCGCGATGAGCGCGACCGCGCGGTTGAGGCCGACGGAGAAGACATCCTCGACGGATTCCAGATTGGCATAGCTCCCGTCATGCAGGAGGAAAGGGCCGTAGCGGCCGATGCCGGCCGAGATCATCTTGCCCGTCTCCGGGTGCTTTCCGACGTCACGCGGTAGGGAGAGAAGGGCGAGCGCCTTCTCGTGGTCGATGCTTTCGGGCGTCCAGCCCTTGGGCAGGCTGGCGCGCTTGGCCTCCTTGCCTTCGCCGCGCTGCACATAGGGTCCGAAGCGGCCGGAGCGCAGCGTGATCTCCTCGCCGGTGAACGGATCGGTGCCCAGCACCTTGTTGCCGTCGAGACCGGCTTCCGCCTCGCCTGGCTCGCCGTTCTCGCCGAGCTGGCGCGTGTAGCCGCATTCGGGATAGTTGGAGCAGCCCACGAAGGCGCCGTAGCGCCCGAGCTTCAGCGAGAGCTTGCCAGTGCCGCATTTGGGACAGATGCGCGGATCGCCCCCGTCCTCGCGCGGCGGGAAGACGAGCGGCGCCAGTTCCTCGTTGAGCGCGTCCAGCACGTCGGTGACGCGCAGCTCCTTGATATCGGCGACCGCGCCCGAAAAATCCTTCCAGAAGTCACGCAGCACCTGTTTCCAGGAGAGCTTGCCGTCGGAGATCTCGTCGAGCTTTTCTTCCAGATCCGCGGTGAAGTCGTATTCCACGTAGCGATGGAAGAAATTCTCCAGGAAGGCGGTGACGATGCGCCCCTTGGCCTGCGGCACGAGCTTGCGTTTCTCGTTGGTGATGTAATCGCGGTCCTCCAGAGTCTTCAGGATCGCGGCGTAGGTGGAGGGGCGGCCGATTCCTAACTCCTCGAGCTTCTTGATGAGCGAGGCTTCCGAATAGCGTGGCGGCGGTTCGGTCGTGTGCTTGGTGACGTTGATCGCGTTGCGCTTGACGGATTCGCCGGAGTTGATCTCCGGCAGCCGGCGATCCTCCTCGTCCTGCGAATCCTCGTCCTTCACCTCTGCATAGGCGGCTAGGAAGCCATCGAAGCGGATGACGGAGCCCACCGCGCGCAGGCCTGCCACGCGGCCCTGGCCGGAGGCTTCGATCTCGACCGTGGTGCGCTCGATCTCCGCTGCCTCCATCTGGCTGGCGATCGCACGCTTCCAGACCATCTCGTAGAGGCGGGCCTGGTCGGCATCGAGATATTGGCGCACCTGGTCGGGGGTGCGCGAGAAGTCGGTGGGCCGGATCGCCTCGTGGGCTTCCTGGGCGTTCTTGGCCTTGGTGGAATACTGGCGCGGCCTGTCCGGCAGATAGCGTTCCCCGAAGGTCTGCGAGACGGCGGTCCGGGCCGCCTCCAGCGCCTCCGGCGCCATCTGCACGCCGTCGGTACGCATATAGGTGATCAGACCGGTGGTCTCGCCGCCGATATCCACGCCCTCGTAGAGGCGCTGCGCCACCTGCATCGTGCGCGAGGCGGAGAAGCCGAGCCGCGAGGAGGCGGCCTGCTGCAGCGTCGAGGTGGTAAACGGCGGCGCAGGGTTGCGGCGCGTGGGCTTCGCCTCGACGGAGAGCACGCGATAGGCGGCGCCCTCGAGCAGCGCCTTGATGCCGTCGGCCTCTTCCTGGCTCTTGATGTCGAGCTTCTGCAGCTTCTTGCCGTCGATCGCGGTGAGCCTGGCCTCGAAGGTATCGCCGCGCAGCGTGTCGAGGAGGGCGGCGATCTGCCAGTAATCCTCGCGCACGAAACGCTCGATCTCGCCCTCGCGGTCGCAGACGAGCCTGAGCGCGACGGACTGTACGCGGCCGGCCGACCGCGCGCCGGGAAGCTTGCGCCAGAGAACCGGGGAAAGCGTGAAGCCCACGAGGTAATCGAGCGCGCGGCGGGCGAGATAGGCGTCGACCAGAGAGGCGTCCACGTCGCGCGGCTCGGCCATGGCGTCGAGGATCGCCTTCTTGGTGATGGCGTTGAAGACAACGCGGCTGACCTTCTTGTCCTTGAGCGCTCGCTTCTGGCGCAGCACCTCCAGCACATGCCAGGAAATGGCCTCGCCCTCGCGGTCGGGGTCGGTGGCCAGGATCAGTCCGTCGGCATCCTTGACGGCCTTGGCGATGTCGGCGAGGCGTTTGGCCGAGGGGCTGTCGACGCTCCACGACATCGCGAAATCCTCGTCCGGTCGGACGGAGCCGTCCTTGGCGGGCAGGTCCCGCACATGGCCGAACGAGGCAAGGACCTTGTAATCCTTACCAAGATACTTGTTGATTGTTTTCGCCTTGGCGGGCGATTCGACGATGACGACATCCATTCGCGGGCAATACCTTTTTGGACCGCGGTCTGCGCCGCGGTTGACCCCGGACACGCGATCCGGCAGCACGTGACATGGCCGCGCTTGCCGTCGCGGTCAAGGGCCTCAAGCCTAAATTGCCGGACTCGCGCCGGCAAATGAAACAAAAGTCTTCAGTTCGTATTGGGCCTTGTTGGAGCTACGGCGACGCTCGGCTGTATCGTCTCCGACTACGGGGGATATGACATTGAGGATGGGAGACCATGAAGCGGGGGCGGTGTGGACATTTTCATCCGAAGCCTGGGAAAGCGGCGGCTCGGGGCCAGTTGGGAAAAGAGGAGCTCGGCCGCATGTATAACGACAACCGGAACAGTCAAACGCTGGAGTATATTCATGGCATGTTGGAGCAGTTGGGGGGGCTCGCCCGTCGGCAGGAATGCGATCTGCTGGCCTATCTCATCGAAATGGCGGCCATAGAAGCGGGCGAGCTGGCGCGCCAGGAACGTGCGGACCCGCCGGTCGCCAGGGTGTCAGGAGCCGGCGGGAAGAAGTGAAACGGAGCCGCCTGGATGGCGCTCGAGTCGGCCCGCCAAATCCAGTTCCAGGAGGATGAGGAAGACCTGCGCCGGGGCGAGCTCTGTGTGATGGATGATCTCGTCCACGCCCACCGGCACCGGGCCGAGCGCCTCGAGCACGAGGGCGCGCTCGCGGTCGCCGGGTTCGGGAGCGGCCGAGAGATCGGGCGGCGCCTCCAGCGCGTGCGGCCCAGGGATGGCGGCGCCGACGACCGGCGCCAGGGCCGAGAGAATGTCGTCCGCCTCCGTCACGAGGATCGCTCCCTCCTTCAGGAGTCTGTTCGTGCCCGCCGCGCGCGGATCGAGCGGCGAGCCGGGGATTGCGAACACCAGCCGCCCCATTTCGTTGGCGAGCCGCGCGCTGATCAGGGAGCCGGAGCGGTTCGCGGCCTCCACCACCAGGAGCCCGTAGGAAAGACCGGCCACGATGCGGTTGCGGCGCGGGAAATCGCGCGCCCGCGGGACCCAGCCGAAGGGCATTTCCGTCAGGACGACGCCCCGCTCGCCGATGGCACGGAAGAGCGCATCGTTCTCGGGCGGGTAAGGCCGGTCCAGTCCGCCCGCCAGCACCGCCACGGTGCCCGTATCGAGGCTTCCCTGGTGGGCGGCGGCATCGATGCCGCGCGCAAGCCCGGAGGCGATCACATAGCCCGCCCGGCCGATTTCCAGTGCCAGGCGCTGCGCGAACTTGATGGCGGCGAGCGAAGCGTTGCGCGCGCCCACGACGGCAAGCATCGGCTGCCGCAGAAGGTCGAGATTTCCCTTGGCCGCGACCAGCGGAGGCGGATTGTCGACACGCGCCAGGAGAGGCGGATAATGCGCCTCGCCGATGACGATGAACTGCGCGCCCATGCGGCGGCCGGCGTCCAGCTCGGCATCGATCTCCTCCTCATGCGGTATCCTGACCTGGCGCGCGCCGCCCCGGCGGGCAAGCTCGGGCAGCATCTCCAGCGCCGTCTCCGCCGAGCCGAAGCGGTTGATCAGCATGCGGAAGGTGACCGGTCCGACATTCTCGGTACGGATGAGGCGCAGCCAGGCGCGGCGCTGGCTGTCGTCGAGCCGGAGCCCGCCGGCGGCTTCCGGCTCCATGGCTCAGCCCCTGGCCCCGATGCGCGCTTCACGGCCCTGAAGAAGCCGTGCGATGTTGGCGCGGTGCTTCAGGAACACGAAGAGGCTCAGCACCACGAAGAGTTGCGCCGGCTGCACATAGCCCATGAGATAAAGTGCCACGGGGACGCAGACCGCCGCCACGAGCGCGGCGAGGGAGGAATAGCGGGTGAGGAAGGCCACCGCCAGCCATGCGGCGGCGAAGACGAGAGCGCCCTGCCAGGCGAGTGCGACGAGCACGCCGAGATAGGTCGCCACGCCCTTGCCGCCCTTGAAGCCCAGCCAGACCGGGAAGAGATGGCCGAGAAAGGCACCGAAGCCGGCGGCGATGGCCGCCTCCGGACCGTAGAAACGGGCAAGCAGAACGGCCGCCGTGCCCTTCAGCGCGTCGAGCAGGAGCGTGAGCGCCGCAAGCCCTTTCCTGCCGGTGCGCAGCACGTTGGTGGCGCCGATATTGCCGGAGCCGATGCTGCGGACGTCACCGAGCCCGGCCAGACGCGTGATGATGAAGCCGAACGGGATCGAGCCGAGGAAATAGCCGATCGCAAGCGCGGCAAGCAAAACAACCAGCGGAGCCGACCAGCCCGTCGCGTCCATCACTTCCCCCTCCGAAATCAGGCCGTGAACACTGTGCGGCCTGCAACCATGGTTTGCAAGACCCGTCCCTGCATGCGCGCGCCTTCGAAGGCGGTGTTCTTGGAAAGCGAGCGGATATCCGCCTCGCGCACGATCCAGGGCGCGTCGAGATCGACCAGGATCAGGTCCGCCGGTGCGCCCGGCTTCAAGGTGCCGCCGGGCAGGCCGAAGAGCCGGGCGGGCGCTGTCGTGAGCGCCTCGACGAGGCGCAGCAGCGGCACATCGCCTGAATGGTGGAGCCTGAGTGCTGCCGCAAGGAGCGTTTCGAGCCCGATCGCGCCGGCGGCCGCTTCCGCGAAGGGCAGGCGCTTCGTGTCCACGTCCTGCGGGTCGTGCGAGGAGTGGATGACATCCACGGTGCCGTCCCGCAACGCCTCCACCATCGCGAGACGGTCCTCTTCCGTGCGCAGCGGCGGCGAGAGCCGGAAGAAGGTGCGGTATTCGCCGACATCGTTCTCGTTGAGGCAGAGACTGTTGATGCTGACGCCGGCGGTCGCCTGCGTGCCCTCGTCCTTGGCGCACCTGACGGCGGCGGCGGACATGGCCGTCGAGATCTCGGCCGCGTGGTAGCGCCCATGCGTGAGCGCGGCGAGCATCAGGTCGCGCGCAAGCGGGATCGCCTCGGCCTCGCGCGGGATGCCCGGAAGGCCGAGCCAGCTCGCAAGCAGGCCCTCGTTCATGACGCCGGAGGAGGCGAGGTCGGGATCCTGTGTCGCATGGGCGAGCACGATGCCCATGTCGCGCGCATAGGTAAGCGCACGGCGCATGGTGAGCGGGCTTGCGATCGTCCGGCGGCCTTCGGTGAGCATCACCGCGCCTGCCTCCTGCAGCAGGCCGACCTCGCTGATCTCGCGGCCCGCGAGCCCCTTGGTGACGGCTGCGGCGGGAAAGACGTTGACGGGCGCCGTCTCCCGCGCGGTGCGTCGAACGAATTCCACCAGCGCCACGTCGTCGATGACGGGCGAGGTGTCGGGCATCATGATGATCGAGGTGACGCCGCCCGCGGCCGCAGCCCGCCCGGCGGAGGCGATGGTCTCGCGGTGCTCCGCACCCGGCTCGCCGATGAAGACGCGCACGTCTACGAGGCCCGGCAGCACGGCCTTGCCGGCGCAGTCGATGACGGTGGCGCCATCCGGAACACCCTGGTTGCGCGCATCGGCTCCGGCGGCGCGGATTTCGGCGCCTTCGACGATCACCGTGCCGGTCTCGTCGAGCCCGCGCGAAGGATCGACCACGCGGGCATTGGTGAAGACGGTGACACTCATGCCGCGCCTCCATTGCGGCGCGGATCGAGCAGCGCCTCCATGACCGCCATGCGTACGGCGACCCCCATCTCCACCTGCTCCTGGATCATGCTGTGCGGGCCGTCCGCCACGTCCGAGGCGATCTCGACCCCCCGGTTCATGGGACCGGGATGCATGACGATCGCGTCCTCCTTGGCCGCATTCAGCTTTTCCCCGTCGAGGCCGAAGAAGCGGAAATATTCGCGCACGGAGGGCACGAAGGTTCCCGCCATGCGCTCGCGCTGCAGCCTGAGCATCATGACGACGTCGGCGCCCGCGAGGCCATCGCTCATCGTGGTGAAGGGCTCTACCCCCATCTGGCCGATGCCCGAGGGCAGGAGCGTGGAAGGCGCCACGACGCGCACGCGTGCGCCGAGCGCATTGAGCAGGATGACGTTCGACCGCGCCACGCGCGAGTGGAGCACATCCCCACAGATGGCCACCACGAGCCCGGCGATGCGCCCCTTGGCGCGGCGGATGGTGAGCGCGTCGAGCAATGCCTGCGTGGGATGCTCGTGCGCGCCGTCCCCGGCATTGACGACGGAGCAGCCCACCTTCTGCGCGAGAAGGGCGGCGGCACCCGCCGCCGAATGGCGGATGACGAGAATGTCCGGCCGCATGGCGTTCAGTGTCATCGCCGTGTCGAGCAGCGTCTCGCCCTTTTTGGCGGAGGAGCTTGCGACGGACATGTTCATGACATCGGCGCCAAGCCGCTTTCCCGCCAGCTCGAAGGAGGACTGGGTGCGGGTCGAGGCCTCGTAGAAGAGATTGATCTGCGTGCGTCCGCGCAAGGTCGCAAGCTTTTTCTCCGGCTGTCGCGAAACCGCGACGGCGGCGTCGGCCCTGTCGAGCAGGAGTTCGATATCGGCGGGCGAAAGGCCCTTGATGCCCAGGAGATGGCGGTGCGGAAAGAGGGGGAAGGCCGAAGCGTCTGTCATCTTGAAGCGCTGCTATAGGCCGGTGCGTCCCACCCCGCAAGCAGTGAAAACCTTGTGCGCGGTTTCTCCCCGCCATTTTGTCCGTCGCGAAAAAAGAGATAAGGCTTTTCCGGATGCCAAGCCTGTATCAGAATCGATGGCTATTGTCAGGAAATGCGGGTTCGCCGCCTCAGAGGTGTTCTAGTGAAGAGTGATGAGGTGCTGAACCAGTCCCCGCCCATGAGCGGCACAAATGCGTGGCGCTCGGATCCGCTGCTCGTGCAACTCGGCGATGGCTTCACCGAACCGGTGCGCAAGGATCTCGAGCAGATCGGCCGTTTCGTGCGGACGCCCGAGGCCCAGGAGCTCGCGCGGCTGGCCAACGCCGAGACCCCGGTCCTGAGGACTCATGATCGCTACGGCCATCGCCTCGATCTTGTGGAGTATCATCCCGCCTATCACGCGCTGATGCGCCGTTCGGTGGGCGCGGGGCTCCATTCCTCGATCTGGGAGGACAGCGAGGGAGAGAAGGGGCAGCGCCACCAGGCGCGCGCGGCGCGCTTCTATCTTACTGCGCAGCTCGAATGCGGCCATCTTTGCCCGATCACCATGACGAGCGCGGCGCTCGCGGCCCTCATGTCGAACCCCACGCTGTTCCGTGCCTGGGCGCCGCGCGTGATCGCGCGCAAATACGACCATTCCAACAAGCCGGCCGCCCAGAAGCAGGGCGTCACGCTTGGCATGGGCATGACGGAGCGGCAGGGCGGCACCGATGTGCGGACCAACACCACCGCGGCGGAGCCCGCCGGCGACGGGCTTTTCCGCATCACCGGCCACAAATGGTTCATGTCGGCGCCCATGAGCGACGGCTTCCTGGTGCTGGCCCAGGCGAAGGAGGGGCTCTCCTGCTTCCTGCTGCCGCGGCTCACCGATGATGGTGTCGGCAACGGTTTCCGTTTCCAGCGCCTCAAGGACAAGCTCGGCAACCGCTCGAACGCTTCCTCCGAGGTCGAATTCCACGGCGCGCTCGGCTATCCGGTGGGCGAACCGGGTGCCGGCATCCGCACCATTATGGACATGGTGACGCTGACCAGGCTCGACTGTGCGCTTGCCTCGGCAGGCCTGATGCGTGCGGCCGTTGCGGAGGCCGTGCATCACACGCGTTACCGCCAGGTTTTCGGCAAGCCGCTGATGGACCAGCCGTTGATGCAGCGCGTTCTCGCCGACCTGGCGCTCGACGTGGCGGCGGCGACGGCGCTTGCGTTCCGGCTTGCGCGCTCCTTCGACGAGGCGGCCAACAGCCGCAGCGAAGCGGCCTATGCCCGGGTGATGACCCCGGTGACGAAATACTGGGTCTGCAAGATCGCGCCTGCGGTGACCTATGAGGCCATGGAGTGCCTGGGCGGCAACGGCTATGTGGAGGAGGCGCCGCTGGCCCGCTACTATCGCGAGGCGCCGGTGAACGCCATCTGGGAGGGTTCGGGCAATGTGATGGCGCTCGATATGCTGCGCGTGCTTTTGCGCAACGCGAGCCTGTTCGACGACGTGCTGGAAGGGATCAACCGTGATCTTGGTCCGACCGGCCGCGGCACGGTCGAGGTGCTGCAGGCAGCCATGCGCGTGTGCGAGAACGACGAGGGGGCAGGGCGGATCCTGACCGAGCAGCTCGCCCTTGCCGCCGCCGCCGCGGAACTGAGGCGGCTCGGGGCGGGGCAGGTGGCTGACGCCTTCATCGAGACGCGGCTTGCCGGCCAGTGGCGCGGCACCTACGGAATGCTCGATGCGCGCCATGATGCGGCGGCGATCGTGGAGATGCTCTATCCCGAAGCGGTTTGACGGAACTCCGCTGCAATGCGCGCGGCTATCTCCGCGACCCCGCCCGCAAGGCCTGGATGCGGTCGAGCGCGCCCTGCAGGATAAAGGCGGCCGCCGCGGCGTCGATGCGCGCCGCCCGTTTGGCGCGCGAAACGTCCATCTCGATCAGCGCCCGCTCGGCCGCGACGGTGGAAAGCCGCTCGTCCCAGAAGGCGAAGAGCAGATTCGTCATCGGCTGAAGATTGCGCACGAAGGCGCGCGTCGACTGCGCGCGCGGACCCTCGCTGCCGTCCATATTGACGGGAAGGCCCACGATCACCCCGCCGACATTCTCGCGGGAGAGGAGGTGCAGCAGCGCCTCCGCGTCCTGCTTGAACTTCTTGCGCGCGATCACCGTCCGCGGCGTGGCGAAGGACAGGCCGAGATCGGAGACGGCCACGCCGATCGTCTTCGTGCCGAGGTCGAGCGCGGCAAGCGGCCGGCCGACGGGCCTGGCCTTCTCCAGCTCCTCGATGGAAACAACGCTCACGCGTACAGCCCGATCTTTGACATGGTCCTTCTCCGTCTTATCCTTCCATGCAGCAACAATCGAGGAGTCGGGACATGAAAATCATCTGGTACGGCCATTCTGCGTTCCGGATCGAGGCGGGCGGCGCGAAAATCCTCATCGATCCGTTCCTGAGCGGCAATCCCACCTGGAACGGTGGCTGGGAGGAGCCGGCCGAGGGCATCACACATCTGCTGCTCACCCACGGGCACGGCGACCATGTGGGCGATTCGCTTGCGATCCTGAAGAAGACAGGGGCCATGCTGGTCGCCAATGCCGAGATCTGCACCTATTTCGGCGGCAAGGGCGTGGAGAAGGTCAATCCGGGCAATCACGGCGGCACGGTCGATTGCGGCGGGTTCACCACCACCTTCGTCAACGCCCTTCACTCCTCCTCCTATTTCCTGGACGACGGCGGCAACGTCTATCTCGGCAACCCCGCCGGCATGGTCCTGCATTTTCCCGAGGACAAGACGCTCTACCACATGGGCGACACGGATATCTTCGGCGACATGGCGCTGATCCAGGAACTGCATCAGCCCCAGATCGGCATCGTCCCCATCGGCGACCGCTTCACGATGGGCGGCGCGGTGGCGGCGCTCGCCTGCCGGCGTTTCTTCCGTTTCGAGACGGTGATCCCCTGTCACTACGGCACGTTCCCCATGATCGACCAGTCGGCCGACAAGTTTATCGAGGGGATGAAGGGGACGGAGACGAAGGTGCTGACACCGGCGTGCGGGCAGGCGGCCGAACTCTAGCCGCCGGCTTTCCGCGAAGCGGTTGCGTGCGGCGCCGGGCGCGACTATAGCCCTGTGCCGAACGCTCCCCTTGCAAGGAAGAGAAGTATGTCCGTCGATATCGACACCGTGAAGCGCGTCGCCCGGCTGGCGAGGATCGCCGTCGATGAGGACGATGCGAGCCGCATGACCGGCGAGCTCAACGCGATCCTGGGTTTCGTCGAGCAACTGAACGAGGTGGATGTGACCGGTGTCGAGCCGATGACCTCCGTCATCCCGATGTCGATCAGGATGCGTGCCGACGAGGTGACCGACGGGGACAAGGCCGAAGACATCGTGGCGAACGCGCCCGTGAGCGGCGACCACTTCTTCCTCGTGCCCAAGGTGGTGGAGTAGGCCATGGCGATCACCATCGCCGCCGAGCCGCCGCTGCAGGATGACATACGCGCGCTGATCGGCGAGTTGAACGAGACGCTGCTGGCGCTGACGCCGCCGGAATTCTGCTTCCACATGACGGCCGAGCAGATGGCCACCCCCGCCACGACGCTGTTCGTGGCGCGCGATGACGGGCAGGTGGTGGCCTGCGGTGCGCTGCATCGCCATGGGGATGGGGTGGCCGAGGTGAAGCGCATGTACACGCGGTCTTCCCACCGCGGGCAGGGCATCGGCGGCTTGATCGTGGAGCGTATCGAGGCGCTGGCGCGCGAGGAAGGCTTCTCAAGACTGGTGCTGGAGACGGGCGACCGTCATCCGGCGGCCTGGGCCGTCTATGAGCGTGCCGGCTTCACCCGCTGCGGCCCCGTGCTCGACTATCCGGACTCGAAGTGGTCCGTCTTCTACGAAAAGAACCTGATTGCGGCGCCTGCCGCCGCCTGAACGGATATTTCATGACCGAGCTTACGAAATTCACCATTTCGGACATCCGCGCCAAGCTGGCGGCCAAGGAGTTCACCGCGCTGGAGCTGACGGAGTCCTACCTCTCCGCGATCCAGGCGGCCAACGACCGGCTGAACGCTTATATCGCCGTGACGGCCGACCAGGCACGCGAGATGGCGAAGGCTTCCGACATGCGGCTCGCCCAGGGCGGCGCCCGGCCGCTCGAGGGCGTGCCGCTCGGCATCAAGGACCTGTTCGCCACCGAGGGCGTGCACACCCAGGCGGCGAGCCATATCCTCGATGGCTTCAAGCCGCATTACGAGTCCACCGTCACCGCCAATCTCTGGGATGATGGGGCGGTGATGCTGGGCAAGCTCAACATGGACGAGTTCGCCATGGGCTCCTCCAACGAGACCTCCTATTACGGTCCCGTCGTGAACCCCTGGCGGGCGGAGGGCGGAAACAAGGACCTGGTGCCCGGCGGCTCCTCCGGCGGCTCGGCTGCGGCGGTCGCGGCCTGGCTCTGCGCCGGGGCGACGGCGACCGACACGGGCGGCTCGATCCGCCAGCCGGCCGCGTTCACGGCCACCGTCGGCATCAAGCCTACCTACGGGCGTTGCTCGCGCTGGGGCATTGTCGCCTTCGCCTCCTCGCTTGACCAGGCGGGACCAATCGCGCGTGACGTGCGCGACGCGGCGATCCTCTTGAAGTCCATGGCCTCGGTCGACCCGAAGGATACGACTTCGGTGGACCGTTCCGTGCCGGACTACGAGGCGGCGATCGGCCGGTCCGTGAAGGGGCTGAAGATCGGCATCCCCAAGGAGTACCGCGTCGACGGCATGCCGGCCGAGATCGAGGCGCTCTGGCAGAAGGGCATCGACTGGATGCGCGATGCGGGCGCCGAGATCGTCGACATCTCGCTGCCGCACACGAAATACGCGCTGCCGGCCTATTACATCGTGGCGCCGGCGGAGGCTTCCTCCAACCTCGCGCGCTATGACGGCGTGCGTTACGGCCTGCGCGTGCCCGGCCGCGACATCACCGAGATGTACGAGAAGACGCGCGCGGAAGGCTTCGGCCGCGAGGTGAAGCGGCGCGTCATGATCGGCACCTACGTCCTCTCGGCCGGCTACTACGACGCCTATTACCTGCGCGCGCAGAAGGTGCGCACGCTGATCAAGCGCGATTTCGAGCAGGCCTTCGAGGCGGGCGTGGATGCGATCCTGACGCCGGCCACGCCTTCGGCCGCCTTCGGCGTCGCCGACCAGGACATGGCGGCCGATCCGGTGAAGATGTATCTGAACGACATCTTCACCGTGACGGTGAACATGGCGGGTCTGCCTGGCATCGCGGTTCCGGCGGGGCTCGATGCCAACGGCCTTCCGCTCGGCCTGCAGCTCATCGGCCGCGCCTTCGACGAGGAGACGCTCTTCCGCACCGCTCACGTGATCGAGCAGGCGGCGGGAAGGTTCGAGCCGAAGCGCTGGTGGTGATCACCTGGACTGGCGGCGAGTAGCCCTCCTATTTTCCAAGCCGCTTTACGATTCGGCTTGAGAGAGAAGAATGTTCCACTTGGCCTCTGCCGTTTTCTGGACCGTGGTGCAGCCCTTCAATCTTGTCGGCCTGCTGATCGCAGCGGCTGTCGTCGCTGCACTCATTCGGTGGCGGAAGCTCTCGATCACCCTGGGAACGCTCGCCTTTCTCGTGGTGGCGCTGGCCGGCTGGACGACCTTCGGCGCATTGCTGCTTCATCCGCTGGAGGGCAGGTTCCAACGCCCTGATCCCGCACCGCAGCATGTGGACGGGATCGTGGTGCTCGGCGGCGGGTTCGAGGGAGCGGTGAATCTTTCGCGCGGCGGCTATGAGCTGAACGACAGCGGCGACCGATTCGTGGAGGCCGCCATCCTTGCACGGCGCTACCCGCAGGCGCGGGTCCTCATCTCCGGCGGCTCGGGGTCGGTGTTTCTTGCGGGCGAAGGCGATGCCGATACGGCGCCGCGACTTTTGACCGGGCTGGGCGTTCCGCCCGAGCGCATCGAGCTTGAGGACGAATCCCGCGATACTTTTGAAAACGCACGACTTTCCTTCGCCATGGCAAAGCCGCGACCGGGCGAGATGTGGCTGCTGGTGACGTCCGCTTTCCACATGCCGCGCGCCGTGGGCGCCTTCCGGCAGGCGGGCTTTGACGTCGTCCCCTGGCCGGCGGACTACAAGACGACGGGCCGCGAGCGGCCTGGCCTGACCGACGACAACGTGCTCGATTCGCTGCGCAATACGAGCATCGCCGTGCGCGAGTGGATCGGGCTTGCGGCATATCGGCTGATGGGGCGCAGCAGCGCCATCCTTCCGGCGCTGGAGGGCGGCGACCCGGCCGCCCCAATCCAGCCATGATTGTTGAAGATTTATTACAGCCTATAGGCAGTCAAATTATTGAATTTTTTAGGCTGATACCCATTTCTTCACCGAAGTTGATCGAACGGTGCCCCGCTCTTGCCGCTTTTGTTGTTGCGTTGCGACATGCTTGGCGGTATTCGGGGCCCAGTGGCGGCAGGGGACCGGGTCGCTACGCAAAAACAAGAACACGGGTTTTTCATGGACGAAACCGTTCAGAAATCGTGCTGGGGCGTCACTGCGAAGGCGGTGATCGGACTGGCCGGCATCATCCTTTTGGCCTGGCTTTTCGTCGGGGGCGACGCGGTCGCCGTGATCGCAGCGAGCTGATCTTCCGGTACACGATTTGAAGGCGGGGCGAGGCGTGTGGCCTGCGTCCCGTTTTCTTTTGGACCTTGCGATGTCGCTATCCGGCACGCATATCCGGCCTTGAGAACGCATGGATGCGCGAGGCGCTTCCGCCGCGGCTGGAGTTGATCATGTTCCTTTCCGTCTTCGATCTCTTCAAGATCGGCATCGGCCCGTCGAGTTCCCACACGATGGGCCCGATGGTGGCCGCGGAGCGTTTCCTGCGCGAGATCGCGGAGGGCGAGTGGCCGCGTCCGGCGGGAGCGGAAATCGACCGGATCTCCGTCAGCCTGCATGGTTCGCTGGCCTTCACCGGCGTCGGCCATGCGACCGACCGCGCGGTGATCTTGGGCCTCCACGGCCTCACGCCGGTGACTGTCGATCCCGATGCGGCGGATGGCATCCTCGAACGGATCAGGAGCGAGGGGCGCATTTCGCCCGCCGGTCATCGCGGGTACCGCTTCGATCCCGAAACGGATCTGGTCTTCGACAGGAAGAACCCGCTGCCGGGCCATGCCAACGGCATGGCCTTCAGTGCATTCGACGCGGATTGCCGGCTGCTCTTGAGGCGCGTTTACTATTCGGTGGGCGGAGGGTTCGTCGCATCGGAGGAGGAACTGCAGGCGCTCAAGACGCAGAAGAAGCCGACGGTTGACCGCGGCGTTCCCCATCCCTTCGCCAACGCACGGGAAATGCTGGAGATGGCGGCCGAAAGCGGGCTTTCCATCGCCGAGATGAAACGGGCGAACGAGCTCGCCTACCGGAGCGCGGAAGACCTCGATGCCGGTCTGGACCGGATCTGGGAAGCGATGCGCGGCTGCATCGAGCGCGGCCTGACGCAGGAGGGGATCATGCCGGGTGGCCTGAAGGTGCGCCGCCGCGCCCGCGCACTGCATGACAAGCTGGAAGAGGAATGGCGGCAGAACCGGCCCAACCCGCTCGCCGCCAATGATTGGCTCTCCGTCTATGCCATGGCCGTCAACGAGGAGAATGCGGCAGGCGGCCGCGTCGTCACCGCTCCCACCAACGGGGCGGCGGGTGTGGTGCCGGCGGTGCTGCGCTACTGGCTGCGCTTCCACCCGGATGCCGACGAGGCGGGAATCCGCGACTTCCTGCTGACGGCGGCGGCAGTCGGCGGCCTCGTGAAGCACAATGCGTCCATCTCCGGCGCCGAAGTCGGCTGCCAGGGCGAGGTGGGCTCTGCCTCCGCCATGGCTGCGGCGGGCATGGCCGCCGTCATGGGCGGCACGCCGGAGCAGGTGGAAAACGCCGCCGAGATCGCGCTGGAGCACCATCTGGGCATGACCTGCGATCCGGTCGCGGGCCTTGTGCAGGTGCCCTGCATCGAACGCAACGCGCTGGGTGCGGTGAAGGCCGTGACGGCGGCCTCACTGGCGCTCAAGGGCGACGGAAAGCATTTCGTTTCGCTCGACGCGGCGGTCGAGACGATGCGCCAGACCGGTCTCGACATGAACGAGCGTTACAAGGAAACGAGCCTTGGCGGGCTCGCCGTGAACGTGGTTGAGTGCTGAGTCTGTGGAAAGGCCAGGTTCACGTTGACCTTAAAGCTGCTATTCCCGATGGTGCGGTCATGGCGCTTCATCTGATCAAGCTTTGCGTGGGCTGCGAGAGTCCCGAGGACCTGGAAGAGTGGATCGCGCTGCGGCTCGAGGAGAAGCGGCGCCGCGACGAGCCGGAAGAGCACTACCATGTCACGCGCATGGTGCCGAAAAAGATCGAGGAGATCATCGAGGGCGGCTCGCTCTACTGGGTGGTCAAGGGGATGGTACAGTGCCGGCAGCGGCTTGTGGACATCCGCCCCTTCGTCGACGGCGAAGGCATCCAGCGCTGCCGGCTGGTGCTGGATCCGGGCGTCGTGCGGACCGAATGGCAGCCGCGGCGGGCCTTCCAGGGCTGGCGGTATCTCAAGCCCGATGACGCGCCGGCCGATATCCGCGCAGGTGCCGGCACCGCAGAGCTGCCGGACCATCTGCGCCGCGAACTGACGGAGCTGGGATTGTTGTAGGGCTTGCCAGCAGCCTCCCGCGAGCACATCTTTTTCCTATGAGTGACAAGAAGGCGCCGGTCGAGACCGGGAGGACAGGAGAGGTTTCGCAGCCGCGCTCGGACAACAGCGCGATCGAGGCCTTCGTGCGCCAGGCAAAGGCGCTGGCCACGCCGACCAAGGGGCAGGGCCGTCTCATCCTCGCGCTCGACGCCACGATGAGCCGTCAGCCCACCTGGGACCTTGCTTGTGAAATCCAGGCCGAGATGTTTGATGCCGTCGGCAAGGCCGGTGCCTTGAACGTGCAGCTCGTCTATTATCGCGGCTTCGGCGAGTGCGCCGCCTCGCGCTTCGTGGCCGATACCGGGGCCCTGAAGAGGCTGATGACCCGCATCGACTGCCGCGGCGGGCGCACGCAGATCGGCAAGGTGCTTTCCCATGCGCTGAAGGAGAATGCGCGCGGCAAGGTGAACGCGCTCGTTTTCATCGGGGATGCCATGGAGGAGAATGTCGACGAGCTTGCCGACCGGGCGGGCGAGCTCGGGCTGAAGGGTGTTCCCGTCTTCGTCTTCCAGGAAGGCTCGGACCCGTCCGTCGCGAGCGCCTTCAGGGAAATCGCGCGGCTTTCCAGGGGCGCCTGGTTCCGCTTCGACCGGCGATCGGCCGACACCCTGTCGAAACTTCTGGGAGCGGTGGCGGTCTATGCGGCTGGCGGGATGGCCGCGCTCGAGGCGCGCGGGCGACCGGAGGATCGCCTGATGATAGAGCATCTGAGCCGCGGAAAATGACCTTTCCGCTTCTGCTTTTCGGCTTCCTGCTCATCCTGGCGCTGGCAGCCTTCGCCTTCACGCGGGCGAACCCTGCCGCCATCGCATCCGCCGTCCGCCTTGCGGGGCCGACGGTGCTCGGGCTTTCGGGACTGGTGCTGATGCTGGCGGGCAGGGCGGGCCTAGGCGGCACGCTGCTCTCGCTGGCGGCGGCGTGGTTCGGTTCCGTCGGGATGATGCGGAAAAGGACTCGTAGTGAAGGCAGACGGTCGAGCGTGCGGTCGGCCGCGCTCGAGATGGAGCTGGATCATGATACCGGCGCCTTGGAAGGCACGGTTCTGGCCGGCCGCTTCGAGGGCCGGCACCTTGCGCAGATGACGCTTGAGGAACTGCTGCAGCTTCGCGAGGACCTCTCGGACGATGCCGAAAGCCGGCAGCTACTGGAGACGTATCTTGACAGCCGGTTTCCCGTCTGGCGCGAACGCGTTGATGCGCACGAGGACCGGGGGAAGGGAGGCGCGCCAGCTTCGGGCCCCGTGTCCAAGGAGGAGGCTTACGAGATCCTTGGTCTTGAAGCCGGAGCGTCCGCGGCTGAGATCCGCCAGGCCCATCGCCGCCTGATGCAGCGCCTGCATCCCGACATGGGCGGCTCCTCCTTTCTTGCCGCGCGCATCAACGAAGCCCGGGACGTTCTCCTGTCCGATCATCGCTAATCCATTCCCTTCACGCATGACTTCAGAGGGCCGGAGCAGGAGGCTAGTTCTGCACCGCGTAGCAATCCACGCTCTTCTTCTTGAGCGAGGCGCAGGCGTCCCAGGCCGCGGTCTTGCTTTCGAAGCCTCCGAAGCGGGCGCGGTAGTAGGTCTGGCCCTTGAGGACGAAGGTCTCGGTGAAGGGCTTGGCCGCGGAGAGGATGTTCGATGCGCGATCGGCCGTCTGGGTGAGCACGCGGCGTGCGTCCTCCTCGGTCGGAGTGGAAGCAACCTGGATCACCCAGCCCGAAACCGGCGTCGAGGCGGTCGCCACCGGGTCCACGGCGTCGTTCTCCATGACGGCTTCCGCGAGCGCGGCCTTGGCGCTCGGGATGGGGTCGTCCGCATAGGCCGTGACAGGGATTTCGGGGCGCTCCGGCGGCAGCGGCGCCTGCTTGGGCAGGGCGGCCACTGAGGCCAGAACCGGCTGCGCGTTCGTGATGGCCGGCTTGATGGGAGGCGCCTTGGCGATCAGGTCGCGGCTGCGGCCGGTGGAGGCCTTGGGCAGGGTGCGCTGGATGAGGTC
The DNA here is from genome assembly GCF_029457495.1 of Chelativorans sp. AA-79. Classification (NCBI taxonomy): domain Bacteria; kingdom Pseudomonadati; phylum Pseudomonadota; class Alphaproteobacteria; order Hyphomicrobiales; family Phyllobacteriaceae; genus Chelativorans; species Chelativorans sp. AA-79. The sequence goes on from NZ_CP120361.1 coordinate 2,638,655, forward strand.
GACCATATGCGCGTCGCGAGCGCGCGCCGTTCTGCCGCCCAGGACGACGGCGACGATCTGCCGATTGCCGGTCGAGACGGAGGAGACGAGGTTGAAGCCCGAGGCGCGGATGTAGCCCGTCTTGATGCCGTCGGCGCCCTTCACCCGGCCGAGCAGGTTGTTGTGGCCGTTGATGCGCTTGCCGGCAAAGACGAAGGAGCGGGTGGAGAAATAGTCGTAATACTGCGGAAAATGCTCACGCAGTGCGATGCCGAGGCGCGCCATGTCGCGGGCGGTTGTCCGCTGCTCGCTGTTGGGCAGGCCGTGCGCGTTGCGGAAGGTGGTCGAATTCATGCCGAGCTGGCGCGCCTTGGCCGTCATCATCCGGGCGAAGCCCGCTTCCGAGCCGCCGAGATGCTCCGCCACCGCCGTGGCGGCGTCGTTGGCCGACCGGGTGATCAGGGCAAGGATCGCCTGTTCCACCGTGATGCTGTTGCCCGCCTTCACGCCGAGCTTGGTCGGCGGCTCCTTGGCGGCGTTCGCCGAGAAGGTGACGCGGGTGTTCTTCGAGATGCGTCCGGTCGAGAGCGCCTCGAAGACGAGATAGAGCGTCATCATCTTGGTCAACGAGGCCGGATAGCGCGACGCGTCGGCATTGTCCTCGTAGAGGACCTTGCCCGTCTTGGCGTCGACGACGATGCCGGCATATTTCGGATTTGCCGCAGCCGTGGCGGCCGAAGCGACGACGAAGGCCCCAACGGCGAGGGCCACTGTCGCAAGATTGCAGAATTGACGTATCTTCCCTGCGAGCGCTTGACGCACAACCACACCCATCAAAGCAATTGTTCCTTCCGCGGACCTGTGCGTCCGCAGACCCCGATTGGCTGACCCTAGGTAAGCAGGATTACCAATTCGTTATGGTGAGCCATTGCTTGACGGGATTTTTCGAATTCGATGCGCATTTGATTCCTGATTTACAGAGTTCCCCTCGCCTGCGATGTCCTGTTGATGAGGCGAGAATGCGGCGTGTGCGACGATTTTCGCCCGTAAGATGCCGGAGGCGGACCTGCTGTGGAAAAAGGGGCGTCGTCCCGGTGCCGTAATCGGCAGCCGCCCTTTGAAATGAGCCAACCCGTTCCTAATTAGGAGAGGTGTGGACGCCGGGTCCGTCCCATCGCACCCTGCGAGACGTTCAGCCGCGGCACCCCCGGGGCGTCCGGTATGTCCCGAGGTCGGGACCGGCAGCGTTTGCATGCTGAAAAATTGAGCGGGGCGGGAGTGCAATGCGTATTGTCAGCACGACAGAAGGGCTTAAAATCATCCATCGAGCACCTACATGTCACAGCTCATGGAGAGCTGCGACGGAAAGCATGGGACAACTGGGATCGGCGAGAGAAACATGCCACGCGACGCTTTGCGGATGAGCCGTGGGGACGACGAAGGCAACAGAACGGGGCGCGGCACGGCAGTCATCACGCGCACCAGGACCAAGACGAAGAAGCCGAGTCTCTATCGCGTACTGCTTTTGAATGATGATTACACGCCCATGGAGTTCGTCATTCACGTTCTGGAGCGGTTCTTCCAGAAGGACCGGGAGGCAGCGACAAGGATCATGCTGCACGTCCACAATCATGGGGTGGGCGAATGCGGTATCTACACGTTCGAAGTGGCCGAGACCAAGGTGGCTCAGGTCATGGATTTTGCCCGTCAGCATCAGCATCCGCTGCAATGCGTGATGGAGAAGAAATGAGGTCATGAATGCCGGCTTTCTCGCAGGGCCTGGAACGCGCGCTTCACCAAGCGCTCACCTATGCCAATGAACGCCATCACGAATATGCCACGCTCGAGCATCTTCTCCTGGCTCTGATCGACGACACGGATGCGGCCGCCGTCATGCGGGCGTGCAATGTGGATCTCGACGAGCTGAGGCGGACGGTCGTCGACTATATCGACGGTGAGCTCGACAATCTCGTCACCGGCTATGACGAGGATTCGAAGCCCACGGCCGGCTTCCAGCGCGTGATCCAGCGCGCCGTCATCCATGTGCAGTCCTCCGGCCGCGAGGAAGTCTCCGGCGCCAACGTGCTCGTTGCGATCTTCGCCGAGCGCGAGAGCCATGCCGCCTATTTCCTGCAGGAACAACAGATGACCCGCTATGACGCGGTCAACTATATCAGCCACGGCATCGCCAAGCGCCCCGGCGCCTCCGATGCCCGCGCGCCGCGCGGGGCGGACGAGGATCAGGCGGGTGCCGCCGGCGCGGAGACAGAGGAAGGCGCGAAGAAGAAGCAGCAGCAGGACGCCCTGTCGGCCTATTGCGTCAACCTCAACGCCAAGGCGAGGGCCGGGCGCATCGACCCGCTGATCGGCCGCGAAAGCGAGATCAACCGCACCATCCAGGTGCTTTGCCGCCGCTCCAAGAACAACCCGCTTTATGTGGGCGATCCCGGCGTCGGCAAGACCGCGATCGCGGAGGGCCTCGCCAAGCGCATCGTCGAGGGCGACGTGCCGGACGTGCTGGCCGATGCCACGATCTTCGCGCTCGACATGGGCACGCTGCTCGCGGGCACCCGCTATCGCGGCGATTTCGAGGAGCGACTGAAGCAGGTGGTCAAGGAGCTCGAGGATTTCCCCGGCGCCATCCTGTTCATCGACGAGATCCATACGGTGATCGGCGCGGGCGCCACTTCCGGCGGCGCGATGGATGCCTCCAACCTGTTGAAGCCGGCTCTCTCCTCGGGTGCGATCCGCTGCATCGGCTCGACCACCTACAAGGAGTTCCGCCAGTTCTTCGAGAAGGACCGGGCGCTGGTGCGCCGCTTCCAGAAGATCGACGTGAACGAGCCGACGGTGACCGACGCGATCGAGATCATGAAGGGGCTGAAGCCTTATTTCGAGGACTTCCACAGGGTGAAGTACACCAACGAGGCGGTGAAGGCCGCGGTGGAGCTTTCGGCCCGCTATATCAACGACCGCAAGCTGCCGGACAAGGCGATCGACGTGATCGACGAGACCGGCGCCTCGCAGAAGCTGTTGCCCGAATCCAAGCGGCGCAAGACGATCACGGTCAAGGAGATCGAGACCACCATCGCCACCATGGCGCGCATCCCGCCGAAGACCGTCTCGGCCGACGACGAGAAGGTGTTGGTGGGGCTGGAAGCCGAGCTGAAACGCGTGGTCTACGGCCAGGAGAAGGCGATCGAGGCGCTCGCCTCGGCGATCAAGCTTGCCCGCGCGGGCCTGCGCGAGCCCGAGAAGCCGATCGGCTCCTATCTCTTCTCCGGCCCCACGGGCGTCGGCAAGACCGAGGTCGCCAAGCAGCTCGCGGCTTCGTTGGGCGTGGAGCTGCTGCGCTTCGACATGTCCGAATATATGGAGCGCCACACGGTCTCGCGGCTGATCGGTGCGCCTCCCGGCTATGTCGGCTTCGACCAGGGCGGTCTGCTCACCGACGGCGTCGACCAGCACCCGCACTGCGTGCTCCTGCTCGACGAGATCGAGAAGGCGCACCCGGACCTGTTCAACATCCTGCTGCAGGTAATGGATCATGGCAAGCTGACGGACCACAACGGCAAGCGCATCGACTTCCGCAACGTCATCCTGATCATGACGACCAATGCGGGGGCGGCGGACCTGGCAAAGCCGGCGATCGGCTTCGGCTCGTCCAGGCGCGAGGGCGACGATATGGAGGCGATCAACCGGCTCTTCTCGCCGGAGTTCCGCAATCGCCTCGACTCCGTCATTCCGTTCGGCGCTCTGCCGGTGCCGGTGGTACATCAGGTGGTGCAGAAATTCGTCATGCAGCTCGAGGCACAGCTGGCCGAGCGCAAGGTCACCTTTGACCTCTCCGACGATGCCGTCGCCTGGCTTGCCGAGAAGGGCTATGACGAGCGCATGGGCGCCCGTCCGCTCGGCCGTGTGATTCAGGAGCATATCAAGAAGCCGCTCGCCGAGGAGGTGCTGTTCGGCAAGCTCCGGCGCGGCGGCACGGTGAAGGTCACGGTCGAGACCAAGGAGAATGGCGAGACCGGGCTGAAGCTGGAGACGATCCCGGACGATGCGCCGGTGAAGCCCAAGCGCGAGACCCCGCCGGCGCGCAAGGCGGCGGCGAAGCGCAGCACGGCCAAGAAGGCGAAGCCCAAGACGGCGAAGCGCCCGCCGGCCGTGCAGGAGCCGCCGAAGCGCAGCCTCGTGCCGCAACTGCCGCGCAAGAGCTGACGCGGCTCGCATCGAGAATGAAGAAGGGCGCGGGCCCCACGGGACCCGCGCCCTGTCTTTTGCGTGAAGAACAAGAGCGCGCGGAGGCTTCATCTGGTGCAAGCATGGTTCGTTCTTGAACCAAGCAACCCCTGCGCCGATGTCGCATGCTCTGCGGGTCCATGCTATGCGGCCCCGAATGAACGAGCGAGCATCCCTCGAACCGGAAACGGACACCCGGCGCGGCCTCTGGTTCCTGCGCGGCCAGCGCGCGGCCTTTTCGGTGCCGGGCCTGATCCTCGCCAGCGCCTTTATCGGTTTCGCGGGTCTCGCCCGCGATGCCGGGCTCAGTCTGGCGCAGACCGTCTTCATGACGGGGATCGTCTGGGCGCTGCCTGCCAAGGTGGTGCTCGTGGGCGCGATCATGGCGGGCAGCGGCCTGCCCGCGGCAGCCTTCGCCGTCGCGCTCTCATCGGTGCGGCTTGCTCCCATGGTCGTGGCGCTCACGCCTGAGATGCGTACGCCGAAGACGCGCCCATGGGTGCTCTACCTTCTTTCGCATTTCGTCGCCGTCACCTCGTGGGTGCTGGCCATGGAGCGGCTGCCGCGCGTGCCGCGGCCGATGCGCACCGTCTATTACGCGGGGCTCGGCTCGACACTGGTGCTCATGAATATGGGCGTGGTGGCCGTCGTGTTCCTGCTCGCGGGACGGCTTCCTCCCACGTTGTCGGCCGCCCTTTTCTTTCTGACGCCGCTTTACTTCCTGACGTCGCTTTGGAGCTCGGCGCGCGAGCGCGCAGGGCAGGCGGCGATGATCCTCGGCCTGCTCATCGGGCCTGTGTTCCACGTGCTCACGCCAGGTTTCGACCTCGTCGCAGCCGGCCTGCTCGCAGGCTTGGCCGCCTTCGGCATCCACCTTTTCTCGAAGCGGGGGCGGGCAGGGTGAGCTTCACCGCATTCGACGCCTGGTGGTGGCCCTATCTCTTCATCCTGCTCGGCGGATGGCTTGCCACCGATTTCTGGCGCTTTCTCGGGGTCTATCTCGGCGGCCGGATGACCGAGGAATCGGAAGTGCTCGTCCTGGTGCGGTGCATTGCCACCGGCCTGGTCGCCGCCGTCATCGCGAACCTGATCATCTTTCCGACCGGCATGCTCGCGTCCACGCCGCTCTTCCTGCGGATCGGGGCGGCGGGGCTGGGGTTCGTTGCCTATCTCGCTTCCGGGAAGAAAGTCCTGGTCGGCATCGCTGTGGGCGAGGGGGTTCTCTGTGGAAGCCTCTTGTGGCTGGACATGCCATGATATCGACACCGCACGTTTCCCGTGCCAAGAGGGGCAATCTGAAATAGGGGCCGCTCGCCCCTCGTCGCTTTTTCTGGGCGGTGGAAGCGGTGTGCCGGATGATGAGAGCGTCGATGCTTCGGGTTTTCTCTTCCATCGTCAGAGCCCTCGTTTGTGCTGAATCGAGAGGCGGCTGCCGATCGACCGGAGAGTGAAATCGTTGTCCAGTACCCAGCATGGCAGAGCCGCTCCGGCGCAACTCGCCAAGGATATGCCGGCCTATGCTGTCCTTCTCGTCTTCCTTTCCGCGGTCTGGGTGGAGTCGGACGCCTACAGATATGCCGCGCTCGCAACCCTTCTGCCGGTCACCGTCTACTATTTCTACAAGGATTTTCTGTCGGACGAGAAAGTCCTGATAGGCTATATGGGCTTTGCCTGCATAGGGTGGGGGCTCTATGTCGTCGCAAGGTTCTTCTACAGCTACTCATTCCATGGAAATTTCGGAATCGGGTCGTCCGAGGGTATCTATATCTTTCCGCTGCTGTACCCGATTTCGGGATATGCTCTCTTCCTGTTCATCCGCCGTCCGCTCGTGGTGGCCTGCTGTTTCCTTCTGATCAGCTTCCTGGTGGCGTTGTACTCCCTGGACCTTCCGGCCGTCGTCGGCGGGTATCGGACCGAGGTGGTCCTTCACGCCAATCCCATTCATGCAGCCGTCGGGCAGGGCATGATCGTGCTCTGCATGTTGCCCTTTGCGAATTATCTCCTGCAGTCCAGCGACATGCGGCCCGGCCTGCGCGCCGGACTTACCGTCCTTTCGATCGCAACCTTGTTCCTGGGACTCGCCAACATCTACGCGCTCGAATCCAAGGGGGTTTGGCTCGCTCTGGCCATCGCGCTTCCGGTTCAGCTGCTCATGATCGCAACCGTGCGCCACGCCCGGCGGGCGCTCCTCGTGATCGTGTTCCTTTCCTTTGCGGTGCTGGCCGCCACGGTCGTGGCGGCATGGGACGGCATCCTGGCGGTCGCCGGCGACACGGCCGAGGCGGCTGCAAAGCTGCTGGCCGGCATATTCGGTGACGCAAACGTGCTTGAGGACGTCGATCGCGCCATCCATGACGATGCGCTGCCCGGCAGTTTCCGCGAGCGCCTGATGCTTTGGGCGAGCGCCATCCTGATATGGGCGAAGGATCCGATCTTCGGGCAGGGCGTGACCTGGCTGCATGAATGGCAGACGCGCGCCTATCCGGCGGCCGACTACAATCTGATCCACAACGGCTATCTGGAGATCGCGATCCGGTACGGGATTGTCGGACTGACCTTCTACGCGGTGCTCTTCTTTTGGGCGATCAGGCAGGTCTGGCGCGCAAAGCGCGAGGGCGTCGTCGACCCTGCCGCCTTTCAGGCATATGTCACGGTGTTCCTGTTCTTCTGCATAACGATCTTCAGCAATTCGAATATCCGGCTCGCGCTGGGCGAGTCCTATATGTGGTTTTCCGCAGCCTTCGGCTTCTACTGCTACTACCACCTGCAAAAGCGGAACGCCGTCAAAGTGGCGACCTGGATGTAGGGATGCATGCGCCGGGGTGGCCGAGGCGCTCAGCCAAGTACGGCAAAGACCGCCCGCCGCAGATAATCCTGGCCGCGGAAAAGCGCCGTCGGAATGCGCATGTAGAAGGGGAACTTGGTCTTGCGGTAGCCGGCCGGCGAGATGGTGGAGGCGGATTTGGCGGGGCGGAGCAGCGGCTTTTTCGTGGTCGCTACCGCGACGCCGTGTGCCCATCCGCGTTCGAGTGCTATATCGTAGGGAAGATAGGCCGGGAGCAGGGCCTCGCGCAGCTTCCCGGCCGCCGGGCGTGAAACCAGGTATCCCATGGCGGAGCCGAGCGGACCGTGGATGCAGCGGCCGACATCGTCGCCCGCTTCCGTCCGCGCCTTGGCGAGGAAGCCCTTGATCCGGTGGTTGTAGAGCTTCACCACGCCTGGCGCGGGGTCAAGGCGCGCCAGCGCTTCGATGCGCGGCACGAAATCGGGGCGGAAGTCGGCATCGTCTTCCAGGATGACGGCGTAGGGCCAGCCTTCGGCGATGACCCGTTCCAAGGCGCGCATATGGCTCATATAGCAGCCATATTCGGTTCCCAGCGGGTTGCGGCCATGCCAGAGCCGGAATTTCCACGTCTGCAAGTCTCCGCGCTGCGAGGGATCAACGGCATTTCCGTCGACCGCCGGGATGCGCTGGGGCACGAAGCCGGCGGCCGCGGCGCGTGCCATCATTCCTTCCCACCGCTCCTTCGAGCGATCGAGGTTGATGACCAGAACGGGGATGTCCACGATCAGCGTTCCGCGTCTGCGTCCAGCGCCTCGCGGATCTTGCGCGCGTTTTCGTTCAGGACATCCGGTTTTTCCATCGGCCCGCCCTCCGGGCCGAGACGCCTTCCCTCGAAGCAGGGAATGACGTGGACGTGCAGGTGAAACACGGTCTGGCCGGAGGCGGCCTCGTTGAACTGCGCGACCATGACGCCATCGGCGTCCATGGCGGCCATGGCTGCCCTGGAGAGTTTCCGGGCGACTTGCATTAGGGGTGCGAGTACCGCCGGGTCCGCATCGAGGAGGTTGCGGCAAGGGCGTTTCGGGATCACCAGGCAATGTCCCGGACTGCGCGGCATGATGTCCATGAAGGCGAATGTCTCGGCATCCTCGTAGATCTTGTAAGCCGGCAGTTCCCCGCGCAGGATCTTGGCGAAGGGATTGTCGTTGTCATAAGCCGTCATGCTGGACTCGCTTTCTAGCTTGCGGATATTGGGCGCCGCCGATGTTTGGGAGGTGCCGGCGCGGCGGTCAAGCCCGCCGCCGGCATTGTCATGCCTTCTTGTAGGGTGAGTGCTCCGCCAAGAGGCCGCCGATCGCCTCGACCTCCCGGCGTTCGCGCGCCAGGTAGTCGGCCACCGCGCGGCGCAGGCCCGGATGGGCGATGTAGTGGGCGGAGTGGGTGGTGACGGGCAGATAGCCGCGGGCGAGCTTGTGCTCCCCCTGCGCGCCCGCTTCCACCCGCTTCAGCCCTCTCGCGATGGCGAACTCGATCGCCTGGTGGTAACAGACCTCGAAATGCAGGAAGGGATGGTGCTCGATGGTACCCCAGTTGCGGCCGTAGAGCGCGTCGCCTCCGATGAAGTTGATGGCGCCGGCGATGTGGCGGCCGGCACGCCTGGCCATCACGAGCAGGACGTCGTCCGCCATCCGCTCGCCGATGAGGGAGAAGAAGCGGCGGTTGAGATAAGGCCGCCCCCATTTGCGGCTGCCCGTGTCCATGTAGAAGGCGAAGAAATCGTCCCAGGCCGCTTCCGTGAGATCGCGTCCGGTGAGCCAGTCGATCTCGATGCCAGCTTCGAGGGCCGCGCGCCGCTCCTTCTTCAGCGCTTTGCGCTTGCGGGAAGCGAGGGAGCCCAGGAAGTCATCGTAGGAGCCGTATCCTTCGTTGAAGAAGTGGAACTGCTGGTCCGTGCGCGTCAGGAAGCCGGCGCGGTCGAGAACACAGACCTCGTCCTCCTGTGCAAAGGTGACGTGAAGCGAGGAGACGCCGAGCCGATCCGTCAGGGTCTTGAGACCCTCCGCGAGCGCGTGGCGCACGTCGCCGGGATCGGCGTCGCGGGCGACGAGCAGGCGCGGACCCGTAACGGGGGTGAAGGGTACCGAGACCTGCAGCTTCGGGTAGTACCGGCCGCCGGCGCGCTCCAGCGCGTCGGCCCAGCCATGGTCGAACACATATTCGCCCTGGCTGTGCGATTTCAGGTAGCAGGGCACGGCGCCGAGGAGCTTCCCGTCGGCGCTTTCGAGCCTCAGATGCTGGCCGAACCAGCCGGTATCCTGCGTGGCGCAGCCGCTTTCCTCCAGAGCGCTCAGGAAACTGTGGGAAATGAAGGGGTTGTAGGCCCGGTCACCCCGCGTGGCTTCCGCCAGGCTCGCCCACTCTTCCGGCGTGAAGGCATCGAGACTCGTCGCGGCCATCAGGCTCGCCGTCGCTTCCCCGCCGTCCCTGTCGTGTTGTGCTGCCATCGGATCAGAACATAAGTCCTGCGGGTGGCGCTTTCATCACCTTCAAGGGACAAAACCCTCAAACGTGATCTGATCGGCGTAGCGGAAGGATTTCTCCATGTCCGCTTCGTTGCGCACGGTCCAGGTGATGACCGGCATTGAAAGGCGCCCGCGCACGAAGGCGATGAAGGGGTTGGGGAGGTGTGCGACCGCATAGGACACGAAGGAGATCCGGTGTGCGAGCATCGAGAAATGCGCCTCGATCGCGTTCTCCGCCTCGCCCTCGGCCGTAAGCCCGATCGGGACGTCCTGCGCTTTGCGTCCGAGTTCCCGGAGGATTCGGTGGTCGAAAGACATGAGCGCCACCTGGCCCTGATAGCCGCGCAGGCGGGCAAGCACACCATCCACGAGCCCTTCGTCATGGCCGACCGCGCCCTTCAACTCGATGACGAGCGGCACGGTGCCGTTCACAAGGGAAAGCGTGTCGGCCAGGGTCGGAATGCGCTCCTGTGTGCCGCCAATTGCGAGGGTGCACAGCTCCGCCGCCGTGCGCTGCCACACCTTGCCGTCCCGTCCCGTGAGCCTGTTCAACTCGTGGTCATGGAAGATGACGGGGACGCCGTCGGCGCTCATATGGACGTCGCACTCGATCGCATAGCCGCGCTCCATTGCTGCCCGAAAGGCGGCGGGCGTGTTTTCCCACCGCTCACCGTTCATGTCGTGCAGGCCGCGATGGGCGACGGGCCGCGCCGTCAGCCAGGAAAGGTCGGTCATGGAAGCGTCCTCAAGCCACTTCGATCATCGCTTCGATTTCGACCGGGGCGTTCAGGGGCAGGCAGACCATGCCCACCGCGGAGCGCGCGTGACGGCCGCGCTCGCCCAGTGCGGCGGCGAGGAAGTCCGATGCGCCGTTGGCCACGAGGTGGTGTTCGATGAAATCCGGCGTCGAGGCCACATAAACCGTGATCTTGACGATGCGCTTGATGCGCTCGAGATCGCCCAGCGCGGCGCGCGCCTGGGCCAGCACGTTGACGGCGCACCATTTGGCGGCGAGCTTGCCGGCCTCGGTGCCGAGTTCCCGGCCGAGCAGGCCCATGGCCATCAGCTTTCCATCCTTGATCGGCAGTTGGCCCGAGGTGAACAGCATGTCGCCCACCTGCACGAAAGGAACGTAGTTGGCGGCGGGCGCAGCCGGCGCCGGCAGTTCGACGCCCAATTCGAGAAGCCTTTTGTCGATCGCATCGCTCATTTTTTCTTCCTCGCTGGTGACCTCTTGCAACATCGCCCATCTTTCGTCACGACAGAGGCCCACCGTGTCTGTTAAGCCCGATTGTAGAACCGTTCGATGACGGAGTTGCCATATGCGCCCATCGCGCCTCGTTTTCCCCTGTATCGCGATCCTGCTCGGCATCGTCATGTCGGGTGCCGCATCGGCGCAGATGCTCATGCCGCACCGGGCGGTCTATGATCTGGCACTTCTCGAAACCAGCGACAAGTCGGACATCGGCGGCCTCACCGGCCGCTGGGTTTTCGAGTTCTCCGGTTCCGCCTGCGAAGGCTACACCCTCAAGTCGCGCATTGTCATGCGCTTTGAGATGGCCGAGGGGCCGAATCTCGTGGACCAGCAGGTGACGAGCTTCGAGGCCGCCGACAGCAAGACGTTCCGCTTCGTAACGAAATCCTTCGTCGACGAGCAGCTGGACAGCGAGGTGAGGGGCACCGCCCGGCTGGAAGGGGAAGGCACCGTGGTCGATTACGAGCAGCCGGAACAGGTGGAGAAGCGATTCGCACCGACGCTCTTTCCCACTGCCCAGCTTCGCGAGCTTCTCGGCAAGGCGAAGGCCGGCGAACGCTTCTACGAGACGGCGATCTTCGACGGTACCGAATTCACCGACCATGCCGTGACGGTCTCGGTCGTCGTCGGCGATCCGAAGCCCGTCGCGGAGGACGACGCGGAGAAGGAGGCGCTCGGCGAGCTTGCCGCCGATAGCTTCCTTCCCGTCACCGCCGCTTATTTCGACGGAGACAACGAGCAGGCGGACGGCGAGGAGACCAGCGACTACAATGTGAGCTTCAAGCTGCATGAGGGCGGCGTGCAGCGCGACATGGTCATCCGTTATGCCGATTACGCCATGTCGGCGAAACTCGTCGATCTTGCCGTGTTCGAACAGCAGCCCTGCGAGCCCGAAACGAAGGACTGACGGGCGCAAGACTTGCAATGAAGCGCATATGCCTCTATATGCGCGCGCATTCCACACGCGGATCATGGGTCTCTGTCCGGGAGAAATCCGGCAGACACCTCCGGTGGCGGCGCTGTCGCCTGAGGATCCGCGGAGGCTTAACCGGAAAGGATACGAGAATGGCATTGCCTGACTACAGCATGCGCCAGCTGCTTGAAGCCGGCGTTCACTTCGGCCACCAGACCCACCGCTGGAATCCGAAAATGGCGTCCTACATCTTCGGCGCCCGCAACAACATCCACATCATCGATCTGAGCCAGACGGTGCCGCTCCTGCACCAGGCGCTGAAGATGGTTTCCGACACCGTGGCCAAGGGTGGCCGCGTGCTGTTCGTGGGGACCAAGCGCCAGGCCTCCGACATCGTGGCCGATGCGGCCCGCCGGTCGGCGCAGTACTATGTCAATTCCCGCTGGCTGGGCGGCATGCTGACGAACTGGAAGACGATCTCCAACTCGATCCAGCGCCTGCGCAAGCTGGATGAGATGCTCGTGAGCGAGAATCTGGGCCTCACCAAGAAGGAGCGGCTGAACCTCGAGCGCGAACGCGACAAACTGGAGCGCGCGCTGGGCGGTATCCGCGACATGGGCTCGACGCCCGACATGATGTTCGTGATCGACACCAACAAGGAGGCGATCGCGGTGCAGGAAGCCCGCCGGCTGGGCATCCCGGTCATCGCCATCATCGATTCCAACTGCGATCCGGACGTGGTCGATTATCCGATCCCGGGCAATGACGATGCCGCGCGTGCGATCGCGCTTTATTGCGACCTGATCGCCAAGGCGGCCATCGACGGCATCGAGCGCCAGCAGGGTGCGATGGGCATGGATGTCGGCGCCGCGGCGGAGACGCCGGCGGAGCCCGCGCTGGAGGAAACCCCGGCGGAGACGCCGGCCGAAGCTCCCGCGGAGACGCCGACAGAGCCTGAGCAGGCCGGCAACGCTTAAAGAGAAAGGTCTCCGGACCTTTCCGTTCTTTTCCGGGTCGCCCAGGGGGCGACCCACTTGAATTATAGAGAGGCGACGATGAGCATTTCAGCAGCACTGGTCAAGCAACTGCGCGACATGACGGGCGCGGGCATGATGGACTGCAAGACCGCGCTTGCCGAGACGGGCGGCGATCTGGAGGCCGCCGTCGACTGGCTGCGCAAGAAGGGCATCTCCAAGGCCGACAAGAAGGCGGGTCGCACGGCGGCCGAAGGCCTGATCGGCATCGCGTCCGACGCCTCGAGCGCGGTGGTGGTCGAGGTGAATTCCGAGACCGATTTCGTTGCACGCAACGACGCCTTCCAGGAACTGGTCCGCAATGTGGCCCAGGTGGCGCTCGGCACCGATGGCAGCGTCGAGGCCGTCGCGGCTGCGGCCTATCCGGGCAGCGGCAAGTCCGTCACGGATTCGATCCGTGACGCGATCGCCACGATCGGCGAGAACATGTCGCTGCGCCGTTCCGCCAAGCTGTCGGTCGGCAAGGGCGCGGTTGCGACCTATGCGCATAATGTCGTGGCCGAGGGGCTGGGCAAGATCGGCGTTCTGGTGGCGATCGAGACCGAGGGCAATGCCGAGGCTGCCCGTGCTTTCGGCCGCCAGGTCGCCATGCATGTCGCGGCCACCAACCCGCTGGCGCTGACGGAAGCGGAGGTGGATCCGGCCGCCGTCGCCCGCGAGAAGGAGATCTTCTCCGATCAGGCCCGCCAGTCCGGCAAGCCGGAGAATATCATCGAGAAGATGGTGGAAGGCCGGCTGCGCAAGTTCTACGAGGAGGTCGTGCTCATCAAGCAGGCTTTCGTCATCAACCCCGACCTGACGGTCGAGAAGGCGCTCAAGGAAGCGGAGAAGGAGATCGGCGCGCCGGCGGCGATCACCGGTTTTGTCCGCTTTGCGCTGGGCGAGGGCGTCGAGCGCGAGGAATCCGATTTCGCTGCCGAGGTCGCCGCCGCGGCGAAGAAGTAATCGCGTCTATCGACGGGCTTTCGAGGTCCGGACCAGGAGGGCACCGCGTGACAACGCGGTGCCCTTCGTGTAGGGGGCATTTGACGAGCCCCCGAGCCGACCTGCATGCTCCGCTCGGGAACGCCAGCGCCTGACGAAGAGGAGACGATCGGTTTGACCCCACGATATCGCCGTGTCGTGCTGAAGGCCTCGGGAGAGGCTCTGATGGGAAAGCAGGGTTTCGGCATCGACGTGTCCGTCGTCGACCAGATCGCGGCCGACATCGCCGATGCCCGCTCGCTGGGCGTCGAGGTCGGTGTCGTCATCGGCGGTGGCAACATCTTTCGCGGCGTGGCGGTTGCCTCGAAGGGCGGCGACCGGGTGACCGGCGATCACATGGGCATGCTCGCCACCGTCATCAATTCGCTGGCGCTGCGCACTTCATTGATCAAGATCGGCGTCGATGCGGTCGTTCTTTCCGCCATCGCCATGCCGGAGCTTTGCGAGAGCTTTTCCCAGCGCCAGGCCATGGCCTATATGAACGCCGGCAAGGTGGTCATTTTCGCCGGCGGCACCGGCAATCCCTTCTTCACGACCGATTCGGCGGCAGCCTTGCGGGCGGCCGAGATCGGCGCGGATGCACTCTTCAAGGGCACGCAGGTGGACGGGGTCTATTCGGCCGATCCGCGCAAGGACAAGAATGCGCTGCGCTACGATCGCATCACTCATGACCGCGTCATGCGCGATGGGCTGGCCATTATGGACACGGCTGCAATTGCCCTTGCGCGCGAGAACAACATTCCGATAATCGTTTTCTCGATTCATGAAGCGGGCGGGTTTGGAGCCATTCTGCGGGGTGGAGGGCACTGCACCATCGTCGACGATGATCCGGCTGCCCAGAAGGAAGTAAGTGCGTAAGGAGGCTCAAAATGCCGGATGGCATTGATTTCAAGGATCTGCACCGGCGCTTCGACGGAGCGATCAGCGCGTTCAAGCACGATATCGCCTCGCTCAGGACGGGCCGCGCCTCGGCCAACCTGCTCGATCCGATCCATGTGGATGCCTATGGGAGTTCCATGCCCGTCAACCAGGTCGCCACCGTTTCGGTGCCGGAGCCGCGGATGATCTCCGTCTCCGTCTGGGACCAGAGCCTGGTGGGCGCGGTGGACCGGGCGATCCGCGAAGCCAATCTGGGCTTCAATCCGATCGTCGAAGGCGCGACGCTGCGCATTCCCCTGCCCGAGCTCAACGAGGAGCGGCGCAAGGAACTGGTGAAGATCGCCCATCAATATGCGGAACAGGCGCGTGTGGCCGCGCGCCATGTGCGCCGTGACGGCATGGAGCACCTCAAAAAGGCCGAAAAGGATGGCGAGATCAGCCAGGACGAGGCGCGCGTGCAGTCCGACCGCGTGCAGAAGATGACGGACGAGACCATCGCGACGATCGACAAGCTTCTGTCGGAAAAGGAAGCCGAGATCATGCAGGTCTGATGACCGCTTCGCGCGGCATCACCACCACAAGGGGGTAGAGCGGTGAAACCCGCGCATATCGCGATCATTATGGACGGGAACGGCCGCTGGGCGCGTGCGCGCGGCCTGCCGCGGGCTGCGGGCCATCGGGCGGGCGTGGAGACCCTGCGCCGGACGGTGCGTGCCGCCGGCGAGATGGATATCAAGTGGCTCACCATCTATGCCTTCTCCTCCGAGAACTGGTCGCGGCCCAAATCCGAGGTCAGCGACCTCATGGGCCTCTTGAAGCTCTTCATCCGCCGCGACCTGGCCGAGCTGCACCAGAACGGCGTGCGCGTGCGCATCGTGGGCAGCCGCGAAGGGCTGGAGCCGGATATCGCAGCACTTCTGGTGGAAGCGGAAAGCCTGACGGCCGACAACACCAATATGAACCTGGTGGTGGCCTTCAACTACGGCTCTCGCGACGAGATTCTGCGCGCCGCGCGCGCGATCGCCATGGATGCCAGGGCAGGGCGGCTCGATCCGGACACGCTGACGGCGGACGATTTCGCCGCACGGCTCGATACGGCGGGCATGCCCGATCCCGATCTCATCATCCGCACGAGCGGCGAGCAGCGCCTCTCCAACTTTCTCCTGTGGCAGGCGGCCTATGCCGAGTTCGTTTTCGTGCCCTGCCACTGGCCGGACTTCGGGCCCGACGATCTTGCTGCCGCAATCCACGTCTTCGCGGAGAGGGACCGCCGGTTCGGCCGCGTCGCGCAAGAAGCGGTATCATGAGCGAAGGGGCGCCGGCCGAAGAAGGCCGCAACCGCCGCCCGGGCAATCTTACGCTCCGCGTGGCTTCCGCCCTCGTCCTCGCGGCACTCGCCCTGGGGCTCACCTATGCCGGCGGCATGGCATTCCGGCTGTTCGCCGCCGTGCTGGCGGCGCTCGTCTTCCACGAATGGACAGCGATGCGGCCGAGCGAGAGCCGCAGCCACAAAGTGGTCGCCTGGGCAGTCATGGCTATGGCGTTGCTCGCCGTTTTGGGAGGGCTTTCCGCGCCGCTCGAGGCGGCCATTCTCGCCGCCTGCTTCCTGGTCGCCTTCATTTATGGCGTCTTCACAGGCAGCAGCGGCTGGAGCGCTTACGGCATCGTCTATGCCGGGCTGCCGGCGATCGCCCTCTCTCATCTGCGCGGAAGCGATGCTGCCGGCCTCACGGCGATTCTCTTTCTCTACGCCGTCGTCTGGGGCACCGACATTCTCGCCTATTTCGTGGGCAGGGCGGCAGGGGGGCCAAAGCTTGCGCCCGCGATTTCCCCCGGCAAAACCTGGAGCGGGGCTGCCGGCGGCGCCGCGGGCGGGGTGCTCGCGGGTGTGGCTGTCGCCTATTTCTCGCATTCCGCGCTTTCGGCGGGGCTGGCGGTCGCCCTTGCTTTGCTTCTGTCCGCAGCGTCGCAAGCGGGCGACCTCTTCGAATCGATGGTCAAGCGGCGCCGCGGCGTGAAGGATTCCGGCACGCTCATCCCCGGCCACGGCGGGGTGATGGATCGCGTGGACGGGCTTGTCGCGGCCGCCGTCCTTCTGTATCTGCTGGGTGTTGTTTTCTCGGGGCTTGCGATGCCCGCCGGCCTGTTCTTCCGGTGAGGCGCAAACGATCTGCCACGGATTTGCCGCCTTTCGTGAGACACTGGCGGGGTAGCAATTCGGGCACCCTAATCTTAGGCAAGGATTGGTCTTGGGCGACGTGACGGGCTCCATCCTCAGTGTTGGCAATTTCCTCCTGGGAACGATCGTGCCGTTCCTTTTCGTGCTGACGGTGGTCGTCTTCGTGCACGAGATGGGGCATTACCTCGTCGGCCGCTGGTGCGGCATCGGCGTGCGGGCCTTCTCCATCGGGTTTGGCCCGGAGCTTTTCGGATTCAACGACCGGCGCGGGACGCGGTGGAGACTTTCCGCCATCCCCCTGGGCGGCTATGTGAAATTCGTCGGCGATGTGGGCGCCACGAGCGCGCCCGACGCCGAGGGGATCGAAAAGCTTTCGGAAGGGGAGCGGCGCGTCGCCTTTCACCTGCAGCCGGTCTGGAAGCGCGCGGCGACGGTCTTTGCCGGCCCGTTCTTCAATTTCCTTCTGACCATCGCGGTCTTCTCCGTCATGTTCGCCCTGTTCGGCCGCTATGTGGCCGAACCGATGGTCGCCGAAGTGCGGCCGGAAAGCCCGGCGGCGGTGGCGGGAATCGAACCGGGAGACCGCTTCGTCTCGGTCGACGGCGCACCCATCGAAACATTCGGCGACGTGCAGCGCATCGTCTCCGCGCGCGCGGGCGACCCGCTCACCTTTGTCATGGAGCGCGACGGAAGGCAGGTCACCGTGGTGGCCACGCCCGAGGTGAGCGAGCAGACCGATGCGCTCGGCAACCAGGTCAAGATCGGCATCATCGGCGTCGTCAACAATGAGGCGCTGGGCCAGCCGCGCCTTGTGGAATACGGCCCGCTGGAAGCCGTAGGCGCGGGCGTCGAAGAGACGATGAGCATCATCGCCCGCACCGGCCAGTTCATGAAACGCCTGGTCGCCGGCCGGGAGGACCGCTGTCAACTCGGCGGGCCGGTGAGGATCGCCGACATGGCGGGAAAAGCCGCCAGCCTCGGCTTCGAATGGCTGGTGCAGCTGGTGGCGCTTTTGTCGGTGGGAATCGGGATTCTTAACCTTTTGCCCATCCCCCCGCTTGATGGCGGGCATCTCTTGTTTTACGCGGTGGAGGCGGTCCTGCGCCGGCCCGTGCCGGAGCAGGTGGCGGAGGTAGTCTACCGCGCGGGGATGCTTATGGTGTTGATCTTCATGGGTTTCGTCTTTTGGAATGACCTGTTCGGATGCTAAAGGAAGGCGAATCCGGGCAGGCGGTGAGGATCGCGGGGGATCGAATCGATCATATTGTTGAGACGGCGTTTACCAAGCGGAAGGATAGGCGTGTCCGGAATGCCACGCCCGCCCTTTCGGTAAACGCAAATTAACCAGAAGCCTTGCGTGTAGGGAAATTCCAGCTATTACGGGTGAGTGTTTTTGCCCGCATTCTGGATTTCTCGCGGTGGGGACAACGAGAATAGAAGGTTTCAAGGCCCAATGAAGGCAGTTTCCAGATTGATGAACGCCGTTTCGGCGATGGCACTGTCGGCCGGTCTCGTGGTGAGCGGAGCGATGGTCGCCGAGATGGCCGCAACCGTTTCCGCTTACGCTGCGACCGTGAGCAGGATCGAGGTGCGCGGAAACCGCCGCGTGGATGCCGAGACGATTCGCAACCAAGTCGGCATCCGCCCGGGGCAGAACTTCACCACCGCCGATGTCGACGAAGCCGTCAAGCGCCTGTTCGGCACGGGCCTGTTCGCCGACGTCTCGATCACGCAGCAGGGCGGCGCGCTCGTCGTGACCGTGGACGAATACGCGATCGTGAATCAGGTGCTCTTCCAGGGCAACAGGAAGATCAAGGACGCGAGCCTCACCCAGGCGATCCAGCTCCAGCCGCGTTCGGCCTTCTCCAACCAGCTCATGGAAAGCGATGCGGAGGCCATTCGCGAGGCCTATAGCCGGATCGGCCGCGACGAGGCGACCGTGACGAGCGAGGTCCAGGAGCTGGGCGAGGGCCGCGTCAATGTGATCTTCCACGTTCAGGAAGGCGACCGGACCAAGATCTCCCGCGTCAATTTCGAGGGCAACACCGCTTTCAGCGACCGGCGCCTGCGGGACGTTATCTCGACCAAAAAGTCGAACATCTTCTCCTTCATGATGCGCAACGACATCTACGACGAGGCACGTCTGCGCGCCGACGAGGAGACGCTGCGCCGCTTCTACTATAATCGCGGCTATGCGGATTTCCGGGTCATTGCGTCCGACGCCCAGCTCGTCGACAACGAATACGCCGTCACCATCACGGTGGACGAGGGGCCGCGCTACAGGTTTGCCGATGTGAGCATCGAATCGAGCATTCCGGGCGTCGACATCGGTGCGCTGCAGTCCGCCGTCAAGACGCGTCAGGGTGCCGTCTACAGCGCCGAGGACGTCGAGCAGTCGATCATCGAACTCACCGAGGCGGTCGCCGGCCACGGCTACGCCTTCGCCCAGGTCACGCCGCGCGGCAACCGCGACTTCGAGAATCACACGATCTCGGTCGTCTACTCCATCGACGAGGGGCCGCGCGCCTATGTCGAGCGCATCGAGATCCGCGGCAACAACCGGACGCGCGACTATGTCATCCGCCGCGAGTTCGACGTCAGCGAAGGCGATGCCTTCAACCAGGTTCTCATCCAACGCGCCAAGCGGCGTCTGGAGCGGCTGAACTTCTTCCAGACGGTGAACATCACCACCGTGCCGGGCTCGCAGCCCGATCAGGTGGTGCTGGTTGTCGACGTGGTCGAGAAGTCGACCGGCGAGTTCTCGATCGGTGCCGGCTACACCACCAGCGCCTCTTCCGGCAGTAGCGGCGGCTTCTCCGTGGAAGGCTCGATCTCCGAGCGCAACTTCCTCGGCCGCGGGCAGTTCATCCGCTTTTCCGCCGCCGGCGGCGAGGATTCCCGCGACTACACCTTCTCCTTCACCGAGCCTTACTTCCTCGGGCGCCGCATCGCCGCGGGCTTCGACATCTTCCGCAACACGCGGACTTTCGAGAACTCGGATGGCGACAACATCTATGATCGGGAAGTGACGGGCGGGACGATCCGCTTCGGCCTGCCCATCACGGAGGCGCTGACGGCGCAGTTCGCCTACAATCTTTCGCAGGAAGAATACGATCGCGGCGATGCCACGGAGGACATCTCCACCGGCATCGAGCAGGCCCTGGATCAGGGCAAGTGGACGAAGTCGTCGGTCAGCGCGTCGCTGATCTACAACACGATCGACAATATGCAGAACCCGCATGACGGCATCCACGCCACTCTGACGGCGGAGGTCGCGGGACTGGGCGGCGATGCGCAATGGGCGAAGTTCACCGCGCGCGCCAACTATTACCGCACGCTCTCCGACGAGCTGGACCTCGTGGGCCTGCTCACCGTGGGCGGCGGCCACATCGTCGGGTACGGCAATGAGGATCTGCGCATCTTCGATCAGTTCAACAGCAGCGACCGGATCATCCGCGGCTTCGAGTACAACGGAATCGGTCCATACGAATTGATCGATCCCGGCATCGACGACGACAGGGACTATCTCGGCGGCACGACCTATTTCCACGCCACGGCGGAAGCGCAGTTCCCGCTGCCGATCGTACCGGAGAGCTTCGGTCTACGTGGTGCTGTCTTCGCCGATGCGGCAACGCTCTACGGCAGTGACTACACCAGTGCAGCCGTGCGGGGCACCGACATGGAGTGGCGTGCCTCGGTCGGCGCGAGCCTGATCTGGGCTTCACCCTTCGGACCGTTGCGCGTCGACTATGCCGAGCCGGTGGTCAAGGAGGATACCGACCGTATCCGCCACTGGAACTTCGGCATCTCCACCCGGTTCTAGGGTTCAGCACGTTGTCCGGGCGGCCTGCCGGCGGCCCGGACGAGAAGGCATTCATGACGGAACCGGTTTTCTTCGTTCCCGCGCGCCGCTTCGAGGTGGGCGAGATTGCCGCCTTGACGGGCGCGCGACTGGTGGATGCCTCTCAGGAAAAGACGGTCATCAGTCGCCTCGCACCATCCGGAGAAGGCGGCGAGGAGACCTTGGTCTTCATCGAGGGCAGGAAGAATGCGGCAAGGATGGACTCCGTTCGCGCCGCAGCACTCCTGTGCTCCGAAGAACTGGCCGGCAGTGCGCCGCCCGGTGTGGCGGTGCTTGCAAGCGCGAAGCCACAGCACGCTTTTGCCATGGTTGCGCGGCTGCTCTTTCCGCAAGCGAGCAGCCCGCAGCCGGTGACGGGTGAAACCGGGATCTCGCCCCGGGCAATGATCTCGTCGGGCGCGGTCATCGAGGAGGGCGCCATCATCGAGGCCGGCGCCGTGATCGGGGTCGGTGCTTCCGTGGGCCGCGGAACAATCGTCGCACCCAATGCGGTCGTCGGAGCGGGGTGCAGCATCGGCCGCGACGGCTATGTCGGCCCGAATGTGACGCTGCAATATGCCATTATCGGCGATCGGGTGATTATTCATCCCGGCGCGCAGATCGGGCAGGATGGATTCGGTTTCCTGCTTGGGCCGAAGGGGTTCGAGAAGAACCCGCAAATCGGCCGCGTCATCATACAGGACGACGTGGAGATCGGAGCCAACACGGCGGTCGATCGCGGGGCGCTCTCGGACACGATCGTCGGCGAGGGCACCAAGATCGACAATCTCGTGCAGGTGGGCCACAACGTGCATATCGGCCGGCGCTGCGTGATCGCCGGCCTTACCGGCCTGTCCGGCTCGGTGACCTTGGGCGACTATGTGATGCTGGGCGGTCAGGTCGGCATTGCCGACCACATCACCGTTGGGGACCGCGCGCAGCTCGCCGCATCGAGCGGGGTCATGGACGATGTTCCGGCCGGCGAGCGCTGGGCCGGCTCACCGGCCAAGCCCATGCGGCAGGCATTCCGCGAGATCGCCGCGGTTCGCAGCCTGGTCGAAGGAATGCGCAAGGGGAGTAAAAGATGATGGCCGACGCCGCGCCGCCCGCAATGGACAGCCTGGATATCCAGAACGTGCTGCGGCTCTTGCCGCACCGCTATCCGTTCCTGATGGTGGACCGCATCATCGAGATCGACGGCGACAATTCCGCCATCGGTATCAAGAACGTGACGGTGAATGAGCCCCATTTCCAGGGGCATTTCCCGGAGCGGCCGGTGATGCCCGGTGTCCTGATCGTGGAGGCGATGGCGCAGACGGCAGGCGCCATCTGCATTCGCCGGACCGCACAGGCCAAGCCCTCGGTGGTTTACTTCCTCACCATCGAGAATGCGAAATTCCGCAAGCCGGTTGTCCCGGGTGACCGGATGGAGATCCATGTCAAGAAAGTGAAGCAGCGCGGAATGATCTGGAAATTCGCTTGCGAAGCGATCGTCGACGGCGGGAAGGTGGCTGAGGCCATGATATCCGCCCTGTTGACGGACGAAGAGCCGGAATAGTCTGACGATGGCGGAAACCTTCATTCATCCCTCGGCAATCGTGGAGAAGGGGGCGGAACTCGGCGCCGGCGTGAGGATCGGGCCGTTCTGCCATGTCTCCTCCGAGGCGGTGCTGGGCGACGATGTCGAACTCGTCGGCCACGCGACGATTCTCGGTGCCACCACGCTCGGCGCCGGTTGTCAGCTCCATCCCACGGCGGTGGTCGGGGGAACCCCGCAGAACCACAAGCACAAGGGCGGCCCGACCGCCCTGATTATTGGGAAGGGCTGCATCATCCGCGAGGGCGTGACCCTGCACAGGGGAACCGACACCAGCCGCGGCAGGACGACCATCGGCGATAACTGCATGTTCATGGCCTACAGCCACGTGGCGCATGATTGCGATCTCGGCAGCAATGTGACCATGGCCAATTATGCCTGCCTTGCCGGGCATGTCGCCGTCGGCGATGGCGTCATCATTTCCGGCTATGCGGCGGTACACCAGTTCGTGCGCGTCGGCCATCATGCTTTCCTGGCCGGATACGCGGCAGTGGTGGGGGACGTGATCCCCTTCGGCATGGCGGTGGGAGACCGGGCGAAGCTGCGCGGGCTGAACGTGATCGGCATGAAGCGCAGCGGCATGGCGCGCCCTGAATTGATGCAGGTCAGGCAGGCCTATCGCATGCTGTTTTCCGAAGAGCGTCCTCTGGCCGAGAACATCGAGCGCGCACGCGGCGAATTTGCCGGCTCCGCCGTGGTGATGGATATCCTGGACTTCATGGCCGGCCGGGAGCGGAAATACTTCACGCTGCCCGCACGCGGGCGCCCCGTGGGCGAGGACGATGGGCCAGACGGGGAGTGATGCACGGCATGCGCTCGCCCTGAGCGCGAATGACCGGATCGCTGTTGTCGCGGGAAGCGGCTTGCTGCCCAAGGAGGTTGCGGACGGGCTCGTAAAGGCGGGATACCGGCCTTTGGTGGTCGCGATCGAAGGCGAGGCCGACCTGGAAGACGAGCCGTCCCGATACGATTTCCTGCGCGTGACGCATGAGGAACTCGGCAAGCTCCTTTCGATCCTCAAGCGCAGGGGCGTGACCCATATGGTGCTCGCCGGCGGTGTCGCGCGGCGCCCGCCATTGAGCACCGTGCGCTACAGCCCGAAGATCCTCCTGCATCTGCCCCGCCTTGCCGCCGGTTATGCACGCGGCGACGATGGCTTGCTGCGCGCCATCGCCGGCTTCATCAACTCTTACGGGATCAAGCTCGTCGGCGCGCATGAGGTGGTGCCGGAACTGCTCGCGCCGCAGGGCCAGCTGACCAAGATGGCGCCGACGCGTGCCGACGAAAGGGATATCTCGGCGGCGATCGCCGCCGCAAGGGCGATCGGGCGGCTCGATATCGGCCAGGCAGCCGTGGCTGTCGGCGGACGGACCATAGCGCTCGAGGATATCGAAGGCACGGACGGGCTGTTGCGTCGCGCAAGGGTGCTGCGATCACACGGACGGCTCGCCGGCAAGTCGCGCGGCGTGCTCGTCAAATGCGCCAAGCCCGGGCAGGAACTGCGCGTGGACCTGCCGACGATCGGACCGCAGACGGTGAGGGATGCGCACGAGGCGGGGCTTGCGGGCATTGCGGTGGAAGCCGAACGGAGTTTGATCCTCGAATGCGGTGAGACGGTGCGTCTTGCCGATGAGTTCGGCCTCTATCTGCTCGGATTCGCGCGGGGGAGGGAGCAGTGAGCGAAACCCGGGCCTTACGCATTGCCGTGATCGCCGGCGAGGAATCGGGCGACCTGCTCGGTGCGGACCTGATCGAGGCCATCAGACGGGCGACTGGACAGCCCGTCGAGCTTCTGGGTGTTGGTGGGCGCAATCTGCAGGCACTCGGGCTGCGCTCCCTGTTCGACGCGGACGATATCGCCATCATGGGCATTTCTGCGGTGATCCGCGATCTGCCGCGGCTTCTGCGGCGCATCGGGCAGGCTGCATCCGCGATCACCGCGGCGAAGCCGGACTGTCTCGTCACGATCGACAGCCCCGATTTCGGCCTGCGCGTGGCGCGGAAGGTGCGTGCGGCCGCCCCTTCCATTCCCATCGTTCATTATGTGAGCCCCAGCGTTTGGGCATGGCGCCCGGGGAGGGCCGCTGCGATGCGGCCCTATGTGGACCATGTGCTGTGCCTTCTGCCGTTCGAGCCGGAGGAGCTCAGCCGACTGGGCGGCCCGCCCGGCACATTTGTGGGCCATCGGCTGGCGAGCGATCCGGATGTGGCGGCCGCCGCCCGCGCGCAGCTCGCCAAGGACGTGGAAGGGCAGGGAGACGGGAGAAGAAAGCTCCTTCTTCTACCGGGCTCCCGCCGGGGGGAGGTGCGCCGCCTGCTGCCGGATTTCGCGGACGTGGTGCGGGAACTGAAGGCGGCTGGCCATGCGTTCGATCTCCTGCTGCCGACCGTCTCTCATGTCGCGCCGTTGGTGGAGGCCGGCGTGAAGGATTGGCCGGTCCGCCCGGAGATCATCCTGGACCGGCAGGGCAAATGGCGCGCCTTCGCGCAAGCCGACGCGGCGCTTGCCTGCTCGGGTACCGTCGCGCTGGAGCTTGCCCTTTCGCGCGTGCCCTTCATCAGCGTCTACAGGGCGGACAGGATCGGCTCCATGATCGGGCCTCTGCTCGTGAAAGTGTGGTCGGCGTCGCTGCCGAACCTCATCGCCGGCTGGCCGGTCGTGCCGGAATTCTTCAATGAATTCGTCCGGCCCGCCTATCTCGCCCGCCTTCTGCCGCGCCTTTGGTCCGATACGCCCACGCGGCGCGCGCAGCGGGAAGGCTTTGCAGACGTGGCGCAGGCGCTTGCCGCGCCAAAGCCCTCAGGCGACCTCGCCGCCGAAGTGGTGTTACGCGCCACCGGGACGATAAAGGAACAGGAGGGCGGCAGTCCCGCCTTGTCCTAGAGCGGTTCCGGTTGTGTCTGAATCGAAGGGGGATTCCGATTTCGGAGGTTTTGTGATTCAAGATGCTGGCTGGAGTGGAGGCCAGCATGGGATGACGCGACCTCTTTCGAATGATCTGCGTGAACGTGTTGTTGGGGCGGTCGAGGCCGGCGAGAGCTGCCGGTCGGTGGCGGCTCGTTTCGGCGTTGCCGTCTCGTCGGCGGTGAAGTGGTCTCAGCGCTACCGTGCGAGCGGGTCTGTGGCGCCGGGCAAGATGGGCGGGCACCGCAAGCGCGTGCTGGAGCCGCACCGTGCCTTCATCGCCGAGCGGATCAGCCAGACGCCGCATCTGTCGCTGCACAAGCTGAAGGAAGAGCTGGCGGCGCGCGGCGTGAAGGTGTCGCACGATACGGTGTGGCGGTTCCTGCGCCGCGAGGGGCTTCGGTTCAAAAAACGCTGTTCGCCCTTGAGCAGGCTCGTGCCGACATCGCCCGCCGGCGGCAACGCTGGCGTTCTTGGCAGTCCGGTCTCGATCCGACACGGCTGGTGTTCATCGACGAGACCTGGATCAAGACCAACATGGCGCCGCTGCGGGGCTGGGGACCACGCGGCAAGCGCCTGCGCGGCTTTGCCCCGCACGGCCACTGGCGCACGCTGACCTTCCTCGGCGCTTTGCGCCATGACCGGCTGACGGCGCCTTGCGTCTTCGATGGACCGATCAACGGCCAGTGCTTCCGCGCCTATGTCGAGCAGCAGCTCGTGCCGGTGCTTGAACCGGGCGACATCGTCGTCATGGACAATCTCGGCTCGCACAAGTCGGCCGCCGTCCGGCAGATGATCAAAGCCGCCGGCGCAAGGCTCTGGTATCTGCCCCCATACTCGCCCGACCTCAATCCGATCGAGCAGGCCTTCGCCAAGATCAAGCATTGGATGCGCGCGGCTCAGAAGCGGACCATCGAGGAGACATGGCGGCACATCGGCGGCCTCGTCTCCTTAATCCAGCCCAGTGAATGCAGCAACTACTTCGTCAATGCAGGATACGCTTCCGTCAAAACCTGAAAGGCTCTAGAGTATTTTGCAGCCAGATGGAATCATCTGGCGTCGCACAAATGCGGCAAAAACAATCAGATAGATCGGATCGGCGTTTCAATGAAACGATGAACCGGTCTAGGCTCTAATCTGCCACCCGTTCCATGAAGGCGCGGGCTGCGTGGGGCGCGCGCACCTTGCCCTCGTGAATGAAGTAAACGAACACGTCGCGCGGCTTCGCCTCGATCTTCACATTCTCGTCGGCGAGCGGAAGGTCGCCCGGCATGCCGCCCTTTGCCCAGGTCTGGGCGCGTTCCGCCCAGGCGTCGAGGTCGGCTGGCGTGTAGGCCGTGGGGATGGAATCCTCGCCGCGCTGCAGCCGTGCATAGACGAAGTCGGCCGTCACATCCGCCATCTCGGGATAGGTGAAATGGTGCGCATAACAAATGGCCGCGCCATGTTTGCGCGCGAGTGCGGCGAAGTCCGGCGCCATGAAGGAGGGGTGGCGCACCTCCAGGACGTGCCGCAGCCTGATGCCGTCGCGCTCGCCGGGAAGAAGCTTCAGGAAACCCTCGAAATCCTCGGGGTCGAACTGTTTCGTCGGCGCGAATTGCCAGACGATCGGCCCGAGCTTCTCTCCCAGCTCGGTGATTCCCGAGCCCAGGAACTTTTCCATGGACTCACCCGCCTCGGAGAGGACCCGCCGGTTGGTCACGAAGCGATTGCCCTTGAGCGAAAAGACGAATCCATCGGGCGCCTCGCTCGCCCATTTGGCGAAGACGGCAGGCTTCTGGCTGCCGTAATACGTGCCGTTGACTTCGATGGTCGGCATCTGCCGGCTGGCATATTCGAGTTGCCGCTTTTTCGGCAGGTCGTCTGGATAGAACGTTCCCTCCCAAGGCTCGAAGGTCCAGCCGCCGATGCCGGCGCGGATGGTGCCGGGTGTGGTCATGGTTCTACTCCGCTGCCTGACGCCCGCGCGCCGGGCGTCGCTCGAGAAGCTCTTTCAGGAACCTGCCTGTATAGGAGCGCGGCTCGGCCATGACATCATCGATGCCGCCCGCCGCGACCAGCTCGCCGCCGCCGTCGCCGCCTTCGGGCCCGAGATCGAGGATCCAGTCGGCCGTCTTGATGACCTCCAGATTGTGCTCGATGACGACCACCGTGTTGCCCTGGTCGACCAGCTCGTGCAGCACTTCGAGCAGTTTCGCCACGTCGTGGAAGTGAAGACCCGTGGTCGGCTCGTCAAGGATATAGAGCGTCTTGCCGGTCGCCTTCTTCGACAGTTCCTTGGCGAGCTTGATGCGCTGCGCCTCACCGCCCGAGAGCGTGGTCGCCTGCTGGCCGATGTGGATGTAGCCGAGGCCGACACGCGACAGCGTGGTGAGCTTGTCGCGCACGGCCGGCACGGCGGAAAAGAACTCGACGCCTTCATCGACCGTCATCTCGAGCACGTCGGCGATCGACTTGCCCTTGAATGTCACCTCCAGCGTCTCGCGGTTGTAGCGCTTGCCGTGGCAGACGTCGCAGGTGACGTAGACATCCGGCAGGAAGTGCATTTCGATCTTGATGACGCCGTCGCCCTGGCAGGCCTCGCAACGCCCACCCTTGACGTTGAAGGAGAAGCGGCCCGGCTGATAGCCGCGCGCCTTTGCCTCCGGCAGTCCCGCGAACCAGTCGCGGATGGGCGAGAAGGCGCCCGTATAGGTGGCCGGGTTCGAACGCGGCGTGCGCCCGATCGGGCTCTGGTCGATGTCGATGACCTTGTCCAGGAACTCCAATCCCTCGATGCGGTCGTGCTCGGCCGGATGCTCGCGCGAGCCCATGATGCGGCGCGAAGCGGCCTTGTAGAGCGTCTCGATCAGGAAGGTGGACTTGCCGCCGCCCGAAACGCCCGTAACGCAGCTGAACGTGCCGAGCGGAATATCCGCCGTCACATCCTTGAGATTGTTGCCGCGCGCGCCGACCACCCGGATGCGCCGCTTTTTCGAGATCTCGCGCCGACGCTCCGGCATCGGGATGGACAACTCGCCCGTGAGATACTTGCCGGTGACCGAATTCGGGTTCGCCATGATCTCGCGCGGCATTCCCTCGGCCATGATGCGTCCGCCATGCACGCCCGCAGCCGGGCCGATGTCGACCACATAGTCGGCCGTAAGGATCGCGTCCTCATCGTGCTCGACCACGATCACCGTGTTGCCGAGGTCGCGCAGATGGCGAAGCGTCGCGAGCAGCCGGTCGTTGTCGCGCTGGTGCAGGCCGATCGACGGCTCGTCCAGCACATAGAGCACCCCGGTGAGGCCGGAGCCGATCTGCGATGCCAAGCGGATGCGCTGGCTCTCGCCGCCGGAGAGCGAACCGGAATTGCGCGAGAGCGTGAGATAATCGAGGCCGACATCGTTCAGGAACCGAAGCCGCTCCCGGATCTCCTTCAGGATGCGGACCGCGATCTCGTTCTGCTTGTCGTTCAGCCTTTCCGGCAGCGCCTCGAACCAGACGCCGGCCTTGCGGATCGACATCTCGGTGACTTCGCCGATATGGAGGCCGGCGACCTTCACCGCCAGCGCTTCGGGCTTCAGCCGGTAGCCCCTGCAGGCGGGGCAGGGATGGGCCGACATGTAGCGCTCGATCTCCTCGCGCATCCAGGCCGACTCGGTTTCCTTCCAGCGCCGCTGCAGGTTGCTCACCACGCCCTCGAAGGGCTTCGTGGTGCGGTAGCTGCGCAGCCCGTCATTGTAGTCGAAGTTGATCTTCCGCTCGCCCGTGCCGTGCAGGATCGCCTGCTGCGCTTCCTCCGACAGGTCCTTCCAGCGGTTGCTCACCTTGAAGCCGTATTCCTTGCCGAGCGCCTCCAGCGTCTGCAGGTAATAGGGCGATGTGGACTTCGCCCAGGGCTGGACAGCGCCTTCGCGCAGGATGGCGTTCTCGTCCGGCACCACGAGGTCGGGGTCGATCGCGCGCTCGCTGCCGAGCCCGTCGCAGGCGGGGCAGGCGCCCGCCGGATTGTTGAAGGAGAAGAGCCTCGGCTCGATCTCGGAAATGGTGAAACCGGAAACGGGACAGGCGAATCTCTCCGAGAAGAGAAGCCGCTCATGCGTCTCGTTCTTTGATTTGTTCGCGCCTTCCGTCGCGGCATCGGGCAGGGGGCGGTCAGCGAACTCGGCCACCGCCAGCCCGTCGGAAAGGCCGAGGCAGGTCTCGAGCGAATCCGCCAGCCGCGTCGCGAGATCCGGGCGCACCACCACGCGGTCGACCACCACGTCGATGTCGTGCTTGTACTTCTTGTCGAGCGCCGGCACGTCGGCGATCTCGTAGAACTCGCCGTCCACCTTGACGCGCTGGAAGCCCTTCTTCTGGAGTTCGGCGAGCTCCTTGCGGTATTCGCCCTTCCGCCCGCGCACGATCGGCGCGAGGATATAGAGCCGCGTGCCTTCCTCGAGCGCCAGCACGCGATCCACCATCTGGCTCACCGTCTGGCTCTCGATCGGCAGGCCCGTGGCCGGCGAATAGGGAACGCCCACGCGCGCGAAGAGCAGGCGCATATAGTCGTAGATCTCGGTGACGGTGCCGACCGTGGAGCGTGGGTTCTTCGAGGTGGTCTTCTGCTCGATGGAGATCGCCGGCGACAGCCCGTCGATCTGGTCGACGTCGGGCTTTTGCATCATCTCCAGGAACTGGCGCGCATAGGCCGACAGGCTCTCCACATAGCGGCGCTGCCCTTCGGCATAGATCGTGTCGAATGCGAGCGAGGATTTCCCCGAGCCCGAAAGCCCGGTCATGACGATCAGCTTCTCGCGCGGCAGATCGAGATCGACATTCTTCAGATTGTGCTCGCGCGCGCCGCGAATGGAAATGACCTTGTGATCGGGCATGCCCCGTCGATGCCTTCCGATTGTCCAGAACCGCCGGCCGGTCGGCCGGCTACGCTTATATAGGAAATGCGGGGCCAATATCGATGGCGCAGCCGCATCTCGCCCTCGGACCAGTGCCAGGATGATCTCCTCCACCTTTTCCAGCTTTTTGCAGCGAGGGCAAGTGAAAAGAACAAAGGACGAACAATCTCCTGACACAACGATGTCGGGAGGGTGCTGCTCCCGCGCCGATCACTTTTGCGCTCCTTTCGCGGGATGGCTTGACAGGACGGGCGGGCGGGGCGCAGAATCCTTTCACGTCGGGAGATGGCGTTTCAAGGCACTGCCTTGAGCTCGCCGCTTGCCGACGACGCTGGAGCAACGAAACAGGGAGGGAGGCATGACTCCACCGGACTGTTCACAGGGCTCCACCACGGATGTGGAGCCACAGCCGGTTTGGGGCTGACCTGATCCACCAAGCATGTCCCGGTAGGGCCTAAGGCCGCGGGAAGTGCGGAAATGCCGTTCGGGTGGACGCCGCGTCAGCACCAGCCGACTGCCGACAATCAGGAAATTGCGCGGATGGTGGCAACGCCGTCCGATGAAAAGCCGGTCATTTGCTCCCGGCATGGAAAATCCTAGATCGGCCCCTGCGCGCCCGGAAACCAAGCGGCGGCGGGGCCTTCCCCTTTGGTTCGGCAGTTGCTGGAGAGTGCAACGAGCAGGCGTCGCATAAGCGGCGGTGGAGCGGAACCGCGCGAGCCAGGGCCGGCAATCCGCGCACATTCCGAAGCATGGCTCCGCTTGCGCGATGCATTGTTCTGCGTTAGAACAAAAAAAGAACAAATGAGTTGTGGACGGGTCGGTGAGGTGCGCCCATTCGCGGGCGCGCGGCGAGCGTCGATCGGATAGGATCGTCGCCTGGATGGGAGCAGCCGGGTTGCTGCGGGGCTGTTGATCCCGCAATGAACGGCCTCCGGTTGCGAAATTTTGGATGAGTGGAGTGATGTCATGGCGGGTAGCGTCAACAAGGTGATCTTGGTCGGCAATCTGGGAGCGGATCCCGAGATCCGGCGACTCAATTCGGGCGACCCGGTCGTGAACCTTCGGATCGCGACTTCGGAGAGCTGGCGCGACCGGAACACCGGCGAGCGGCGCGACCGCACCGAATGGCACAATGTCGTGATCTTCAACGACAATCTGGCGAAGGTGGCCGAGCAGTATCTGAAGAAGGGCATGAAGGTCTATATCGAGGGGCAGTTGCAGACCCGGAAATGGACCGACCAGTCCGGCCAGGACCGCTATACGACCGAGGTGGTACTGCAGAAGTTCCGCGGCGAGCTGCAGATGCTCGATTCGCGCGGGCAGGGCGGCGAAGGCCAGGTGGGATATGGCGGCGGCGGGCGCAACTCCGATTTCGGCCAGTCGAGCCCGGCCGAAAGCGGCGGCGGTGGTGGCGGCGGCTACTCGCGCGATCTGGACGACGAAATCCCGTTCTAAGGCGCGCAGGGGCCCGACCCGAAGGAAAAGCCGGTGTCCTCGGAGCCGATCAGGGGCTGCCGTGCTCACGCGGGGCATGTCGGCTCTGGCGCCATATCCGAAAATGAGGCTTGGCAATCCCCGTTGCCGTCAGGATTTCTTTCCGGCGTTAAGCGGAAATGATGGCCCGGATCGGCCCTGCGCTGTTTCAATCGCCGCATTCGGCTCCCATTCTTGGCACTGCCCGTGATGACACGGGCAGCGTTGCGGGCTCGGGTCTTGCCTTGTCCGCCGGACGAAAAGCCAAAGAAGGATCAGGAACGTGATTTTGAAGAACAGTTCTCGAAACCTGCTTGCGGCCGCCTGCCTGTCCGCCGGTGTTGTCGTTGCCGCACCCGCGCTCGCTCAGGAGCCGCCCCAACCCTCCGCACCTGCCGCGAACCAGCCTTCCGAACCGGCCGCTGAGGCTCCAGCCGTCAGCGAGGAAAAACTGCAGTCTTTCGTCGTGGCGTTTGCCGAAGTCGAGAAGATCAAGCAGGAATATTCACAACGGCTGCAGGGAGCCGGCTCTGAAGGGGAGCAGCAGCAGATCCAGAACGAGGCCGGCCAGAAGATGTTGCAGGCGGTCCAGGACAAAGGCATCTCGGTGGATGAATACAACCAGATCATCCGGGCGGCGCAAACGGACCCCGCCTTGGCGGAACGGGTGACGGAGGCCATGGGCCAGGCAGAGCAGTAGCATCCGCGCAAGCGGACGAATCCATCTCCCGTCCGGCGACGACCGGGCGGGAGATTATCTTCAGGCAGCATCCGCTGCCCATCATTGCCCCCACACTCCTCTGCTTGCCGAGGGCTGAAGCGTCTCGGCCGATGAAGAGCGCATGGACAGCCCGGCCCCTGGCGGCACCGCTGCCATGGATGCCTGAGCCGCATACCGGCCTAGCGGCTGGCCCGGTAGTTATCGGCTGGAAGCAAGCTGGTCCATGAATGTGAGAACTTTCCTCTCCTGATGGGGACAGAAATCGCCCATCTTGAGTTTATCTTTCGCTGCCAACCCTTTGTTCCCATTCACCATTCACCATCCACCATCCACCATTCACCATCAACAAAAACACGTTGTTTTTCTCCCCACTCCCTCCGCCCGGTTTATTCTTGCCCCATCGCTCTCGCGGGAACCGGATGCGCACCGGGTGTTCGGGAGGGCGGCGGAAACCTCCCTCCCCAGGATCGGAACCTGGGGATCCGAGGGCCCGCGACAGGCCGGCGGTGCCGGGGCGGTGGGTGTGAGAGGCCGTTTCCGGAAAAACGGATGCTGGGTGAGAGACGGCATCGCGGAAACCGCGGAGAAGCCGCTAGGGTTCTCCTTCGGCCCGGCAGAGACCACCCCCTTCATTGGGTGCAGCCGGGAAGGAGAAGGGTCCGAGTGATCGGCCGAGGTCGGGACAGACTCCGGCGGGGGTGAGGAGCGGTCCGCGCAGCGGACGAAAAGCCAACGATTTGGCTTTTCGAGCGAACGAACGCCCGGAGCGAAAGCGGAGGGCCAAAGGGAGCGCCTTTTTTAATTTTGTGGCGTGAACGGTGCGCCCCGCTTCCCAAACCCATCAATGGCCAGACGCGAAAGCGGGCGTGGCAACGGTAAAGTGTGCCTTCAAGAGAATGGAGAATGGCCATACCTAGCGAGCGGAGCGCCGTGAGGCGGTGGAGCATCGGATTCCATACGATGAACGCTGATGGAGGGCGCCTGCGGGCGAGCAACAGACGTCAAGTGATGCCGGGCCCGGTCAGCGTTCCTTCTTCTCGTCGTCGACGAGATCATCGAGGAGACGGCTCATCTCTTCCTCGATCGAGGCTTCCTGCCGCTGCTGCGGCGCAGGTTCGGCTGCCGGGGCCGGGTGCCTGGGCGCTTCCGATTCGGGCCGGATCTCCTCCAGGAACGCGGTGTCTATCTCGTTTTCACGGGCGGAGGGCATCTCCGGTTCGCGGGCGGGCGGCGTGGAGGCGGCGCGCGGCGGCTCCTGGCGCGCGGCGGGAGCAGGAGACGACATGCGTGGCTGAGGTTCGACCGGCGGCGGGGGCGCGATCGGCGCTTTGCGCTGCTGCATGGGAGGCTCGGGAGCGGCGGCAGGCTCCGCGCGAGGCGCCTGCATGGGAGAGGCAGGCTGGCGTCTCGGCGTGCTCTCCACCGGGCGCGGCGGCACAGGGGAAACGGGCGACAGGCTCGGAGACGGAGCGGGAGGACCGGGCTCGCGCCGCGGCTGCGGCGCGGCGGTTAGCGGACGGATGCCCTCTTCCACGACGATGTCGGTGGGGCCGCCGATGAGGAGGAGATGTTCCACCTCATCGCGGCGCACGAGCACCAGGCGCCGCCTGTCGTCCACGGCAGCCGCGTCGATGACGGCAAGCCGCGGCGCGCGGTGGCGCCCGCCGGCGATGAAGGTCCCTCCCGAGCGGTAATTGCGGATGAGGCGCAGGGCGATCAGCAGGAGCACCAGGACGGCGAGCGCGGCGAGCGTCCAGGCCGCCGCCGCGGCGAATCCTCCCTCCGTCAAATTGCCTAGCCAGCCATTCATCGACATCTCCGGACTATCCGTTCATCTTCAAGCGTTTATAACTAGGCTTGGATGCGGGGCGCGGCAACCCGGAATCAGGCGCATCCCATGGGGATTGAAAGGCGTGGAATGCGGGCGACCTTGCGCCCCGGCGCGGCCCTGTTATATGCGGAAGGAAGCATGGGGCCGCGTGCGAACGGCGCGAGGGAGTGGATGGCCAAGCAGAATGGCACGGAAATGGAAGCGGCGCCCATCATCGATCAGGGGATCAGGCCGGGCGTGCTGACGCGGCTGGTCATCTTCATCGTCGTACTGACCGGCTCGGCCCTCGCGGTAGCCCTGTTCCAGGAGCGCGTGGGCGAGGACTTCCTGCTCGGCGTGCTCGGCGTTCTGGCGATGATCGGCGTCGGCTATCTCTTCGCCAGCGCCATCGGCTTCATCCAGATCGCACGGCGATCCTCCGGCGACGAGCTCTCGCGCTCCTTCGTCGATTCGATGAGCGAAGGCCTTATCGTCGCGGATGCGAAGGGCCGCATCCTCTATGTCAACCGCGCCTATGCGGAGCTCACCGGGGCCTCCTCATCAGCCGATGTCAAGGCGGTGGAGGCCTTGCTTTCCGACAATGCCGAGGCTGCGCCCACCATCGAGCGGCTTGCCGCCGGGCTGCGCGACGGGAAGGCCGACGACGGCGAGTTCCGCCTGTCCCGGCCGATCCGCGCCGGGGCCGAGCCGGGCGCGCGCTGGTACCGTGTCTGGGCGCGGGTCTTCAAGGTGCCGGGCTATCGCATGCCGCTCTCGGCCTGGCTCATCACCGACATTTCCGAGGAACGCGCCGAGCAGGAGCGCTTCTTCCTCGACTTGCAGAAAGCGATCGATCATCTGGACCACGCGCCGGCGGGCTTCTTCGCGGCCGATCCGGAAGGGCGGCTCACCTATCTCAACGCCACGCTGGCGGAGTGGTTGGGCATGGATCTCGCCAATTTCGTGCCCGGCGCGGTCTCGCTCTCGGATCTCGTGGTTGGGGACGGCATGGCGCTCATCCAGGC
This sequence comes from Chelativorans sp. AA-79, assembly GCF_029457495.1. Lineage (NCBI taxonomy): Bacteria > Pseudomonadati > Pseudomonadota > Alphaproteobacteria > Hyphomicrobiales > Phyllobacteriaceae > Chelativorans > Chelativorans sp. AA-79. Next base: position 2,673,679 of record NZ_CP120361.1, read on the forward strand.
CGTGAAGGCCGAACATGGAGAAACGCGCAATGCCGTGATCGACCTCGACCTTGCGACCACGCGCGGCGAGGTGCTGCCCGTGCGCTTCCTGCACCGGGTGACCGCCTCGCGGGACAGTGCGCCCGGCCCCACCCGCACGATCGTGCTCAACCGCACGCTGGGCGAGGACGCATCGACCGACCTGCGCGCCTCGGAGGTGCGGTTCACGCGCTTCTTCAATTCGACGCCCATGGCGATCGCCAGCGTCGACCAGGAGGGGCGCATCCTGCGCACCAATGCGCCCTTCCTGTCGCTGTTTTCGACCGTGGTCGACCGGGACGCCGTGGACCGGCGCATCAGGCTGGACATGGTGATGCACCAGCGCGACCGGGAGGCTTTCGCGCTCGCGCTCGAGAAGGCCAAGCAGCGCCAGGCCGACATCACGCCCATCGACACGGTGCTGCCGGACGACGAGGAGCGCCACATGCGCTTCTACGTCAATGCCGTGGCCGATCCCGGCGGCGGCGAGGCGGCGGAGGAAGCGGCCATCGTCTATGCGGTGGAGACCACCGAGCAGAAAGCGCTGGAAGCGCAGATGGCCCAGAGCCAGAAGATGCAGGCGGTGGGGCAGCTCGCGGGCGGCATCGCGCACGACTTCAACAACGTGCTGACTGCCATCATCATGGCGTCCGACCTGCTTCTGACCAATCACCGGCCGTCCGATCCGTCCTTCCCGGACATCATGAACATCAAGCAGAATGCCAACCGCGCGGCCTCGCTGGTGCGCCAGCTCCTGGCCTTCTCGCGGCGGCAGACGCTGCGGCCGGAGGTGCTCAACCTCACCGATGTGCTGGCCGATATCCGCATGCTGCTCTCGCGGCTGGTCGGCAACGACGTCACGCTCACCGTTGAGCACGGCCGCGACCTGTGGCCCGTAAAGGCCGATATCGGTCAGTTCGAGCAGGTGATCGTGAACCTCGCGGTCAATGCGCGCGATGCGATGCCTGAACGCGGCCGGCTCACCGTGCGGACCAGGAACGTGACCGCGGAGGAGTGCGCAGCATTGCCCTATCGCGAGCTCCAGCCGGCCGACTATGTGGTGGTCGAGGTGGAGGATACGGGTACGGGCATCCCGCCGGAGGTGCAGAAGAAGATCTTCGAGCCGTTCTTCACCACCAAGGAGGTGGGGAAGGGAACCGGCCTCGGCCTTTCCATGGTCTACGGCATCGTCAAGCAGACCGGCGGCTTCATCTTCTGTGATTCGGAGGTGGGCAAGGGGACCACCTTCCGCATCTTCCTGCCGCGGCATGTGCCGACTCCGGCCGAAGCCGCAGCCGAAAAAGCTGCCGCGAACGGGGCGGCCGAGCCGGCGCAGAGAAAGGACGTCAACCGCGACCTTTCCGGCTCCGCGCGCGTGCTGCTCGTGGAGGACGAGGACGCCGTCAGGATGGGCAGCGTGCGCGCGCTCACCTCGCGCGGCTACGAGGTGCACGAGGCGAGTTCCGGCACCGAAGCGCTCGAGATCTTCAACGCGCTCGAGGGAAAGGTCGACATCGTCGTGTCGGACGTGGTGATGCCGGAGATGGACGGGCCGACGCTTTTGCGCGAATTGCGCAAGGTGCAGCCGGGAATCAAGTTCATCTTCGTTTCAGGCTATGCCGAGGACGCCTTCGCCAAGAACCTGCCCGAGGACGCCATTTTCGGCTTCCTTCCAAAACCCTTCTCGCTCAAGCAGTTGGCGACGACGGTTAAGGAGATGCTGGAGCAAGAATAGCCAGACGCGAACAGCATGATCCGGGGGTTGAGGGTGTTGCACAAACCTCCGTCGGTCCCCCGACGGCAACTCTGTCCTCACACCGCCACAGGCTGGCGGACGCGGTTGTGGCCGCCGAACACCCGAAGGTAGCGCTGGATTTCCGCGGGATCGCCCGTGGCTTTTTCCGGGTTGTCGGAGAGCTTCACCGCGGGCCGGCCATTCGCCTCGCTGACCTTGCAAACGAGCGAGATGGCCTTGAGCCTGGCGATCTCTTCCGGTGCGCAGCCCTCGAAGTCGTTGGTGAGATTGGTGCCCCAGCCGAAGGCCATGCGCACCCGGCCCTTGAAGTGCTTGTAGGTGCGCTCGATCGTGTCGACATCGAGTGCATCGGAGAAGATGAGGAGCTTTTCGCGCGGGTCCCGGCCGTGCTTCTTCCACCAGGCGATGATGCGCTCGCCACCCTCGACGGGCGGCGCGCTGTCGGGCCGGAAGCCGGTCCAATCAGCCACCCACTCGGGCGCGGCCTGCAGGAAGGATTCGGTGCCGAACGTATCGGGAAGCACGATCAGGAGATTGCCGCCATAATAGCTCTGCCAGTCGCGGAGCACCTGGTAGGGCGAGGCCTTCAACTCTTCGTCCTTGTCGGTAAGGGCGGCAAGAACCATGGGAAGCTCATGGGCGTTGGTGCCCAGCGCCTCCAGGTCCGTGTCCATGGCAAGAAGCACGTTGGACGTGCCGGTGAAGGCTTCGCCGATTCCTTCCTTGAGGGCCTCCACGCACCAGCGCTGCCAGAGGAAGGAATGGCGGCGGCGTGTGCCGAAATCCGAGATGCGGATCTCGGGATATTTCTTCAGCCGCTCGACCTTTTCCCAGACCTTGGCCTTGGCGCGGGCATAGAGCACGTCGAGCGCGAACGGGCCGAGGGAGCGCATGGCCGCGCGCGAGCGCAGCTCGTTGACGATCGCCAGGGCCGGGATCTCCCACATGGTGGTTTCCATCCAGCGTCCATGGAAATGGAGTTCGAGCTGGCCGTCGCGGCGGGAAAGCTCGTATTCGGGCAGGCGGAAATCGGCGAGCCAGGCGAGGAATTCGGGCTGGAAGATCTGCTTGCGGCCATAGAAGCTGTTGCCGGCGAGCCAGATCATCTCCTTCTTCGCAAAACGGATGGAGCGGGCATGGTCGAGCTGCTCGCGCAGCTCGCCCTCGTCGATCTCTGCGGCGAGGTGGACGTTTCTGTTGCGGTTGGTCAGCGAGAAGGTGGCGTCCACATGCGGATAGAGGCCCCAGATCATCTGCAGCATCAGCAGCTTGTAGAAATCCGTATCCAGCAAGCTGCGGCAGATCGGGTCGAGCTTCCACGTGTGGTTGTAGACGCGGCGTGCGATATCGGTCTTGGTCATGGCGCCCATTCCGCTTGGCCAGTCGGCGGATCGGCAGAAGCCTCGCACACGGGTGCTCTCCGCATCTTCAAGCGCAACCCACACTCCTATGAGGCAAATGTCAATCTGCCCCGCGCTACGGGAATGGGAACAATCGCCGGAGGATGGCGTTCTTGCCGGCGAGGGCCCCAAGGCCGGTGTTAGGATATCCTTGACCTTTCACCATCCACACTGGGCAAAATGTCAACCTCGGGGGGCAATTTCGAGGAGTAGCCATGGATGGCTCGAACTCACCCCTCTCGATGTGCGGCGCCGCCGCGGGTTTGCTGATATCCATTTTGATCCTGCCTTCCGCAGGGCTTGCCCACGACGCCAAATCGGGCTGGACGTACCCTTACGCGTGCTGCTCCAACAATGACTGCCGGGAGGTGCCGGCAAGTGTCATTTCGGAGCGGCCGGAAGGCTATGTCATCAACACGACCGGGGAGGTGGTCGCCTATAGCGACAGGCGCGTAAGGCAGTCGCCGGATGGCGTTTATCACTGGTGCTCGGTCGCCGGCGCCGACACGACGCGCACCATCTGCCTCTTCGTGCCGCCAAAATCGTTCTAACGGACGTTCGGGCCTCAGGCTTCTTCGCGCGGATCCTGCGATCCGTCGGAGGAGGTTGCGAGCGTGATGCTGTCGATCACGCCGAAATCCTGGGATTTCACCCCGCTGGCCACCTTGAGGAACCCGCCTGAGGCGAGGCCGCGCCGGAGCAATTCGCGCACGGCGGCCGCCCGGCTTGGCATGCGGTTCTCGAAACGAAAATCCTCGAGCGCCTTCAATTCCTCGGCGCTCAACATGATCTGCAGACGTTCCGGTCGCTCCAGAGCGGCCACGTGAGTCCTCCTAAGCTGGCAGCATCGTTCCAGATGCTTCAGTTAGGTGGGAATGGGGAATTGTCAGTCAAGTGATAAGAATGAGTAACTGGCTGATTTTTTGTATGTGGCTTGGGAGATGCATTCTTTGGATTTTACTAACTCATTGAAAAATAATGGATTACTCGTTGCGTGCGGCTTCGGAGCGGCCTATTGTAGCGATCTTCGTCGGCGGCAATCGGCGGCGGCAGGAGAAGCTAGGAGGCCGTTCATGACGCGATTTTCAGTCACGCTGCTGCGGGAGCTGCAAATGGCGGTCGGACAGGCGCTGGAGCGTGAGGGCGTGCTGAATGTTCCGGCCGTGGCCTGGGAGATGAAAGCGCGGTTTCCGGAGGTGAGCGTCGCGGAGCTGGAAGCGGAGATATTGGCGCACGGCATGGCACTGAACGCGGCGATGTTCTTCCACGGACCGTTCTCGCATAGCGGGCATCCCCGGAGCCGCCGCTGCGAGGGAAGCACGTTGCATTGAAGCATGGACGGTTCGTCCTGCCCAGCATCGCTCGAGGCGGATCACCGCTCGACTGCCGCATTTGCGCAACGCCGGTGATTCCATTCGGCTGTAAACGCCAATGCTCCGCTTCCGCTTGCCAGACAAGGTGTGAAAACGCCTTTTCCTCTCGTGCAGAAATGTGCGGCCAAATTCAAAGCGGGATGTTGTCGTGCTTCTTCCAGGGATTTTGCAGGTCCTTGCGGCGCAGCATGCGAAGCGCGCGGGCCACGCGGCGCCGCGTCGAATGCGGCATGATCACCTCGTCCACATAACCCCGCTCGGCAGCGACGAAGGGGGAGAGGAAGCGCTCCTCGTAACGCTTCGTATGTTCGGCGATCTTCTCCGCGTCGGCGATGTCCTTGCGGAAGATGATCTCGACCGCCCCCCTGGCACCCATGACGGCGATCTGCGCGGTCGGCCAGGCATAGTTGATGTCGCCGCGCAGGTGCTTGGAGGCCATGACGTCATAGGCGCCGCCGAAGGCCTTGCGCGTGATGACGGTGATCTTCGGCACGGTTGCCTCCGCATAGGCGAAGAGGAGCTTGGCGCCGTGCTTGATGAGGCCGCCATATTCCTGCGCGGTGCCGGGCAGAAAGCCCGGCACGTCGACGAAGGTGACGATCGGTATGTTGAAGCAGTCGCAGAAGCGCACGAAGCGGGCTGCCTTGCGCGAGGCGTCCGAATCGAGGACGCCGGCCAGCACCATGGGCTGGTTGGCGACGAAGCCCACCGTTCGCCCTTCGATGCGGCCGAAGCCGGTGACGATGTTCCTGGCGAAGCCTTCCTGCACTTCGAAGAAATCGCCCTCGTCGGCGGTCTTCAGGATCAGCTCCTTGATGTCGTAAGGCTTGTTCGCGTTCGCAGGAATGAGCCCGTCGAGTGACTGGTCGTCGGCCGTGATGTCGCCGTAGCAATCGATCTCCGGAAGGTCGGCCGTGTTGGACGACGGCAGGAAGTCGACGAGGCGGCGCATCTGCAGCAGCGCCTCGACGTCGTTGTCATATGCGCCGTCGGCGATGGAGGACCTGGTCGTATGGATGCGCGCGCCGCCGAGCTCTTCCGCCGTCACCGTCTCGTTGGTGACGGTCTTCACCACGTCCGGCCCGGTGACGAACATGTAGGAGGTGTCACGGACCATGAAGATGAAGTCCGTCATGGCAGGCGAATAGACGTCGCCGCCCGCACAGGGGCCCATGATGACCGAGATCTGCGGAATGACGCCGGAGGCGAGCACATTGCGCTGGAAGATCTCCGCATAGCCGCCGAGTGCTGCGACCCCTTCCTGGATGCGCGCACCGCCGGCATCGTAGAAGCCGATGATCGGCGCACGGTTCTTCAGCGCCATGTCCTGGATCTTCATCACCTTCTCGGCATGGGCCTGCGACAGAGACCCGCCGAAGACGGTGAAGTCCTTGGCAAAGACGAAGACCGTGCGGCCGTTCACCGTGCCCCAGCCGGTGACGACCCCATCGCCGGCGATCCTCGTTTTCTCCATGCCGAAATCCGTCGAGCGGTGCTCGACGAACATGTCGAACTCCTCGAAGGAGCCCTCGTCGAGAAAGATATCGAGACGCTCGCGCGCCGTCAGCTTGCCTTTGGCATGCTGGTGCTCGATGCGCGCCTTCCCGCCCCCTTCGCGGGCACCGGCTCGCCGCTTTTCAAGCTCCCTCAGGACTTCCTTCATGAACTCCTCCCTCGCGGAAAGGCAGCAGGAGAACGGCAATAGGGAAGCAAGGAGTCGGCATCGACGCTATGCTTCGAGGCAGGCTCCGACGCCACAGCGCCGCTTTGGTCCCATCTCCGCATTGCCCTACCGCCTTATCCCCTCTACCACGCTCCCGTGTTCTGCATGGAAGCCCAGGGCTCGGCCTTCGGCTTCGCCTCGCCCTTCTGCAGGATCTCGATGGAGATACCGTCGGGCGAGCGCACGAAGGCCATCTTTCCGTCGCGCGGCGGACGATTGATGGTCACGTTCGCATCCATCAGGCGCTGGCACAGCGCGTAGATGTCGTCTACCTCATAGGCCAGATGGCCGAAGTTGCGGCCGCCCTGATAGTCTTCCGGATCCCAGTTGTAAGTGAGCTCGACCAGCGGTGCCTTCTCCTGCTCGGCCCTTGCCATGTCATCCGGTGCGGCAAGAAAGATGAGCGTATAGCGGCCCGCCTCGTTCTCGGAACGGCGAACCTCCTTGAGGCCCAGCTTGTTGCAGTAGAAGTCCAGCGATTCGTCCATGTCGCGGACGCGGACCATCGTGTGCAGGTAACGCATTCGGCTTCCTTTCCTTTTCGTCAGGCGGGGAACATAGGGCTCTGCCGCTATGCCGGGCAATGGCAAATCTGCGCCATCACCGCGCCGCGTTACAGTTCGCTACAGTATATCCGGGTGCTGTTGAAAATCTTAGGCGGCCCTTGCTAAGGCAGGAAGAAGCGATGCTATCCTGCCGGTGAGAGAATCAAACCACCGGACTTGGGAAGGCAAGACGAAATGGAGGATAAATCCTCGACGAATCGAGGGCTTGCAGAGAACGAAGCCCGGGGGGCGGGCAACACTGAAGAGACGTCCGACGCGATCGAGATCGCCGGTGCGATCAAATGGTTCGATGTCGCCAAGGGATTTGGCTTCATCCTGCCCGAGACACCCGAGCTGGGCGATGTTCTCCTGCATGTATCCTGCCTTCGGCGCGACGGGCACCAGACCGCGCTGAGCGGTGCCCGCGTCGTCTGCCTCGCCAGGCAGGGCGAAAAGGGATTGCAGGCGTTCAAGGTGCTCTCGATGGACATCTCCACGGCGGTGCATCCCGCCGAGGACCAGATGCAACGCACACGCCTCGCGGTGGTCCCCGAAAGCGGGCTCGAGCGGGCGCTGGTAAAATGGTTCAACCGCACCAAGGGCTTCGGCTTTCTTACGCGCGGTGAGGGGACGGAAGACATCTTCGTTCATATGGAGACGCTTCGCCGCTACGGAGTGACCGAACTCAGGCCGGGCCAGGTCGTTCTGGTGCGGTTCGGGCGCGGGGAGAAAGGCCTTATGGCCGCCGAAATCCATCCTGATATTGGCACACTGCCCATCTCCCACTGAGTTCCCGTTCCAGAAACGGGCAGCCGAGGAAGTGTCCATGCGTCTCCTGCCGGTGTTTCTGCTCCTGCTCCTGCTCTGCGCGCCTGCGCGCGCCGAGCAGCCCATGCTGCTGCAGGTGCATCCCGACCGCCTGGTGGCCGAAACGGCCACGGGCGAGAAGAGCTTCTCCATCGAGGTGGCGGACGACAGCTACGAACGCCAGCGCGGCCTGATGTTCCGCGAGACGATGGCGGACGACAGGGGCATGCTCTTCGTTTTCCAGGGGAGCGGGCAACGCGGTTTCTGGATGCAGAACACGCCGATGCCGCTCGACCTGCTTTTCATCGGCGAGGACGGAAGGGTGAGAGCGATCGAGCATGGCGAACCGTTCTCCACCGATAGTATCGCTCCTCCGGTCGAGACCCAGTTCGTGCTTGAACTGAAGGCCGGAACGGCGCAAAAGGCGGGTATTGAAGTCGGTGATCGTCTTCGCCACCCGCTCATCGACGCGGTTGCCGACAATGGGTGAAACGGGCAGGGCGGTTCTACGGGCGCATGCAGTTCTTCAGCCATGACGGTTTCGAGCTTGCCTTCGTCGACGAAGGCGAGGGCGATCCGGTTCTCCTGATCCATGGGTTCGCCTCAACGCATCATGTCAACTGGGTCGCGCCCGGATGGGTGAAAACCCTGAGGGATGCCGGCTATCGGGTGATCGCGCTCGACAATCGCGGCCATGGCCGCTCCACCAAGAGCCATGACGCGCAGGACTACACGCCGGAAAAGATGGCCGATGACGCTGCCGCGCTGCTCGACCATCTCGGCATCCCCCGCGCCCATGTGATGGGTTATTCCATGGGAGCGCGGGTCGCGGCCTTCCTGGCGCTGAGACATCCCGATCGCGTGGCGACGCTGGTCTTCGGCGGCCTCGGGATCGGCATGGTGGAAGGTGTGGGCGAGTGGGACGTGATCGCCGAGGCTCTTCTGACGGAGGACCCGGAGGGCATCACCCATCCGCGCGGCCGCATGTTCCGCAGCTTCGCCGACCAGACGAAGAGCGACCGGCAGGCACTTGCCGCCTGCATCTCCACTTCGCGCACGCTCCTGACGCGCGGCGAGGTCGCGCGGATCCGCCAGCCGGCGCTGGTCGCCGTGGGGACCAAGGACGACATCGCCGGCGCGCCGGAGCCGATGGCCGCGCTCCTGCCGCAGGGCGAGGCGTTCTCGATCGACCGCCGCGACCACATGCTTTCGGTCGGAGACAAGACCTTCAAGGCGCGGGTGCTGGAGTTCCTGGCGGCACACCCGCTATAGCCAGTTCAATCCTTCCCCGCCGCGGAATCTTCAAGGAGCCGGAACTCTCCCTTGACAACTCGGCTTGTTGTCGGAGCATCGCGGCGAAGCCCTTACGGCATCCGTGCCGAAGCGTTGGAGGAGTTCATGGGACAAGGGACGGCCGGAAAGGGCATCGCGCAGCAGAAGCGCACCCAGGGCGTGGACGATCTGATGATGCGCCCGGGCCCGGGCTACCGGGTCGGCCAGGCGATCGTCGATTGGGCCGAGCGGCTGAACCTGAGATATGCCGCCGTCGGCAATCCGCCCGTGCACGACAACGCCACTTTCCCGTGGGTAGCCGAGATCGAGCGCGAATGGGAGCTGATTCGCGCCGAACTCGACCGGGTGCTCATCCGGAAAGAAGAATTGCCGGGCTTCCATGAGATCGTCTCCGAGGTGCGTTCCATCTCGACCGACCGCGACTGGAAATCCTTCGTCTTCTGCGGCTACGGTTCGAGCTCCGAGGACGCGATCAGGGCCTGCCCGGAGACGTGGCGTATCCTGCAGAAGATCCCGGGACTGAAGGCGGCGATGTTCTCCATTTTCGAGCCGGGCAAGCATTTGCAGCCGCATCGCGGGCCGTATAACGGCGTCTTGCGGCTTCATCTGGGCCTCAAGGTTCCGGCCGAGCGGGACAAGGTGGCGATCCGGGTGGCCGACCGGGTCTGCCATTGGGAGGAGGGCAAGGTCCTGATCTTCGACGACGCCTACGAGCACGAGGCGTGGAATCATTCCGGCGAAACGCGTGTCGTGCTCTTCGTCGATTTCGTGAAGCCTACCCGCTTCCCGGCAAGCGCCGTCAACTGGATGCTTCTCAACCTGGCGCCGTTCACTCCCTTCGTGCGTGAGGGCTACAAGGCGCAGAAGCGCTGGGAAAAGTTGTTCTTTGCCGGGGAGGGGAGTTGAGAAGGCTCTTCGGGCAGGTGCAGGCTTCGCGCTGTTCAAATCTGTTTGAACCGGCGTTTCAGGAATTTGCAATTTAACCGAAGGCCATTCTGCCCTAGATATAGGCTGACGCTGTGGAAATGGAGACGACCATGACGGCCAGACAAGCGGTTCGCCCGAATGCGCCGCAACAGATCGATCCCATCTGGTCCGAAATCAGGGCCGAAGCTCAGGCGGCCGTCGACAACGACCAGCTGCTTGCCGGCTTCCTCTATTCCACGGTCCTCAATCATGCAACGCTGGAAGAGGCGGTGAGCCACCGCATCTCGCAGCGGCTCGACCACGCGGATATCGGCGCCGACATCATCCGCCAGTCCTTCCGGGCCATGTGGGAGGATCAGCCGGAGTGGAGCTCCATCCTGCGCGTCGACATCCAGGCCTATTACGACCGGGACCCCGCCTGCGACCGGTTCCTGATGCCGGTGCTCTATTTCAAGGGGTTCCACGCAATCCAGACGCATCGGTTGGCCCACTGGCTGTGGAACCGGGGCCGCAGGGACTTCGCGCTCTACCTGCAGAGCCGCTCCTCCTCCGTGTTCCAGACGGACATCAACCCGGCTGCGCGGATCGGGCGCGGCATCTTCCTCGACCACGCCACCGGCCTTGTGGTGGGCGAGACGGCAGTGATCGAGGATAACGTGTCGATCCTCCAGGGGGTGACGCTCGGCGGCACGGGCAAGGAGACGGGCGACCGCCATCCCAAGATCCGCCATGGCGTGCTGATCGGCGCGGGCGCCAAGATCCTCGGCAATATCGAGGTCGGCCATTGCACGAAGGTGGCGGCGGGCTCGGTGGTGGTGAAGCCGGTGCCGCCCAACAAGACGGTGGCGGGCGTTCCGGCCCGCATCATAGGCGAGGCGGGCTGCAACGAGCCCTCGCGGGCAATGGACCAGCTTCTGCAGGCGGAGTAGACGCTTTCCCGCTCTGACCTCGCCCGAGGGGTTTACAGCCGCGCCGCGCCCGTGCCAGAAGCGGGGCAGCAGCCCAAAGACGGAGAAGTTTGTTGAAGCCGGAAGAGATCAGGAAGCTCGATGCCTATTTCAAGCGGGTCTTCCAGAACCCCTCCTTGCAGGTGAAGGCGCGTCCGCGCAAGGAAGATTCGTGCGAGCTCTATGTCGGCGACGAATTCCTCGGCATCATCTTCAAGGATGAGGACGAAGGGGACTACAACTTCTCCATGGCCATCCTGGACGTCGATCTCGACTAGCTCCGGCGGACTGCCAGAGTCGCCCATCTCCATCGACTGCCACTCCTTTGAAGCACGCGCAGGCGCTATTGCACAGAGCGCGGTGACGGCATGACGGCGAAGACCGTGTGCTTGCGGTGCGTGGCTGGCGCGCTTTATGCTTCCGCCGAGAAAAGGAGAGCTTCATGCCGATTTACGCACTCGACGGGCATATCCCCCAATTCGCCGATCTGCAGACGGGCTGGGTCGCACCCGACGCGATTCTGGTGGGAAAGCTGGTGATCGGGCGCGATGTGGGGATCTGGTTCGGGGCGGTGCTGCGCGGCGACAACGAGCCCATCACCATTGGCGACGGCAGCAATGTGCAGGAGCACACGGTAATGCATACCGATATGGGCTTCCCGCTCACGGTGGGGCGCGGCTGCACGATTGGCCATCGCGCCATGCTGCATGGCTGCACGATCGGCGACAACACGCTGATCGGCATGGGGGCGACGGTGCTGAACGGCGCGCGGATCGGCAATGACTGCCTTGTCGGCGCCGGGGCGCTCGTCACCGAGGGTAAGAGCTTTCCCGACCGGTCGCTTATCGTCGGCACGCCGGCCAAGGTGGTGCGCGATCTCGATGACGAAGCGGTAGAGAGACTGCGCGTTTCGGCGGCGAGCTATGTCGAGAATGCCAGGCGATTTCGGCGCGGGCTCGAGCCGGCGGGTCTCGGCTAGGCCGCTCCTACGGTCATTTCCGATACTTCCAGAATCACCGGCTGCCGGGCGGGACTCGGCTGCTCTCGTGCAAAAAAGCGGAGCCGACCCCAGGGGAAGGGGCCGGCTCCTAACCCGGTCGATGGGGACGGGGAGGTGGGGACTCGACCGGGTTTCCCGGGAACAGTCAGCGGCTGGAGGAAACGCTGCCCACGGCCGTTGCGCGGCCGTCCGATATGGACACCCAGCGGGAGGCGTCGTGCGCCGACTGGCGCTTCAGGAATTGGTAGGATGTTTCGGACCACGGCAGGATCGACGCTTCCATGTTGTCCAGGATGAAGTCACCTATGTCGGTGGTGACCGTGAGCACCGCATGGCCGTCGCCGTTGGGCTGGCGCACCACGGTGATGAGCAGATCGGAGGCGGGAACGCCCGCATTGATCAGGAGGCGGCGCTTCTCCAGCACATAGTCTTCGCAATCGCCGTAGATATCGGGATAGGACCAGAATTCCTCGATGCCCCAGATCTCCCGATCGGTGCTCGGCATCACGGAGGTGTTGACGGTGTTGTTCACGTCCACGAGCAGCGCCCACAGCTGGCGCGTCAATTCCACCGGTGCCGGATTTGCGCTCGTTTGCCGGCATTCGGACGGCTCGCGCTGGCACAGCTCGAAATGGCCGACCGGCTGTGACGTGAGACCCTCCGTGGGCATGAAATCGCCGGCCGCAAAAGCCTTTGTCGTCGGTGACGCGAAGAGGATCGCGAGCGCCGCAAGAAGCGACATCCCTTTGTTGAACCGCATTTTTCGTCTCCCCGTTATGAGGAGACTATGGCAGGTCCGGATTGATACCGCGCAAAGGCTTGAAGTAGAAATAAGACTAAATTTTAAACCAGTTTGAAATACATATGTATAAAGAAGTTAACGTCAATGTTGCAATGTATTAAGCATAACGAGGTCTGAATTTCCGGCGCGGGGTGCGGCCGCGCAAGGGCCGACGCCTTGCCTGCGTCCTCCGGGAGAGTGCCGGAGTGCTCTTGGTTGCATCTTGGAAGTGTGGTCGAGCGGAAGACTACTCGAATTCGGCGAGCAACGCGGCCGGTTCCTGAAGCACCGCAAATTCCAGAGCGAAGCCGTGTTCGAAGTGGCGCACGACCTCGCCGCGGAGATTTCCGAGAAACACCGGGGTGCCGATCGCCGGCTTGGGAGCGGTCTCGATCGCCGCACCCGATGCCGAGAGGTCGACGATGCGGCAGGGATGCTCGTGCCCGTCGGGCAAGCGGATCGTGCTCATCGGGTTTCCCGGGGTGATGCGCTCGTGCCGCCGGTCCTCCGGAAGGTCGAGCTCATGACGGTTCGCGAGCCAGGTGAGTTGCGAGGCGAGCTTGTCGCGCTTCCTTTCGGAGGCGTTGATCGTCATGGCGAAGCCTTCGTCGAAGACACGCGCGATGCGCCCCTCGATCCGGCCGATATGGTGGAGATAGACGACCACGCGTTCGCCCTTCCGGCCGATCCGCTCAGCCTTCAGTGCCACGTTGCCTGGTGACATGTCGATGACACGGCAGGAATGCTCTGAGCGGTCCTGCAGCATGTAACGGCCATAGAGACTGATCTTGACGCGCTGAAAGCTTCGCCTCTCGGCGCGCATGGGCATCGGGTTCGCCGCCACGGCCATGTCACTGCTCGTTCGATGGCCGTAACGGCCCGACAAAAAACGGAGGAATACTGGGGAGGGAAGGGTTAAGATCACGTAAGCCGGCCTGTTCGCGGAACCGGAAGGTAGGGGACTGCCTCGCCGTCCCGGGAATCCGTCCAGCATATCCCTGAAGGTGATTTCCTGTGCTAGGCGTTCTCGCCGTCATGAGGGGATCGAGATGGGCACAACACACGCCGGACCGCAGACCACCTCGACGGCCGGTACCGTCGGCGCCGCGATGAAACGCGTCCTCGTCATCGGCGGACCGGGCTCCGGCAAATCGACATTGGCGCGCCGGATCGGAGATGCGCTTCGCCTTCCGGTGTTCCACTTCGACCATATCCATTGGAAATCGGGATGGGTGCCTCGGCCGGAAGACGAAAAGCTTCCGTTGATCGAGGAAATCATCGCCGGAGATGCGTGGGTGCTCGAAGGCAACCATTCCCGCTCATACGCGATGAGAGTGGCACGCACCGACACGCTTGTGTTCCTCGACATGCCACGCAGGCTGCGGATGACCCGGCTTCTGCGTCGGTGGCTTCGTTATCGCGGCACGACACGCCCGGACCTGCCGCATGGCTGCAACGAGCGGCTGGAACTCGAATTCCTGCGTTACAGCTGGGAGTGGGACCGCACGACGCGGCCGCGGGCACTCCGACTCGCCGAGGACAGCGCGGGGGCGCTCGACGTCCATGTTCTACGCTCGCCGGCAGAGGTCCGGCGCTTCGAAACATATCTATGCGAGAGAGGGACCGATTGATGGAAGATGTCGAGTTGCGGCTCGCGGCCGCGGGGGATTTCGACGGCATTCTCGAGCTTTACCGCCACCTCAGCCCGGACGACGACACGTTGTTCGACCGGCCTCAACTGAGGGATATCTGGTCGTCGCTCCTTTCGCGCGAGGGGACATATGTGTGCGTCGCAGTGGAGGGGGAATCTAGGCCCGTCTCGACCTGCACGCTGGTCGTGATCCCGAATATCATGAGGGGAGGGCGATCCTACGCGCTGCTCGAGAATGTCGTCACTCTGAACTCGCACCGTCGGCGTGGCCTCGGCCGGGCCACCCTCAACTTCGCGATCGAAAAGGCGTGGAGCCTCGGTTGCTACAAGGTGATGTTGATGAGCGGCCGTGCCGATCCCGGCGTTCACACCTTCTATCGAAGCATCTTTCCCCAGACGAAGCAGGGATACCAGGTCAGGAACTTGCCCGCTGCTTGAGTCCAGCCCCCTGACGGCCCGGCGCCTGAACGACGGCGTCTATCTGCGACGGCCGCCGTCGAAGACGACGAGATGGCGGATGCGCCGGCCATTCACGCCGGCGAGTGTTTCCGTCAGAGCCTCGCTGTCCGGCAGGAGGGAGGGAACGGTCAACGCCTTCCGGCTGGAGAGAAGGAGCGGTTCGCGGTCCGGATCGATCACCCGGAAGCTTTCAAGGGCGTTTTCCAGGATCGGTTCCGCGCCGAGCCAGAACGGCTTCTGGATCGGCTGCACCGTGCCGAGTGCGCGCGGATGGTCGTCTCCGCCTTCGACCGGAAGGATCAAAAGCTCGAAAGCGTTCCTGCGGTCATCTCGTCCCAAGCCCTCGAAGGTGATGAACAGGACAGACTTGTCGGCGAGGGCGCGACGCACGAGCCGCGCTATCGCCTGCCGGTCCTTTTCGCTCCAAAGCGCGGTGAAGGAATGGCCCTTGAGCTCCCGGCCATAGGTCGAGCACATGCGGGTGCCGGCAAGCCGGAAAAGCACACTCCCGAGCTCGTCCCGCTCCAGGATGAAGGTGTCGGGAAGCAATGTCTTGATCTGGCCGGGCGCGATCTCGGTGCGGTGGGGGGCAGGCCGGCCGCGGCGCAGATGATTCCAATATTGGAACAACTCTATCGATCCATCCTGAAACATATGCCTGCCGTCCCGTTTTGAAATTCATCCTGTCCCAGAGGTGAACAGAAGCGGCGTCCCATGCACCTCAATGCAGGACAAGCAGGTTGCGTGCCAGCCTTACTCCGGGTTTTGCACGGAAGCGGATCGTTAGGGTTAAGGAACCCTTAAACCATTGTTATTCCGTATGTTCGAGCTGTCCCACAATGGCAATGCGGGGTTCCGGCACGGCGTTGAAACGCCCGCTGGCACGGCCCTTGCACAGCTTGTCGCGGGGACAGGGGACTCGACCGAGGGGCCGTCCAGCGGAAACGCTGGGCGGCTTCTGTTTTTCCGCTATCTCTGATAGGCACGCCGGAAACAGCGAATGATCCGAGATGACCGGAAGCGTTTCCGAAGAAGAGCAAAAATCGGACGAGGAAGAGCCGCGCCGCGAGCCGGTCTTCAATCTCGCCGGCGTGGTGATCGCCATCATCGTCCTGTGCACCGGCATCCATTTGCTGCGCACATATCTATTGAGTCCCGGAGCGGACTACCGGCTGCTTCTTCACTTCGCCTTCCTGCCCATCCGCTACACGGGCAACTATCCGCTCGACATCTATGCGGTGGTGAGCCCGATCACCTATTCCTTCCTGCACGGCAGCTTCGCGCATCTCGGCGTCAACATGGTCGCGCTCGCCGCGTTCGGCTCTCCGTTGGCGAACAGGATCGGCACGGCCCGTTTCCTCTTGTTCTGGGCGGCGGCGACGCTCGCAGCCGCCTTCCTGCATCTGTTCTTCTATCCGCAGGATGCCGCCCCGCTGGTCGGCGCATCCGGCGCGATTTCGGGCATGTGGGGGGCGGCGGCGCGGTTCGACTTCCGTGTCGACCGCCGCGCGGAAAAGCCGGGCTTCGCAGGGACGATCCTGCCGCTCCCCATGGTCTTCCGCTCGCGCATGGCGCTGGTCTTCATCGGTGCGTGGTTCGTGACCAATATCGCCGTCGGGATTACCTCCGGCACCGGAGGCGAGCCGGAGATCGCCTGGATCGCCCATATCGGCGGGTTCCTCTTCGGCCTGCTGCTCGTTCCGCTGTTCGACAGGCACCCGCCGGGCCGGAAGAGCGCTTGATCCTCTCGCTTGCAAAGCAGCTCCAGGAAGCGCAACATCCTGGTGGGAAAGGGAGGTTCCGGGGGCTGTTGAGCGAGAGGAGAGCGCATGACGGTCAAATCTATCCTTGATGTCAAGGGCCGCGACGTGGTGACCATCGCGGCGTCGAAGACGCTGGGGGAGGCGGCGGAGCTTCTCGCCGAACGGCGCATCGGCGCCGTGATCGTGATGGACAGGGGGGAGCGGATCGGCGGAATCCTCTCGGAGCGGGATATCGTGCGCGCGATCGCCCAGGACGGGCCGGCGGCCCTGGACAAGTCCGTCTCCGCTGTGATGACGGAAAAGGTGAAGACCTGCCGCGAGAGCCACACGGTGAACGAGGTGATGCAGATCATGACGCAGGGCCGCTTCCGCCATCTTCCGGTGGAGGAGAGCGGCAGGCTCGTCGGCATCATCTCCATCGGCGACGTGGTGAAGCGCCGCATCGAGGAAGTGGAGCGCGAAGCGGAACAGATCCGCACCTATATCGCTTCTGCCTGAGCACTTTTCACCCTCCCGCTCCTTCGACCGTCCGACAAGCCCGCGGTCCGGAGGGGAGGGTGCCGGCATCACCGGTTGTCGTGCTGAGAGCGGACGAGCTCCAACCCGCGCCGCGTGATGCGGTAAGGCCCGCCATTCACCGAGGCGATGGCCCGCTTTCGTTTCACCTTTCGGAAGAGGGCAAGGTCGAGGCCGGGAAATTGCCAGCCGTCGCGGGTGATGCAGGAAAGTTCGACGATGCGGCCCTTTTCGTCCTTCTCGATATGAATGCGGCCGCCTTGCGCCAATATGTGGAGTATGCGCTGTTCTGCGCGCGAAATGTCCATTTGTGATCCTGGAAAACCTGTGGCGCATACGCGCCAAACCACGTCGCCGCGCCGCCCGAGGGCAGCGCGGGGTTCAGGTTCAGCCCTGGCCCGACAAGGGGCTCAGGGCTTCAGCAGGTCTCCAGCCGGGTAGACATCAAAACTCCATTCGCGGGCAGCGCTCATAGCGCAGAGTACCGAGATTTGGAAGCTGTTTGGCTTGCCACGCCCACACGATTGTTCTAGCGAAGGCTGAAAAGTGCAACTTGCAACTTGCAACTTGCAGCCAAATCGCTTTGCAACCTCAACACACGGCCCATGACAATCATCGACACGCGCACGCCCGATCCCAAGCGGCTCATTCCTGGCGCCACCGGCGACTGGGAGATCATCATCGGCATGGAGATCCATGCCCAGGTGACCTCGCGCGCGAAGCTCTTCTCCGGCGCCTCGACCGAATTCGGTGCCGAGCCCAACGCCAATGTCAGCCTCGTGGACGCAGCCATGCCCGGCATGCTGCCCGTCATCAACGAGGAATGCGTGAAGCAGGCGATCCGCACGGGGCTGGGGCTGAAGGCGCAGATCAACCACCGCTCTGTCTTCGACAGGAAGAACTATTTCTATCCGGACCTGCCGCAGGGCTACCAGATCTCGCAGTACAAGCAACCGATCGTGGGCGAGGGCGTCGTCATCGTCTCCGTCGGCCCCGCCAAGGACGGCAGCTTCGAGGAGATCGAGGTTGGCATCGAGCGCCTGCATCTGGAGCAGGACGCGGGCAAGTCGCTGCACGACCAGCATCCCACAATGTCCTATGTGGACCTGAACCGCTCCGGCGTGGCGCTGATGGAGATCGTGTCGAAACCGGACATGCGCTCGGCGGACGAGGCCAAGGCCTTCCTCACCAAGCTGCGCAGCATCCTGCGCTATCTCGGGACCTGCGACGGCAATATGGACGAAGGCTCCATGCGCGCGGACGTGAACGTGTCGGTGCGCCGGCCGGGCGAGCCCTTCGGCATACGTTGCGAGATCAAGAACGTGAACTCCATCCGCTTCGTCGGCCAGGCAATCGAATCGGAGGCGCGGCGGCAGATCGCGATCCTGGAGGACGGCGGCGCGATCGACCAGGAGACGCGGCTCTTCGACCCCGGCAAGGGCGAGACGCGCTCGATGCGTTCCAAGGAGGAAGCGCACGACTATCGCTACTTCCCCGACCCCGACCTCGTGCCGCTGGTCTTCGACCAGGCCTATGTGGACGCGCTTGCTGCCGAACTGCCGGAGCTGCCGGACGAAAAGAAGGCGCGCTTCATGTCGAGTTTCGGCCTGTCGGAATACGACGCCTCCGTACTCGTCGCGGAGAGGGCAACTGCCGCGTATTTCGAGAAGGTTGCAGCCGGCCGGGACGGCAAGGCGGCGGCGAACTGGGTGATCAACGACCTGCTCGGCGCCTTGAACAGAACCGGAGAAGATATTGAGAACACGCCGGTTTCACCCGATCAGCTCGGCGCGATCATCGACCTGATCAAGGACGGCACGATCTCCGGCAAGATCGCCAAGGACCTGTTCGAGATCGTCTGGAACGAGGGCGGCGACCCGGTAAGGATCGTGGAGGAGCGCGGCCTGAAACAGGTGACCGACACCGGCGCCATCGAGCAGGCGGTGGACGAGGTGATCGCGGCCAATCCGGACAAGGTGGAGCAGGCGAAGGCCAAGCCGACGCTCGCCGGCTGGTTCGTCGGCCAGGTGATGAAAGCCACCGGCGGTAAGGCCAATCCGCAGGCCGTCAACGCGCTGGTGAAAGAAAAGCTGGGGCTGGAGGAATAGCGATGTTCCAGCGGACGGTCTCGGAGCGCGACCTTGCGGCCGTCCGCGCGCTGCTGGTGGAGACGTGGCACGTGACCTACGATTCCATCTACGGTGCGGAGCGTGTGACGGAGATCGCCGACAACTGGCACTCGCTGGCTTCGCTGAAGGCGCACCTCGACCGGACCGATTCGGAATTCGTGATTGCCGATGACGGCAAGGAGATCGTGGGCATGGCTTTTGCGAGCGCGGACGACGAGGGCCGGATCATCATTCTGCGCCTGCTTTACGTGAAGCCGTCCATCAGGGCAGGGGCATTGGCGGCCTGCTGCTCGAGGAGGTGGAAAGGTGTTTTCCCGATGCCGAAAGGATCAGGCTCGAGGTCGAGGAGGCGAACGCGAAGGCCGCCGCCTTCTACATCGCCAACGGCTTTGCCAGGGCTGGATGCACCCAGGATTGTGGCGGACAGGGCACCGGCATAGAAGCGGCCGTCTACGAGCGCCGGATCCCCGGACCTTTGCGGACCGGTCGATGACGCCCGAGAGCGGCGAAAGCGCGCGGGCCCTTGCGTTCGGGCCTCCGCGCCGCCATAAGCAGACAAACGGCCAATGATTGCCGCACGAGGAATGCGATGAAACAATTCCTGATCCAGTTCTTCACCTGGTGGAACGGCCAGACCCTCAACACGCGCTTCCACACCTGGCGCAGGGGCGAGCGCGTGGGCGAGGACGAGTTCGGCAATGTCTATTATCAGGGCGGGACGGATTCGGAAGGCCGCACGCGGCGCTGGGTGATCTACAACGGCTATTCGGAGGCATCCGCCGTTCCGCCGGGCTGGCACGGATGGCTGCACCACAAGGTCGACACGCCGCCCACTGCGGAGGACTACAAACCGTTCGAGTGGCAGAAGCCGCATCTACCAAACCTGACGGGCACGCCGGCCGCCTATCGTCCGCGCGGTTCCGTGCTCACCAATGAGCAGCGGCCACGCGTGACAGGCGATTACGATGCCTGGACTCCCGGGAACTGAGCATTTCTCGCCACAATTGCGCAATAACCCGGATGACGGTGAATACGAATCCGGGCTGAGGACGGGACGCATATGACGGGAGCGAGACGTATCTCCGGGAACGCAACGCGGACTGTTGTGGCGGCATTCGCCGTCCTGCTTGCCTTTCCGGCCCAGGCGGAGCGCATCAAGAATCCCGTGGCGGAGTTCAGCGGGGTCGACAAGATCACCGGCCGCATCACCAATTTCGACGTCTATATGGATGAGACGGTGCAGTTCGGCGCACTGCAGGTGACGCCGCGCGTCTGCTACAGTTCGCCGGAAACGGAGGAGCCGAAGACGGACGCCTTCGTGGAGGTGAACGAGATCACGCTCGACCGGAAGATCCGGCGCATCTTCACCGGCTGGATGTTCGCCGAAAGCCCCGGTATCAACGCCATCGAGCACGCCGTCTATGACGTGTGGCTGAAAAGCTGCAAGAAGGATTCGGACGTTCCTCCACCGGAGACGAACTGATCCTGCGCATCCGCGTCGGGTTCAGAATTTGGCGCTTCCTTCCAGCGCTTCGGCCAGAAGCTGCTCGTAGCGCCTGCGCGGCACGTCGACTGCGCCGAAGCGCTTCAGGTGTTCCGTGGTGAATTGGGTGTCGAGGAGTAGGAATCCGCGCTCCCTCAGCCGCTCGACGAGATGCACCAAGCAGATCTTGGAGGCGTTCGGCGCGCGCGAGAACATGCTCTCCCCGAAGAAGGCGCGGCCGAGCGAAACCCCGTAGAGCCCGCCCTGCAGCTTGCCCTCGCGCCACGCTTCCACTGTGTGGCAGTGGCCTCGCTTGAAGAGCTCGGTGTAGGCTTCGCGGATGGGCTCGTTGATCCAGGTGTCCGGGCGCTCCGGCGACGGTTCGGCGCAGGCGGTGATCACGCCGGCGAAATCCGTATCATAGCGGATATCGAAGGGCTGCTGGCGTGCCAGTTTCCGCAGGCTCCGCGGCACATGGAACCCGTCGAGCGGGATGACGCCGCGGGTTTCCGGCCGCACCCAGAAGACCTCCGGGTCGTCCGAATGCTCGGCCATGGGAAAGACGCCGGTGGCATAGGCGCGCAGAAGCAGATCCGGGGGGATATGGAACCCGGGGGCGAGAGGACGCGTCATCGCAGCGCCCGCGAACTACTCGTCCTGCGCGAGGTAGTTCTCCAGCCAATGGATGTCGTAATCGCCATTCGCCACATCGACATTCCCCACGAGGTCGCGGAAGAGCGGCAATGTGGAATTGATGCCATCGACGACGAATTCGTCAAGGGCACGGCGCAGGCGCATCATGCATTCGACGCGGTTGCGGCCATGCACGATGAGCTTGCCGATCAGGCTGTCGTAATATGGCGGGATCCTGTAGCCCGAATAGACGGCCGAATCGACGCGGATGCCGAGCCCGCCCGGCGTGTGGAAGTGAGTGACCGTGCCGGGTGAGGGAACGAAGGTTCGCGGATCCTCGGCATTGATGCGGCACTCGATCGCGTGGCCGTGGAAACGCACGTCGTCCTGGCGAACGGAGAGCCCGCCGCCGGATGCCACGCGGATCTGCTCGTGCACCAGATCGATACCGGTGATGGCCTCCGTCACCGGATGCTCCACCTGCAGCCGGGTGTTCATCTCGATGAAATAGAACTCGCCGTTCTCGTAGAGGAACTCCACCGTGCCGGCGCCGGAGTAGCCGAGATCGCTCATTGCCTTGGCGACGGTCTCGCCGATGCGCGTGCGCTGCTCGACATTGAGAGCTGGTGAGTTCGCCTCCTCCCAGACCTTCTGGTGGCGGCGCTGCAGCGAACAATCACGCTCGCCCAGATGGACGGCGTTCCCGGCGCCGTCGCCCATCACCTGCACTTCGATGTGGCGGGGCTTCTCCAGATATTTCTCGATATAGACGGCGTCGTCGCCAAAGGCCGCGCCCGCCTCGGTGCGTGCCGTGGAGAGCGCATGGGAGAGGTCGGCTTCGGTGCGTGCCACCTTCATGCCGCGTCCGCCACCGCCGGCCGAAGCCTTGACGAGGACGGGATAGCCGATCCCGGCCGCGATACGCTTCGCCTCGCGGTCGTCGCGCACGGCGCCCTCGGAACCGGGGACCACAGGAATGCCCAGGCGCTTCGCGGTGCGCTTGGCCTCGATCTTGTCGCCCATGATGCGGATGTGCTCGGCCGAGGGGCCGATGAAGGTCACGTTGTGGGCGGCGAGGATATCGGCGAATTTCGCGTTCTCCGAAAGGAAGCCGTATCCGGGGTGAACCGCGTCCGCACCGGTGATCTCGCAGGCGGCGAGGATCTGGTGGATGTTGAGGTAACTGTCGCGAGAAGCGGGCGGGCCGATGCACACGCTTTCGTCGGCAAGGCGCACATGCATGGCGTCCGCATCCGCCGTGGAATGTACCGCCACGGTCTGGATGCCCAGCTCCTTGCAGGCGCGCAGCACCCGAAGCGCGATCTCGCCGCGATTGGCGATGAGGATCTTCTGGAACATTATGCTCTCAATCCCGGCCTATTCGACCACGACCAGGGGCTCGCCATATTCCACCGGCTGGCCGTCCTCGACCAGGACGGCCTTCACGGTGCCGGCGCGGGGCGAGGGGATCTGGTTCATCGTCTTCATCGCTTCAATGATCAGCAGCGTCTGGCCCTTTTCAACCGTCTGGCCCACATCGACAAAGGGGGCCGCGTCAGGAGACGGGGCGCGGTAGGCGGTGCCGACCATGGGGGAAGGAACGGCATTCCTGGCAAGATCGGCCTGGGAGGACGTTTCCTCCTTGGGAGCCGGGGCGGCGGATTGCGCTGCCGCGGTGGGCGCTGACGCCATGGCGGGAACGGCAGCCTGAACCGCGGCAGGCTGGCGTGCCACGCGGACGCGCATTCCGCCGTCTTCCACCTCGATCTCCGTCAGGCGGGTCTCGTCAAGGATGTTCGCCAGATCGCGGATGAGCTGCTGGTCCACACCGTTCTTCTTCATCGACATCATATCCCCTTGCCTATGCGGCGAACTATATCCTTGCCGCCAGCGCTTCGAGCGCCAGCGCGTATCCGATCGGCCCGAGGCCGCAGATCATCCCAACCGCCGCCGGCGCGATCATGGATCTATGCCGGAACGGCTCGCGTGCGTGGATGTTCGAAATGTGCACCTCGATCACCGGCAACGGCTCGACGGCGCGGATCGCATCATGGAGGGCGATCGAGGTGTGGCCATATGCGCCGGGATTGATGATGACGCCCGAGCCATGCTCGCTCGCTTCCTGGATCCAGTCGACAAGCACACCCTCGTGATTGGACTGACGGAACTCGATCCCGAGCCCAAGGTCGACGGCGCGGCCGCGGCAATCCGCTTCGATGTCGGCGAGCGTTTTCCCGCCATAGATGTCAGGCTCGCGCCTGCCGAGCAAGTTCAGGTTCGGCCCGTTGAGGACATATACCGGTTTCGCCATCATCCACCCTGGGGGTACTTCGCCGGCCCTCTATAATCGGCTTCGGCGGCTGCGGAAAGAGCGCAAATGCGCTCTTTCCGCGTTCCCCAAGGGGAAGGGCGCCGGCAGAAACACGACATCCGGCTTATTGGCGGGCCGCGGCGATCTTCTCGGTCAGATGATCCTGGCCAAGCGCACCATAGACGACCTCCTGCCCGACCACATAGGAGGGCGTGCCGTTGATCTGCAGAGTATTCGCAAGCTGATAGGTTTCGGCGAAGGCCTTTTCAATTTCGGGATCCTTCATCGATTCGCGCAGCGCGGCCTCCTCAACGCCCAGATCCGTGGCGATCCGCATCGCTGTCTCCTCGTTGGCGCGGCCCTGGCTGCCGAGGAGACGGCGGTGGAACTCGCCGTATTTTTCCGGGGCGAGCTTGCGGAAAGCCATGGAAACCACGTGCGCCGCATGGGAATCGGGCCCGAGGATCGGGAATTCCTTGAGTACGAAGCGCAGGTTGCCGTCCTTGGCCAAGAGCGCCTCCATGTCGCTCAGGGCCCGTTTGCAATAGCCACAATTGTAATCGAAGAATTCGACAATGGTGACGTCCCCGTCGGGATTGCCGATGATGCCGTCATGCGCGCTCTGGAAGATCTGCTCCGCGGAGCCGGCGATCGCCTGCTGACTCGCCTGGGCCTGCTGATTCTTCATCTTCTCCTCGAGGGCGGACTGCATCTCCAGCAGAATCTCTGGATTGGAAAGAAGATATTCGCGCACGATGCCCTCGACCTGCGGCCGGGTGAGCTCCACCTCGCCGGTGACCTGCTCCTGTGCCTTGAGCTGATTCGCTGCGGCGCCGGCGACCATCGCCGAGGCGAGGGACGCGGCGAAAAGCAATTTCCTCATGATTTTTCCTTTTGAAAGCCTGCGGCGGCCCATTCATCCCGGCAGCCTGAACGAACACGATGAAAAAAGGATATCATTTCTTGCCCGGCTCGTGGAATTCGATGATGTCCTGCGCGCGCACCCATTCCGGCGAACCGCGCTTCAGCTTCATCTGCGCACGCGTCGCGAAGATCTTCGCATCACGATAGGCGCCGGCATGGAAATGGCCCTCGGCGGTGGCGAGCTCTGCAGGCCCGATCTCCCCCAATTGCCCATAGGCCTGGGCGAGGAACCGGTAGCCGTTCACATATTCCGGCTCGCGCGTGAGGCCTGTTTCCAACTCGGAGGCGGCACGGCGCACGAGGTCGGGCTGCCCGGTGGCCAGCAGCGCCTGGCCATGGCCCACCTGCAGCAAGCCCGAGGGCGGGGCGAGCTTTATGGCGGCGCCATAGGCTTCGGCAGCCTCGCGCGGGCGGTTGGCCTTGATCAGGACTTCGCCCTTCAACTCATGGAAATAGGGGTTCTGGGGCTGACTGGCGATCAGCTTGTCCACCTTGGCGAGAGCGCTGCGCGGATTGCCGTGAAGATAGGTGTTGATCGCATCCGCATAAAACGTGGGCAACCCGCCGGGATCCTTGCGGAACACGCGCGCCACGGCGTTCTGTCCGGCCGTGTAGGCGGCGATCTTCGCCCTCGCCAGGTCGTGGCGCAACTGCAGGACAGGCGGGTCCTTGCGATCGTAGAAGCGGCTCCGCTTCACGAGCTCTTCCAGGTTGGCGATCCGGTCGTGCGGCATCGGGTGGCTGAACTGGTACGGATCGACATTGACGCCGGCCAGGGCCATGTCGCCGGCCATGCGCTGGAACGTAACGAGCATGCCCCGGCCAGACTGGCCCGTGCGCTCCAGATATTCAATCGCGGAGCGGTCAGCAGTCGCCTCTTCCGTGCGTTGATAGCCGAGCAGGCTACGCCGCGCCGCCTCCGAGCCGCCCATTGCAAGGCCGACGCCCGCTCCCGCTAGATCGCCCTGGTTGCTGGCGGCTGCCGCCACGCCCGCGCCGATTCCCAGCAGGGCGGCGACGACGGCCATGGTCTGCGCGCGCGCAAGCTGGTCGCGCAGGCGGTGCTGGTGGCCGCCTGCGAGGTGGCCGACTTCGTGGGCAATCACGCCGATGATCTCGTTCGGGGTCTCGGAGGTGAGCAGCGCGCCGGTATGGATGAAGATGCGGCGCCCGGCCACAAACGCATTGAAACGATGGTCGTTGACGAGCACGATCTCGATGCCCGAGCCACTGAGACCCGCCGCCTCCAGGATGGGACCGGCATAATCCGCGACCAAAGCCTCGATCTCGGCGTCGCGCACGATCGGCACGCTGCGTTGCGCGAAAGCCGGCACAGCGCTCACCAGCATATGGGCGGCGACCAGGATCGCAGCCAGGATTCGGGACAAGCGGGCGGTGGCAAGTTCAAGCAAGGTTACCATCGCTTGAATCGATATTTTATTTTCGTGGCAATGAGAAGGCGGCATGGCCGATCCTCAACTCATCTTGATCCTGGAGCCGATCACTTCTTGCCGAGATGCAGACCCCCCGCGCGTGCCGTTGAATGAAGAACAGCCGGAACAAAGGTCCGGCTGTTTCCGCGAATCCAGTGCGAATTGCGCACGCATTCATGCGGCACCGGGCGTTCCCCGGCTGCAAAATGCCTTAGAAGAAGCTCTTGCGCTGCCACCAGCCGGTCTTGCGCGGCGCTTCACCCTCTTCGCCCGTTGAGGAGACTACGGGCTCCGGCTCCTCCGAGGCATCGGCTGCTGCCGCCGTCCTGCGGCGCGAGGCGGGCTTCTTCTCCTTCTCTTCCGGCACAGCCTCCGTCGCATCGGCCGCCGCAGGCGCGGGTTCCTCATGCGTTTCGGAGTCGGGAGGAGAGGCGATCTCCGCCTGTGGCGCTTCTTCGACTGCAGCTTCCTTCTTGGCACGCGTCTTGCGGCGCGGCTTCTTGGCCGGAGCCTCTTCTGCCGGAGCCTCGGGAGTTGGCGCGGCCTCCGCCACGGCGGGAGCGGGTTCCGGTTCGGCCACCGCGGGTTCGGTCGCTTCCTCGCCCGATGGTGCCGTCATGGCATCCTCCGGGGCCGCCTCTTCACCTTCCTCGCGACGATTGCGCTTGCCTCCGCGCTTGCCCCGATGGCGCTTCTTGCGCGGTTCTTCCTCGCCGGCATCGGCTGCGACCGGTGCTTCGGTCTCCTCTCCGGCTTCGCTCGGCTCGTCTCCTTCCTCGGCCTCCTCGGCGGACTGCGGTGCGGCATGGTCGGCGCTCGCGCGGTCACGTCCGCCGCGCCTGCGGCGCTTGCGGCGACGCTTGCGCCCGGGAAGGCCTTGCTCTTCGGCGGCGATGGATCTCTCCTCGGGTTCATCCGCCGTTTCCTCTGCCGGGACCTCGTCCTCCGTTTCCAGCTCGACTTCCGGGGTGCCCTGGATGGCGGGCTTCGGAGCGGGCGCACGGGTGGAGGGCTCGCCCTTCACAATGGCGTAGTGCTGGTTGCCAAGTTCCTCGTCGGTGGCGATGGTGATTTCCACACCGAACCGAAGCTCGAGTTCCACCAGTGTCGAGCGCTTGTGGTTCAAGAGGTAGAGCGCGGTCGTGGTCGGCGTGCGCACGGTGATGTCGTGGCGTCCGTCCTTCAGCAGATATTCCTCGATTGCCCGGACGACCATCAGGGCAACGGAGGAATCCGAACGCACATGGCCCGTACCGCCGCAATGCGGACAGGGCTGCATGGTGCTTTCCAGAACGCTCGAGCGGATGCGCTGGCGCGACATTTCGAGCAGGCCGAAATGCGAGATACGGCCGACCTGAATGCGGGCGCGGTCGTTCTTGAGGCAGTCCTTGAGGCGTTTTTCCACCGCGCGGTTGTTGCGGTTCTCCTCCATGTCGATGAAGTCGATCACGATGAGACCGGCAAGGTCGCGCAGGCGAAGCTGCCGGGAAACCTCCTCCGCCGCTTCCAGATTGGTCTGGAGCGCGGTGTCCTCGATGGAATGCTCCTTGGTCGAGCGGCCGGAATTGACGTCAATGGCGACCAGGGCTTCGGTCTGGTTGATGATGATGTAGCCGCCTGACCTGAGCGTCACCTGGGGCTGCAGCATCTTGTCCAACTGCGCCTCGATGCCGTTTCGCGCGAAGATCGGAACCGTATCGCGATAGGGCTGCACGACCTTCGCGTGGCTCGGCATCAGCATGCGCATGAAATCCTTGGCCTCGCGATAGCCTTCTTCGCCGGCCACGAGAATCTCGTCGATGTCCTTGTTGTAGAGGTCACGAACGGAGCGCTTGATCAGGCTGCCTTCCTCGTAGACGAGGGCAGGGGCGATGGACTGGAGCGTGAGGCCGCGCACGCGCTCCCAAAGCCGCATCAGGTATTCGTAGTCGCGCTTGACCTCGGCCTTGGTGCGGTTGGCGCCCGCAGTGCGCAGGATCACGCCCATGCCGTCCGGCACGTCGAGGCTCTTGACGACGTCCTTGAGCCGCTTGCGATCCTGTACATTGGTGATCTTGCGGGAAATGCCGCCGCCGCGCGCCGTGTTCGGCATCAGCACCGAATAGCGGCCGGCAAGCGAGAGATAGGTGGTGAGTGCCGCGCCCTTGCTGCCGCGCTCCTCCTTCACCACCTGAACCAGCAGGATCTGCCGGCGTTTGATAACTTCCTGGATCTTGTAGCTGCGGCGCACGTGCCGGCGACGGCTCTCGGCCTCGTCGAGCGCGTCCTCGGCGCCAACCGTGTCGACCTCGTCCGAGCCATTCGCCTCCTCGGCGCCATTGTTCTCGGACGGGAAGGTCTCGGAAATCACGTCCTCCTGCACGGCCTCGGCCTGCGCCGGCTGGCTTTCGCCGGCTTCAGCGGCATCCGCCGCCACCGATGCCTCATCCCGGGAATCCGGCTTTCCGCTGCGCCGGCTGCCGCGGCGGCGCTTCTTCCCGCGTCCGGACTGGGCGTCGTTCTCCTCGGCCTCGTCATCCGCCGCGCGGGCCTCCTCGGCCTCGGCCTTCAGGATGGCCTGACGGTCGGCGACCGGGATCTGGTAATAGTCGGGATGAATCTCGCTGAAGGCGAGAAAGCCGTGGCGGTTTCCGCCATATTCGACAAAGGCCGCCTGAAGCGAGGGCTCCACACGGGTGACCCGTGCAAGATAGATGTTTCCCCTGAGCTGCTTCTTGTCTTGTGATTCGAAATCGAATTCTTCGATGCGGTTACCGCGCAGGACGACAACACGCGTTTCCTCCGGGTGGGAGGCGTCTATCAGCATTTTGTTTGGCATTAAGTCTTGTCTCCCCGGCAAGATCCTTCTGCCGGGTGGGAGCGTTTCGCGTCCCTGCCGCGCCGTTTCGGAAATCGTTGCCGGATAATTTGAGGCCTGCCGGCCGGGGCGTCGATGCAGCAGGATGCCGGATCGCCGCAAAACCGCTGCGGATCTTTCCGGAACAACTCCTCACTGCATTCAAAGCCATAGCATCGCCTGGCAGTACCGTTTCAACCAAGGCCCGGGCGCCGGGCCGCTACTTGCTCGTGTGAGCCGGCACGGGACCGCCCCGGCCGTTTTCCTCGCTTAAGGGTTCCGGCCAAGCCGCAAACACCTTGAAGAAATCCTTTGAGCCATCGTGGGTGCCGGCATCTCGCTTCGGAAACTTGCCCGTAAACCCGTACCTCAATTGGATTCGCGGTTTCCGCCGATGGGCGCACTGCAATGGTTCACTGCCGCTTTTATGATTTGCCACCGTCCATGGCAACCCTGAATTCGTCGCGGGGCCAGCCGCCCCGGGAGGCCGGTCTTGCCTTGAAGCGGCCCAAAGCTTCGTCTAACGGCATCTCACCAGGCGCCAATCGAACGGGGACCGACGTGCCGACCACACTTCATATGGGAAGAGAAGGGGCGAAGCGCCAGAAGGCTGGGCAGCGCGGCAGCGTCTCCACGGTGATCGGAAGCCTCTTCCTGGTTTTGCTCTCCTTCCTGACGCTGCTTCCCGATTCGGCCTTCGCCCAGCCGGCACAGCCTCTGGTCGCCTATGACTACCTTGCCGCCGGCGACCAGAACCGTACACGCATCGTGCTCAATTTCGACCGGGAGCCCAAGGTCGACTGGTTCCTGCTGCGTACGCCGCACCGGCTGGTGATCGACCTTCCGGAAACCGAATTCGGCATAGAAGAGGAGCAGACGAAGGCACAGGGTCTCGTCTCCCGGGTTCGTTACGGCCGCATGGCGCCGGACCATTCACGGATGATCTTCACCATGCCCGGCCCGTTCGCCGTCGAGGATCTGTCGGTTCTGAAGAACGAGACGTCGCCTGGTTACCGCCTGATCGTCGACATCGTCTCGACGTCCGAGACCGCCTTCGAGGCGGCCATGCGCGAGCGCATCACCGCCGTGCCCGATGCGGGAACAGCCAAGGAGGCGGTGCAGAGGAACCCCGAGGACGACCGCTTCACGGTCGCGATCGACGCCGGGCACGGCGGCATCGACAGCGGTGCGCGCGGGGTGAGCGGCACGCTGGAGAAGGCCATCACGCTTACCTTCGCCCGGGAACTCAAGAAGAAGCTCGAAGAGACAGGCAAGTACAGTGTCGTGCTCACCCGGGACGAGGATGTGTTCCTGCGGCTCGACGAGCGGGTGCGAATCGCGCGGGAGAATGGGGCCGACCTGCTGATTTCCATCCATGCCGACGCGATTGCCTTGCGTAACTTCCGGGGCGCGACCGTCTATACGCTTTCGGAACGCGCCTCCGATGCGGAGGCGGCCGCCACGGCGGCCCGCGAGAACCTTTCGGACGAGATCGCCGGCCTCACGGTGCGGGAAGAGCAGGACGAGGTGGCGGACATCCTCGTCGATCTCATCCGCCGCGAGACGCACGCCTTCTCGATCCATTTCGCCCGCACGCTGCTCGGCGAACTCGACGATACGGTGCATCTCGTCGGCAGTCCCCTTCGGTCGGCGGGCTTCATCGTGCTCAAGGCGCCAGACGTGCCTTCGGTGCTGGTCGAACTCGGTTATCTTTCGAATGCGGAGGACGAGAAGCAGATGAAGGACCCGGCCTGGCGCGCCGCGGCGATCGATTCGATCATCAAGGCGATCGCCGCCTTTGCGGCCGCCAAGGCCGGAGGCTAGGGAGCGTTGCATTCGCACAACGCTTCCAATTCTTTTCGCATTCGTACTGGATGGTGGTCTTCCCGCCGCCCAATTTTGCCCACAAGAGCGGAGCAGGTGTTGTGCCGTCGTCGTGATTTCACCTCGCTGCGCTTATGGTGCTATGATCGCAAGGCGAGGGAGTTGCCGGGATATCCCGTCATACTGGAGCAAGCATGCTACGTCTTTTAGGATATTTCTTTGGTATAGGCATTGTCTTCGCGCTTGTGGCGGCTGCGGGTGTTGCCCTCTACGTGGGTGATCTGGCGAAGGACCTGCCGGATTACGAAGTGCTGGCGAAATACGAGCCGCCGGTGATGACGCGCATCCACTCCTCCGACGGCGCGCTGATGGCGGAATTCGCTCGCGAGAGGCGCCTTTACCTGCCGATCAAGGCGATTCCCGACCGGGTGAAGGCGGCGTTCCTTTCCGCCGAGGACAAGAGCTTCTATTCGCATCCCGGCATCGACGTGGCAGGTCTTTTCAGCGCCGTCATCACCAATCTGCAAAATCTGGGAAGCGGCCGCAGGCCGGTCGGCGCCTCGACCATCACGCAGCAGGTCGCCAAGAATTTCCTGCTGACGTCGGACCAGACCATCCAGCGGAAGATCAAGGAGATGATTCTGGCCTTCCGCATCGAGCAGGCCTATTCCAAGGACCGGATCCTGGAGCTTTACCTCAACGAGATCTTCTTCGGCCTCGGTTCCTACGGCATCGCCGGCGCGGCGCTGGCCTATTACGACAAGCCGGTGTCCGACCTCACGATCGGCGAGGCGGCCTATCTGGCCTCGCTGCCCAAGGGTCCATCCAACTATCATCCTTTCCGCCATACGGAACGGGCGATCGAACGCCGCAACTGGGTCATCGACCAGATGCGCGCCAACGGCTACATCACCGCGCAGGAGGCCGACGAGGCAAAAGCCAAGGGGCTCGAGGTCAACCCACGCCCGCGCGGCAACTACCTCGCCGACGCGGACTATTTCACCGAGGCGGTGCGGCGCGAGCTCATCGGCCGCTATGGAGAGGACGCGCTCTATGACGGTGGCCTTTATGTGCGCACGACGCTCGATCCCAAGCTGCAGCACATCGCCCGCAGCGCCTTGCACAAAGGCCTGATCGGCTACGATACGCTGCGTGGCTATCGCGGACCGGTGAAGCATATCGATATTTCGGGTGATTGGGGCGAGGCGCTGGCCGAGGTGCCCGGGCTGAGCGACGTGCCCGAGTGGCGTCTGGCCGTGGTGCTCGAAGTGTCCGGCAACGACGTGAAGATCGGTCTGCAGCCGGGCCGTGAAATCTCCGGCGCGTTGTCGGAGGAACGCGAGACGGGAACCCTCAACGCCGAGGAAAGCAACTGGGCGTTCCGGCACGTGGTCGACGGCAAGCTGCTCAAGGCGCGCTCGTTCGAGGACGTGTTCGAGCCCGGTGACGTGGTCTATGTCGAGCGCAAGGGAGAGGGCGGCGACGCCTGGGCCGTCAGGCAGGTCCCGGCGGTCGGCGGTGCGCTGGTCGCCATGGACCCGCATACGGGCAGGGTGCTGGCGATGGCCGGCGGCTTCTCTTTTGCCGCTTCGGAGTTCAATCGCGCGACGCAGGCCTACCGCCAGCCCGGGTCGTCCTTCAAGCCGATCATCTACGCGGCGGCGCTGGACAACGGCTACACGCCGGCATCCGTGGTGATGGACGCGCCGCTCACCATCCATATCGGAAACGAGGTATGGGAACCGAAGAACTATGGCGGCGATTTCGCCGGTCCCTCCACCCTGCGCACCGGCATCGAGCGCTCGCGCAACCTGATGACCGTGCGGCTTGCCCAGGACATGGGCATGGATCTCGTAGCCGAATATGCGGAGCGTTTCGGTGTCTATGACGACATGCCCGAGCACATCGCCATGTCGCTCGGCTCCGGCGAGACGACGGTGATGCGCATGGTGACGGCCTATGCCATCATGGCCAATGGCGGCAAGCACATCCAGCCGTCGCTGATCGACCGCATCCAGGATCGCTACGGCAAGACGGTCTACAAGCACGACCAGCGCGAATGCGTCGGCTGTACGGCCGAGGAGTGGCACAACCAGCCGGAGGCGGAACTCGTCGACAACCGCGAGCAGGTCCTCGACCCCATGACCGCCTACCAGATCACCTCGATGATGGAGGGGGTCGTGCAGCGCGGCACGGCGACGAGCATTGCCGAACTGGGCCGCCCCATCGCCGGCAAGACCGGCACGACCAACGACGAGAAGGACGCCTGGTTCATCGGCTATACGCCGGACCTGGTGGTGGGCGTCTTCATGGGCTACGACCAACCCAAGCCCATGGGCAAGGGGTCCACGGGCAGCGGCCTTGCCGCGCCGATCTTCAAGACCTTCATGGCGGATGCGCTGAAGGATATGCGGCCCGTCGATTTCCAGATTCCAGACGGAATGCAGCTTATCGCCATCGACCGGAAAACGGGCATGCGCGCCCGGGAAGGGGCTCCGGGAACCATCATGGAGGCCTTCAAGCCCGGAACCGGGCCCGCGGACAGCTATTGGGTGATCGGCATGGAAAGCACCCAGGTGAGCACCGGGGCGAGCAATATTTCGCCCGAAGCAAACCGCGCGATCACCACCGGCGCCGGTGGGTTGTTCTAACCGATCCGAGGCCCAACAGCGGCGGCCGCTTCGAAAGATGCGGCCGCTCTTCTTTACAGGCGGGGTTTCGATCCATAAGTTCCGCCGCGACTCGGGGGCGAATGCCCGACATCCCCTTCAGAAGAGAGAAGACGTTCATGCGTGCGGAGACCGCGAACCTGATCGACGAAATCAGGCAGGCCATAAGCCTGCTGAGGAGGTATCTTTGACTGGGACGAGGCGGTAAAGCGGCTCGAATACCTCAACGCGCGCGCCGAGGACGGCGATCTTTGGAACGACCCGCAGGAAGCGCAGAAACTG
This sequence comes from Chelativorans sp. AA-79, assembly GCF_029457495.1. Taxonomy (NCBI): domain Bacteria; kingdom Pseudomonadati; phylum Pseudomonadota; class Alphaproteobacteria; order Hyphomicrobiales; family Phyllobacteriaceae; genus Chelativorans; species Chelativorans sp. AA-79. Next base: position 2,707,162 of record NZ_CP120361.1, read on the forward strand.
ATGCGCGAGCGCCAGTCGCTCGAGGAAAACATCAATGCCATCAATGGGCTGTCGCGAGCGCTTGACGACAATGTCGAGCTGATCGAACTCGGCGAGGAAGAGGGCGACGACGCGATCGTCGAGGAGGCGGAGGCTGCGATCCGCTCGCTTCGCGGCGAAATCGCCGCGCGTCAGATCGAAACGCTGCTTTCTGGCGAAGCTGACGCGAATGACACCTATATCGAAATCCATGCGGGCGCCGGCGGCACGGAAAGCCAGGACTGGGCCTCGATGCTCCTGCGCATGTACACGCGTTGGGCGGAGCGGCGCGGCATGAAGGTCGAGGTGCTCGAACTGCATGACGGCGAGGAGGCGGGCATCAAGTCTGCGACGATCCTGGTGCATGGGCACAATGCCTATGGCTGGCTCAAGACCGAATCGGGCGTCCACCGGCTGGTGCGCATCTCCCCTTTCGACAGCAATGCGCGCAGGCACACCTCCTTTGCGAGCGTGTGGGTCTATCCCGTGATCGACGATACGATCGAGATCGATATCCCCGAATCGGAGGTGCGTATCGACACGTACCGATCCTCCGGCGCGGGTGGTCAGCATGTCAACACGACGGATTCGGCGGTGCGCATCACGCATATTCCAACGGGCGTCGCCGTTGCCTGCCAGCAGGAGCGCTCGCAGCACAAGAACCGGGCCAAGGCTTGGGAGATGCTGCGCGCCAGGCTCTACGAGATGGAGCTGAAGAAGCGGGAGGAGGCGGCGAACGCCACGGAAGCCTCCAAGGGCGACATCGGCTGGGGCCACCAGATCCGCTCCTATGTGCTGCAGCCCTACCAGATGGTGAAGGACCTGCGCACGGGCGTGGAAAGCCCGAGCCCGCAGGACGTGCTCGACGGCGATCTCGACGGGTTCATGAAGGCTTCCCTGTCTCAGCGCGTCAGCGGCGCCGCAGCGGAAGTTGCCGATATCGATTGAACAACTACGCCGGAAGGTTGTGAAGCTCTGAAACCATAATTCCATTTGAGACCTGCGAGCGGTGCGGTAGTGCTGTATAGCTCGGTGCCGGCAAGTGGGATCGGCCTACGCAATAGGTTGCACTGCGTTTCCGGAGGGGAACTGGAAGATGTGTGGGATTGTGGGGATCATCGGGCGTGAGCCCGTCGCGCCGCTGATCGTCGATGCGCTGAAGCGGCTCGAATATCGCGGCTATGATTCGGCCGGCGTGGCAACGATAGACGATGGCCACCTCGTGCGGCGTCGCGCGGAAGGAAAGCTAGTCAACCTGGAAAAACGGCTCGCGGAACAGCCGCTTGACGGCCTGGTCGGCATCGGCCACACGCGCTGGGCCACCCACGGCGCGCCAAACGAGACCAATGCGCATCCTCACTTCTCGGACGATGTGGCCATCGTCCACAACGGCATCATCGAAAATTTCGCGGAGCTGCGCGACGAATTGATTGCCGACGGCTTCGTTTTCGCTTCGCAGACGGACACCGAGGTGGTGGCACATCTGGTGGCGCGCGAGCTTCGGCAGGGAAAGGCGCCGAAGGATGCTGCCTTTGCGGCGCTCAGCCAACTCAGGGGCGCGTTTGCGCTCGCCGTTCTGTTCCGCGGCGACGAGGACCTGATCGTAGGCGCCCGCAACGGTCCGCCGCTCGCCATCGGCCATGGCGATGGCGAGATGTTCCTGGGCTCCGACGCCATCGCGCTCGCGCCCTTCACCGACGCCATCACCTATTTGGAGGATGGCGACTGGGCGGTGGTGCGCCGCTCGGGCGTCGAAATCTTCGACATGAACGGCAAGCCGGTCGAACGCAGGCGTCAGCAGTCGATCGGCACCAGCTTCATGGTGGACAAGGGCAACCATCGGCATTTCATGGAGAAGGAGATCCACGAACAGCCGGAGGTGATCTCGCACACACTCGCTCACTACGTCGATTTCGTCGGCGGGGGCGTGAAGCCCTTCGAGACGCCCTTCGATTTCGCGAAGATCGACCGGCTGGCGGTCTCGGCCTGCGGCACGGCCTATCTGGCGGGCCTGATCGGAAAATACTGGCTGGAGCGCTATGCGCGGCTGCCCGTCGACATCGATATCGCGTCGGAGTTCCGCTACCGCGAGATGCCGCTGTCGAAGTCGAGTGCCGCCCTCTTCGTCTCGCAATCGGGCGAAACGGCCGACACGCTCGCATCGCTACGCTACTGCCGGCGCGAAGGCGTGCCGATCGCTTCGATCGTGAATGTGCGCGATTCGACCATGGCGCGGGAGAGCGACGGGATCTTCCCGACGCTTGCCGGTCCCGAGATCGGCGTGGCCTCCACCAAGGCCTTCACCTGCCAGCTCTCGATCTTCGCCGCGCTCGCGGTGCGGGCGGGGCTGGAACGCGGGACGCTCTCCCGGGAAGAGGCAGGCCGGCTCGTGCGCGCGCTTTCGGAGGCGCCGCGCTATGCCGCGCAGGCGTTGAAGCTGGAAGGGCGCATCGAGCAAGTCGCGCGCGAACTCGTACATGTCCGTCATGTGCTCTATCTCGGCCGCGACACGAGCTATCCGCTGGCGCTCGAAGGCGCACTCAAGCTCAAGGAACTGTCCTACATCCATGCGGAGGGATATGCGGCGGGCGAATTGAAGCACGGCCCCATCGCGCTGATCGACGAGACCATGCCGGTGGTCGTGATCGCGCCGGATGACCGCATTTTCGAGAAGACCGTGTCGAACATGCAGGAAGTAGCCGCCCGCGGCGGGCGCATCATCCTGATCACGGACGAGGAGGGCGCATCCCGCACCTCGCTCGAAAAGTTCGAGACGATCGTGATGCCCGCCATGCCGGAATTCATCGCGCCGATCGTCTATGCTCTGCCGGTGCAGATGCTCGCCTATCACACGGCGGTGGCGCTGGGGACCGATGTCGATCAGCCCAGGAACCTCGCAAAGTCCGTCACGGTGGAGTAGGGCGCAGTTGGCTTTCGCTTTGTTCTGGACGGGAGGTGGCGCCGTCACGTAAAGTTTCGGCGTGTCGTATACATTCCTCCACCATAGCAATGTTCGAGGTGCTGCCCGGTGATGACGCGCCTGCGCAACTACTTCCTGACCGGCTTCGTTGTCGCCGCGCCGCTGGCCATAACGGCTTATCTCGTCTGGGGGTTCATCGGCTGGGTGGATTCCTGGGTGAAGCCCTATATCCCTGCACGCTACAACCCGGACAATTATCTGCCTTTCGCGGTGCCGGGCTTCGGCCTGATCGTGGCGGTGGTGCTGATCACGCTGATCGGCTTCCTGACGGCGAACTTCATCGGCCGAAGCATCGTCTCCTACGGCGAGTATTTTCTCGACCGCATGCCCTTCGTGCGCAGTGTTTACAAGACGCTGAAAAACATTCTGGAGACCGTGCTGCACGAACGCTCCGACACTTTCAAGAAGGTCGGCCTGATCGAGTATCCGCGCAAGGGTCTCTGGGCGCTGGTCTTCATCGCAACCGAGGCCAGGGGCGAGGTCCGCGATCTGACGGGGAACGATGCGGATCCCGCGGTGGCCGTCTTCCTGCCCACCACGCCCAATCCCACCTCGGGCTATCTGCTCTACGTGCCGAGGAACGAGATCATGGAACTGGCGATGACCGTGGAAGACGGCGCCAAGCTCATCATCTCCGCCGGGCTGATCTCACCGGAATACCAGCAGGAAACGAAGAAGCTTGCGGACGAGGCAATGGCCGGGAAGGCACGGCGCGCGCCGGCGGGAAACGGTGAAGATTCGCTGGCGAAGTAGTGCTTCCCGGTGGCACCTTTACCCCGCCCGCAGAAGCCGCACCGCCTCGTCCTTGCCGAAGAGATAAAGAAGGACGCGGAGCGCCCGGCCGCGCTCGCCCGCAAGCTCGGGGTCGCGCGTTAGGAGAAGCCGCGCATCGTCGCGCGCTGTGGCGAGAAGCTCGGCATGGAATTCCAGCCGCGCCACCTGGAAGCCCGGCATTCCGGACTGGCGGGTGCCCAGAAGGTCGCCTTCGCCGCGCAGCCTCAGGTCTTCCTCTGCGATGACGAAACCGTCCTCGGTGTCGCGCAGGACGGCCAGACGACGCTTCGCCACCTCGCCCAAGGGCGGCTTGTAGAGGAGCACGCAGGAGGACGGTTTGTCACCGCGCCCGACACGGCCTCTGAGCTGGTGCAACTGAGCGAGGCCGAATCGCTCGGCGTGCTCGATCACGATGATGGTCGCGTCCGGCACGTCGACGCCCACCTCCACCACGGTCGTTCCGACGAGGATGCGCGTCCGGCCTTCCTTGAAGGCACGCATGGCCTCGTCCTTCTCCCGCGCGGCCATGCGGCCATGCACGAGGCCGACGGTCTCCCCGAACACGTGCTTGAGCGAGGCGAAGCGGTCCTCGGCGGAGGTCAGCTCAATGGCATCGGAGTCCTCGACGAGCGGACAGATCCAGTAGACCTTCTGGCCTTCCCCGATCGCGCTTCGCAGGCGTTCCACCAACTCGTCGAGCCGGTCCGTCGGCATGGTGACGGTGCGGATCGGCTTGCGGCCGGCGGGTTTCTCCGTCAGCCGCGAAACATCCATGTCGCCGAAGGCCGAAAGCACGAGCGTGCGCGGGATGGGGGTGGCCGTCATGACGAGCATGTCCGGTGCATCGCCCTTTGCGCTGATGGCAAGCCGCTGATGGACGCCGAAGCGGTGCTGCTCGTCGATGATCGTCAACACGAGATCGCGGAACTTGACCGATTCCTGGAAAAGCGCATGGGTGCCGATCACGAAGGCGACATCCCCGGAGGCGATGCCGTCGAGGATCGCCTGACGCTCTCGGCCCTTCTCGCGGCCCGTGAGCAGCGCGGTCTTGAGGCCGGCAGCCTGGGCAATGGGCGCGATGGTGGAAAGATGCTGCCGGGCGAGGAGTTCCGTGGGCGCCATGAGCGCGGATTGTCCGCCGGCTTCTGCCGCCCGTGCCATGGCCAGCAGCGCCACGACCGTCTTGCCCGCGCCTACATCGCCCTGAAGGAGCCGCAACATGCGCTCTTCCTTTGCAAGGTCGCCGAAGATATCTGCAACCGCGCGCTGCTGGGATGGCGTGAGCGAATAGGGCAGCGCCTGCTTGATCCGTGCGGCGAGGGCACCGTCGCCCCGGAGCGGGCGGCCGGCGAGCTTGCGCGTGCGGGCGCGGACAAGAGCGAGCGAAAGCTGGCTTGCGAGCAGTTCGTCATAGGCAAGCCGCTGCCATGCGGTGTTCTCGGGTGAGATATCCTCCACGCTCCTGGGATCGTGAAGGCGTTGGAGCGCTGCGCGGAAGGAGGGAAATCCCAGCCGGGCTTGCAGCCCCTCGTCCTGCCATTCCGGCATGTCCGGTACGCGCGCGACGGCCTGCGCGATGGCGCGGCGCAGCACCTTGGGCGAAAGGCCGGCGGTGAGCGGGTAGACAGGCTCCAGCGGCGGCACGGTGTCGGCTTCCGCGATCGGCACGATATAGTCCGGGTGAACCATCGAAGCGCGGCCGTTGAACCATTCCATGCGGCCCGAGGCCAAAACCTCGCCGCCGACGGGGAGCTGCTTTTCGAGATAGGCCTGGTGGGCGTGGAAGAAGGTCAGAGCGATCTGCCCCGTCTCGTCGAAGGCGAAGACGCGGTAAGGTACGTTCTTCTTGCCGCGAGGCGGCGGCTGGTGGCGGTCCACCGTCAGTCTCAACGTCACGATTGCGCCCTGCGGTGCATTGGCGATGTCCGGTCGGTTGGTGCGGTCGATCAGCGAGTGGGGCAGCACGAACAGGAGATCGCCCACCCGCAGGGGGCGATTCGTTAGGTCCGCCGGCACGACATTGGCGATCAGCCCGGCCGTGCGGTCGCCTATGCCTTCAAGCACGGTTGCCGGAGCAAAGAGCGGGTCGAGAAGCGAAGGGCGCATGGACAGAACCTAATGGCAGCAGGGCGATGAGGAAATGCTTTGGAGAGGCTGACTTTCCACAGGCGAGACGCTATATGCCCCTTCTCACCGCGAAAGGCATGGCTCAATGACTGGAACAACGCGTTCAAGCGCCGATCTCGACCCGCGCAGGCGTCGCGCTCTCGTGCGCGCGTGGCGGCGCGGCATGCGCGAGATGGACCTAGTGCTCGGCGGCTTCGCGGATTCGCACATAGGGGCGCTGTCGGACGAGGAACTGAACCAATTCGAGGCGCTGCTGGAAGTGCCTGATACGATGCTTCTGCAATGGGTCACCGGCGAGCGGCCCGTAGCGGAGCCCTATGATACCACGCTTTTCAAACGCATTTGCGCCGCCGGTGGCGCGCCGAGCATCTGACAGATACCGAAATGACCGAACTGATCGATCCTATCGGCCTTGCGTGCCGGAATGGTCCGGCAATCGTGGACGGCGTTGCCGACGGCTACGAGCCCTTCGCTCTCGCCCAGATATCCAACGAGATCGCGCCGGATGAGCCGCTGGTTTTCGTCGTGCGCGACGGCCAGCGCCTGCCGCTGATTGCTGAAGCCTTGCAGTTCGCCGATCCGAGCCTCCCGGTGATGACGCTGCCGGCATGGGACTGCCTGCCGTATGATCGCGTTTCGCCGGGGGCGGATGCCGCCGCCCGCCGACTCGACGCGCTTTCGGCCATGGCAGCGCTCAAACGCCATCCGCACCGCGCGATCGTGCTGGTCAGCGCCAACGCGTTGCTCCAGCGCATGCCGCCCGCCGATCATATCGAGGCGCAGGGCTTTCGCGCCAAGCCGGGCAATCAGGTCGATATGGAGGCGCTGGTCGCGCGGCTGGAGACGGCGGGTTTCGAGCGCGTCCCTTCCGTGCGCGATATGGGGCAATATGCGGTACGCGGCGGCATCCTCGATCTCTTCGCGCCCGGCTGGGAGGAGGCGCTGCGTCTCGATTTCTTCGGCGACACGCTCGATTCTATCCGTGCCTTCGACGTGGCGACCCAGCGCACCACCGGTCAGCGCACCGAGGTGGCGCTGCAGGCCATGAGCGAGGTGACGTTGACGCCGGATACGGTGAGCCGCTTCCGCCGTCATTACATCGAGACCTTCGGTGCGCCCTCACGCGAGGACGCGCTTTACGCCGCGATCTCGGAGGGGCGGCGTTTCTCCGGCATGGAGCACTGGCTGCCGCTCTTTTATGACAGCCTCGAGACCGTCTTCGATTACCTGCCCGACGCGCCGCTCGTCTTCGACCACCTGGCGCAGGAAGCGATCACCGAGCGCCATTCGCTGATCGTCGACCATTATGAAGCGCGCACGCGACAGCTTTCGGAAGGAGCGGGGCTCGGCGATTCAGTACCCTACAAGCCGGTCGAGCCGCAGAGCCTCTATCTCGATCCGCAGGAGGTTTCCGCGGCAGCGGAAACGCGCGTCTTCATCCGGCTCACGCCATTCGCCACGCCGGATGCCGCGGGCGCCAAGGTGTTCCACGCCGGGGCCTCGGCCGGGCGTGGCTTTGCGGAAGAGCGCGCCGACCCCAATGCAAATGTGTTCGACCACGCGGTCAAGCATCTCGGCGAGAAAAGGGCGCGCGGAAAGCACGTGCTGGTCGCCGGCTGGAGCGAGGGCTCTACCGAGCGGCTCGGCCAGATCCTCGCCGAGCACGGGCTCGGCGGCGTGGCGCGCGTGGAAAGCTTGGGCGAGCTTGCGAAGCTGCCGAAAGGGCAGGCCGGTCTCGGCATTCTGCCACTGGAAGCGGGGTTCGAAACGGACCGGCTCGTTATCCTTGCCGAGCAGGATGTCCTGGGCGACCGGCTCGTGCGCCGCTCCAAGCGGCGCAAACGGGCGGCTGACTTCATTTCAGAAGCGAGCGCGCTTTCGGCGGGCGATATCGTCGTTCATGCCGACCACGGCATTGGTCGCTTTATCGGCCTCAAGACCATCGAGGCGGCCGGCGCTCCGCACGAGTGTCTCGAAATCCACTATGCCGGCGACGACCGGCTGTTCCTGCCGGTTGAAAACATCGAACTCCTGTCACGCTACGGCTCCGATTCGGCGGAAGCCACGCTCGACAGGCTTGGCGGCGGGGCCTGGCAGTCGCGCAAGGCGAGGCTGAAGAAACGCCTGCTCGAGATGGCGGGCCAGTTGATCAGGCTCGCTGCCGAGCGGCAGATGCGCCCGGCGACGAAGATCATGCCGCCCGAAGGGGTCTACGGCGAGTTTGCCGCGCGCTTTCCCTATGACGAGACGGACGACCAGCAGACGGCCATCGATGCCGTCTTGGAGGATCTGAGCGCCGGTCGGCCGATGGACCGGCTCGTCTGCGGCGATGTCGGTTTCGGCAAGACGGAGGTGGCGCTGAGGGCCGCCTTCGTGGCGGCCATGGAGGGCTTCCAGGTGGCGGTAGTGGTGCCGACCACGCTGCTCGCCCGCCAGCACTTCAAGACCTTCCGTGAGCGCTTCACCGGCCTGCCGGTCAGGGTGCGGCAGGCCTCGCGTCTGGTCGCGGCCAAGGAACTGGCGGAAACGAAGAAGGGGCTCGCCGAGGGGACGGTCGACATCGTGGTGGGCACGCACGCGCTGCTGGGCTCCTCCATAAGTTTCAAGAATCTGGGCCTGCTCATCATCGACGAGGAGCAGCATTTCGGCGTGAAGCACAAGGAGCGATTGAAAGAACTGAAGGCGGATGTTCACGTTCTGACGCTCTCGGCCACGCCCATCCCGCGCACGCTGCAACTTGCGCTCACGGGCGTGCGGGAGCTTTCGCTGATTGCCACGCCGCCCGTGGACCGCATGGCGGTGCGCACCTTCATTTCGCCCTTCGACCCGCTGGTCGTCCGCGAGACGCTCTTGCGCGAGCGCTATCGCGGCGGGCAAAGCTTCTATGTCGTGCCACGCATCTCGGACCTGGCCGAGGTTCAGGAGTTCCTGCACGAGCAGGTGCCGGAACTCAAGGTGGCGACGGCGCATGGCCAGATTGCCGCCGGTGAGCTCGACGACATCATGAACGCCTTCTACGACGGCAAATATGATGTGCTGCTTTCCACGACCATCGTGGAGTCGGGTCTCGACATTCCTACGGCCAACACGCTGATCGTGCACCGGGCCGACATGTTCGGCCTGGCACAGCTCTATCAGCTGCGCGGCCGTGTCGGACGCTCGAAGGTACGCGCCTATGCGCTCTTCACGCTGCCGGCGAACCGCACGCTCACGCCCACTGCGGAGCGGCGTCTCAAGGTGCTGCAGTCGCTCGATTCGCTGGGCGCCGGCTTCCAACTCGCAAGCCACGATCTCGATATCCGCGGAGCAGGTAACCTTTTGGGTGAGGAGCAGTCCGGCCATATCAAGGAAGTGGGCTACGAACTTTACCAGCAGATGCTGGAGGAGGCGGTGGCGGAGCTGCGCGGAACCGGCGAAGCAGTAGACACCGGCTGGTCGCCGCAGATCACGGTCGGCACGGCGGTCATGATCCCCGAGCACTATGTGCCCGACCTGCAGCTTCGACTGGGCCTCTATCGCAGGCTGGGCGAAATCGAGACGCCGGAGGAGATCGACGGCTTCGGCGCCGAGCTCATCGATCGCTTCGGGCCGATGCCGGAGGAGGTGCAGCATCTCCTCAAGATCGTCTATATCAAGTCGCTCTGCCGGCGCGCCAATGTGGAGAAGCTCGATGCCGGGCCAAAGGGCGTGGTGCTTCATTTCCGCAACAAGGAGTTCCCGGAGCCGGCGGGGCTGGTGCGCTTTATCGGAGAGCAGGGGCAGCTCGCCAAAATCCGGCCGGACCAGAGCGTGGTCTTCATCCGCGATTGGCCGACGCCGGAGAAGCGGCTTGCGGGAGCTGCCATCGTGATGACGCAGCTTGTGCGGCTAGTGGAGAAGCAGGCCGCCTAGATCATTTCAGCGTTTCATAGAAACGCTGAAATGATCTAAGTGACGGCCGATACCATTGAGATGTTTCTTGTGAACGCGCACCATATCGCGAGCATCAGGTAGCCGCGCCTTCGCAACGCGCAACGGCACCGTGTCCACCCGATCGCCCTCAGCCGCAACCGACAATCTACCCCTGCTCTTTGTCCAACTCGCCTTTCTCCTTCGCCTCGCTCACTTTGGCGATGGCGTCGGCCAGCGCTTCCGGCGGCTGGGCGCCCATGAGCGCGTAGCGGCCTTCGAGCAGGAAGCAGGGGACGCCGGTGACGCCCATGCGCCGCGCGGTTTCGATCTCCGTCGCGACCTCGTCCCCGTCTGCAGGGGAGGGAAGCAGCGTCTCGACCAGGGACGCATCCATTCCCGCATCCCGCGCGGCGTCGATCAGCACGGCGTGATCGCCGATGTTCCGCCCCTCCTCGAAATAAAGACGGAAGAGGCGCTCCACGAGGATGTTTTGCACGGTTTGGCCCGCCGTTGCCGCCCAGCGGATCACGCGATGCGCATCGAGCGTGTTGGGGGCAACCTTGATGGCCTCGAAATCGTAGGAAATGCCGACGGCTGCCCCCATCTCGCGCAGGCGGTCGTGCGCGGCCTCGAGGCGCTCCAGACTGCCGAATTTCTTCAGCATGTAATCCTGTCGGTCGAGGCCCCCGCGCGGGATCGCCGGATCGAGCTGGTAGGGACGCCAGCGGACCGTCACGTCGATGTCATCGACGTTCGCCATGGCCGCCTGCAGATTGCGCATGCCCAGAAAGCACCATGGGCACACGACGTCGGAGACGACGTCGACGCTGAGATTCGCCTTTTCCGTCATGAAGAATCCTATTGCGGTTTTAGCCACCAGGCGGAGAGGTCGTAGCCGTTGAGCGGCGAGACTTCCGGATGCTGCAAATGGTTCCAGTAGGCGATCCAGACCTTGGTGTTGTGCTGCGTGGGGATCACATAGGCGCCGGAGATGAGAAGCCGGTCGAGCGCGCGGACGGCAGCCACATAGGCCTCTTTGTCGCGCGCGTTGAGCATGGTGTCGATCATGGCGTCAACGGCGGGATCGGCCACGCCGGCGAGGTTGAAGGAGCCCTCCGCCTTCGCTGCTTCCGAACCCCAGCGATAGATCTGCTCGATTCCCGGCGACAGCGTGCCGGAAAAGCCAACCGAGGAGATCAGCATGTCGAAGTCATAGGTCTGCTTACGCTGCTGGATCTGCGCATCGTCCAGCATGCGCAGCGATACCTGGATGCCGAGGCGGGCAAGCGTTCTCTGGAAGACGGCTGCAAGGCGCTCCTGCTCGGCGGAGACGATGAGGATCTCGAAGGTGAAGGGATTGCCTTGCGGGTCCTTGAGCACGCGTCCATCGATCTCGTAGCCCGCTTCCTTCAGCAGGTTCAGCGCTTCGTGCATCGTGTCGCGGTCAATCTCCTCGGTTCCGTCCGCTTTCGCGCCGTAGGTGCCGTTCATGACCTCCGGCTGCACCTTGTCCTGATAGGGCGCGAGGAGCGCCTTCTCCTCTTCGGTCGCCGGCGAACCGAGGGCCGAAAGCTCCGAGCCCTGCCAGTAGCTCAGCGTGCGGTGATACTGGCCGTTGTAGACATTCTTGTTCACCCAGCCGAAGTCGTAGAGCATGGAAAGCGCGCGGCGCACGCGCGGGTCAGCGAACTTCTCACGCCGCGTGTTGAAGAAGAAGCCGCTGACCGCCGGCGGGATTTTCACATCGAAGGATTCGACGATCACGTCGCCGCTCTCGGCGGCGGGGAAGTTGAAATCCCGGGCGATGCTGTTCGGGTCGAGGCCGGTGTAGTCCGAGCCCGCATAAACGGAGCAGAGTCCTTTCTTGAAAGCCTCGAACTGCGCGTTTCCATTGAGAAAATACTCGATCGTGATTTGATCGTAGTTCTGGAAGCCCCGCATGGAGGGTATGTCCGCACCCCAGTAGCTGGGGTTGCGCTTGAAGACGATCCGCTGCCCCGGCGCGACCTGGTCGATGACATAGGGGCCGCTGCCGATGACGGGCTTCAGGGTGGTCTGGTCGAAGGTCTCCTGATCGAACGCGTGGGCGGGAATGACGGGCGTCAGCGCCACCACCAACGGGAATTCCCGGTCCGACTGCTCGTTGAAGGTGAAGCGGACGCTGTGCGCGCCGGTCTTCTCGATCTTCTCGATCCTGGCCATGCGGCTCGAATAGGGCGGGCGGCCCTTCTGCGCGAATGTCTCGTAGGTGAAGATGACGTCCTCGGGCGTCACCGGCTCGCCGTCCGACCACTTCGCGTTCGGGTTGAGGTGGAACTCCGCAAAGGTCCGGTCCTCGTCCATCTCGACCGATTCGGCGAGCAGCCCGTAGAGCGAGAAGGGCTCGGAGCCGTTGCGGCGCATCAGGGGCTCGAAGACGAAATTGCCGAAGATGGTGTCGACCACGCCGCGCGCGGTGGTGCGCATGCTCTTCAGGATGAACGGGTTGAGATTGTCGAAATTGCCCACCACGCAATAGGTGATCTCGCCGCCCTTGGGCGCTTCCGGATTGGCATAGGGGAAATGCGTGAAATCGGCAGGAAGCGCCGGCTCGCCGTTCATGGCGATTCCGTAGACCGGGCCGTCCTGCGCCTGCGCGGACGTCACAAGGATGACGGCCGCGGCCACGGCTGGAATAAGGGAATGGCTGAAATGCATTAAAATCCTCGCGCGTTCAATGCTGACTCGCTTGGCGCGCATCCTTGCGCGGCCGGTATCGCTTGTCCATCGCCACCGGGGCACTCCGTCACATCGCACGCCGAGATGGCGGCATTATGGGATGAGATTGTGGAGAAGTGGGATTTTGGCCACTGGATTCGCGCGAGAAGGCGTTGTAACACGCGCGCAAGCCTTGCTGTCGCCGCATTCGGCCAACAGTAGGAGCCCAAGGGCAGCTGCCCTGGGCTTGGATTCGAGAGGAATGGGAAGAATGATGAGCCTCAGAGCGAAAGCATACGGCTTGGCCGCGATGGTCGGCGTGCTGGTTGGTGCCGGCTATGCCAATACGGCGCTTGCGCAGCAGCAGGAGCCGCCGCAGGGCTGGTTCAAGGCCTGTACCAAGCAGGAAGACATCGACGTCTGCAACGTGCAGTTCCTGCTGCGCGCCGACAGCGGTCAGCTTCTGACCAGCATCAACCTGATCGAGGTCAAGGGCAAGGTGAACCGCCGGGTGTTGCAGATCGCTGTTCCGACCGGCCGCCTTATCCCGCCGGGCGTGGGACTGCAGATCGACGGCGGCTCGACCCAGAAGATCGATTACGCCATCTGCGTGCCGGACCGCTGCGTGGCCGAGGCCCAGCTCACGGACCAGATCGTGGCATCGTTCAAGAAGGGCTCGGAACTGACGCTCACCTCGGTCAATTTCCAGAACCAGCCGAACCCGATGAAGGTGACGCTGCAGGGCTTCACCAATGCGTTCGACGGTGAGCCGCTGCAGCAGGCGGATTTGGACGAGCGCCAGAAGAAGCTCGAGGAGTTCGTCAGCAAGAACAACCAGGAATTTGCCGAGAAGCTGAAGCAGGCGCAGGAACAGGCCAAGCAGGCTCAGTGACCTGGCAGGTGCCGCCAAACGAGAACAGGGCCCGTTCGGGCCCTGTTCTCGTTTGGCCCTTGGGGTATCGGATCAGTGATTGTGGCGCAGCCGCGGCGTGTATTTGCCGTCGGACGTCTGGATGAAAAGTTCCGAAAGCTGCGGATGGCGCACTGGCTCGCCGGACTCGTCTTCGAGCAGGTTCTGTTCGGAGACGTAGGCCACGTATTCCGTCTCCTCGTTTTCGGCGAGGAGATGGTAGAAGGGCTGGTCCTTCGACGGCCGAACTTCGGCGGGAATGGCCTGATACCACTCCTCGCTGTTGTTGAATTCCGGATCGATGTCGAAGATGACCCCCCGGAAGGGAAAAAGCCGATGGCGGACCACCTGGCCTATCGAGAATTTTGCCGTTTTAATTTTCTGCATTGCACAAAGCCTTTCCCCTTATTTGGCGTAGCTTTGGCCGCAATTCAATCCCGACCTGTGGAGAGGCGTCTCCTCCTTCTGGCCGGGCAAGATCAGGCACCGCGCAGAATGCTCGGCAGAATGGCTGCGAAACCGCTACCCGGGCGCATTCCCTCGCGCATGAAGAAACCCCGCAGGCCGGAGGCGCTGCCGAGCAGGCTCAGGCCCGCGCTCCTCAATAGCTGGGCCGGGAGCAGGTCCGAAAGAAGCGAGGCGTTGACCAGATTGACGGCGCCGGACCGCGCCAGGATATCCGGGCGACGGCGCGCATCATAGCGCAGGAGGGCCGCCGTCGAGCCCGGGTCTGCCATATGCGTGCGCACCACCTCCGCAAGGTCCATCACGTCGCGCAGCCCGAGATTGAGCCCTTGCGCCGTGATCGGCGGAAAGACATGGGCGGCCTCGCCGACAAGCGCGATGCGCCGCGCGGCAAAGCGCATCGGCAGAGCCGAGACGAGCGGGAAGACCTGGCGGCCGGGCTCCACCGTCACCTTGCCCAGAAAGGACTGTTGACGCTCTTCCAGGCGTTCCGACAGCGCGGCGTCGTCGAGCGCCATCAGTTCCTCCGCCTGCCACGGGCGCATCACCCAGACCAGGCTCGAGCGGAGGCCGTCCGGCAGCGGCACCTGGGTGCAAGGGCCGTGCTCCGTGTGGAACTCGGTCGAGGCGAAGCCGTGATGCCTGGCATGGGCGAAGTTGAGCACCAGCGCGCTCTGGTGCAGATCGCGGCGCCGGATCGTGATGCCGGCGGCGCCCCTGGCGGGAGAATTGCGTCCGTCGGCGGCGACGGCCAGAGCGGCGCGGATGATCGTTCCGTCGGCAAGTTCCGCTTCGACGTGGTTGGCGGCGGGGCGCCATGCATGCACGATCTGCTCTTGCCAGGTGATGTTTCCGTTTTCACGAACCTTTTCGGCAAGCGCGGCATTCAATTCGGCATTTGGAATGTTGAGGCCGAACGATTCCTCACCGATTTCCGCCGCCCGGAAGGTGACCGCCGGACTACGGATGAGCCGGTTCGTCGCGTCAATGATGCGCATGGCGGCAAGGGGTGCCGCAACCTCCTTGAGGGTCTCGCCGAGGCCGAACCCATCCAGGAATGCGACGGCGGGCCGCATCAGCGCGCTCGTGCGCCGGTCCGTGGAGGAGGGCGGCGGGCCCGCGAGCACCACATCGCGGCCAAGCTCGGCCAGTGCCATGGCGGCAGTCAGGCCGGCGGGCCCGGTGCCCGCGACGAGTATCGTGTCCATTTTCACTTCCTGCACCTGGCTTGGCCTCATGCGCGTTCGATAGCACAGGAGATATAGCAGGCGATTGAGGCCGATCAACGCAGGGGACCGCAGTGGCCGCAAGGAGGGCATGAACGGATCGGGCCAGCGCGCTGTTTTCCACATGCTTTGCCGGTTTATGCTGCGCGCCGTCTCGGGAGCGTGTAAGGGAAGAGCATACCGGCGCCGGAGGAAAGGAATGGCAGCGACCAGGCGGGCTAGATGCGGGCGAGGGGCCGGGTGGCCGAACACAGCCGCTTCTGTTTTTACGCGTATTCCGGTGCGAGGCCTGGTGTGATGGCGCCGATGAGGAAGAAAAAGGTCACCGCGCCGCAAGCCAAGGCCTTTTCGGTCCATCTTCTCACCGCGTCGGGATCGTTCCTCGCCTTCCTGTCGCTGGTTGCGGCAAGCGAGGAACGATGGACGGCGATGTTCTGGTGGCTGGGGCTGGCGCTCCTCGTCGACGGGATCGACGGGCCGATCGCGCGCAAGCTGCAGGTCAAGGACGTACTGCCGACATGGTCCGGCGACATGCTGGACAACATCATCGACTACGTGACCTATGTGCTGATCCCCGCCTTCGCGCTTTACCAGAGCGGCTTCATGGGGGAGGGATTTTCCTTTCTGTCGGCAGCGATCATCGTGGTCTCGAGCGCGATCTATTATGCCGATACGGGGATGAAGACGGAGGAGAACTTCTTCAAGGGTTTTCCCGTCGTGTGGAACATGGTCGTCTTCACCCTCTTCGTCATCGAGCCGGGCGAATATGTCTCCCTCGGCGTGGTCGTGATCTCGGCTTTCCTGACCTTCATGCCCCTCCACTTTCTCCATCCCGTCCGCGTGAAGCGGCTGCGGCCTTTGAATCTTGGCGTTTTCTTGGCCTGGTGCTTCTTCGGCGCCGTAGCCTTGCTGCAGGAGATGCAAGCGCAGACCTGGGTCAGGGCGGGAATTGGGGTGACCGGCCTCTATCTCTACTGTATCGGCGCCGTGATGCAGGCGATGCCGCTTGGAAGGAAGGGAGTTTGACCGTGGCCAAAGCGATCCGTTTGCATGAGACCGGCGGGCCCGAGGTTCTGCGGCTCGAGAATATCGACCCTGGGAAGCCTCGGCCCGGCCAGGTCCTCGTCGCGCAGAAGGCCATCGGCCTCAACTTCATCGACATTTACCACCGAACGGGCCTTTACCCCGTCGAGAAACCCTTTACGCCGGGCAGCGAGGCGGCCGGCGTGGTGCTGGAAACAGGCGAGGGCGTGGAGGAGTTCAAGCCCGGCGACCGCGTCGCCTATTGTGTCGCCGGTGGCGGGGCCTATGCCGAACAGCGGCTGATTGCGGCCGACCGGCTGGTGCGGGTACCCGATGCCGTTTCGGACGAGCAGGCCGGCAGCATGATGCTGAAGGGGCTGACCGCCTGGTATCTTCTGCGCCGCACTTTTCCCGTAAAGGCCGGCGACACCGTCCTTTACCATGCTGCCGCCGGCGGCGTGGGCCTGATCCTCGGACAATGGGCCAAGCATCTCGGCGCGACGGTGATCGGCACCGCCGGCTCGCTGGAGAAGGTGGAACTTGCCCGCGCACATGGCTTCGACCATGTGATCGACTACACGAAGGACGATTTCGTAGCCGCCGTGAGAGAACTGACCAAGGGCCGCATGTGCGACGTGGTCTACGATTCCGTCGGCAAGGACACGTTCCCGGGCTCGCTCGATTGCCTGAGGCCGCTAGGCATGTTTGTGAGCTTCGGCCAATCTTCCGGCGTGGTGCCGCCCTTCAGCATCAATCTCCTGGCGCAGAAGGGCTCGCTCTTCGCCACGCGGCCGACAGTCTTTACCTACATTGCCGCGCGGAAGGACTTGGAGGAGGGCGCCCGCGAGCTTTTCTCCGTGGTCGGGTCCGGTGCGGTGAAGGTGCTGGTCAACCAGCACTATCCGCTCGCCGATGCAGGCAGGGCGCAGGAGGAACTGGAGGCGCGCAGGACCACCGGCACCACCGTGCTTGTTCCTTGATATGCCCTGCGGAATGCTTGAAGCTGTTTCAACCGAGTGGAAGCTATTGCGTGGGGAAGAAGCGCGCCTACGATGGCTGCGGGAACAAAAAGAATGAATGGGAGGTGTTGTGCCGGCAACACTTGAGCACCGCGTCGTGCCGCTTCTGGAGGCCCGTGGCCTTACGAAGACTTTCGGCTCCCTTGTCGCCTGCGACCATATCGACCTGACGATCGGCCGCGGCGAGATCCACGCGCTGCTCGGCGAGAACGGCGCGGGGAAGTCGACGCTCGTCAAGATGCTCTTCGGCGCGCTGGAGCCTGCGGACGGTGCAATCTTCTGGAAGGGACGGCAGGTGGCGATCGTCAGTCCGCGGGCGGCGCGGCGCATCGGCATCGGCATGGTGTTCCAGCATTTTTCTCTGTTCGACGCGCTGACGGCCGCCGAAAATATCATGCTGTCGCTGGATGATCCGGCGCCCCCCGGCGCGGTCACGGCGCGCGCCCGCGACCTTTCGCAAGCCTACGGGCTGCCCATCGATCCGAAGGCCCATGTGGGCGACCTCTCGGTGGGCGAGCGCCAGCGCATCGAGATCATCCGCTGCCTTCTGCAGAACCCCGAACTCATCATTCTCGATGAGCCGACCTCGGTGCTGACGCCGCAGGAAGCTGACAAGCTGTTCGCGACACTGGAGAAACTCAGGGCCGAAGGGCGTTCGATCCTTTATATCTCGCACCGGCTCGAGGAAGTGAAACGCATCTGCGACCGCGCGACCGTGCTGCGCCAGGGCAGAGTGGTCGCCGAGTGCGATCCGCGCAAGGAGACCGCCTCATCGCTCGCCCGCATGATGGTGGGGGACGAAGTCAAACCCGTGACACGCGACAAGCCCGCCGCCCACCGCGAGGCGCTCCTCGAAATCCGCGATCTCGACCGCCGGGCGAGTCATCCCTTTGCCCTCCCGCTCTCCAACCTCAATCTCACCGTCCATGCGGGCGAGATCCTCGGGGTGGCTGGCGTCGCGGGCAATGGGCAGGGTGAGTTCTTCGAAGCGGTTTCGGGCGAGGCCTTGCAGGACAGGGCGGACGCGGTACGCATCCGCGGGAAGGATGCGGGCCGGCTGGACATTTCCGGGCGCCGACTGTTGGGCGCGGCTTTCGTGCCCGAGGAGCGGCTGGGCCATGCCGCCGCACCGGCCATGACCTTGTCGCAGAACCTCCTCCTTTCGCGCTTCCGCACCGACGCGCGTGCGTTCCTCTCCCGCCTGGGCGTCATCCGCAGCGGTCTCGTCGCCAGGGCTTCCAAGCGCATCTGCGAAGCGATGGACGTGCGCAAGAGCGGCGAGGACCCGGAAGCCTCGGCCCTTTCAGGCGGAAACCTGCAGAAATTCGTGATCGGCCGCGAACTCGACCGGCAACCGCTGGTTCTCGTCGTCAACCAGCCCACCTGGGGTGTCGATGCTGGTGCCGCTGCGCGGATCCGCCAGGCGCTCATCGATCTCGCCGGGAGCGGCTCGGCGGTGCTCGTCATCAGCCAGGACCTCGATGAGCTGTTCGAGATCTGCGACGGGATTGCGGTGATGCACGGCGGAAGACTCTCTATGCCGGTGCCCATCGCCGAGGCCACATATGAAAAGATCGGCCTGCTGATGGGCGGTGCCGAGCCCGGCCAGGCCCCGATGCCCACGGCGGAGGCCGTATGATGCGCATCGAACTCGTCAAGCGGCCGCAGCATTCGGCGCTCTTCAGCACCCTCTCGCCGTTCATCGCCCTGGCGCTGACGCTTGCCGTCGGGGCTGTCATGTTCCTGTTCCTGGGCAAGAACCCGGTCGAGGCGCTCTATTACTTCTTCATCGATCCTTTGCGCGAGACCTGGTCGCTGCACGAACTCGCCGTGAAGGCAGCCCCCCTGATCCTGATCGCGGTTGGACTTGCAGTCTGCTATCTCTCGAACAACTGGAATATCGGTGCGGAGGGACAGTTCATCATCGGCGCGATCGCGGGCTCCTTGCTCCCGGTGATGTTCCCGGATCTCCAATCCTGGACGGTGCTGCCTCTGATGCTGCTGATGGGGATCGCCGGCGGCGCGGCCTATGCGGCGATCCCGGCCTTGCTGAAGGTGCGCTTCAACACGAACGAGATCCTGACCAGCCTGATGCTGGTCTATATAGCGCAGCTCTTCCTCGACTGGATCGTACGCGGGCCATGGCGCAATCCCGAAGGCTTCAATTTTCCCGAGACGCGCAATTTCCACGCCTTCGCCATCCTGCCCGAGATCTGGCCGGCCTCGGGCCGCGCCCATTGGGGCTTCATCTTTGCTCTTCTTGCGGCGCTCGTTCTCTGGTTCGTGCTCTCGCGCACGCTGAAGGGCTTCGAGGTGAAGGTGATCGGCCAGAGCCCGCGAGCGGGGCGGTTCGCCGGCTTCTCGCGTGGGCGGATGGTGATCTTCGCCTTCCTCGTCTCGGGGGCGCTGGCGGGTCTCGCCGGCATCAGCGAGGTCTCGGGCGCCATCGGCCAGCTTCGCCCGACAATCTCGCCGGGCTATGGCTTTACGGCGATCATCGTCGCCTTCCTCGGGCGGCTCAATCCGCTCGGCATCATCGCGGCAGGCCTCGTGCTGGCGCTCACCTATCTGGGTGGTGAGGCGGCGCAGATCTCGATCGGCGTGACCGACAAGGTGGCGCGCTCCTTCCAGGGCATGCTGCTCTTCTTCGTTCTAGCCTGCGATATGCTGATCCACTACCGCATCCGGTTCACGCGGTCATCGCGAGCAACGGCGGCGGAGGCGAAAGCCGCGGAGGCATCCAGCTATGCTTGAATCGGTTCTCATCACGATCGCAACGGCCGCTACGCCGCTCCTGATCGCGGCCCTGGGCGAACTGGTCGTGGAGCGCTCGGGCGTGCTCAACCTCGGCGTCGAGGGGATGATGATCATGGGGGCGGTGACGGGCTTCGCCGTTGCGGCCATGACCGGCTCCGCCTGGCTCGGCATCTTTGCCGCCATCCTGGTGGGCGCGGCCTTCGCACTGCTCTTCGGTTTCCTGGCACTCTCGCTCGTCACCAACCAGGTGGCGACGGGTCTTGCGCTGACGTTGTTCGGCCTGGGCCTCTCGGGGATGCTGGGCGAGAGTTTCGTGGGACAGCCCGGCGTGAATCTCGGTGCCATCCACATCCCTGTACTGTCCGAGATTCCCGTCGTCGGACGGCTGCTGTTCGGACAGGATCCGTTCTTCTATATCTCGATCCTGCTTACGATCGCGGTCGCCTATTTTCTGTTCTCCACGCGTGCGGGGCTGATGTTGCGCGCGGTGGGCGACAATCACTCATCGGCGCATGCTCAGGGCATCAACGTCATCGGCGTCCGCTATCTCGCGGTTCTCTTCGGCGGCGCCTGCGCGGGGCTCGCCGGGGCATATCTGTCGATCGTCTACACGCCGCAATGGGTGGAGAACATGACGGCCGGGCGCGGCTGGATCGCGCTGGCGCTCGTCGTCTTCGCCTCTTGGAGGCCCTGGCGCGTGGTGGCCGGCGCCTATCTCTTCGGCGGCGTGACCATCGGCCAGCTTCACGCGCAGGCCCTGGGGCTCGGCATCCCGTCGCAGCTTCTGTCTTCGCTTCCCTATCTGGCCACGATTGTCGTACTAGTCTTGATCTCCAGGAATCGGCGACTGACCATGATGAACACACCGGCATCTCTGGGGCGGGCTTTCGTGCCCGACCGCTGAGTGCCGCGAAAGTTTCGAACCGCTTGCGCAAGGGCGCGGAAGGCGCCACAGGCAACCATCAGAGAGGACAAAGAAAATGAAAAAGCTACTGAAGGCATTTGCCGCAGCCACGGTGCTGGGCCTCGCCGCGGCGGGCGCGGCCGAGGCGCAGGACCCGACCAAGGCATGCTTTATCTATGTGGGGCCGATCGGCGATTTCGGCTGGTCGTACCAGCATCACCAGGGCGTCCTGCAACTTGAGGAGGCGATGGGGGACGACGTCGAGACCGCTTATCTGGAGAGCGTGCCGGAAGGAGCGGATGCGGAGCGCGCGATCGAACGTTTCGCGCGTTCGGGCTGTGACATCATCTTCACGACCTCATTCGGCTATATGGATGCCACGAACAAGGTGGCGGGGCGCTTCCCGGACGTGAAATTCGAGCACGCGACGGGCTACAAGCGCGAACATCCGAACGTCTCCACCTACAATTCCAAGTTCCACGAAGGCCGCTACATCCAGGGCGTGATAGCCGCGAAGATGTCGGAGGCGGGCGTGGCGGGCTATATCGCGTCATTCCCCATTCCTGAAGTGGTGATGGGGATCAACGCCTTCATGCTCGGGGCGCAGTCGGTCAATCCGGATTTCCAGGTGAAGGTCGTCTGGGCCAACACCTGGTTCGACCCGGGCAAGGAAGCAGATGCCGCCAAGGCGCTGATCGACCAGGGCGTCGACATCATCACACAGCATACCGACTCCACCGCGCCCATGCAGGTGGCGGCCGAACGCGGCATCAAGGCCTTCGGTCAGGCCTCCGACATGATCAAGTTCGGGCCTGAGACGCAGCTCACCTCCATTATCGACGACTGGGGCCCGTACTATATCGAGCGGGTGAAAGCCGTGCGGGACGGCACCTGGGAGCAGGTGGACGTCTGGGGCGGCCTCAAGGAAGGCCACGTGGTCATGGCCCCCTACACGAACATGCCCGATGACGTGAAGGCGTTGGCGCAGGAGACGGAAGACAAGATCCGCTCCGGCTTCAACCCGTTCACCGGTCCTGTCAACAAACAGGACGGTACGCCCTGGCTCGCCGAAGGCGAGGTGGCCGACGATGCGACGCTGCTCGGCATGAACTTCTACGTGGAAGGCGTGGACGATCAGCTTCCCAACTGAGGAGTCGATCGCCGGCTTGGCACCGGTTGCACAAGGGCGGCCCCGAGCCGCCCTTTTTTCCGGCCGTGACTGCTCCTGACAGCTGGTTGTCAGGAGCATGCTGATAGAGTGCCGACATCCGAATGAGGGAGATGAAGATGCTCAAGTTCTATCATGCGCCGTGGTCCCGCTCTTCCGCCGTGTTCTGGCTGATCGAGGAACTCGGGGTGGACTATGAAATGGAACTCGTGGACATCCGTGGCGAGGGAGGGGCGCCGGAGGAATACCGGGCGGTCCAGCCGAACAAGAAGGTTCCGGCGATCGAGCACGAAGGCAAAGTCGTTACGGAGCGCGCGGCGATCGCGATCTATCTCGGCGACGCGTTTCCGCGGACGGGGCTTGCTCCGGCGATCGGCGATCCGGATCGCGCCGCTTATCTGAGCATGCTCGTCTATCACGATGCGGTCTTCGATCCGGCGATTTGCGGGCATGTGCACGGCCTGAGCTATGTGAGCAATGATTATCCGTTCGGTCTCTACGACGACCTGGTTGCAAATCTCGAGCACAGGCTGTCTGAAAAACCCTACGCCGCCGGTGATCGGTTCACGATCGCGGACGTGATCCTCGGCTCGGGCATGAATTACACCATGAACGTGCTCAAGGGCCTGCCGCAGAAGCCGGCCTTCGAGGACTATGTCGCCCGGGTGACGGATCGGCCGGCCTACAAGCGTTCGGCGGAGAAGGATGCGGCACTTGCCGCCAAGGTGCCCGCGTTCCAGGCGATGTTCGCCTCACGCGACTAAGGCCGGCGCGACCGGTCCGGCGGTCGTAGGCGGTCCGATCAGCGGCCGCTGCGTTTGGTCTTGCGTCCCCCGGCCCGCGAAGATTTTTTCCGCAAGGCACCGCCGTCACCCTTCTCCTGCTCCTTCGCCTCCTTTGCGAGGCGGACGGCCTTCAACCGCGCGGTCTTGCGTTCACGCTGCGCGGTCTCCGCCTCGGTGATAGCCCGGGAAACCTGATCCGTGGTCCTGCTCTTGCTCTCCATGCGGGTAAGGCTCGGCTGGAACAGGTCATCACTCGTGGGTTTCGGCATGCTCGTCTCCGCTGAACGGCGCCCGACTCCCGGACGCACGCTCGCAATTTCACCTACGCGCGGTCGGACGCCCAAACTTAACGCGTGAGCCGACATGTTGTTCCGGCAAGGTTGATCCATTTTTTCCAGATTTCTTCTCAACCCACTGATAGTACTTATTGTCATTGCGTTCTCCGCAGCAGCGATCACTCCGACCCTGTGGCCGTTCTTCGGTGCCTTTCTCTCCCGCGGCAGCGCATCCCGCCGCTTTCTGTTGCGGAACGGCAACACTTTCTCAAGATGCGTTGCGCTAAGAGGGGGCGGGGGCAAGTCGCCAATTTCCCGCCATAAAACGAGCGCACCGAGAAACCTCTTGGATCGCGCTATCCGTAACATGCGTTTCGAGTAGAAGCCGAAAGCGGCAAAGGTGATGATGGACGCTCGACCGATCTCCAAGGACAAGTTGCCGAGCCGCTACGTGACCGTAGGGCCGGCGAGGGCACCGCACAGGTCCTATCTTTATGCGATGGGCCTGTCGCCGGAGGAGATCGCACAGCCGCTGGTGGGCGTTGCCACCTGCTGGAACGAGGCTGCCCCCTGCAACATTTCGCTGATGCGCCAGGCCCAGGTGGTGAAGAAGGGCGTGGCGGCCGCAAAGGGCACGCCGCGCGAATTCACCACCATCACCGTGACCGACGGCATCGCCATGGGCCACCAGGGCATGAAGGCCTCGCTCGCCTCGCGCGAGGTGATCGCCGATTCGGTCGAACTCACCATGCGCGGGCACTGCTATGACGCGCTGGTGGGTCTTGCCGGCTGCGACAAGTCGCTGCCCGGTATGATGATGGCCATGGTCCGCCTCAACGTGCCGTCGATCTTCATTTATGGAGGCTCGATCCTGCCCGGCACCTGGCGCGGACGCCAGATCACGGTCCAGGACGTGTTCGAGGCGGTTGGTCAGCATTCGGTCGGCACCATCTCCGACGACGAACTGATGGAGATCGAGCAGGCGGCCTGTCCTTCGGCCGGCTCCTGCGGCGCCCAGTTCACCGCCAACACCATGGCTACGGTGGCCGAGGCGATCGGTCTTGCGCTGCCTTATTCCTGCGGCGCGCCGGCGCCCTACGAGATGCGTGACCGCTTCAACCACGCCTCCGGCGAGAAGGTGATGGAACTGGTCGCCAGGCAGATCCGCCCGCGCGACATCGTCACGCGCAAGGCGCTGGAGAATGCGGCAGCCGTGGTGGCCGCTTCGGGCGGCTCGACCAACGCGGCACTCCATCTGCCGGCCATCGCACACGAGGCGGGCATCAAGTTCGACCTGTTCGACGTCGCCGAGATATTCAGGAAGACGCCTTATGTCGCGGATCTGAAGCCCGGCGGCAAATACGTCGCCAAGGACATGTTCGAGGCCGGCGGCATCCCGCTCCTCATGAAGACGCTGCTCGAGCACGGCTATCTGCACGGCGACTGCATGACGGTCACGGGCCGCACGCTGGCCGAGAACATGGAGCGCGTTCAGTGGAACGACGCGCAGGACGTGGTTTATCCGGCAGACAAGCCGTTGAGCCCCACCGGGGGTGTCGTCGGCCTCAAAGGCAACCTCGCGCCAGACGGCGCAATCGTGAAGGTCGCCGGCATGAAGAAACTCCGCTTCTCCGGCCCGGCGCGCTGCTTCGATTCGGAGGAAGACTGCTTCGCCGCCGTTTCCGAACGGCGCTACAAGGAAGGCGAGGTACTGGTGATCCGCTACGAGGGCCCGAAGGGCGGGCCGGGCATGCGGGAGATGCTGGCCACCACTGCCGCCCTCTACGGGCAGGGCATGGGCGACAAGGTGGCGCTCATCACCGACGGACGCTTCTCAGGTGCCACGCGCGGCTTCTGCATTGGTCATGTCGGGCCGGAAGCGGCGGTGGGCGGCCCCATCGGGCTCGTTGAGGACGGCGACATCATCACCATCGACGCGGTGGCCGGCACGATCGACGTGGCGCTCGGCGATGCGGAACTGGCTGAACGCCGCAAGAACTGGAAACCGCGCGAGACCGATTACCGGTCCGGCGCGATCTGGAAATACGCGCAGGGCGTCGGCCCCGCGCGCTACGGCGCGGTGACACATCCCGGCGCCGAGAAAGAAACGCACTGCTATGCGGATGTTTGAGCATATGACGGGCCGGCTCTTCGCCGGAGCCCTCGTTTTGTTCGGGACACTCGGTCCCGCGATGGCGCTCGACGAGAAGGCCGTCGTGCAGCAGCCGTCGCGCAACCCTCTCGCCATGTTCCGCTTCGGCTTCTCCGCCTACAAGCGAGGCGAGAAGCAGGAAGCGGTCGAAGCCTATCGCTACGCCGCGGAGAACGGGCAGGTGGGCGCACGCTGGAAGCTCGCGCGCATGTATGCCGAAGGCGACGGTGTCGCCCGCAACGACTACGAGGCCTTCAAGTTCTTCTCGGAGGTCGCCCAGCAGGAGGTGCAGCCGGGCAGCCGCGATGAAAGCTACGTTTCCGACGCCCTGGTGGCGGTGGGCAACTATCTGCGGCGCGGCATTCCCGGCACGCCGGTCGCCGCCAATCCGCCCATCGCACTCGAATACTACATGCGCGCGGCGGCCACCTACCGGAATGCTGACGCGCAGTTCCAGCTCGGCCGCATGTTCCTTTCCGGCGAAGGCGGCGCCAAGAGCGTGCAGCAAGCCGCCCGCTGGCTGCAACTCGCGGCGGAAAAGGGCCATGCCGGCGCACAGGCTACCCTGGGCAATCTCCTGTTCCAGAGCGGCAAGGTCGTGCGCGGCCTGGCGCTGATGACGACAGCGCTGGAGCGCGCGGCCCCCTCTGATATGGGCTGGATCCGTTCCATGCAGGAAGAGGCCTTCGCGCTCGCCGGCGAATCGGACCGCCGCACGGCCATCGCCCTTGCCGAGGACTATCTGGCGAACGGGATCGAGTAGCGCGGCCGCTGCATCTCAGCCGGCGGCCACGTCGAGATCGACCGCGACGGGCACGTGGTCGGACGGTTTTTCCCAGGCGCGCGTGTGCTTCCGCACGGAAACGGATACGATCCGGTCGGCCGCTTCCGGCGACAGCATCAGATGGTCGATGCGGATGCCGTTGTTCTTCTGCCAGGCCCCCGCCTGATAATCCCAGAAGGTATAGGTCCCCGGCTCATCCGTCGCGGAGCGCAGCGCGTCCGTCAGGCCCAGATTGGAAAGGCGGCGGAAGGCCTGCCGGCTTTCCGGCTGGTAGAGTGCGTCCCCGAGCCAGTTCTCAGGGTTCCTGGCATCCATCGGCTCCGGAATCACGTTGTAGTCGCCGGCTAGCACCAGCGGCTCTTCGAGCTTCAGGCGCGCTTTCGTCCAGGCCTCCAGCCGTTCCATCCAGCCGAGCTTGTAGGCGAATTTCTCGCTGTCGACCGGGTTGCCGTTGGGCAGGTAGAGGGAGGCCACGCGCAGCCCGCCGGCCTGGGTCGAGAATACGCCCTCGATGAAGCGCGCCTGCTCATCCCCGTCATTGCCGGGGAGGCCGCGACTCACCTCGTCGAACCGCAGCTTCGACAGGATCGCCACGCCGTTGAAGCCCTTCTGACCGTTGGTCTCGACGTGATATCCCATCGCCTCGATCGGCTCGCGGGGAAACTGCTCGTCGACGGACTTGATCTCCTGTAGGCAGGCGATGTCGGGTGCCGCTTCCTGCAGCCAGTGCAGGAGGTTCTCGATTCGCGCCTTCACGCCGTTGATGTTCCAGGTAGCGATCTTCATGGGCATGTCATCCGAGGTGTGGCGCAGCCGGCCGTTGAATGGTCCATGGCAGTCTTCTAGAGCAATCACTCGGCGCAACAAAGTGGGCAATCCTTCCGCAGGTCGAATACTCCGGCCCGGAAAGAAGGTGCGGAACAACCCGATGGAGGCGATCGTTGGGTGCGCGGTCCCGACCCGTGGAGATCTGACATGCGTATCCTCGTTGCCCTACTCGGCCTTTACGGCATTTATCGCTTCTTCCGCCGCCGCCCGGATCGCGGACCGCGTGCGCTTCTCCAGGACATGCGCTCGCAGCCGGGTCGGGCCACCCGGGAACGGGGAAGAGAGCGCAGGCCGGGTCGGCGGCCGAGGCAGGTGATCTATCGCGTGGTGGAGCACGACGGCGGCTGGGCCTACAAGGTGGGCGACGTGTTTTCAGAGACACACCCCACCCGTCAGGCAGCATTCCGGGCTGCAGAGCAGGCCGCGGCGGCGCATCGAAGCGAAGGCAGCGACGAGATGATCGAATATCAGGACCGGCGGGGCCGCTGGCATGAAGAATTCGAGACCGGAGAAAGCCGGCCGACAACGAAGGTGGCGCAGCGGCCTTCGACCGACCTTTGAAGCCGTTGAAAGGAGGCGGGGAGCAGGAGCAATGTCCGAGGAAGACCGCAACCGACCGCGCAAGAGGGCCGATGTCAGGGCGATCCTGATCGCCGCCGCCATCATTGTCGTCGTGCTGATTCTTTTCCTGCTCTATGGTGGCGGGTTCGGCACCGCCCCGGATACCACGTCCGGGGGAGCCGATCCGGACAGCATCCCCACCCAGGCGGAGGAAACGGCGCCGACCACCGGGACTGAAAGGTAGCGCCCAAGGTGTTCATCTGGAACCGCTTCCGCGCCTGATATGCGGAACGAATCGGCTACCCGGCCGTTGTGGAGATACAGCGGAGGAAGGACGTTGCAGATCATCGATATCGTTGTCTCGCGCGAAAGCAAGAACAGTCCATGGGTGAATGTGGTGTTCTTGGGAGACGACGGCGAATCGGTCTCGGTGCGTCTTGCCTGCGCCATTCCCTCGGGCAGCGATGTCGGCCGCAACTACATCATAAGACGCGCCACCACGCTGCTTCGGAGCTTGGTGACATGCGAGGCTTTCAACACGCTCGGAGAAACGGTGTGGGTCCCGCGGACGGGGCGCTTCGGCACCGCTTCAGAAGCGCCCCGTGCATTGCGGCAGGTGGCAGAAAGCTGGACCGGCACCGGCGAGGAGTGAAACCGCCCATAGTCGACGCATCGGAGGCGCAATGAGCGGCGGCGAGTTGCGAGGGAAGCGGCTGGCGCCGGGCTATCCGCGCGCGGCGGTCGGTCTGCTTGCCATAGCCACCACCCTGCTGATCGTTCTCGTTCTCCGCGAAACGGCCTGGATGACCGGGACCTTGGCGCTCGCCTTCTTCGCGGCCCTGGCGCTCTGGCCGATCGATCACTGGATCCGCGCCCATCTGCCTCCCCCGCTGCGCTGGCTTGGTCATGCCGCGGCACTCGTCGTCATGCTGCTCGCCTTCCTGCTCTTCTCGGCGGGGTTGTTCTATGTGGTGCAACAGATTGCCCAAGGACTCGTGCGCTATCAGGAGCCTCTGGAACAGCTCACGCGACAGATCGGCCGATGGATCCGGATCGCCGGAGAAGGTGGCGGGGAGGGCACTGCTTCGCTCGCGGAACGCCTGGTGGATCCGGTCATCTCCATCGCCACTACGATCATGCAGTCGGTCTGGAGCTTCGCGGGTATCCTGACGCTGCTTTATTTCCTCGTTTGGCTGATTCTCCTCGAGACGCCTTCCTTTTCGGCGAAGCTTGCGGCGATGACGTCCTATCATGATGGCGCAACCCTGCGCCGAATCGTCGAGGCGACGGCCTCGCGCTTCCGCCGCTATCTCGTGGTGCGGACGGTGCTGGGGATTGCGACCGGCGCGCTCTACGTGCTCTGGCTCTGGTGGTGGAACCTCGACTTCCTCCTCGTCTGGGGTCTGTTGGCCTTCATGCTGAACTATATTCCGACCGTCGGCTCCATCATCGCCGGCATCCTGCCCATGACGCTTGCCGTGCTGCAGCGTGACCCCGCTTCGGCACTTGTCATCGGTGCGGGGCTGTTGCTGATCGAGCAGTTCATGGGCAACTATGTCGACCCGAGACTCCAAGGGAGGGAGCTTTCGATCTCTCCCCTTGTCGTGCTTGTGGCTCTCATGTTCTGGACGTGGGTCTGGGGCCTTCTCGGCGCCATCCTCGCGGTGCCGATGACCCTGGTGATCACGATCGCCTTCTCTCGCGTCGAGGCCCTCCGCCCGATCGCGCTGGCGCTCTCGAACGCGGAAGACATGGAGGATCTGAAAGACGTTACGACAGCCTGAGCGCAAAGTTGCGAAGAACCTGGCAGCAGGCCTGGAAAGAGCGGCTGCCTCTTCCCATATCGCCCGATGAATTGATCGTTTTCGGCGGCTGCCGGCAGGCGGGCGATATCGGCGCAAGATAATTGCCGATGCGGGCTTGACGGGTGCGCCAGTTGCGCGTATTACCCGCCGCGTCTGAGCCGATGTGAGGCCTTTCTCTTCGGAGCGACCCGTTCCGGAGCTTGAGCCTCAAACAGGGTTCGTTTTAACGAGCGACAGACTTTCCGGCGCATGAAGCGGATTGCCGCTTCCTCTGCTTTTGTTCGGGCAGGACCGCAGCCAAGCGGTTTGTTGCCCGAATTTGCGTTAGGAACGCTGTTTGTCGTGCGAATGGAACCTGTGTTCGCTCATGACACGAGATTGAAACAAGGGAAGGTTTGATGCCGACCGTAAGTCAGCTGATCCGCAAGCCGCGCCAAGCGCCGGTGAAGCGCAACAAGGTGCCCGCCATGGAGGCGAACCCGCAGAAGCGGGGTGTGTGCACGCGCGTCTATACGACGTCGCCGAAGAAGCCGAACTCGGCCATGCGCAAGGTGGCGAAGATCCGGCTTGCCAACGGCTTCGAGGTGATCGGCTACATTCCGGGCGAAGGCCATAACCTGCAGGAGCACTCCGTGGTGATGATCCGCGGCGGCCGCGTGAAGGACCTTCCCGGCGTGCGCTATCACATCATCCGCGGCGTGCTCGACACGCAGGGTGTGAAAAGCCGCAAGCAGCGCCGCTCCAAATACGGCGCGAAGCGTCCGAAGTAAGGGTTTTCCCGGCTTCGGCGCTTTTGTTTTCAGCGCCGGGCCCTGAAGGTGAGAGACGAAGAAGATGTCCCGACGTCACCGTGCAGAAAAGCGCGAGATCAACCCGGATCCGAAGTTCGGCGATCAGGTTGTGACCAAGTTCATGAATGCCATCATGTACGAGGGCAAGAAGTCCGTCGCCGAGCAGATCGTCTACGGCGCACTCGATCAGGTGGAGGAAAGGACCAAGCAGGAGCCGGTCGCGATCTTCCATCAGGCGCTCGACAATGTCGCGCCGCATGTAGAGGTCCGCTCCCGCCGCGTGGGCGGCGCCACCTATCAGGTGCCGGTCGACGTGCGTCCCGAGCGCCGTCAGGCCCTCGCCATCCGCTGGCTCATCTCGGCCGCGCGCGGGCGCAACGAGAAGACCATGGTCGAGCGTCTGTCCGGCGAATTGCTGGATGCGTCCAACAACCGCGGCACCGCGGTGAAGAAGCGCGAAGACACCCACAAGATGGCCGAGGCCAACCGCGCTTTCTCGCATTACCGCTGGTAAGGCGCGTAAGAAGAAGAGGACCCTAGGATGGCCCGCGAATACAAGATCGAAGACTACCGAAATTTCGGTATCATGGCGCATATCGACGCCGGCAAGACGACGACGACCGAGCGTGTCCTGTACTACACAGGCAAGTCGCACAAGATCGGCGAAGTCCATGACGGCGCGGCCACCATGGACTGGATGGAGCAGGAGCAGGAGCGCGGCATCACCATCACGTCGGCCGCGACCACGACCTTCTGGAAGGGCCGTGACGAGAAGCTGCGCCGCTTCAACATCATCGACACGCCGGGGCATGTGGACTTCACCATCGAAGTGGAGCGCTCTCTTCGCGTGCTCGACGGCGCCATCGCGCTGCTCGATGCCAATGCGGGTGTGGAGCCGCAGACGGAGACCGTGTGGCGCCAAGCGGACAAGTATCATGTCCCGCGTATGATCTTTTGCAACAAGATGGACAAGATCGGCGCCGACTTCTACCGCTCGGTCGAGATGGTGAAATCGCGGCTCGGCGCGACGCCGGTCGTCATGCAGCTGCCGATCGGCGCCGAAAGTGACTTCAAGGGCGTCATCGATCTCGTCGAGATGAAGGCGCTGGTCTGGCGCGACGAGTCGCTGGGTGCCGCCTGGGACATTCTTGAGATTCCGGCCGAGTTCAAGGAGAAGGCAGAGGAGTATCGCGAGAAGCTCGTCGAGGCTGCTGTCGAGATGGATGAGAGCGCCATGGAGCGCTATCTCGAGGGCGAGATGCCGTCGATCGAGGAGATCCGCGCGCTGATCCGCAAGGGCACGATCGAGGTCAAGTTCTTCCCGATGTTCTGCGGCTCCGCCTTCAAGAACAAGGGCGTGCAGCCTCTCCTGGATGCGGTGGTCGACTACCTGCCCTCGCCGATCGACATTCCCGCCATCCGGGGCGTGGATGCCAAGACCGAGGAGCCGATCGAGCGGCACCCGGACGACAACGAGCCGCTCTCGATGCTGGCCTTCAAGATCATGAACGACCCCTTTGTCGGGTCGCTCACCTTCTGCCGCATCTATTCCGGCGTGCTCAAGAAGGGTTCCTCGCTCGAGAACACCGTGAAGGGCAAGCGCGAGCGCATCGGCCGCATGCTGCAGATGCACGCCAATTCCCGCGAGGACATCGAGGAAGCCTATGCGGGCGACATCGTGGCGCTTGCCGGTCTCAAGGAGACCACCACGGGCGACACGCTCTGCGATCCGCTGAAGCCGGTGATCTTGGAGCGCATGGAGTTCCCGGAGCCGGTCATCCAGATCGCCATCGAGCCCAAGACCAAGGGCGACCAGGAGAAAATGGGCCTGGCGCTCAACCGCCTGGCGGCCGAAGATCCTTCCTTCCGCGTCAAGTCCGACGAGGAGAGTGGCCAGACCATCATCGCCGGGATGGGCGAGCTTCACCTCGACATCATTGTCGATCGCATGAAGCGCGAGTTCAAGGTCGAGGCGAATATCGGTGCGCCGCAGGTGGCCTATCGCGAGACCATCACCAAGGCGGCGGAGATCGACTACACCCATAAGAAGCAGACCGGCGGCTCGGGCCAGTTCGCCCGCGTCAAGATCGTGTTCGAGCCGAACCCGGAGGGCGAGGATTTCGTGTTCGAGTCCAAGGTCGTCGGCGGCTCCGTGCCGAAGGAGTACATCCCCGGCGTGCAGAAGGGCATCGAGAGCGTCCTGTCTTCGGGCCCGATCGCCGGGTTCCCGATGCTGGGCGTGAAGGCGACGCTCGTGGACGGTGCCTATCACGATGTCGACTCCTCGGTGCTCGCTTTCGAGATCGCCGCCCGTGCGGCCTTCCGTGAAGGTGCCCAGAAAACCGGTGCGCAACTGCTCGAGCCGATCATGAAGGTCGAGGTGGTGACGCCGGAAGAGTATGTCGGCAGCGTGATCGGCGATCTGAACTCGCGACGCGGTCAGATCCAGGGGCAGGAGGCGCGCGGCGTCGCCGTGGTCATCAATGCCATGGTGCCGCTCGCCAACATGTTCAAGTATGTCGACAATCTGCGTTCGATGTCGCAGGGCCGTGCCCAGTATACGATGCAGTTCGACCACTACGAGCCGGTTCCCAGCGCTGTCGCGCAGGAGATTCAGAAGAAGTTCGCGTGATCGCCCTTAAGGCGTGCACCAACAAACGGCCTGACCAGGCAAGAAGATAACGGAGACCTCACATGGCCAAAGGTAAATTTGAGCGTACGAAGCCGCATGTGAACATCGGGACGATTGGTCACGTTGACCATGGGAAGACGTCTCTGACGGCAGCGATCACGAAGTTTTTCGGCGAGTTCAAGGCCTACGACCAGATTGACGCTGCGCCTGAGGAGAAGGCGCGCGGGATCACGATCTCGACGGCGCATGTGGAATACGAGACGGAGAACCGTCACTATGCGCATGTGGACTGCCCGGGGCATGCCGACTACGTGAAGAACATGATCACGGGCGCGGCGCAGATGGACGGTGCGATCCTTGTGGTGTCTGCCGCCGACGGCCCGATGCCGCAGACGCGCGAGCACATCCTTCTTGCCCGGCAGGTTGGCGTTCCGGCGATCGTGGTGTTCCTGAACAAGGTGGACCAGGTGGACGATCCGGAGCTTCTGGAGCTTGTGGAGCTGGAGATCCGCGAGCTTCTGTCGAAATACGAGTTCCCGGGCGACGACATCCCGATCATCAAGGGTTCGGCTCTTGCGGCGCTCGAGGATTCCAACAAGGAGATCGGCGAGGACGCGGTTCGCGCGCTGATGAAGGAAGTGGACGCCTACATCCCGACGCCGGAGCGTCCGATCGACCAGCCGTTCCTGATGCCGATCGAGGACGTGTTCTCGATTTCGGGCCGCGGCACGGTTGTGACGGGCCGTGTGGAGCGCGGCGTGGTGAAGGTTGGCGAGGAGGTCGAGATCGTCGGCATCCGGCCGACCTCGAAGACGACGGTGACCGGTGTTGAGATGTTCCGCAAGCTGCTCGACCAGGGCCAGGCGGGCGACAATATCGGGGCGCTTCTGCGCGGCGTGGACCGCGAGGGGTGGAGCGCGGGCAGGTTCTTGCCAAGCCGGGTTCGGTGACGCCGCACACGAAGTTCAAGGCGGAGGCCTACATCCTGACGAAGGAGGAGGGCGGGCGCCATACGCCGTTCTTCACGAACTACCGTCCGCAGTTCTACTTCCGCACGACGGACGTGACGGGCATCGTGACGCTGCCCGAAGGGACGGAAATGGTGATGCCGGGCGACAATGTGACGGTGGACGTGACGCTGATCGTGCCGATCGCCATGGAGGAGCGCCTGCGCTTCGCCATCCGCGAGGGCGGCCGCACCGTCGGGGCGGGAATCGTCGCAAGCATCACCGAGTAACGAGGCAGGCATCCGGCGCGGCGCTGGCCAAGGCCCGCGCCGCAAGCCGAACGAGGAACTGAAACATGAACGGACAGAATATCCGTATCCGCCTCAAAGCGTTCGACCACCGGGTGCTCGACGCCTCCACGCGCGAGATCGTGTCCACGGCCAAGCGCACCGGCGCCAATGTCCGCGGCCCGATCCCGTTGCCGACGCGGATCGAGAAGTTCACGGTGAACCGCTCGCCGCATATCGACAAGAAGAGCCGCGAACAGTTCGAGATGCGCACGCACAAGCGCCTGCTCGACATCGTGGATCCGACACCGCAGACGGTGGACGCGCTGATGAAGCTCGATCTCGCCGCCGGCGTCGATGTCGAGATCAAGCTCTGAGGCGGAAGACAAGAGGATAGGACCCCGCGCGCGGCAAGCGGCCGGACGACGGGAAGCCTGAAAGGAAATCGAACCGATGCGTTCAGGTGTTATCGCACAGAAGATCGGGATGACGCGCGTCTACAACGAGGCGGGCGAGCACATCCCCGTCACGGTTCTGCGCATGGAGAATTGCCAGGTGGTTGCCCAGCGCACCGAGGAGAAGAACGGCTACACCGCCGTTCAGCTCGGTGTCGGCCTCGCCAAGGTGAAGAACACGTCGAAGGCGTTGCGCGGCCATTTCGCCACCGCTTCCGTGGAACCCAAGGCGAAGCTCGCCGAGTTCCGCGTGTCGCCGGAGAACCTGCTCGATGTGGGGGCGGAGATCACTGCCGACCATTTCGTGCCGGGCCAGAAGGTCGACGTTACGGGAACCTCGGTGGGCAAGGGCTTCCAGGGTGTCATGAAGCGCCACAATTTCGGCGGCGGTCGCGCGACCCATGGTAACTCCGTGTCCCACCGCACTCACGGCTCGACCGGCCAGCGCCAGGATCCGGGCAAGGTGTTCAAGGGCAAGAAGATGGCGGGTCACATGGGCGACCGGCGCGTGACCACCCAGAACCTGGAGGTGGTCTCCACCGATACCGAGCGCGGCCTGATCATGGTCCGCGGCGCGGTTCCGGGCTCGAAGGGAGCCTGGATCATGGTGCGTGACGCCGTGAAGGTGCCGCTCCCCAAGGAGGCGCCGGTTCCGGCGGCAGTCCGCGCAAGCAACAACGATGCCGCGAAGGCTGAGAACGCCGCCGCCAGCGAGGGGGCAGAATAATGGATATCAAGGTAACCACCCTGGCGGGCAAGGATGCCGGTAAGCTTGAAATCTCTGACGAGATTTTCGGGCTCGATCCGCGGGAAGACATTCTGCATCGCGTCGTGCGCTGGCAGCTTGCCAAGCGCCAGCAGGGGACGCACAAGGCCAAGGGCCGCGCCGAGATCGCACGCACCGGCGCCAAGATGTACCGCCAGAAGGGCACCGGCCGTGCGCGTCATCACTCCGCGCGTGCGCCGCAGTTCCGCGGCGGCGGCAAGGCGCACGGGCCGGTGGTGCGAAGCCACGAGCACGACCTGCCCAAGAAGGTTCGTGCGCTCGGCCTGAGGCATGCGCTTTCCGCGAAGGCCAAGTCCGCCAACCTCATCATCATCGACGAGCTGGCGGTCAAGGAGGCCAAGACGAAGGCGCTGGTCGAGAACTTTGCCAAGCTCGGTCTTACGAACGCGCTGCTGATCGGCGGTACGGAGATCGATGCCGGCTTCAAGCGTGCGGCCGCCAATCTTTCGAATATCGACGTTCTGCCGGTGCAGGGCATCAACGTCTACGACATTCTGCGCCGCGGGACCCTGGTGCTTTCCAAGGCTGCGGTCGAGGCTCTCGAGGAGCGGTTCAAATGACGGATCTTCGCCATTACGACGTGATCGTGAGCCCCGCGATCACCGAAAAATCGACGATGGCCTCGGAGAACAACCAGGTCGTCTTCAACGTGGCTCGCAAGGCGACGAAGCCCGAGATCAAGGCGGCGGTGGAAGCTCTCTTCGGCGTCAAAGTCACCGGTGTGAACACGTTGGTGCGCAAGGGCAAGGTGAAGCGCTTCCGCGGCACCATCGGGCAGCAGAGCGACGTCAAGAAGGCGATCGTGACGCTGGCCGAGGGCCAATCCATCGACGTCGCGACGGGTCTTTGAGAGGCCGCGAGGATTAAGACATGGCACTCAAGAATTACAAGCCGGTAACGCCGGGCCAGCGTCAGCTGGTGATCGTGGACCGCTCGGGCCTTCACAAGGGCAAGCCCGTAAAGGGGCTGACCGTGGGCCTGACGTCCAAGGGCGGCCGCAACAATCACGGTCGCGTCACCGCGCGGTTTCAGGGCGGTGGGCACAAGCGTACCTATCGCCTGATCGATTTCAAGCGCCGCAAGTTCGACGTTTCGGGCGTCGTGGAGCGGCTCGAATACGATCCGAACCGGACGGGCTTTATTGCCCTGGTGCGTTATGACGATGGCGAGCTCAGCTATATCCTGGCGCCGCAGCGCTTAGCGGCCGGGGACCGCGTGGTCGCGTCCACCGGCGCAGTGGATGTGAAGCCGGGCAATGCAATGCCGCTCGCCAGCATGCCGCTGGGCACGATCATCCACAATGTCGAGCTCAAGCCCGGCAAGGGCGGCCAGCTTGCGCGTTCCGCGGGCTCCTACGCGCAACTCGTCGGCCGTGACCAGGGCATGGCGATCCTGCGGCTCAATTCCGGCGAGCAGCGTCTCGTCGCAGGTGGCTGCATGGCGACGGTGGGGGCGGTGTCAAATCCGGACCACTCCAATGTGAGCCTCGGCAAGGCGGGCCGCAAGCGGTGGCTGGGCAAGCGTCCGCACAATCGCGGCGTCGCCATGAACCCGGTCGACCACCCGCATGGCGGCGGTGAAGGCCGCACGTCCGGCGGCCGTCACCCGGTCTCGCCTTGGGGCAAGCCCACCAAGGGCCGCAAGACGAGGTCCAACAAGGCGACCGATAAGTTCATCATGCGCTCGCGCCACCAGCGCAAGAAATAGGAAAGGTAACGGAACGTGTCCCGTTCAGTTTGGAAAGGCCCCTTTGTCGACGGCTTCCTGTTGAAGAAGGCCGACAAGGTTCGCGAGAGCGGCCGCAAGGAGGTGATCAAGATGTGGAGCCGCCGCTCCACCATTCTGCCCCAGTTCGTGGGGCTGACCTTCGGCGTCTACAACGGCCAGAAGCACATTCCGGTGCTCGTCAGCGAAGAGATGGTGGGCCACAAATTCGGTGAGTTCGCTCCGACCCGCACCTATTACGGCCACGGCGCGGACAAGAAGGCAAAGAGGAAGTAACCATGGGCAAGGCCAAAGCGCCACGCAGGCTTGCAGACAATGAGGCGCGTGCGGTTCTGCGCACGATCCGCGTCAGCCCGCAGAAGCTGAACCTCGTTGCCGCGCTGATCCGCGGCAAGAAGGTCGGGACGGCGCTCGCGGACCTCGAATTTTCGCGCAAGCGGATCGCGGGCACCGTGAGAAAGACGTTGGAATCGGCGATTGCCAACGCCGAGAACAACCACAATCTCGATGTGGACGCGCTGGTGGTGGCGGAGGCCTATGTCGGCAAGTCGATCGTCATGAAGCGCTTTCATGCCCGCGGTCGCGGCCGCGCCAACCGCATCGAGAAACCATTTTCGCACCTGACGATCGTCGTTCGCGAAGTTGAAGAGCAAGTGGAGGCCGCCTGATGGGCCAGAAAGTCAATCCGATCGGTCTCCGTCTCGGCATCAACCGCACCTGGGATTCGCGCTGGTTCGCGAATAACAGCGAGTACGGACAACTGCTGCACGAGGATCTGAAGATCCGCAACTATATCGAGAGCGAGCTCAAGCAGGCAGCGATCTCGAAGGTCGTGATCGAGCGCCCGCACAAGAAGTGCCGCGTGACCATCCATTCGGCACGTCCGGGTCTCATCATCGGCAAGAAGGGGGCCGATATCGACAAGCTGCGCCGCAAGATTGCGCAGATGACCAATGCGGAGACGCATCTGAACATCGTCGAGGTGCGCAAGCCTGAGATTGATGCGCGCCTCATCGCCCAGTCGATCGCCCAGCAGCTCGAGCGCCGCGTCGCATTCCGCCGCGCCATGAAGCGCGCGGTGCAGTCGGCCATGCGGCTCGGTGCCGAAGGCATCCGCATCAGCTGCACGGGCCGCCTCGGCGGTGCGGAGATCGCGCGCATCGAGTGGTATCGCGAGGGTCGCGTGCCGCTGCACACGCTGCGGGCCGACATCGACTACGGCACGGCCGAGGCGAAGACCGCCTATGGCGTGTGCGGGGTGAAGGTCTGGGTCTTCAAGGGCGAGATCCTGGAGCACGATCCGATGGCGTCCGAACGCCGGGCGGTCGAGGGTGAGCAGGGCGGCGGTCAGCGTCGTCGCGAGAACGCCTGAGCCGGAATTTTGGAGTAACAAGAAATGCTGCAACCAAAGCGCACGAAATTCCGCAAGCAGTTCAAGGGCCGCATCCATGGCTTGGCCAAGGGCGGGACGGAGCTGAACTTCGGAGCCTTCGGCCTGAAGGCGATGGAGCCGGAGCGCGTCACCGCGCGCCAGATCGAGGCTGCACGCCGTGCCATCACGCGCCAGATGAAGCGCCAGGGCCGCGTCTGGATCCGCATCTTCCCGGATGTGCCGGTTACGGCCAAGCCGACGGAAGTCCGCATGGGTAAGGGCAAGGGCAGCGTGGAATACTGGGCGTGCCGCGTGAAGCCCGGCCGCGTGATGTTTGAAATCGACGGCGTGGCCGAGGATGTGGCGCGCGAGGCCCTGCGCCTCGGTGCGGCCAAGCTCCCGGTCAAGACGCGCTTCGTACAGCGCATCGCTGAATAGGAGAGGGCATCATGAAAGCCACTGACATCAGGACGATGACGCCCGATCAACTCGATGACGAGTTGACGAACCTGAAGAAAGAGCAGTTCAACCTTCGCTTCCAGAAGGCGACGGGGCAGCTCGAGAAAACTGCGCGTGTCAGGCAGATCCGCCGCGACATTGCGCGCATCAAGACAATCGCCGCCGAGAAGACGGCCGGCAAGAAGGCCTGAGGACAAAGATGCCAAAGCGCGTTTTGCAGGGCACCGTGGTGAGCGACAAGAACGACAAGACGGTCGTCGTCCTGGTCGAGCGGCGGTTTGCGCACCCGATTTTCAAGAAGACCGTGCGCCGTACCAAGCGGTACAAGGCCCACGACGAGGCCAATGCATGTAAGGTCGGCGACATCGTGCTGATCGAGGAGACGCGCCCGATCTCCAAGGACAAGTCCTGGATCGTGGTCGAGAGCCAGGCACAGCAGGCACAATAAGAATGGAATGGACGGGAAGGGCGCAGAAGCGTAGTCCCGGCAGATAACTAGAAGGCGGCCAGTCATGATTCAGATGCAAACAAACCTCGACGTGGCGGATAATTCCGGCGCCCGTCGTGTCATGTGCATCAAGGTGCTCGGCGGTTCGAAGCGGAAATATGCCTCGGTTGGCGACATCATCGTCGTCTCCGTGAAGGAGGCCATTCCGCGCGGCCGCGTGAAGAAGGGTGACGTGATGAAGGCGGTGGTGGTACGCACCGCCAAGGACATTCGCCGCCCCGACGGCAGCGTCATTCGCTTCGACAGCAACGCCGCCGTTCTCGTCGACAACAAGAGAGAGCCCGTCGGCACCCGTATCTTCGGACCGGTTCCGCGCGAGTTGCGCGCCAAGAACCACATGAAGATCATCTCGCTGGCGCCGGAAGTTCTCTAGAAGGAGCCGGAGAAATGCAGAAGATCAAGAAGGGCGACAAGGTCGTCGTGCTCTCCGGCCGTGACAAGGGCCGCACGGGCGAAATTTTGAAGATGATGCCGAAGGAAGATCGGGCCGTGGTGCGCGGCGTCAATCTGGTGCGCCGGCATCAGAAGCAGACACCGCAGGCCGAAGGCGGCATCATTACGAAAGAAGCGCCGATCCACGTGTCCAACCTGGCACTGGCCGACCCCAAGGACGGAAAGCCGACACGCGTCGGATTCCGCATCCAGGAGGATGGCAAGAAGGTGCGCGTGGCGAAGCGCTCGGGAGAGTTGATCGATGGCTAAGGCAGAATACCAGCCGCGCTTGAAGACGCGTTACGAGGAGGTGATCCGCAAGGAACTCCTCGATACATTCAGCTATGCAAACGAGATGCAGGTGCCGCGCCTCGACAAGGTCGTCATCAATATGGGAGTCGGTGAGGCGACGGGCGATTCCAAGAAGCCGACCGTTGCGGCCGAGGATCTGGCACTGATCGCTGGCCAGAAGCCGGTGATCACCCGGGCCCGCAACTCGATCGCCGGCTTCAAGGTGCGCGAGGGCATGCCGATCGGCGCCAAGGTGACGCTGCGCAAGGATCGCATGTACGAGTTCCTGGATCGGCTCGTGAACGTGGCGCTCCCGCGTGTCCGCGACTTCCGGGGCCTGAGCCCCAAGAGCTTCGATGGCCGCGGCAATTTCGCCATGGGTATCAAGGAGCACATCGTGTTCCCCGAGATCAATTACGACAAAGTCGACCAGATCTGGGGAATGGACATCATCGTCTGTACGACCGCCAAGACCGACGACGAGGCTCGCGCCCTGTTGAAGGCCTTCAACTTCCCGTTCCGGCAGTAACGGCAGGCGAGAACAAGGAACTATCAAATGGCAAAGACTAGCGCAGTCGAGAAGAACAAGAGGCGCCGGAAGATGGCCGACCGTTACGCCAACAAGCGAGCGGCACTCAAGGCCATCATCATGGACCAGGACAAGCCCATGGAGGAACGCTTCAAGGCGCAGCTCCAGCTTGCCGCCCTTCCGCGCAACTCGTCGAAGACGCGCATCCGCAACCGGTGCGATGTGACCGGCCGTCCGCGCGCTTATTACCGCAAGCTCAGGATGTCGCGTATCGCGCTTCGTGAGTTGGGCAGCCAGGGTCTTATCCCGGGCCTCGTCAAGTCGAGCTGGTAAGGGAGGTTGGCATGTCTGTGAATGATCCTCTCGGCGATATGCTGACCCGCATCCGCAATGCGGTCGGGCGCAGGAAGAACACGGTTTCCACGCCGGCTTCGCGGCTGCGCGTGCGCGTGCTCGATGTCCTAAAGGCTGAAGGCTTTATCCGCGACTACACGCAGGTCGACTACGACAACGGCAAGTCCGAGCTGGAAATCCAGCTCAAATATTTCGAGGGTGCTCCCGTGATCCGCGAAATCGCCCGCGTTTCCAAGCCAGGCCGTCGTGTCTATGTTTCGGTGAAGTCTATCCCGCAGGTCGCCAACGGTCTCGGCATCGCCATTCTTTCGACGCCCAAGGGCGTGATGGCCGACCACGAGGCTCGCGAGAAGAATGTCGGCGGAGAGATCCTCTGCCAGATCTTCTGATCCGGCTGGATTTAAGAAAAGAACGAGGACAGACACATGTCTCGTATTGGCAAGAAACCGGTTCCCGTGCCCCAGGGCGTCACGGCGAATGTCGACGGTCAGCTAGTCACGGCCAAGGGGCCGAAGGGCGAGCTGAAATTCGTCGTCAATGACGATGTCCTGGTGAAGATGGAAGACGGCGCGATCACGGTGGATCCGCGCGACCAGTCCAAGACCGCCCGCTCCAGGTGGGGCATGTCCCGCACGCAGATATCCAACATCCTCAACGGGGTGAAGGATGGCTTCGAGAAGCGGCTCGAGATCAATGGTGTGGGCTACCGCGCGGCTATGCAGGGCAAGAACCTACAGCTTTCGCTGGGCTACAGCCACGATGTGAGCTATGTCCCGCCGGAGGGGATCACGATCACGGTCCCGAAGCCGACGGAAATCGTCGTCAGCGGCATTGACAAGCAGGTGGTCGGCCAGGTCGCGGCCGAGATTCGTGAGTTCCGCAGCCCGGAGCCTTACAAGGGCAAGGGCGTGAAATACGCGGACGAGACGATCGTCCGTAAGGAAGGCAAGAAGAAGTAAGGACGCAGGCCATGGTGTCGAAAGTATCCGTTACGCGGCGCGCCGGGCGCGTCCGCCGGAAGTTGAAGTCGGTCGCCACCGAGCGCCCGCGGCTTTCGGTTCATCGTTCGTCGAAGCACATCTATGCTCAGGTGATCGATGACGTGAAGGGCCACACGCTCGCCTCCGCCTCCTCCCTGGAGGCGGATCTCAAGGGTAAGCTCAAGACCGGTGCGGACGCGGAAGCCGCTGGCCTCATCGGGAAGCTGATTGCCGAGCGCGCCAAGAAGGCGGGTGTGGACAAGGTCGTGTTCGACCGCGGCCCCTATCTCTATCACGGCCGCGTCAAGGCACTGGCCGATGCGGCCCGAGAAGGCGGCCTGGAATTCTAAACCGCTCCGGGCGCTGGTAGCCCGAAGCTTTCGTCAACCCGTGCTTCCGGAAAAGAACAAGGAAAAGGACAATGGCACAGCCCCGCAGGGACGACCGCAGAGAGCGCGATGAGCGCGACAGCGAGTTCGTCGATAAGCTCGTTCACATCAACCGCGTCGCCAAGGTGGTCAAGGGCGGCCGCCGTTTCGGCTTCGCCGCACTCGTGGTCGTCGGCGACCAGAAGGGCCGCGTCGGCTTCGGGCATGGCAAGGCCCGCGAGGTCCCCGAGGCGATCCGTAAGGCCACCGAGAGCGCCAAGCGCGACATGATCTTCGTGCCGTTGCGCTCCGGCCGCACCCTTCATCACGATATCGACGGGCGCCATGGCGCAGGCCGTGTGCTGCTTCGCGCCGCCAAGCCCGGCACGGGCATCATCGCAGGCGGTCCCATGCGCGCCGTCTTCGAGACGCTCGGCGTTCAGGACGTTGTGGCGAAGTCGCTCGGGTCCTCCAACCCTTACAACATGGTTCGCGCCACGTTCGATGCGCTGAAGCACCAGATGCACCCGAAGGATATCGCCGCCCAGCGTGGCATCAAGTATTCGTCCCTGCAGGCGCGCCGCGGAACGGCCGCTGGAACGGAAGAACAAGGCTGAGCGCGGTAGAACCTGCCTGGCAGGGGCCGCTTGCTTGAGGATTGACGAACATGGCTGAGAAGAAGAAGGGCAAGGCGATCACGATCGAGCAGATCGCCAGCCCCATCCGCCGCCCCAAGGAGCAGCGCGCGACGCTGATCGGCCTGGGGCTCAACAAACTGCGTCGCCGTTCGACGCTGGAGGACACGCCTTCGGTGCGCGGCATGATCGCGACGGTACGGCATCTCGTGCGCGTCGTCGACGAGGCCTGAGGAATCGAGGACTAGGCTCATGAAACTCAACGATCTCAGGGATATGGATGGTGCGACCAAGGCGCGCAAGCGCGTCGGTCGCGGCATCGGCTCCGGCTCCGGCAAGACCGGCGGCCGCGGCGTGAAGGGCCAGAAGTCGCGTTCGGGCGTTGCCATCAAAGGGTTCGAAGGCGGGCAGATGCCGCTTTACCGGCGCCTGCCGAAGCGTGGCTTCACCAATATCTTCGGCAAGGACTTCAACGAGGTTTCGCTGGGCCGCATCCAGGCGGCGATCGATGCGAAGAAG
This sequence comes from Chelativorans sp. AA-79, assembly GCF_029457495.1. Lineage (NCBI taxonomy): Bacteria > Pseudomonadati > Pseudomonadota > Alphaproteobacteria > Hyphomicrobiales > Phyllobacteriaceae > Chelativorans > Chelativorans sp. AA-79. The sequence goes on from NZ_CP120361.1 coordinate 2,750,382, forward strand.
CTCGATGCCGGCGAGACGATCGATACCGCCGCTCTCCTCCAGGCGGGCGTGATTCGCCGCGCGAAGGATGGCGTGCGCATCCTGAGCGGCGGAGAGCTCAAGGCGAAGGTGACGCTCGACGTCGCCGGTGCGTCGAAGCCCGCCGTTGAAAAGATCGAAAAGGCGGGTGGTTCGGTCAAGCTGCCGGAGAAGGCAGGCTAAGGCCGCGCAAGCGGCGGAAGAGACAATCCGCCGCTTGCAACCTGGCCGTCCCGGGCCTATCTCGGGTTCGGCACCATGCGCCGAAAAAAGCCGCAACGGCGTTGGCGCATGATCCGCCCAAGGGTGAGCGGCTCGGTACTCCCTGCGCGCAGATTCTCGTCATCAGCGCGACTGAGTGTAAGAGGGCGTTCACTTTTTCTGGTTGCGCACAATGCGTGACGAAGCGGAGAATTCTTCATGGCATCGGCAGCCGAGCAACTTGCGTCGAACTTGAATTTTGCGGCCTTCGCCAAGGCCGAGGATCTGAAAAAGCGAATCTGGTTCACGCTCGGCGCGCTGCTCGTATATCGCCTCGGCACCTACATCCCGATGCCCGGCATCAATCCGGATGCTTTCGCGCAGGCCTTCCAGCAGCAGTCGGGCGGCGTGCTTGGCATGTTCAACATGTTTGCGGGCGGTGCCGTCGAGCGCATGGCGATCCTGGCGCTGGGCATCATGCCCTACATCTCCGCCTCCATCATCATGCAGCTCCTGACCTCGGTCGTGCCCTCGCTGGAGCAACTCAAGAAGGAAGGCGAGCAGGGTCGTAAGGTCATCAACCAGTACACGCGCTACGGCACGGTGCTCCTTGCGACGGTGCAGGCCTACGGCATCGCGATAGGTCTCGAGGGAGGCCAGAACATCGTGGCCGACCCGGGCTGGTTTTTTCGCATTTCCGCGGTCATCACCCTTGTCGGCGGGACAATGTTCCTGATGTGGCTCGGTGAGCAGATCACCGCGCGCGGCATCGGCAACGGCATTTCGCTGATCATCTTTTCAGGCATCGTGGCTGGCCTGCCGACGGCGATCGGCGGCACACTGGAGCTCGGCCGCACTGGCGCGATGTCCACGGGCCTGATCCTCGCCATCATCGTGCTGGCGATCGTGGTGATCGGCGTGATCGTCTTCTTCGAGCGTGCGCAGCGCCGGCTCCTGATCCAGTATCCGAAGCGCCAGGTGGGCAATCGGATGTTCCAGGGGGACACCTCGCACCTGCCGCTGAAGCTCAACACGGCTGGCGTCATCCCGCCGATCTTCGCCTCCTCGCTGCTTCTCCTACCTGCGACCGTGGCGGGCTTCACCGATACCACGCAGCTTCCCGGTTGGGCGGGCACCCTCCTTGCCACCCTCGGTCACGGCCAGCCGCTCTATATGGTGCTGTACGCTGCGCTGATCGCCTTCTTCGCTTTCTTCTACACGGCAATCGTCTTCAACCCGAAGGACACGGCCGATCAGTTGAAGAAGCATTCGGGCTTCATTCCCGGCTACCGGCCGGGCGAGCGGACGGCTGAATATATCGATTACGTGCTGACCCGCATCACCGTGGTCGGCGCCATCTATCTCGTCCTGGTGTGCCTGCTTCCGGAGTTTCTTATTTCGGCGACCGGCGTGCCTTTCTATCTCGGCGGTACGTCGCTCCTCATCGTCGTCAGCGTTACGCTGGACACGGTGTCGCAGGTCCAGGGGCACCTGATCGCGCATCAGTATGAGGGGCTGATCAAGAAGTCGAAGCTGCGTGGGGGGAAGAGGGGACGATGAGGCTTATACTTCTCGGGCCGCCGGGGGCGGGCAAGGGAACGCAGGCACAGATCCTGGTCGAAAAGTTCAACATTCCGCAGCTCTCCACGGGGGACATGCTGCGCGCAGCGGTGAGGGCGCAGACCGACATCGGCAAGAAGGCGAAAGCAGTCATGGATGCGGGAGAGCTCGTCTCAGACGCGATTGTGAATGCCATCGTGGCCGAGCGGATCGATCAGGACGACTGTGCCCAAGGCTTTATCCTCGATGGCTATCCGCGCACGCTGGCGCAGGCAGATGCGGTCGAGGCGATGCTTTCCGAGCGTGACCTCACGCTCGATGCGGTGGTCGAGCTCGTGGTTGACGATAAGGCATTGGTCGGCCGCATCGTCAAGCGGGCGGAAGACGCGAGGGCGGCCGGTCAGCCGGTGCGCAAGGACGACAATCCTGACGTGTTCGAGGAGCGTCTGCGCGAATATTACAAGAAGACGGCTCCCCTGACCGGCTACTACTACGCCAAGGGGAAGCTTCGCACCGTCGATGGAATGGCCTCGATCGAGGATGTGACGCGCCAGATCGAGAAGATTCTGGCGGAGTGAGGGCGAGGCGGGCTGGCGGCGGGAAGAGCCGAATCGTACCGCTTTGGCATTTCTCGAGCCATCGCAGGATCGCGGTTGACGCTTGAGCCGTTATCGACTATAGCGGCGCATCTCCTGACGAGACGCTATGTCGGCCGGGCCGTTTGGCTCGGCTTCGTTGTTGAGAAGAAGATATGCTCGCAGGGGCCGGCCTCCACCGGACGCGAGCCAAACCCAAGCGCCGGCAGATTGGCCGGCTATATGGAGAAGAAGATGGCCCGTATCGCTGGCGTCAATATTCCGACCAACAAGCGCGTCGTGATTGCGCTTCAATATATCCACGGCATCGGGTCGAAGCTCGCCCGAGACATCGTCGCGAAGGTGGGCATCCCGGACGACCGCCGCGTACATCAGTTGACCGACGCCGAAGTGCTGGCGATCCGCGAGACGATCGACCGCGATTACCGGGTCGAGGGTGACCTGCGCCGCGAGGTCTCGATGAACATCAAGCGCCTGATGGATCTCGGCTGCTACCGCGGCCTGCGCCATCGCCGCTCGCTGCCGGTGCGCGGTCAGCGCACGCACACCAATGCGCGCACCCGCAAGGGGCCCGCAAAGCCGATCGCAGGGAAGAAAAAGTAATCGAGCGAATAGCGAAATCGCGAATAGCGAATAGGGTTCCCTACTCACTATTCGCTACTCCCTATTCGCCTCTTGGTGTAGCCGCTGGCATTACGGCGGTGTAGAGATCGTTAGAAAGGAAAGACATGGCCAAGGAAGCCGCGCGCGTTCGCCGTCGTGAACGCAAGAATATTTCGTCGGGCGTGGCGCACGTCAGCTCGACCTTCAACAACACCATGATCACCATCACCGATGCGCAGGGCAATGCGATCGCTTGGTCGTCCGCCGGTGCCCAAGGCTTCAAAGGGTCGCGCAAGTCCACTCCGTTCGCCGCCCAGGTCGCTGCCGAAGATTGCGCCCGCAAGGCGCAGGAGCACGGCATGCGCACGCTCGAGGTGGAGGTCTCCGGCCCGGGTTCAGGCCGTGAATCGGCGCTGCGTGCCTTGCAGGCGGCGGGCTTCACCATTACATCCATCCGCGATGTGACCCCCATCCCGCACAACGGATGCCGCCCGCGCAAGAAGCGCCGGGTCTAAAGCCTGTTTGCCGTACGAGTGCCTTGGGGCACTCCTCTGCAGAGCGCCCGTCACGATTGGATGGTGGCGGGCTAACGGAAGGAAAGATCATGATCCAGAAAAACTGGCAGGAACTCATCAAGCCCAACAAGATCGAGTTCACGTCGAAAGGCCGTACGCAGACGACCCTCGTGGCCGAGCCGCTAGAGCGTGGTTTCGGCCTTACCCTCGGCAACGCGCTGCGTCGCGTCCTGCTTTCCTCGTTGCGCGGCGCCGCCGTGACGGCGGTGCAGATCGACGGTGTGCTGCACGAGTTCTCCTCGATTGCGGGCGTGCGCGAAGACGTGACGGATATCGTCCTGAACATCAAGGAAATCGCCATCCGGATGGAAGGCGACGGGCCGAAGCGGATGGTCGTGCGCAAGCAGGGCCCGGGCGTCGTCACGGCTGGCGACATCCAGACCGTCGGCGACGTCGAAGTGCTGAACCCCGACCATGTGATCTGCACGCTCGATCAGGGTGCGGAGATCCGCATGGAGTTTACGGTCGATACGGGCAAGGGTTACGTACCGGCCGACCGCAATCGCGCAGAGGACGCGCCGATTGGCCTCATTCCGGTCGACAGCCTCTATTCGCCGGTCAAAAAGGTCTCCTACAAGGTTGAGAACACCCGTGAGGGCCAGGTTCTCGATTACGACAAGCTGACCATGACCCTGGAGACGGACGGCTCGGTGACCGGTGAGGATGCGGTGGCCTATGCGGCCCGTATCCTGCAGGACCAGCTTGGCCTGTTCGTCAATTTCGAGGAGCCTCAGAAGGAGCAGCCTGCCGAGCAGGTGACAGAGCTCGCCTTCAACCCGGCTTTGCTCAAGAAGGTGGACGAGCTGGAGCTTTCCGTGCGCTCGGCCAACTGCCTGAAGAACGACAACATCGTCTATATCGGCGACCTGATCCAAAAGACGGAAGCTGAGATGCTGCGCACGCCGAATTTCGGCCGCAAGTCGCTCAACGAGATCAAGGAAGTGCTCGCCTCGATGGGGCTCCACCTCGGCATGGAAGTGCCGGATTGGCCGCCGGACAACATCGAAGAGCTCGCCAAGCGCTACGAAGACCAGTATTGACCCCGGCGGGCTCAGTGCCCAGGGAATTGAAGGAGACAAGCAATGCGTCACGGTAAAGCCGGCCGCAAGCTCAACCGGACATCCAGCCACCGCAAGGCCATGTTCGCCAATATGGCGGCCTCGCTCATTGAGCATGAGCAGATCGTCACCACGCTGCCCAAGGCCAAGGAGCTTCGTCCGATCGTGGAGAAGCTCGTCACGCTCGGCAAGCGCGGCGATCTCCATGCTCGCCGCCAGGCAATCGCCGCCATTCGCAGCGAAGCTTTGGTGCGCCGCCTCTTCGACACGCTCGCCCCGCGCTATGCCTCGCGCAACGGCGGCTATACGCGCATCATGAAGGCGGGCTTTCGCCACGGCGACAATGCGGCCCTGGCCGTGATCGAGTTCGTGGACCGTGACCCGTCGGTCAAGGGTGCCGCCGACCGCGCCCGCGTCGAGGCGGAGGCCGCCAGCGAAGAAGCCGAGGCGGCGTGATTTCACGCTTCCTTCGGATACTGTTTTAGGAGGGGCCTCACGGCCCCTTTTTGCTGCCTGCTTTCAACCGAGCGGCCCCTTGAAGATGAAGAAAGCGCCGAGGCAGATCAGGGCGAAGCCGATCGCATGATTGATGGTCAGTTGCTCGCCGAGATAGTAGACGGAGAAGACCGCAAAAACCGAAAGCGTGATCACCTCCTGCATAGTCTTCAGCTCCGCCGCACTGTAGACGGCGTGACCATAGCGATTGGCCGGCACAGCGAAGCAGTATTCGATGAAGGCGATGCTCCAGCTCGCGAGAATCACGAGAAGGAGGGGCTTATTCATAAACTTCAGGTGGCCGTACCAAGCAAAAGTCATGAAGATGTTCGAGACGGTGAGAAGCAGGATCGGCGCCAGATAGGGCAGGGCCATGGATGTCCTCGGAAGGTCGGCTAGAGGTGATGAGATGAAGGGGAAGTGATTCGGGATGAGCTGCAATCACTGGGCCTCTTTTTTGCCCTTACATGAAACCGACGACGGCCGAACCGGTTTGATCCTCCCAGCCTTTTCTTATGCACAATCCTGTTCGATGATGCGCGCCCACAGTCGAGGAGTCCGATGAAAGTGATAACTTCCTTCCTTCGCCTGTTTTTTCTCCTTGGGGCGCTTTCGCTGCCTGCCCATGCCCAGGATCGGCCGGCCGAATCGCTTTTGGATCCTTTGAAGCAACTCCTGCGAGGGGGCGAGGAAAATGCGGGGGCACCAGCCGGCGAGACGCAGCGCCGCGTTCCCTTCAGCCAGCAGGAAATCCAGCTCTCCTTCGCGCCGCTGGTGCGCCAAGTGGCACCCGCCGTCGTGAACGTCTACGCCTCGACCCGCGTACAGGCGCGCTCGCCCTTTATGGGCGATCCCTTCTTTGAGCGCTTTTTCGACTTCCCCCAGATGCCGCCACGGGTTCAGTCGTCCCTAGGCTCCGGCGTGCTGGTCGATCCCTCCGGCATCGTTGTGACCAACTACCATGTGATCCGCCAGGCGGACGAGGTGAAGATCGCGCTTGCGGATGGGCGGGAGTTCGAAAGCAACGTCCTGCTCAAGGATGAGGGGCTCGATCTCGCCGTCCTGAAGGTCGAAGGCTCCGAGGCTTTCCCGGCCGCCACGCTCGGCGATTCCGAGGCGCTCGAGGTCGGCGATCTCGTGCTTGCGATCGGCAATCCCTTCGGCGTGGGCCAGACCACCACGAGCGGCATCGTCTCGGCCGTGGCGCGCTCGCTGGGCGGTGTTTCCGATTTCGGCTATTTCATTCAGACGGATGCGGCCATCAATCCCGGCAATTCCGGCGGCGCGCTCGTCAACATGGCCGGTGAGGTCGTCGGCATCAATACGGCCATCTACAGCCGCTCGGGCGGTTCGATCGGTATCGGCTTCGCCGTTCCCGCGAATATCGTGCGCGCGGTGGTGGATTCGGCCAGAAACGGTAAGGATTTCTTCGAGCGTCCCTATGTGGGGGCGAGCTTCGATCGCGTGACGCCCAACATCGCCGAAGCGCTCGGCATGCCACGTCCGGCCGGCGCGCTCGTCACCAACATCGCCTCTGCCAGCCCGGCCGCCAGGGCGGGGCTCGAAAGCGGCGATGTGGTGGTGGCTGTGAACGGCAGGTCCGTGGAGACGCCTGAGGCGCTGGAATATCGTCTCGCCACCGTGCCGATCGGCGACACGGCCCAGGTCGAGGTGCTGCGCAATGGCGAGGAGATCGGGCTCTCCATACAGGTCGAACACGCGCCCGAAGGCGACGGCCAGCAGTTGGAGATCGGCGGCACCGGGCCCTTCGCCGGCGCCAAAGTGGCGGAGCTTTCGCCCGCGCTCGCCCAGCGCCTGCGGCTTCCGGTTACCGGCAAGGGCGTCGTCATCGCGGATCTAGCGCGCAATTCTCCGGCTGCCAGTATCGGCCTGAGGCCGGGTGACATCGTGCGTGAACTCAATGGAGAGGAGATCGCTACGCCCGACCAGATGAAGGCGTTGGCCGAAACCGATGCGCGCTGGTGGCGGTTCACGATCGAGCGCGATGGCCGTACCATCCGGCAGACGATGCGGTTCTGATGAGCGTATGAGCGATCTGTTCGACAGAGGTGAGCCCGAGGTTTCCGTGGCGGTCGGTAAGCCGCTGGCCGACCGTCTGCGGCCCAAACGGCTTGACGAGGTGGTGGGCCAGGAACACCTGACCGGCGCCGAGGGCGCGCTCACGCGGATGATCCGCTCCGGCTCGCTCGGCTCGCTCATCTTCTGGGGTCCGCCCGGCACGGGAAAGACGACGGTTGCCCGGCTCCTGGCCGGCGAGACCTCGATGGCCTTCGAGCAGATCTCGGCGATCTTTTCGGGCGTGGCCGATCTGAAAAAGGTCTTCGAGGCCGCGCGCCTGCGCCGAAACCAAGGCCGCCAGACACTCCTCTTCGTCGATGAGATCCACCGCTTCAATCGGGCCCAGCAGGATTCCTTCCTGCCGGTGATGGAGGACGGCACCGTCGTCCTGGTGGGCGCCACGACCGAGAATCCCTCCTTCGAACTCAATGCCGCGCTTCTTTCCCGTGCCCGCGTGCTGGTCTTCCATTCCCTCGAGGCGGACAGCCTCCAGCGCCTGCTAGCGCGTGCCGAAGAGGCGGAGGGGCGCGAGCTGCCGCTGGACGAGGAGGCGAGGGCAGTGCTCCTGCGCATGGCCGATGGCGACGGCCGCGCGGTCCTGACGCTGGCGGAGGAGGTTTGGCGTGCGGCCGGTGAAGGCGAGGTCTTCGACGCCGAGACCCTGCAGCGCATCGTGCAGCGCCGCGCGCCGATCTACGACAAGAGCCAGGACGGGCACTACAACCTGATTTCCGCCCTGCACAAATCCGTACGTGGTTCAGATCCGGATGCCGCACTCTACTATCTCTGCCGCATGTTCGATGCGGGTGAGGACCCGCTTTATCTCGGGCGCAGGCTCGTGCGCATGGCGGTCGAGGATATTGGTCTCGCCGATCCGCAGGCCCTCTTGATCGCGAATGCGGCCAAGGACGCCTATGATTATCTGGGCTCGCCGGAAGGCGAGCTCGCTCTCGCCCAGGCTTGTATCTATCTTGCCACCGCGCCGAAATCGAACGCCGCCTACACTGCCTTTAAGTCTGCGATGGCGGCGGCGAAGGAGCACGGCTCGCTGCTCCCTCCCAAGCACATCCTCAACGCGCCCACGAAGCTCATGAAGGAAACTGGGTACAGCTCGGGCTACCAGTACGATCACGACATGCCCGATGCCTTCTCTGGCCAGGACTATTTTCCCGAAGCCATGGGCCGACGAACCTTCTACGATCCGCCCGACCGCGGCTTCGAGCGGGATATCCGCAAGCGGCTCGATTATTGGGATAAGCTCAGGCGGGAGAGGCAGGGCGGTGGCTGAGGTGCCGCCGAATCGCATTCTGTCGGCGAGATAAGCCAGTTTAACGGCGGGGAACGGATTTGTATCATCTGCTGCTTGTTTGCATCGGCGGCGCCATCGGTGCCGGCATGCGCCATCTGGCCACGATTGCGGCGGGGCGCCTCCTGGGCATTGCTTTTCCTTGGGGCACGCTTACCGTCAACGTGGCGGGCAGCTTCGCGATGGGGCTGCTTGTGGAGACGCTTGCCCGAAGATTCGACGTCTCCAACGAGATCCGGCTGCTCCTTGCGACGGGGCTGCTCGGCGGCTTCACCACTTTTTCCTCTTTCTCTCTCGATGTGGCCGTACTTTGGGAAAGGGGAGCGCAGACGGCTGCCCTTGGATATGTCGTGGCGAGCGTAGCCTGTTCGATCCTGGCACTCTTCGGCGGATTGTGGCTCGCAAGAAGCATCCTCTAATGGTATTGCCGCCGTCGAAACGGTGATGAGATGGCAGGCATAGAACAAATCCAGGTTGACGGCGGCGAGGCCGGCATGCGGCTCGACCGCTGGTTCAAGGTCCATTATCCGGGCCTTGGTTTCGGACAGCTACAGAAGCTGCTGCGTACCGGACAGGTGCGTGTGGACGGCGGTCGCGCCAAGGCGGAAACCCGGGTGCAGCCGGGGCAGACGATCCGCGTGCCGCCGCTCGCCGTGGATCGCAAGGGCGCGCCCGCCACCATCCGCACCATCCGCGAGCGGGGCGATGCGGAAGTGCTGTCGCAGATGCTGATCCACGAGGACGACAAGGTTTTCGTCTTCAACAAGCCCGCCGGCCTTGCCGTGCAGGGCGGTTCCGGCGTCAGCCGCCATGTGGACGGCATGTTGGAGGCTTGGCGCAGCAAAAAAGGTGAGAAGCCGCGTCTGGTGCATCGGCTCGACCGCGATACCTCCGGCGTGCTTGTCGTGGCGCGCACGCGACTCGCGGCCGTCAAGCTCACAGCGGCCTTCCGCGCCCGCGAGACGAAGAAGATCTACTGGGCGCTCGTCAAAAGTGTGCCAAAGAAACAGGAAGGACGCATCTCCACCTGGCTCGTCCGCGAAGCCACGCCCGACGGCGACCGCATGCGGATTGCCAAGCATGGCGAGCCGGGCGCGGACCACGCCGTCTCCACCTATCGCGTGGTGGAGCAGGCCGGCACCGCGCTCTCCTGGCTGGAGATGGAGCCCTACACGGGACGAATGCACCAGCTTCGCGTGCACGCCGCCCATATCGGCTGTCCGGTCATCGGCGATCCCAAATACTTTGAAGCCGACCAGAATTGGGAGTTGCCGGGCGGCATGCAGAATCGGTTGCATCTTCACGCCCGTCGCATCATCGTCCCGCACCCCGACGGCGGCATCGTTGACGTCACGGCCGAATTGCCGCCGCATATGCGGCAGAGCTGGAACCTGCTCGGCTTCGATGACGCGGCGGCGAAAGAAGAAATCTAAACCCTGTTTCCCCTGTCAGGGTGACGGCACCAGGCGCCTGCCTATATATTGAAGCCATGCGTGATATTCTGAACGATCTCGATGATGGCCGGCAATTTTCGGATCCCGATCCGATGCGCCGCGCGCAAAGCCAGATGCAGCGACCGCTGCCGAAGCGTTTCTATAAGCGCGTGGAGGTGGGCGGGGCTGACGAGGCTTGGACGGTCCTCCTGGACGGGCGGACGGTACGCACGCCTGCGGGGGCGGAACTGGCGTTGCCCAGCGAAGCAGCCGCGCGGCTGGTTGCCGACGAATTCGGCGCCCAGGGTGAGCATATCGATCCCATGACCATGCCGGTCACGCGGCTCGTCAACACGGCCATCGACGGGGTAGCGGTGGATATCCAGGTGGTGATGGAAGACATTCTGCGCTACGCATCCACCGACCTCCTCTACTATCGCGCCGATGCGCCCGACCGGCTGATCGAGCTCCAGGCGGAGGCATGGGACCCGGTGCTCGACTGGGCGGAAGCCGAGCTCAGCGTGCGTTTCATCCTCGCGGAGGGTGTGATGCATGTGGAGCAACCGCGCCAGACGATCGCTGCCGTCGGGGCGCATTTGCGGCCGCGCAACGATCCCCTGCGGCTTGCCGCCCTTCATGTGATGACGACACTGACCGGATCGGCTATCCTCGCTCTGGCGGTGGAAGCCGGCTCAATCGAAGCGGAGGCCGCGTGGGAAGCGGCCCATGTCGACGAGGACTGGAACATCTCGCAATGGGGCGAGGACGAGGAAGCTGCCGCCCGCCGCGCTGCCCGCAGGCGCGACATGATGGGAGCTGTGGCGCTGCTCAGGGCCGTGACAGCACGTTGAGTTGCATATAGCCGGTCGGCATCTTTGAAAAAAGGCCCCCGCTCTAACCTGAGCGGAGGCCCTGTCTGTGTTTGACGTTCCGTCTCAGCGCTTGGCGATCGGCACGTAGTCGCGCTCGGCGGCTCCGGTGTAGAGCTGCCGGGGACGGCCGATCTTCTGCTGCGGATCCTCGATCATCTCCTTCCACTGGGCGATCCAGCCCACGGTGCGTGCGACGGCGAAGAGCACCGTGAACATGGTGGTGGGGAAGCCCAGCGCCTTCAAGGTGATGCCCGAATAGAAGTCAATGTTCGGATAGAGCTTCTTCTCGATGAAATACTCGTCCGTAAGGGCGATGCGCTCCAGCTCCATGGCGATGTCGAGCTGCGGATCGTCCTTGATGCCGAGCTCGGCCAGCACCTCGTGGCAGGTCTTCTGCATGATCTTGGCGCGCGGATCGTAGTTCTTGTAGACCCGGTGACCGAAGCCCATCAGGCGGAAGGGATCGTTCCTGTCCTTGGCGCGCTCGATATATTCGGGGATGCGCTCGACCGTGCCGATCTCGGCCAGCATGTTGAGGGCAGCCTCGTTCGCGCCGCCATGGGCGGGACCCCAGAGGCAGGCGATGCCGGCGGCGATGCAGGCGAAGGGGTTCGCTCCGGAAGAGCCGGCGAGCCTGACGGTGGAAGTGGACGCGTTCTGCTCGTGGTCGGCATGCAGGATGAAGATCCGCTCCATGGCCCGCGCCATGACGGGGTTGACCTTGTATTCCTCGCAGGGCACCGCGAAGCACATATGCAGGAAGTTGGCGGCGTAGGAGAGCTCGTTGCGCGGGTAAATGAAGGGCTGGCCGATATGGTATTTGTAGGCCATGGCCGCGATCGTCGGCATCTTGGCGATCATGCGGATCGAGGCCACCATGCGCTGATGCGGATCGGAGATGTCCGTCGAGTCATGGTAGAAAGCCGAGAGCGCGCCGACGACGCCGCACATCACCGCCATGGGATGCGCGTCCCGGCGGAACCCGGTGAAGAAGCGCGACATCTGCTCGTGAATCATCGTGTGCCGCGTCACGCGCAGATCGAAATCTTCCTTCTGCGCCTTTGTCGGCAGCTCGCCGTAAAGGAGCAGATAACAGACTTCGAGAAAGTCGCCGTGTTCGGCGAGCTGATCGATCGGGTAGCCGCGATGGAGCAGCACGCCCTCGTCGCCGTCGATATAGGTGATCTTCGACTCGCAACTCGCCGTGGAGGTGAAACCGGGATCGTAGGTGAACATCCCGGTCTGCTTGTAGAGCGAGGCGATGTCGAAGACATCGGGCCCGATCGAGCCGTTGCGCACCGGGTATTCGCTGGTCTCTCCACCAAGTTCAAGTTTTACCGTCGAATTCGCCATCGCACATTACCTCTCTGTCTTGAAACTTGGGGCAGGAATGTCGTCGCCACGGAAATGGCAGGCAACCGCCAGCACGGTTTTGGGTGCCTCTAGCTAGCGCATTTGCCCCACCCTGCCAAGCTTGACAGCCACGTGTGTTGCGCTGCAACATACGCGATTGTGCGGGCTTACGCACCAGTCGCCTGGTCAAGAATGCGGCCAAGCGACTCCTCGCGGCCGAGCACGGCCAAGACATCGAAAATGCCGGGCGAGGTGGTGCGCCCCGTAACTGCGGCCCGCAGCGGCTGAGCCACCTTGCCGAGCTTCCGGCCGGTCTTCTCTGCAAAGGCACGGACGACTGCCTCGGTGCTCCCCGCCGTCCAGGTGTCGAGGCCGGCAAACTCGTCGGCAAGCGCTGCAAGCATTACCCGGGCATCTTGGTCGAGCAACTCCGCCGCTTTCTCCTCGACCGGCAGCGGACGCTCGGCGACAAGAAAACGCGCCCCGTCCATCAGTTCCACCAGCGTCTTCGCCCGCTCCTTGAGGCCGGGGAGGGCGGCGCGAAGCTGCACCCGGTGCTTTTCGTCGAACTTGTCGAGAAAAGCCCGTCCGCCTTCGAGATGCGGCAGCGTGGCGACAAAAAGCTCGAAAAGAACGTCATCGTCCATCTGGCGCATATGGACGCCGTTCAGCGCTTCCATTTTCTGGAAATCGAAGCGTGCCGCACCTTTGTTGATGTCCTCGATCTCGAACCATTCGATCATCTGCTCGGTGGTCATCACCTCGTCGTCGCCATGGCTCCATCCGAGTCGCGCGAGATAGTTGCGCAGGGCCGCGGGCAGGTAGCCCATGGCCCGATAGGCATCGACGCCGAGTGCTCCATGACGCTTCGAGAGCTTGCCGCCGTCCGGCCCATGGATCAGCGGTATATGGGCCATCGCCGGCAGATCCCAACCCATCGCGCGGTAAATGATCGCCTGGCGAGCGGCATTGGTGAGGTGATCGTCGCCTCGGATGATGTGGGTGACGCCCATATCGTGGTCGTCCACCACCACGGCGTGCATGTAAGTGGGCGTGCCGTCCGAACGCAGGATGATGAAATCGTCAAGATCCTTGTTGGGGAAGCGCACGTCTCCCTGCACACGGTCGCGGATGACGGTCTCTCCCTCGGCGGGCGCCTTGATGCGGACCACTGGCTTCACGCCGGCCGGCGCCTCGCCCGGGTCGCGGTCGCGCCATGTGCCGTCATAGCGCGGCGGCCTCCCATCGGCACGCGCTTTCTCGCGCATCGCCTCGATCTCCTCGGGCGTGCAGTAGCAATAATAGGCCTCGCCCCGCGCAATCAGTTCCTCCGCCACGTCTTTATGGCGGGAGGCACGGGCGAACTGGGAAATCGGCTCCCCGTCCCAATCGAGCCCCAGCCAGGCAAGCCCGTCAAGGATGGCCGCCGTCGCTTCCGGCGTGGAGCGCTGCCGGTCGGTGTCCTCGATCCTGAGCAGCATCCTGCCGCCCGTGTGCCGGGCGTAGAGCCAGTTGAAGAGGGCCGTGCGTGCGCCTCCGATATGGAGGAAGCCGGTGGGCGAGGGCGCAAAGCGGGTGACGACGGATTCTGCCATTTTTCTTGTCCGGATTCGTTCAAAGCGGCGCATTTTCGGCCATCGCCTGCGCCGGGTGGAAATTGGCTGTCCGTCATGTAGCATAGGCGAGTTGGGGTGCAAGCGCCTGCGGGAGAAACAGGGGCATGGGGGGCGAACGAGCGGAAGCCGCCGAGCGCGAGCGACTGCACTTCCTCGTCTTGGAGGAGGCTGCGTCGACGGGTAAGGTCGTTTCGGCTGCTATACGGGAGCCGGGGCTGGTGGCCGTCGTCTCTTCCGGACGGGCCGCTCCCTTGCGGGGCGCAGGCCTGCGGATGCTTCCGCAAGCCGTCTTGGGCGAACTGGCAAGAGACGGCGCGCGCGGGGGTGCATTCCTTTGCCTACCGGTGCTGCTGGGCCTAGGAGCTGTAATCTACTACGCTCTCCCCTGGGAGCCGGAATTCCCGTTTCTTTTCGCATTGGCAGCCCCGCTCTTGCTGGCCGTCTGGCTCCTGCAGAGCAGGCCGGCGGGGCTCGTGTGCTGCGGCGCCGTCCTTGCCATCACCGCCGGCGTCGGCGCGGCGAAAATCGAGACCTGGCGTGCGGCGACACCGGTGCTGGGCTCGGACGTGACGACGCGGATCACCGGCAGGGTGGCCGGTATCGAGTATCAGGCGAGCGGCCGTATTCGCCTGATCATCGACATCGTGACGACGGAGCGCCCGCGGCTGCGCTATGCGCCCGAACGGGTGCGGCTGACCGCGCGAGGCGTGCCTGCCGGCCTGCGCCCCGGCGATGGCGTCACCGGGCTGGTGCGGCTCATGTCGCCTTCCGGCCCGGTGCGTCCCGGCAGCTATGACTTTTCCTTTGCAAGCTATTACAGCGGGATCGGTGCGATCGGCTTCTTCATGAAAGGGCCGGAGCGTGCAGAGATTGCGGGCGAAGCGCCGTTTACCGCTCGCCTGAACCGCACCCTCGAGACCGTGCGTCTGGCGCTCGCCGAACGAATCCGCAGCCAAATCGACGGGTCGAAGGGCGAAGTGGCGGTGGCAGTGATCACCGGTTACCGGTCGGGCATTCCGGAAGAGGTGAACGAATGGCTGCGCCGGTCCGGGCTGGCGCACATCCTTTCCATCTCCGGCCTGCACATGGCGCTGGTCGCAGTCACCGTGATGTTCATGCTGAGGGCCGGCAGTGCCCTCTTTCCCGGCTTCTCCTCCCGCGTGCCGGTGAAGAAATATGCCGCGGCGGCGGCACTTGCCTTCTGCACGCTCTATCTCTTCATCTCCGGTGCGGAGGTGGCCGCCAAGCGCAGCTATATCATGCTTGCAGTGATGCTTGCCGCGCTGATCTTCGACCGTGCTGCTCTCACCATGCGCAATGTGGCGATCGCGGCGCTCATCATCATCGCCCTGTCGCCGCACGAGGTGGTGGGGCCAAGCTTCCAGATGTCGTTCGCCGCAACCGCCGCCCTGATAGCCGGCTATGCCGTCTGGAGCGGACGTCGGAGCGGTCGCGCTTCGGCTGCGCCCCCAAACGGGTCGCTGGTCCACCGCGCGGGGCGCATGGCGCTCGGTTTCGTGATCGGCCTCGCCGCCACCTCGCTGATCGCGGGCACGGCGACGGCTCTCTACGGCATCTGGCATTTTCAGCGCGCCACGCCGCTGGCCCTGCCGGCCAATCTCGCAGCGATGCCCTTCGTCTCGACGATCGCCATGCCGGCGGCCGTTCTGGCAATGGTCGCCATGCCCTTCGGCCTCGACGGGTTTTTCCTGAAGATCATGGCGCACGCGATCGCCGCCGTGATCGCGGTTGCGAAATGGTTCTCCGATCGCACACCGATCGACGCAGTCGGGCTGATCCCGCTTCCGGCACTGCTGGCACTCACGGCGGCTCTCGTGATCCTCGTCATTTCCA